>JACJXV010000005.1 GCA_020636445.1 Lewinellaceae bacterium | reverse complement strand
TGGGATTCGGATAATCTGTCCCTAATTTCACTTGATAAAGTTCTGCTTCAAGAGCGGTAAGTTTCCAGGGTTCAAAACATTGGGGAGGTGGAACTAACCGTAATTCCGGCAACCAGGCATGAATAAACACTCCTTCCGGGTCGTGCCGAACGGCCTGTACCGTAGGGTTATAGATGCGGAGGGTATGGTATCCGGTCAAACCCGCCTGCATTTGTACTTGCGGATAATGAATACCCGGTTCATAATCCAGAAAAAGGCGCGCCAAATGCCAGGCTACTTGTTGCCAGGGAAGCCCCAGGGTAAACGTGGCAAAGGTCACCAGCATGGCCCGCATCCGAAAGTTAATCCAACCGGTAGCCTTCAGGCACCGGATACTCGCATCAACCATCGGATATCCCGTTCGACCGGTTGCCCAGGCGTTGAACAAGTTTTCGTCCAGGTCTTGATCGGCGGCAGCGAACCCGGCGTTAATCGGATTGAACTCCATTCTCCAGTCGGATTCCAGTTTTTGCAGGTAATGGCTACGCCACCATAAGCGCGTACGAAAGGCGTGCAAACTACGCCCGATTGGGTTTTCTTCAGGATGGCCGCCGATTTCCTGCCATAAGTGCCGCGGGCTGATATTTCCCCAGGCCAGATAGGGTGACAAGCGGCTACAGCTGCGACGACTCAAGGCGGGTTTGGACAAATGGCGGCCGTAGTTAATGGCCCGGGTACTTTGAAAGCTCTGCCAATAACGCCAGGCATTGGTTTCTCCTCCGGGTTGAAAAGCTGGTGCAGGTTCTTTGAATGCTTGCGGCAGCGGATCCCCGGTTAGCAAAATGCGTAAGTCGGCAGGGATACGCCAGGTGCTCAGTTGGGCGACCTGAGGCTGCGCTAAGGGTGCCGCAAGGAATTGTTCGAGATGGGTAGCCCAGCCCCGGCGGTTCTGTCGCCCCCGCATTACGCCATCCTGACTGTATTCAGCCCAACGAACACCTTGTTCCCGGCACCACTGGCCCACCCTTCGATCCCGGGCAAACGTGTGTTGGTCGCCGGTTTCCTGGTGGGAAAAAAGGGTATCGATCACAACTTGCTGCTTCAATTGCGCTAAAACCGAGAGTACTTCCTGCTGACAAACCAACAGCTCATGCCCAAAGGGAGATAATTGCCGCTGTAAATCCTGGCAAGCTTCCCAGGCAAAGCGCCAGTGACGCAGGTCACTGGTAGGTCCAGCCATCAGCTGTGGTTCAAAACAAAACAAAAGCACAACGGGTAGGCCCGCTTGCTGGGCAGCAACCAGCGGGGCATGATCCTGCAGGCGCAAATCCCGTTTAAACCACACTACATTGATATGCTGACGGCTCATGAATAAAGTCGTTCAACAGGTAAGGATACTCGTGGGAAAAAGTTCACCACTTGCCCGGGTAATACCCGTAATAGCGCCAGCCGAAGTGGTGAGGCTGGGTTTAGCAGCCATAGAAAGCGTTGCGTTTTTTTAACCTGAAAGGAGAGGAACTGCCAATATAAATGATGGCTCTTTTTCATCACCAACTCACCCCGGCGCCACCGCCGCTACTGCGGCCGCCACCCCAACTGGAGCTCCCTCCGGAACGAGAACCGCCGCTGGAGCCGCTGAACCCACCACTGCTACTGGTTGATTGCACCTTTTTCGGGATGGTTTGTTCCTTGCGCTCCTGATAATTACAATTCTTACAGGCATATACCACCAAGCGTCGACCGGAATGAGAATAAGTCGCTGGCGTTAGTGTTTGGGAAAACGAATGGTAATACGTAACATAATGACAAGACGGGCAGCGGGAATAGGTGCTGTTCCATTTCCCGTAGCGAAGAATAAGTAAATCATTCTCATCCGTTTCTGAAACCCAGACATCATAGTCGGCTACACCAATTTCCTCTTCTGTAACCTGTCCCTTTTCCAGAAAATAGTCTTCCTCTTCCTCCGGCACTAACCGGAGCGGGGCTCCACTTATCCGGCTAAAGCGGGGTTGATACCGCAGTGCTTTCAGACGCTTGCGCAAAAACAGGTATACCAACACATAAGGAAGCGGAAATACCACCAAAAATGGCCATAAGGCGACCCGCCTCACGGCCCGGTATTTGTCATAGGCTTCATCCCGGCTACCCAGGTGATAGAACAAATACCCCAACAGGAAGATGTGAAAGACTAAGTTGACAAACCCATAATAAACCAAGCCTATCCAGGGATTATTCCTACCGCCGGAAGCAACCGGATTATATTGGCTATCCTCCATCTCCTGCAGGGCATCAGGCGTGGTCAGAATTTCTGAAAACCGCTGGACGGTAAGAATGAGCCCCTGGCCAAACCTGCTCTTTTGAAAATTAGGGGATAAAACTTCCATACCAACCCGGTAACAGATCAAATCCGGCAACAGTCCTTCCAGACCATCCCCCGTTTCAAATTCGGTACGCCGCTGGTCCATAACGACCAGAATCAGCAAGCCATTATCCTTTCCGGCTTGCCCTATCTTCCAGGTATTGAATAAGGCAGTGGCAAACTCCTTGGGGTTTGCATCCCCAATCGAATTCAACATGACTACCGCTCCCTGAGCCGTACTGGATGCTTCCAGGTCGGTCAGCAATCGATTAATCTCGGCCACCTCCACACTCGACAGGTAACCTTCCGGATCACTCACATAACCACTCCCCGTCTGTTTCGGGTTCGGAACTTGCTGAACGGTAAAGAAGGACTGTGCTGACAAAGTTACCGCACTGAACAGCACCAAAGCCCCCAGGAATAGTGCCCGAACCAACTTGCTCGTACGCATGAAGAACGTGTGAAAATGGTTATTCAAAAACGCTTATATCCAGTCCGGGAATGATGCGGACTGCATTCTTGTAATAAATTTTACGCAATACTTCATCGGATAAATCAAGCCCATACATCCGCCAGAAAGCATGGTAGCGTTTGTAGTAGGGAAAATATTCATCTGCCGTCTCCAGCACCCGAAAATAAGTGTAATATTCTTCCGGGTTATAAGCATCCTTGCCAAACAGAATCCGATCCTGATACTTTTCAAAAAAGGCCTTTGCCTGTCGAGGTTGACGCCCCAGCTCCGCGATTACCGCCCCGAATTCAATATTGATATTGGGTAAGGCATCCATCAGGCGGCTCAGGGAATCCAGGTCATTGGCGAACCACCCGAAATGGGCATTAATGAACGTAGTACCTGGGTGCTTCCGGAAAACATGGTGCTGTTCGGCAATAATTTGCTCGAAAGGGGCCGGATCGGTGGCACTGCGCTTCCGGCGGGGGTGCGTTTTCAATTCCAGCCACCGTTCGTTTTGTTCGTCAAACGGCTCCCAGAACTGCTTGGGATCTGCGGAGTGGATCAGAATTGGAATACCCAACTCGCCACATTTCGCCCAAATGGGATCCAGCCGGGGATCATCAATGGGTACCCGGCCCTTGGAGTCACTTACACTCAACCCCAGACTTTTGAATATCTTAAGTCCTTTGGCACCGGCAGCAACATCATACTCCAGTTGTTTAACTGCATTTTCCGTCCAATCCGGTTCGTCCATGCCATTAAAACTGACATTGGTGAAAATGGCAATGCGGTTTTCGTAACCATACTTACGCACATTGTCCATCATTCCTTTCAGGGCGGTGCCCCCACGGCCACTTAAATTCACACAAAGCCCCATATTGAGCGAATCCATTTCCACCAGGAGCTTATCCAAGTCTTGTGTGGCCATATTCCAATGGTGGCTATGGATATCCACAAACGGAAATTTTGACCGCGTTTTTGGGTGTTCGGGAACGACCAGGCTGGAAGGTGGATCGTATTTTTCAAAATCCATGCGTGGATCAGGATCACCCTCCTGGGCTACTAAAAAGGTACTGCTCATCAGGAGCAGAAGCATTAGTACACACCGATAATTGCTATTCACCATAACTAAACATGATTATTTGCTTTTGCTGAATCCCAAGTCATTGAGGATGTCTTCCAAACAAACTTACGAAAAATACCCCGCCTACTGGTATTTCCAATTCCGGGACTTTCCCTCCCGCAACCACTCCAGGGTTGTAGCTACCCGCTTTTCCTGGGTTGCTGAGGTTTTGGCTTCCATAATCCATTCGATGTACTCCCGTCGATGAGATGGACTAAACCGTTCAAAAGCAGCCTTCGCGTCCTCGTCATTGGCCAACGCATTAGCCAATACTGGCGGGATCTCAAGCTCTGGAAGCGGGTCGCGTTGCTTCCGGGCGGGGGGAGCCGGAAGCTGCGCCAAGGCCTGTGCTTCGATAAGATAGGCAGTTAAAACAGTGGCAGGCGGTAAATCTTCCATTTGGGTCAGCCTCCCCAGATGTCCCATCGCCGTACGGCCTACGGTTTGCAACATTTGTTCCTCATCGGCAAGTTCAGCAGCGCGCCAAAAGCCAAACGTGCAATGTTGTTTAAAGGCTGCCATATTACAAAGAATGGCCCCCTGATACATAAAATGCGGAAATCCCCATTTTATCGTTTCGTCAATATCCGGAATTGCCTGGTGGACAATTTCCCGAAGGTGGCTAAGCAAAGGCTGCGCAAAGGGTGCAGCTTTAATGATGTAGGCGTCTACACGTGGGTCTCTCATAGGGTTTGGGTGCGTGGACAAAGGCCTGAAAAAGAGTAACCGATACTAGGGGCTAAGTAGAGTGCCCCAAGAAATCATTTCCCTTCCAAATTTATTATCAGATTATTTTCAGCGAGAAGATAAGACATCTTGAGAGTTTCTAAACTGGACTTGCACATTTTTTGTGGCCGAGCAGGTCAAATAAATCAAATGCTCAATTCAGCGTTAGTTTGCATTACTACGCATCAACCTCCCAAGCAGGAGGCAAATAAGTTGTACCGCCCGAAGCATTTTTAGTAGGGGGTGGGAAATGAGAAACTTGCTCCGACGCAGTCGGAGTGGGAAATCGGAAATGATAAACGGTCAACGTTATTTAGGCATCAACAGGCCAACAACCAGTATCAGCCACCAGGCACCAATTCAACGTTTTTCAGTTAGCAGTGAGCAGGCGGAATCACTCTTTGCGTCTTCATAGCGCCTTCGCGAGGTCATTTTTGAAGAGCGAATAAACCAGTAACTAATAACGAGTAACCAGTCTCGGGGGTAACCGTTTACCCCGACGCAGTTGGGCAGGGGGTTTTGCACTTCCCAAATCAATCCAT
Organism: Lewinellaceae bacterium; assembly: GCA_020636445.1. GTDB lineage: Bacteria > Bacteroidota > Bacteroidia > Chitinophagales > Saprospiraceae > JACJXV01. The sequence continues at coordinate 126,052 of JACJXV010000005.1, read as the reverse complement.
CAATTACTGCCCAGCATGAGCTCAAGGGTTCCCCACCCTAATTCATCAACATCATATTCGCTGTTGGCCATGACAACCAGTCCCAGTTGATTTTGCCGAACGAAGGCCATAAACACCCGATACCCTCCGGTTCCCCCGTTAATCCAGTGAATTTGCCGTGGATCGTCTTCCCGCAGGCGGGATACCAGCCATCCATAAGCACTCTGGGTTGGGCGTCGCCAGCCAGGAAACGTAAAATCGACTGCGGGAGCGGTGACAACCTCCCGTACGTCATTGACCAAGGCGGTACGCGTGCCTAAATGGGCTGCCAGAAAGTGTAAAACATCCGCAGGGGTTGACCATAGCCCTCCAGCTCCTACAGACGCTGAGAATTCCCAGGGAGCTACCGATCGGCCCTTTGTGTCGAAGCCTGGTTGAATGCGCTCCCGCTGGCCACTGGTTAGTTTTACCCGGGTATCCTGTAAACCCAATGGTTTCCCCAGGTAGCGGTCAATCAAGGCCCCGTAAGAGGTGTTATACAGGCGGGAAAGCACCTGGCCTAAAACGGCCATCCCCTGATTGGAGTAGCGGTATTTCGTTCCCGGAGGAAACGTAACTTCCATCGAACTAAGACTTGCCCAGAAAAACGATTCATCAGGGTCATAAGGAGGCTGCTTTTCCTTGCCGGACATGCCCACCAAAGGATGCCATAAATAGCCTTCAGTGCAGGCGCAAGTCAAGCCCGAGGTATGTTGAGCCAATTGACAAAGTGTTATTGCTTCCGGCGGCGATAAGGGATCCGGATCACAACTCAATCGATCTTCTGCCATTTCTACACCTAATAAAGCGGGATCATACCGGGGAGCCTCGATGGAATCAGGTAAGAATCGCTGCAAGGGATCCCAGGAATGTACCCGCCCTTCCGCCATCGCAAACCCTAATAAGGTAGCCGTGTATACGCTGGTAGCTGCTCCTAATTGCATAAGTCGTTCTTCCGGCGCAACTGTCCCCGGCCACTCTCCATAAGGAAAAAACCGAAACTGCCCCTGTTGATAGATACCAATAATCAGGCCTGCATTTTTAGCTTTTTTGATATATTTTTGAGCCATGACGTCCACCGACGATTCCGACAACAATGACTGTCCACTCACCTCCGCCAGCACAAGCGTTACAAGTGCGATAGTTAGTAAAAGATATTTTTTCATGGCTTTGGGCTTTTATTTGCTTGCAGAATCACCCCAACATCTATATCAATGTAAACGTTTTCTTGCAAGAAAGAAAGGAGGACTATCAATCCAGGCTCTGATTTTCATCACAGTGTTTTAGTTAATCAATATGGATCCTAAAGCCCCGCGGCTACATTCTTTTCACTGGTCACGCTTCCCGGGTATCTTGCTGAATCTTCGGGTAGCCTTGTTGCTTTTATTCCTGGATATTAGCCTGGGGGTAATCGGCTTTATGTATTTTGAAGGGTATTCTCTTTCTGATGCCTTTTACATGGTAGTAATTACCATTTCTACCGTAGGCTATACCGAAGTAGAGCCGCTCGACTGGGCCGGGAAAATGTTTGTTTCCGTCTATATTCTCTTTAATGTAGGGATGATTGCCTACTTGCTTTCCGTCTTTTCCTATTATATTATTCAAGGGGAAATCTTTAAAAAAATGTATCTCAACCTGATCAATACCGGTATCGACAAACTGGAAAACCATGTAATCATCTGTGGTTATGGCCGCTATGGCCGGGAGATCGTAACGCACTTTACCAAGCACCAAATCCCTTTTGTCATTATTGACTCTAATCCAGAGGTTATTGAGCAACTGGAAAAATCAGATGGCAAATTACTCTTCGTCGAGGAAGACGCTACCCACGATGAGGCCCTCGTGCGCGCCGGAATCAAACGCGCCCAGGCGCTTATTTCCGCCCTCCCCGACGACTCCGATAATGTATTTGTGGTACTGACGGCAAACCAGCTCAATCCAAATATCAGTATCATCAGCCGGGCGAAAGACCCCCGCTCCCAAAAAAAATTGCTCCTGGCCGGTGCGGACCATGTGGTCATGCCCGAGCAAATTGGTGGTTTTTACATGGCAACCTTGGTCACCAAACCCGGAGCCGTGGACTTCTTTTCGTTCATCACCAACGAATACCGCTCAGATATTGGTTTTGAAGAACTCCTCTTCGAAGAGGTCCCCGGTGTTTGTCGCTACAAATCTATCCAGGATCTGCATATCCGCCGGGAAACCGGCGCTAATATCATTGGCTTTCGCGATGCCGAAGGGCACTACCATGTTAACCCCCGCCCTGACATCCAATTGACGCCAGGTACCAGCTTCATTGTACTCGGAGACCGCCAGCAACTGGCTCGGCTGCGTTATTACATTGCGAATTACGGGGGGGATGCATAGACCTTGCACCTCGGCTCATCCCGTGTACTAAGCTGTCTGGAAAAATTACCAATGCAAAACTTTACCCCCATTGAGTTGGTAAATGAATTACCGGTCAATAAACTGATTATAGGCCAATTTTGCCTCCGGACTTTCAAATAAGGCGGTGTGCCCACCATTGACTATTTCCACAAATTGGCGCCCCCGACAATTCCTGCAGTCCATAACCGATTGCTTAAAAGCAGGCCAGGAACTCAACTGGATAGCTGCGTCCTGCATTCCCTGGCAAAAAAGAATATCCGCTTGAAAGCCATTGGTGAAACGAAGCAGCGAACGATCCAGGTAGGCTTCAGGATTCGTCATTACTTGGCCATACTTGTCTTGTAAAAGCATACAAGTCGTTGTCGGTTGTACCTTTTTGTCTTCTTCCAGCTGGCAACGTAACGCCAGATTTAGCGGACCAGGGCCGTTGGCTACTACACCATCCGTTGCATACATCGTATTCAAGCGGGTAACAATATATCCCCCCTGGGAATGACCAACCAAGAATACCTTCCGTATTCTAACCCCTAGCTCAATGGTTGCTTTGTTTTTCATCCAGAGCAATGCTGCTTCTGACTCCCGGATATTATCTCCCATCAGCAACCCTTCTTCAGGGTAAGCAACACTAACAATCATTATATCCGCCCTATCGGTAATCCTTCTCACCGCATCGAGTGTGGTATTTGCGGCCTGCAGAATTTTGCTGTCTTCAAAAACAGTCCCATGAAAAGCTAGAATTACATCTACTTCCTCATAAGCTGGTTTATCAATGACAACCGCTACCTGTACTTGATTGTAAGTGATCATTCTGGTTTCCCGGAAGGCACCACTATCTGTTTCCGGGTTATTCTCCTGACAGGAAAGGGGAATAATGAAGATCCATAGCCACCAGAGAAGGGGTAAATGATTTGCCATAATGACCGGTTTTGCTACTTTGACCCTGGGCAGAGCGCCCCGTTTAATGCCCGGTGTTCGCAGCTTCCCTTTTTGTGTGTTCCCAGCCTTCTCTAGTAAGCCGAAACACCTGACAATGGTCGCCATAAAAAGTTCGCTCTTCAACAAATTCGAATCCCAGCCTTTGATAAAACCGGATAGCCCGCGTATTGGAAGTCAGCGGATCAATAAGCACTTCCTCTACCGATGCGTGCTGAAAACAGCGCTCGAGCGCCAGGGCCATCATGCGGGTGCCGTATCCCTGGCCCAGATCCTCGGCCATGCCGATCCAGATATCCAATGCGCGTTTGTTAGGGCCAATATCGCCCCAGTAATGCGTTTCTTCCTCCTGCGGATCAATGAGTTGAACAAATCCAATCGGCCGGCCGGCCAGCTCTGCAATAAGTTGTTCCCGCCACGGAGGATTCCGGGCTAACTCCACCTCCCAACCCCAGTCATCCAGATCGGAAGCGATAATGTGAGGCTGTTCATCCCAGCGGCGGAGCAAAGGCAAATCGGCAGGGAGGGCTGGGCGTAAAATTAACTCCATATCGTCAGTGTGGTGGTTTTCTAATGTTTGGATTTACCTGACTTTTCCCTAAGGACTAAACTTACCTCATAAACATCCAACTGGCTTTTATCAATATGAAATCCACGACGCTCAAACATGTGTACCATGGGCGTATTATGTGGCAAAACAGAAGCCACAATTTTCGGAATGTCCCGTTTGCGGGCAATATCCAGGATATGATCGGTCAGTAAATTGCCAATCCCTTTACCGTGCCAGTGATCCGCCACCAAAATAGAGTATTCCGCCGATTCCCGCCAGGCATCTTCGATGATCCGTACCACCCCGATCATTTCCCTGCGTTGTCCTTTTACCGCTTCCACTTCAGCGATAATCGCTATTTCACGATCATAGTCGATATGGGTAAATCGGGTAAGCCAGGTGTGCGTAACTTTCGGAATATAGCCAAAGAAACGCATGTACAGAGAATTACTCGAAACGTGCTTCAGCATTGCCTCCATGGCAGGTTCATCTTCCGGACGAATAGGGCGTAACCACACGGAGGTCCCATCTTTGAGGGTTACTGTCTTTGAGTATTGTTCTCCGGGGTACGGGGAGATGATCAGGTGTTGATAGGGCTTACCGCTATTTCCTTTTTGCTGGGGATTCAATACGACCTGCACATCCAGCGCCATTCCTTCCTGCTCATCGAGATTAAAGGGGTTGATGTCAATCGAATGAAGTTCTGGAAAGTCAACCAGCAGATATGAGAATTTGTACAGCCAAAAGGCCAAAGCATTTAAGTCTACACCCGCCTGCCCCCGATAACCTTGCAGCAATGGGTAGATTTGTGTGCCCTCAATTATTCGTTGTGCCAAGGCCATATTCAGTGGCGGAAGTCCCATCCGAAAATCTTTATACACCTCTACGGCTATCCCCCCGCGGCCAAATACGACTACCGGCCCGAAAACGGGGTCAAACCGTGCGCCGAGTAGCAATTCAAAGCCTTTCCGGACCATCCGCTCAACCGTTACCCCTAAAACCTTCGCGTGGGGTACATTTTGCTGGACATTGCGCAGGAGGCGGTCATAAGCTTCGCCAACTTCTTCTGCTGTACGTAAATTCAGGAGTATACCTCCTGCGTCTGTTTTGTGGATTACCTCCGGAGATACAACCTTCATCACCACCGGAAAGCCGATCCGCTGTGCATGCATAATAGCTTCGGCCGGCGAATGACAAAGAAAGTTTTCCAGGGCCGGGATACCATAGCAGCGTACCAACTCCCGCGCTTCATGGTCGAACAATGTCGCCCGGCCGGCGGCCAGCACCCTGTCGATGAGTTGTCTGGCGCGGACCGCATCCGGTTGAAAATCTTGTGGAATAGTAGCCGGTGTTTCAAAAATGAGCTGAATGTCGCGCCCATACCGGTACATGCGGAGGAATACATCCACGGCACTTTCCGGATACCGGTAGTGCGGTACCCGATGCTTTTCAAGTACCGCCCGGCCAGCAGCTACACTACCCTCGCCCATCCATACGGCCAGTACCGGCTTGTTGGCATAGCGAATCGCCTTTCCAATCGCCTCAGCCAGCGCCACATGGTCTACCCCTTCCAGTGGGGAAAAAATCACCATCAGCCCATCAACGGTACTGTCCTGCAGGCATATCCGAATTGCCGCACTGTAGGTGTCCGCATTCGCAGTATTCCCAACGTGAACAGGGTTAGTAGCCGGCCAGTCTTCGGGCAGTGTTTCCCGCAGCTGGGTATAGGTTGCTTCAGTTAGCGGAGCCAACTGCCCCCCATTGCGAAACAGATAATCCGCAGCTAATAACCCGGGAGCCCCCGTATTGGTTATAACCGCCAGATGCTTCCCCTGAGGGCGGGGCTGCCAGGCAGTAGCCTGCGCCATGTTGAAAAGCTGAGCGATTGTATCCACCCGAATGATCCCGGCCCGACGGAAAGCAGCATCATATACGGCATCTCCACCGACCAACGCCTCGGTATGCGACACAATTGTTCCGCGTTCGCCACCATCCTGCCGGCCAGCTTTAAGTACAATAATGGGCTTATTCCGGGAAAAAGAACGCGAAGCGCTCATAAAACGCCGGGCATTGGGCAGGTTTTCCAGATAAATCAGCATACTGGCGGTACGGGAATCGGCACCCAAATAATCAATCAAGTCAGCAAAATCTATATCTGCCATCCCGCCAATGGAAATAACATGGCTAAAGCCAATCTGTTGTTCCTGTGCCCAATCCAGCATTGCATTTAACAAGGGGCCACTACGGGAAATCAAAGCCAGATTTCCCGGGATCGCCGATACCGATAGCGCGCTAACATTTAAATGATGATGCGTATTGATTACACCTAAGCTTTGCGGGCCCAGCAACCGCATTCCATACTTGCGGCACAACTTGCGGACCAAAGCTACCGCCTGCGGGTCATTTTCTCCAAAACCGGCCCCCATCAGCAAAATGCCTCCTATCCCTGCCTGCCCACACTCCTCTACCAGTCCCGGAATCGTTTCCCTCCGGGTACAAAGAATTGCTAAATCTACTGGCTCCGGAATTTTACTCACCTGCCGGTACGCCGGTACATTTTGCACCATCGCATGGCGTAAATTAATCGGGTATATTTTACCTGTAAAGCCTCCCGCCACCAAATTAGCCATTACCAGTTGCCCCAGCGAACCTGATCGGTCAGAGGCTCCAATCACCGCAACAGACCGGGGCTTCAGGATTTTTTCAAGTTTTTCACGCATGGGATCTGGGTTTTCTACTGAGGCGAATTTGCACGAAACCTTTCTAAATATTTATACAGTGGCGTTGTTGGGAAAATTGTACTTATCTCGATAAGCTGTTTAAAAATCAGTTCCACAACTCATAAGACCCAGTATTGCTTTAATTTTCCCAGACTGGTGTGCAGATACATTTCGTACGTTTCCCATACCCGCATCCCGGAGGCTGTCCGTTCTTCCGGATGGGGATTCTCTTCACCATTGATCCCCGCCAGGAAGCTATGCACCCCTTTGTATAATTCAGGAACGTTATAGCCCCCTTCCAGGGTCGCAAATACCTGGGTAAAACGACTGCTTAACAACTGACCAATCCGATGGTAGGCATAATTGCTTACCCGTAAATCGAGTAATAAGTCAAATTGATGTGCGTCAAAGCCGGCAGACACAGCCACAACATCTGGTGCAAACTGCTCGGCAATGGGCAGATAGTGATCAATAGCATCAAGGAAAATATCATCCGCTGCACCCGGAGGCAAAGGCACATTCAGCGTAAACCCGGCACCCCGGCCAGTCCCTATCTCATCGGCAAAGCCATGTCCGGGAAATGCAGGATACTGGTGTAACGACCAGTACATAACGTTATCCTCTGCATAAAAAATATCCGATGTCCCATCACCCAGGTGGCCGTCGAAATCAAAAATCAGTACCCGTTTACCTTCACTGATCAGGGAACGGGCAGCAATAGCTATGTTATTAAACAGGCAAAATCCACTAGCCCGGTTGGCGTAGGCATGATGCCCGGGCGGCCGCACCAAAGCAAACCCACCACGCTGTGCCGCCTCTACCGTTGCACCTACCGCATGACAGGCCGCAGCAAAACTCCCGGGGGACGTTGCCGTATCCGCATCCAGGTGTGCTCCTACATGACAAGCATGCCGGACACGCTCAATATACGCAGGTGTGTGAACTAAGGGCAGCAGCGAAGCGCCGTTGAACAATTCTGTAGGGGGTAACTCCGCAAAGGGCCCCAGACGTTTGGCACTCTCGGGGTGCATCCCCGTGTCGTGTTCCAATACAATAGGATGGTAAAGAAGTTCCATCCGACGGGTATTCCGACGAACGGGTTGGCCTTGCGGCGAATTCAAGGAGTCGATCATGGCTGATAAATAACAAGTAGTTCAACGACCAGAATACCGTTCTAAGCTACATCCTGCCCGCGGAAAATCCCAATTTACGGCTAGCTTTCTGCGCTTTGCCCCTGTGGCGTTGCTTTTAGGATGAGTAACGGCAACTTGGTTTCCAGCGCCATACGCTTCGTTTCACTACGCCGGAACAAGCGGTCAACCCAACCGTGTACCGGAGCGAACATCACCAGCAAGTCCACCTCATAGGTTTCGGAAAATTCCTCCAATGCTTCGGTTACGGAAGGCCCTTGCCATTCATGGAAACTGACCTGAAGTGCGGGTACACGGGTGCTAAAAATATCCGAAAGCTCATTGAAATTAATTTTCCCCGGAGCTTCCTTGTCCAAATGAACGTGTACCATATGTAATATCGGATTAAAGGGGGCTAATAGCTCACTCGTTTTCCATACATGGTAGGGATCTGCCTCCGAAAGGTCGGTCGCATAAGCAACTACTTGTGCCGTTTTCCACTGAACATTTTCCGGAATAACCAACACCGGACATTTGGCTTCCTCAATCACGCCGGTAGTAACACTTCCCAAGGTTTTTTCCAGCGCATTATGCTCCCCACGGGTTCCCATAATGATCATATCGGGGCGATCGCGATCGCCAAGCCGTGTGATAATCCCCACCGGGCTTCCCACCTCCACATCGGCATCTACCACGGGAACATGCTTAAAAGAATAGGTCGCCTGAACTTGCGTAATACCTAGTTCGGTGAAGCTATGTAAGGCCTCCTTGGCTAATTCCAGTTTGTCCCGGGTAGCTTTAGCGGCAATAACCGGCAGGTCCAGCGCCCCATATTCCGGATAAACGGCATGAACCAATTCCAGGGAGGCCCCATAATGATCCGCCAATATCAGGGCATAGCGAAAGGCATTTTGAGCTGTTTCCGAAAAATCAGTGGGGAATAAAATTTTTGCAATGGTCTTCATAGCTCCGGCATTTTGCATTCCCATGAAACAAGGCGAAAGGCAATCCTTACTGCCAGGGTTCTGGATTATTAGCTAAAGGACTCACTTTTTTGGGCAGTATGTGCTGATAAAAATCATACGGAGGTTTTGACATTCATCAGGTCAAAACACAGCGATTGTTGCTACTTTCTCAGCAAAGTCAACATACTACCATGACACCATATGCCAACTCATCCCTGTCATCGACCATTCCCTGGTCGACGCGTATTTACGTTTTGCTCGGTGTCCTGCTGATGGGAGGAGCCTGGGTTTTCAATGCCTGGCATACCAACTGGGCACTTGCCATTGCTTTCGCTGTCGCTGGGGTGCTATTAGCCGAAACAATTATCGTATCCGCACATCGGCATCCCCGTTTATGGCAACTGCTTTTCTGGGGACTCCTGCTTGCCTTACTCGGTTTTTTACTAATCGGATAGGCCTATGCCCGGAAACCTGACGAAAATCAGGCCCAGACATGATAATTATCATCCCAAACGGCAGGTTGGATTATTTTCTTTGTAGGTGAAAAGAACGAAAAATCAACCTTTCAACAGGTTTAAGTTTTAATTCGGGTGATTTTAGGGAATTATTTGGAGCATCCTGATCAAGGATGCTCTTTTTCATAGAAACGAATCCCATCAGGAAGGAATTACAACAAAACATCCTATCTCGTCCTTCTCATGATCCCGGGTAATTCCGAAAATGAATTTGGTTTTGAGTTAAAAGAACGCTCTGTTCCTGGGTTGATGGTGTCCAGGATCATTTGCGGAACGCATCCTGCCTTGATATGGGGATTGAGGGACTACAAAACCCTCTATTCCCGTGTATCAAACCCAGTTTGCAAATCCACAAAAAAAGCATCCCGGACCTTGGACGATGCCAAAACCCGGGATGCCTGATGTTTTATTTTTCAACCGGAAACTATACCAGATCCGAAGAATCTGCAGGTTCGGTTGCCGTTACTACTGGAGGCTCCGTACGGCGCAATAAATGACCGATAGTGATAGCTGCCAAAATAAAGGTAGCCAGGGTTCCAATTACCGGAACGAAACTAACCATTCGCAAGCCCATGAACACGCCCAGCGATGCTATAACCAGGCGGCCTTGCGACCAGTTGGATTTACTCCAGCGCTCCCATTCGTAAGCTCCCAGGACGGCGGTAGCCGCATTGGCCAGCGTAGCTGCAATCGTAAACGCCGAAATACCAACTAACCCTACGGGAATCCCGATGATCGTTACCATGGCTAATCCCGATACGATCGGTAAGCCAAGGAAAACAAACATTCCTCGTGCGAAAGAACGGCCCGGCTGGTTTTGCATAACACCTGTTTTGCGTTCAAAGTAGCGGGGGAACATAACCCCTAACAATAGCGTCAGCAACAACCCCGCAACCAGGCGGTAAGCCATCCACACCTGCGCCGCCGTTTTTACCTGTGCCTGCCAATTGACTTTTGCATAACGCGGTTTCAGCGAATCATCAAATTTGGCCTCGTTTCCTTCGGCAAGGTGATTGGCCCAATCAACCTTTCCTTTACGCTGCCAGTAGCTGACCGCGCCACCAACCCAGGCTTCATCGCCCAGGGAAAGTTTATCGGTGATAATTTTAGCCTGGCCATTGACCCGGCTATTGAGGTAAAGATTACCACTGCGAACGTCGAGATTTCCGCCTACTTCCCCGTAGAGCTGAACATCGCCGCCTGCAAGGTACACGTCACCGGCAATGGTACCGTAACAACGTACTTCGCCGCCCGCAACGAGTAAACTTCCACCGATGTGAACACCTTCCTCAATGCGCACTTCGCCGCCGGTAACGTTCAGGTCGCCGGCAATATCCCGGGTGATACGGATTTCACCGCCAATGATGCGGACATCCTCCTGACTTGCGCCATTCAGCGTAACCTGACCACCTGCCAATAAAATATCTTTTTTCACCTGGCCGTCAATGACTACTTCTCCTCCGGCACCGATGAGGTCGCCAGCCACTTCTCCAGTAACATTGACATTGCCACCCGCAACATAAACATTGCTTTGGCTACCCTCCAATTTCACATGAGGTCCTGTATGTACTTGCTGTCCATAAACAGAGACAAATGATCCCCAAACAAAAAGTAAGCCTGTAAGTATTCGTTTCATAACTAGTAATGGTTTTAGGAAAATCCTTCGGCAAGATGCAGCATTTGGGTATAGTAGCCCACTTTTTTACACCGATCCCAGGATTTCATCTGCGAACGGCGTTTTTTATCCCCTGGAAGTATCCCCAGAATCAGCCGATTGGGGAAATTCGGGGACTGCAGGGCTTCCATTCCCCGTGTTGACAAGTGTATTTCGTCGACATGAGGCAATTGGTCTGTCATGTATGAAAATGCTGGCGGCCAAGGATACCTGAAATGAGAAATTTACCCGCCTCCGGCGGGTGGGAAATGAGCCCGCCTGCGCAAAGCTTGTCCGCCTATGGCGGGCTTCGGCAGGTAAAAAACTTGCCCTGACTGCGTCGGAGTGGGAAATCGGAAATGAGAAATGAGAAATCTTGCCCTTTGACCTGGACTGAATAACGTTGACAATAAATTGATCAAAAACGCTCAACGTGACACGCTTAACGTTATTTAGGCAACAACCAGAAACCAGACACCAGACACCAGACACCAGAACCAGAAACCAGACACCAGACACCGCCATGGGTTTTTCACTTCTTCCCGCCCTAATACCTATACCGCCTAGCTGGATTACCCGCCAGCGGGCAAGGCTTTGGGCAAACAACTTCTTTACCGTTGCTGAAGCGCGGCTAACGGATCATCCAGGTATTGCCGGTAAAGTTTAAGATAACGGTCGATCTCCTGCCGGACAGGCATTTGTTGAACAATGTCAGTAGCCAACAGATAGTGGTGCAACAATACTTTTAAACGGACATTAGCCCGGTAGACCTTGTAATAATGAAAAATGCGTTGGTCAGCCTCCTGTTCCACACAGGGGAAAGCCCGTTGGTAAGCTGCGAAAAAGTACGCCCCTGATTCGGCATACCCCCGCACATCAAGATCCATAATGAAAAAAGCAATCTCACTAAGCACATCGACAATCCGCAGATCATCATTAAATTCTATACAGTCAAAAATCACGGGTTGATCAAGGAGGAAAATATTGCCGGCATGCAAATCTCCATGTCCATCCACCACCCAGCCAGCCGCTTCCCGTTCGTAAAACCGTCGTTCGTGTTGCTGTAAAAAAGCATCCGACCAGGCAATAGATGCATCAACCAGCTTGCGTTCGGCTTCACCCCAGTGGCACAACCAGTCGTCTTCCTGCGTGCGGATATCCGCAAAACGCTGATGTTGCTGATGGATATCGTTTTGGCCCTTGATTCGGTTTGCTTTCCGATGGAAATCGGCTAACTGAACAGCAAGTTGATCCAACTGATGGGGGGTAACCTTACCCGCCGCCAATAGTCGATCCATTTGACGTTTTTCGTCCATTCGTTGCATGACCAAAGCGTAATCAAGCACAGCACCTTCTTCACGCAACTTAACCCCTCCTCCGGAATCACGTACCACCGGAACAACCTCCAGATACATGCCTGTCGTCAGCCGCTGGTTCAGCACCAATTCGCGCTCGCAGAAAAAACGCCGCTTTTCAGGCGTTGAAAAATCCAGGTAACTATACTTTACTGGTTTTTTGATTTTATACACGTACTGATCGGTGAGAATAACCCATGAGATGGGCAGCTGTAACAAGGTCACTGTTCCACAATCGGGGTTCCCAGCCAACTGGTCAACCAACTTGTTAATTTCGGCCAGGGTCATAGGGCAGGTAGTGTTTCAGGAAGCTGGGAAATGGGGTAGAATGGCGTTAACAACTGACTGGAAATGTAGGCCTGGGCTACGCCGGCTAATTCGGCCAGGGAATGCTGCTCATTGCGCAAAATAAGCCGGGGATAGACCAGCGGTTCATATTGGTCCCGCAACGCCTCATAAACCGAAAAGTCTGCTTCACTGTAGGGGCGTTGCACAGCTACACGCTTCCTAATGACCTCTTCATTAGCCACCAGTTCGATCCATAGGGTTCTTGCCGAAAATTCCAACCCTAACGTGTGGATTGGCTCACGCAGTTCCTGCCGGAAAAAGGTTCCATCCAGCAGGACATCCTTCCCCGCAGATAGATGCTGCCGGGCCTCCTGCAATAATGCAGCGTACACCAAAGCTTTGGTAGCAGCATCATATTGTCCTTGTTTTCCCAGGGTAACTCGAATAACATCGGTATTTAAATGACAGCATCCCCGTATCCGTGCCAACATCTCGGCAAGAGCGGTTTTTCCCGTGCCGGGTAACCCCGTAACAACAATGATTACCTGCCTTGTAAACCCGGGATACGTCATCTAAAAATACGTTCTGGTTTATCGGACGATTAAAATCACCTGCTTGGTGTTATGCTCCACCAGTTTTTCGGTTACGCTGCCAAAAACGAAAGACTCCAAAGCGGAATGCCCCTGGGCTCCCAGAACAATCCAATCCACATTTTGGGCTTCTGCATATTCGTTAATATGGAGTGCTACGCTGCTATACACATTGTCAACCAAGTCGAAAGAAAAGGCATCCTGAGATAACTTCTCCCGCTCACAAAAAGTGTTGAAACTCTTCGCGGCGGCCTCGCGAAGTAAGCCGCGAAAGCCGCTGTCTTCAAAAGGCCGCATGTAATAATCCGTGGGGGGCTGATCTACGATGTAAAGTGCCCTGATGGTCAATCCAGGGTTTTCCTTGCGCAAATCTATCGCCGTTCGTAAGGCCCGGGCTGAAGCTGCCGAAAAATCAATAGGTACAAGAATGCTTTTAGGTGCTGAACTTTGGGGCGGTACCAGTAAAATATTGCAGGGCGCGTGGCGGGCAACCCGGCGAGCAGTGATGCCACTACCCTCACTTTTGGCCTTGTGCCCCACTACCAGGAGGTCCACTTCTTTCACCTCGAGCCAGTGCATTAATTTCTTGTATGGATTGCCTTCCCGAACCTCCACACTCACGTCGACGCCCGGTAATTCCCCAATGACTTCTGTAACGTCAAGGGCTATTTTATCGCGCAATCGCTCATCAACAGGATAATCCTGCGAAAAAAGCTTGTGAAACTCGGCATCGATATTGGTCGGAACAGTAAAATCAGGAGTGACATGCAGAAAATATATTTTCTCAAACATTTCATTGGCCGATAACTGCCCGATTAACTCCAGGAGGTGTTGATCCATGCCCGACATATCCAGGGCAACTAAAACCCGTGCGAAATTTACCATAGCCTTATGCGTTTATCAATGGATTCCCTTTCCAAAGTACCCTTTTTCCAGAGGCTGTACAGATCAATCTCAAAAAAAACAGCCAATTGCTCCAATGCTACAAGGAAGATCACCACGATTTGTCGGCTGCCTCAAAACCTGAGTTATCCAACCAGTCGATGATATCCTCGCGCACAGGTTCAATTGGCTGTCTGTTTAGCCCGGAAGAGCTAAGGCACTACCCAATGTTAACTTTATAGTAATCTTTCTGCGGTTTCGTTTTCGTTTCCGAAAACTCCAGTCGCAAAACGCCTTCTTTGTAGGAAGCTTTCAGCTTATCGTGGACAATCCGTGGCGACAATTTGAAGCAACGTTCAAAGGATTCAAAATCAACCTCTTCCAGTATATACTTGGGGTTTTCTCGTTTTTCCTCTTTGTTTTTTTGTCCCCGCACTTTAAGGATATCATTTTCTACCAAAATCTCCAACTCTTCTTTGGTATACCCCGGAACTGCCAACTCCAGCACGAATTCATTGCCTTTTTTGGTAAGATTAGCTGCTGGCTGTTGGTCATCATGGCGTTTAATATCAAAAGCTGAATGACCTAGAAAATGATCCCGATCGATCAAAGGGGCAAACCCTTCACCCATTCGGTCAAAAGCACGATTATGAATCTTGGCTCTCCACATGGCTAGGGAAGTTTAGTGATTTAATATGTCCTCAAGCTAAGGTTCTTTCCCACGCGATGTAAATGTAATTTGTCAGGGGGTATGATGATTTTTGACAGGACCCCCCAATGCGTTAGTGGCAAAAAATAAATCAGGCAAAACAAGCCGAATGACTACTATTTTCCATATCTTTAAAACAATCTAACTCACTGTTAACCAGTTGATTTAAAGCCCCACGTCGCCGTTTTTCTTTTAAATAATGTATCACCCCACCAAGGCTTGCCCCTTAACAGCAGGGGGTAAACAGGAATATAGACTGGTGAACCCGGTTTGCCTACCCCACTTATTTGATTGGCTAAAATTCTTTATAGCGCTCACTTAAGCGAAATAGGGATTACCCCGTTGTGATTACTCACTCATCTAAAACCATATTTGATGAATGCTCCTGCTAAAAGCCTGTTTGTCTTCGGACTGTACCTGATTCTTATTGTTGGACTTGGCTTGATTCTGATGCCAGTTTTTCTCCTGGATCTTTTTCAATTACCCTATGGTGATGATATCTGGATTCGCTTTGTAGGGATGTTAGCCTTGGTGCTGGGTATTTATTACCTGGCCATTGCCCGCAACGATGTCCAGGTTATGTTTCCGATAACCGTCTGGATGCGACTCTTCGCAGCTCTCTTCATGATCGCCTTCTGGGTCATGGGGAAACTAGGCTGGGGAATTTTAGTTTTCGCTGCTACTGATTTCGCCGGGGCTATCTGGACCTGGTTGGCCATGCGTCAAAAATCAGCAAGCTAACTCCACTTTGAGCCCAACCCAAAAAAATATGAGTCCATCCCGAATTGTGATTTGGTGGCAGGTAGGGTTTACCCGCCTATGGAGGGTAGGCTGGTTTAGAGCCGCCACTCACTTCCGCTCGTAGCTAGTTTAGAGCCGCACCTGCGGTGCTGGTTTAGAGAGCAACTATGCCCTTGGCCGTATTCGGAAAACTACGGCTACCTTTAATTTTGCAATGACCATCTGCCTGCTTGATTTGCAAACAAACCTGAAAGCTTTTTGCCGCAATGTCAATGCCTAAACTCTGACCAATAATGTTCATAACCGCTCAAGTTCAAATGAAAAAATAAGTGGGTCTTTATCGTCTTTCCTCGTAGCTTATGCTGGCTCATCCGATACTCGGAAGTCCTTAAATGCTATTCAGACTCGAAAGAACCTCCTAACACAGGGCTATCTCTAAATCTGCATCTTCCCCAAGGAGTGCTTGCGTTTAGTATCCTCTGTGTTAGGTGCTTACTAAACTATTAATTTCAATGAACTTTTACTTGCTTGACAAACATACGAGCGTTTAGCTTGTTTTCAGGAACTACCTTTTCCTTCTAAACCCTCTAAACGAGCGCGGAGCAACGCGACGCGCGGCTCTAAACCAGTGAGCGCAGCGAACGGCTCTAAACTAGCAAGCGCAGCGCAGCGGCTCTAAACCAGAAAGCCAGGTTGTCCAAAATTCGGGATGACTCATGCCGGCAAAAAAGCCCAGCCTGCAGTGCACCCCAGTGGCCGCCAAAGCTAAAACTTCCATTGCCACAAAAAGCTTACAATAAGGCTGAAGTTAGAATACCCACATCAGGTTATCAAAACCTTGTACCTGCGTATTTATACTGTCTGACTAAACAACATGCCTTCCGGCTGTTTGCGCCAATAGCGGGCGTCCAGCGCCATGCAAATATTGCGCAGAAACGGGCGCCCCATCTCGGTCACCTGCAGCTGCCCCGGCAACAAGTGTAACAGGCCATCGTGTTCCAGTTCCGGTAATCGATCCAGTCCCTCATAAAGCGCAGCGCATTGCCGGTCTTCTGTTTGCCATTCCGTACCAAAGCGGCACATAATATCCAGAATATGCTGCCGCAACAATTGATCTTCATCCGTCAGCAGATGCCCCTTGCTAATAGGAAATCGCCCGGCTTCTACAGCAGCCGTATAATCTTCAATTTTTTTCTCATTCTGAATATAGGCATCCCAGCTGTCACTGATAGATGAAGCCCCAAGGGCAATACTCAAGCGACTGTAATACGGAGTGTATCCCATGAAATTGCGATGCAAAGTACCCGCCTTCATCGCCAGGGCGAGTGCATCAGTGGGTAAGGCAAAATGGTCCATTCCGATTTCGACATAACCCATTTCCTGCAATAAATCACGGCCGAGTTCATAAAGTGCCCGCTTCTCAGCTCCCTGTGGCAAATCAGCCTCCGAATAAGCCCGCTGACTAGGCTTTACCCAGGGCACATGGGCATAGGAATAAAAGGCAATGCGCTCCGGCTTGAGTACTGCCAGCTTATCCATCGTCGTTCGAATGTGCTCAGCCGTTTGCAGCGGCAGGCCGAATATCAGGTCATAGTTAATCGATGTATAGCCCAGGTCCCGCGCCCACTGGGTCACCTGGGCTACTTGTTCTTCGGTTTGTTGGCGATTGATAATCTGCAAAATTTCAGGTGCAAAGTCCTGGACTCCAATGCTGATTCGCCGGAAGCCCAGTTCCCGTAGTACGGCTAAATGATCATAAGTCGTACTGAAAGGATGGGCCTCAAAGCCCATTTCGTATTCGTCAGCCAAGTCTACATCTGCTAAAAGTTCCTGGAGAAAATGAGCCAAATTCGCCGGCTGGAAAAACGTTGGCGTACCTCCTCCCAAATGAATTTCCCGCACTACCGGACGCTGCGGCAATAACGCGCTGTACATTTTCCATTCCTGCAGAACAGTTTGCAGATAGGGCTCTTCCACTTGATGGTTCCTGGTAATCCGCTTATTACAGCCACAATAAGTACACAACTGCTCACAATAGGGCAGATGAATGTACAAACTCACTTCCTGGCACTGCGAAAACGCCGTTAATACCCGGCCGCGCCAGCTTTCCTGGGTTGGGGCTTCTTCCTGCCAGTAAGGAACGGTAGGATAACTTGTATAGCGTGGTGCCGGGACGTTATACTTGTCCAGTAGTTGACTTTGCATAGATGTATTGGCTTTGCGTGATATGCACAAAGGTAACCAGGGTAATTCCCGTACCACATGACAATCGTCAATGCTGAAAATTGATTGAAATCAGTATTTTCCCTGACAAATTAAACTAATCGTGGATACCTCTTTAACATCACCCCCCGTCATCATTCGGCATGATCTGCGCCCTGGCGACCTGGGACGCATTATTTACCTGCATGGCGTACTCTATTTTCAGGAGCACCAGTTTGATGTTTCTTTTGAACCCTATATGGCCCCTCCGGTGGTAGCTTTTGCCGCCCGGCGCGATCCGCAGGAACGCATCTGGTTGGTTGATTATGAAGGAGAACTCCAGGGTACCATTGCTATGGTCCGGGAAACCGACGATACCGCACGCTTGCGCTGGTTTTTACTGGCGCCCCCTTTACGGGGTCGGGGGCTCGGCCGGCAACTCGTTACCGCGGCGGTTCATTTTGCCCAGGACCATGACTATCAGCGTATCGTCCTGAGTACTGCCGGGCCGCTGGATCCTGCCAAAAAACTTTACACGGACGCTGGCTTCCGCTGCACCCAGGCAAAAAAACAACGCATTTGGGGCCTCGACATCGCCCTGGAAGATTACGAATTAGTACTTTAGCAGCAGATCAAAAACCAGTAACCTTGGCACTAATCAAACCGGTCAATGGGGTCCTGCCCCACATGGGAAAAAATTGCTACCTCGCCGAAAACGCCACCGTGGTAGGCGATGTGGTGATGGGCGACGATTGCAGCGTATGGTTTACAGCCGTGGTGCGCGGCGATGTGAATGCCATCCGCATGGGAAATAAAGTGAACGTCCAGGATGGAGCAGTAATCCATTGTACTTACCAGACAGCTCCTACCACGATTGGTAATAACGTATCTATTGGCCACCGGGCTATTGTTCACGGTTGTACTATCCACGACAATGTACTTGTGGGTATGGGTGCCATCATTATGGATCATGCAGTCGTCGAAGAAAATGTCCTGATTGCTGCCGGTGCCATCGTTTTGGAAAAAACCCGACTGGAATCTGGACATATCTATGCAGGCGTTCCGGCTCGCAAAGTCAAAAGCCTTAGCCCGGAACAGTTTCAGCACTATATCGAGCGCATCGCCAATAATTATGTGATGTATGCCGATTGGTTCCGGGAAGAGTAGGTTTGTCCAGGTCGGTCCAAAACGGTTTTTGTGAGGGGAGAGGAATAAAGACCCGCCTACGCTAAGCTTGTCCGCCTGTGGCGGGCTACGGCCGTAAAGGAAATTGGAAATTAGAAATTGGCTCCGACTGAATCGGGTAAAAAACCAGGTTTTATAGCTCCTCAGATCCGGGGTAGCTCCGCCAAGTGTAACGACGCGATGCCTCGCGTCGTCCTCCTGCCGAAAACAGAGCTTTACCACGGGAATGAGTCCTTTAACGTGCGTACACGGGGGCATTAGGGACTGAGGGGTGTGCGCTGGCTGCGGAGGAGAAATTGAAAACGGAATAACTAGCCCCGACTGCGTCGAGGTAAAACCAGGCACCAGACACCCAAATAGCGGGTAAACCCTCCGTAGGCGGGTAAACCCTCCGTAGGCGGGTAAATCTTGGTTTGGTTCACCCCCGCGGTCTGAAGACCGGCCAATACGCCGCGTGGAATCGAAAGATTCCTGCGAACAAGATAAAACCAATTAAACGCTCAACGAGTAACGCTTAACGTCATTAGGCATCAACAACTATTAACCAGTAACTAAAAACCAGTTACCAGATACCAGTAACCTTCAACCCATAATGCCGCCAATCAATAAGCTGAATCATCCATGGAATGAACTATCGCCGACTCAGGTACACCCCGCACAAAATAAGAGCCATTCCACCCATGTGGGGCCAACCAATGGGTTCGCCATCCAATAACCCCCACAAAAGGGCAACCATAGGCATCATATAAGCCACCATGGACCCAAATAGAGCTGAAGTGCGCTGAATTAATTTAAAGAAAATAATGGATGCAGTAACGGTACCGACTAAGGCCAGGATCGTTATATACCCCAGCGCCTCCCAGGCCCGGGGCTGTTCCTGCAGAATTTGTGTAAAATTCGTACCGGCAAAAAGATAAAGGAAGAGTGGAATTCCGGTCAAGCCAAAGGAAAAAGCACTGATCTGGATAGAATTCATCTCCCGCAGATAGGTACCGATGGTATTCGTGCCGGCCCCATAGCAAAGGGAAGCCAGGACAATCAGGAAACCCCAACCGATATCTCCCTCCAATCCGGAGCTGCTCCCCATAATGATGAGCAAACTGGCACCGCCTAAGCCCAGTAAAACGCCGGAAACCTTGCTCCAGGAAAAAACCGTCCGGAAAAACAATACCCCCAAAACCAAGGTAAACAAGGGCGTCAGGGAATTCAGAATCCCCGCCATGGAAGAACTGATGTGCAGTTGTGCATTGGCAAAAAGAAAAGCGGGAATTGCACTGCTCGTCAGGCCGACGAATAACAGGAATGGCAATTTTGACCAATCAAGCCGCCGGGCATGTAAAATCATTACCGGGGTGAAAGCCAACGCCGAAATAGCCATCCGCAAACAGGCTACCTGTGTAGGCGGGTATACACTTAATCCTTTCTTTATTAGAATAAAAGAGGTTCCCCAGACCAGACTCAATGCGCCTAAAATCAAGTAGGCCCGCCACCGCGGGCCACTCGTTGCCTGATCAACAACTACAGTATCTAAACTACTCACTGGATTTGGCTTTGGTAAAAAAACATGCCAAAGGTAGCCAGATTAGTGGAATGTCAGTACCCTAAAAATACTTGGGCGACTCTAGCTTCTTGATACCGCCAAAATACAGTTGCAAACCCAACGATAAATCCACCTGATTGGTATGGGTAATCACTTCTTGCGAAACACCACCAACCGTAGTATCAAAGCGACTACGGGCGAAGTTGTACTTCAACAGTGCTTCAATGCCTAAGCCGTGTTCTGAGAATACGGTGAACCCTGGGCCAATGCCTACCGCAAAAATATTGGTATTGATCCGTTGGCTTACTTCTCCAAAGTACTGTTGGTCGTTGGAGTTGCCAAACCCAAATCCACCATCGATAAATAGGGCAAGGTCTTTCCCGGCGGGAAGATAATACCGTCCAAAAGGTCCGAAAAGCAAATCGCTGTCCAGCACCTTATCAGCCTGCTGTTCGCGTACCGCACTCCGCGTGAAGTCCATGCGGATGCCAACGGCTGTCCGGTCAAGCAAGAAATAACCTACTGCCGGGGCAAAGCTGATCTGGGAAGAGGTAGGGCTTTTATCCTGCGACTCACCGGCCGAGGTCGTTTGGGTTATTTTCGACTGGGCTGTTGAAATACCCACCGTTCCACCCAACATGAAATTTCCTCGCCCAGTAACCTGGGAGAACGCAAAACTACCGATCCCCAACAGCAACAACCCCAAAAAGAGTATCCGTTTCATGGTAGTTCATTTAGGGTGATCAAACTAATCACCGCTAATAAGCTATAGCAATTTTGCAAACAACATAGATGAGGAAAGTCACCCCGGGAAGGTGATTTGTCACCCCGAAGGCCCTGGAAAGGCCCTGGCTTAATAGGAGTATTTTAATCGAACAAAAGCCGCCTGGATAGGGCTTCGATACCCTTCCGGTTCCTGGTCAAAAATCAGCTGGCCCACCAGGTCCAGCCCCCAGTTGTTGGCCACCGAAAGGCCAAGAGTAGGATTCAGAAACAGTGCTTGTGCCTCCACGGGGCTATAAATAAGCGCCAATCCACCCTGCACCAGCGGTGAAACCGGATAGCTGGCCTGTAAAAATACAGCATGCCGATAAGGATATAAATTCCGGGCCGACAACTCAAAAGCAAACAAACCACTGGCATCCCCGCGCAATTGCCCGGCACTATTGTATAGATAGCCGACCTGGGCATAAAGGGCATTACTGAAGGAATAATCAACACCCCAGGTCATGGCTAACGCGGGATCGCGCTCAACTCCCTGCTGTGGGAAAAAGGCGGAAAATTCCCCTTTCCATCCGGCGTTCCCCAGGTTACCAGCCCACCCTGCACCCAATGCCCAATCCTGGCGGACATAACCCGCCAATAACTGAAAATCGTAATTCCAGCGATTGAACCGCCATAAGCCAGCCACAACCGCTTCATTCCAGGTGTCGAACGCTTTTGCCGCCAGTTCAATACTCCCTGCATAGCCCGTATAGCGACGTATCCGAATGGCATCACTGCCCGGGCGTTCCTCGTAGTCAAAGTCTGTAAAATTAAAGGCATTAAACCAATCATTGGGATTCCAAACCGTGCTGATTCCCCAGTTAATACGCTGGCGCCCCAGGCTCACCTCCCAGTCATTCTGCTGCCATTCGGCATAAAAGCGATCAAGCATCGTATGCACCACCCACGACTGGCTGTTCAAAACAACGGCCGAAAGGCGAAAATAGTCGTCATTGGCATAAGCAACCTGATCGCCATATTGGGGATTAACTTTTACGAGATCACCAAAAAAGGCGCGGTTGCGCATCTCGGCATATACCGTCAGTTGGGGGGAAGCATCCCAGCGAACATTAAGGCGGTGGTGCAGCAGGTTGTCCTGCAAAAAAGTAGTTTGCCCGCCAGCATTCAAAAACAACCAGGTTTGCAGGTTCTTCACATACCCGCTTACCGCCAGTTTACTCACCTCAGGTTCGACAACCGGAAGGCTGTCGTTTTGGCTATAACCTGAAACGCCCAACCAGCATACGATCAGGATTACCACCAGCATTCGCCCCGCAGAAAATATTGTTTTCATCACGACCGGTATTCGTCCCTGGCAATGGCCCCGTCTACCAACGTAATTACCCGGCGAGCCCGATCAATTACCCGTTGATCATGTGTGGAGAACAAAAAGGTAACACCTTCTTCTTCATTGAGCCGGGCCATAATATCCAATAAATTGGACGCCGAATGGGAATCCAGGTTGGCCGTCGGCTCATCGGCCAGAATAAACGCCGGCTTGGGTGCCAATGCCCGGGCCACCGCCACTCGCTGCTGCTGTCCCCCCGATAATTCCGCCGGCCGTTTATCGATCTGATCTTCGAGGCCCACCGCAGCGAGCAATTCCTGGGTGCGTGCTTCCCGCTCGGCCGCCGGCCGGTTTTGCAATAACATCACAAAACTGACATTTTCCCGGGCGGTTAGTACCGGAATCAGGTTGTACGCCTGAAAGACAAACCCAATGTGTTCCTTGCGGAAATCGATTAGCTCATTATCCGACAACCCGGTGATCTCGTGGCCGCCAACAGCTACGCGACCGCTGGTAGGCCGGTCAAGTCCACCAATAACATTCAACAGGGTGGTTTTCCCTGACCCACTCGGCCCCACAATCGCCGTGAACTCACCGGCTTCAATAGTTAGCGAAACGCCCTGCAATGCCGTTACCGGAATTTTGTCCGGATTATAGATTTTGGATACTCCTTCTACATGTATAACGCCCATTTGTCTGTCATTTTCTAAAGTAGTAATGATGAAAATGCTTTTATGAACCTGTGCTAAATCCGTCGAATCGCTTCAACCGGCCGCAACCGAATGGCTTTCCAGGCTGGGTACAAAGAAGCCAGAAAGGCAGTACACACCAGGATGAAAACTGCCTGCGCATAGGTTTCCTGCGGAACAGCGAAATAGACCACATTCGACATACCGAATTGCGCCAGCGCATCTGAGAATCTGGACAGGTCCAATCCCCGATGTCCCAAAAATGTAATGGTACCCCAGCCCAGCAATAGACCCAGTGGCGCGCCCGCCAGTGAAAGGAAAAGGGTCTCCAGCATAATCATGCGGAATACCCGCCACTTATTCATCCCGATAGCCATCAGCATGCCAAGCTCCTTATACCGCTCTAAAACGGTCATCAGCATCGTATTAATGATGCCAAATACCAGTGCAAGCATGATAACAATCAGGTAAACCCAGGAAACACTCTGCACCTGGGATTCGTAAAGCCGCAGGTCGGGCGCAACTTCCCGGTATGTCTCGATACGCAATCCCGGTAAGCGCTTTTGTAATTCGGCTTGTACAGGATCTACCTGGTCCGGAGTACTCAATAGCAACGCTATTTCATGCGCCAGGTGCTGTTCGACATTCAGCGAATCGGTAAGGTCCGCCACGAGTAACCGGTTGAGATCCTGGCGGCGCACAAACACATGCCCCTCTTCAAAGGGTTCATCGCCAATGGCGTATAACCCCGTAATCCGGAAAGCAGCCGATGTAATATTGCCCCCCAGATCCTGGAAGGTAAGCACCACTTTGCTCCGCAGGGCCACATGTAACCGATCAGCCAGTTTCTTACTCATAAGCAAATTATTTTTGCGGTCTTCCGCAAAAAAATCTCCTTCTACGATTTTATCCGCTGACAAGCCTACCGTGGCTTCCTCACCCGGAGTAATCGCTTTGACCTGTACGCCACGGGCCGTCTGGCTGGAAGCAATCATGCCGTTGACGAGGGTTCGTACACTGACCGCTTTGACTTCCGGAATGGCCAGCAGTGTTTTCCGCAGAGAGTCCGCACCTGGAATTGTATACCGCACATTATTATCCGCCTGGTATTCCGGATGATGAATCTGTATGTGAGAAACTACGTTCGTGATGGCGTTTTGTATATAGTTGCGCATCATGCCTGTCGCAAACCCCGACATGAAGAGTGCCGCCCAGATCCCCAAAGCAATTGCCAGGATGACCACCCGACTCCGGGTTGGATTCCGCCAGATATTTCGCCAGGCCATGAGATAAATCATGATCGCTTTTTTTGGTTTAACATTACATGTGCTTACCCTTAGGACCGCATTGCGGCGACAGGCTCAAGCTGCTTAAGTTTACGGAATGGGAATAGCCCCAGCACGATAGTGATGGCCAGTACCACCAGGGCCTGAGTCAGGAAAATACCCAATCGAAACTCTGTCGGAAAAATTGGCTCGAAGCCAAATTTTTCCAGCGCTGAGGCATAGTCCCCCGAAAACCTCAGGGGATTAACCCGGAAGTAATACACCAGCGGAGTACTGCAGAGGATTCCCGCCATCGCACCCAGTAAGCCCAGGAAGATAATTTCCAACCAGACGACCATTGCCAGCCGCCAACGGCGCATCCCGATGGCGATGAGTACCCCAAATTCGTACTCCCGTTCCTTGATCATCATCAGAATGGTTCCGAAAATCCCAAACCCAATGATCAGATAAAGGATACAATAAACTATGATGTTCCCGGCACTGTCCAGCGCCTTGGCTTCCAACAAATCCGGCATCATAGCCTTCCAGTCCATCACCTCATAGGTCTCGTCCGGCAACTGCTGGTCCAGGTAATGCAGTGCAGGCTGGATAGCGCGCTGGTTAGGCAATTGTAATGCCAGAGAGGTCACCAACCCGTCCGCCCCGTAAAGCCACTGGGCCTCTACCAAAGGCAAACACACCATCGATTTGTTTAACTCCGGAGTGGCAAACTCCACAATCCCGGTAATCGGATACTTGCCCGCTGCATTAACCCCATGATACCCCTGCCCAATGAGCAATAAGGTATCGCCAACGCCCAGCTCCAATTGTTTGGCCGCACCGGCAGCCAGTAGGACCGTCTGGTCCTCGGGAGTCAGATACTTCCCGGCAATTAACCGGCCCGACAAATGGGTCATTCCGTCTTCCAGTTCAGGGTCAATCCCGATTACCGTGGCCACCAGCGTGTTATTTCCGGTAGAAGCCAATGCATACGACTCCAGGCGGGGAACTACCGCCTGAACACCCGGTGCCTTCCGGGCCAGATTCGTCACCTCTTCCCCCGAAAAAGCCAAATCCAATGATCGTTCATCCCAGTACCCTTCCAGGTGAATTTGCGCATAGCCCACATAAAAATTCACCACGTTATTGATGGTATTATTCCAGGCCCCCTTTTGCAGAGACTCCATAAACGTGGCGAATAAAACCGCAAATAAAATAGATGCGGTGGTGATTAACGTGCGCCGCCGGTTCCGCCAGATATTGCGCCAGGCAAGTTGTACGAGCATGATGCCGTGAGATTTAGGTTATCGAACACGCTTAAGCTGTTGGATTGAAAAGAAACTGTCATCGATGGGCTTATCAAAACTCAGGCTCAGATACTCGACAATGGTCTTCTGGCCGGGTTTATCCGCCGGAGTCACCTCCATCCGTGCAGGAAGTAGCTTCCCACCCAGCATTTTGATGTCCTTCCCGACCATCGTGTTGATCAGATCGCCATATTCATCATAAAACTCCGTCTTGAGTTGCATCGACTCCTTCTTGTCAATCCAGACCATTACTTTGCCCCAGACTACGGCGGCGTTTTCTTTGGGAATCATCTCTATTCTATAGCAGTCGCGGCCTTCCAACACATCGCTTCCCAAAAGCTTATGCTGGTAATCATTGACGATCGATGATTGCTTAACCAAGTCGTCGTTGGTAAAATCCGACCCCATCCAGGACTGCATCATCATTGACGGCGGAAGCTTGACCACCCGGTCAATGGTTGGCTGCCAGTTCCAGATTTCCACATCGCGCTTGAGAAATGCAACGCCTTTATCCCGGGCTGGCGCCGTAATTAGGATCAGCGCATCTTCGTCACCTTTGCTCCAGCTTTTCATGGTTACTTCGCGCTGCCAGGTAGGCCGTACAATCGTCATCTTCATCTCCCCCTGACTGGTTTTTCCCTTGAGCTTAGCATCTGCCCGGGCCACAATAGCCTTGGCATCAGGAGTTCCTGTACCCTGCGCCAGCCCGGTTGCAACTGCAGCCGAGAGTAACAGTGTAACGAGGAACCCGGTTTTACGAAATCCTTTCATCTTATTCGGGTTTTTGAAAACGTTGGTATTGCTGCAAAATATAGTCACGCATAGCCTGGATGGGATAATCTTCCAGTTGCGTCAAGTAATGAATCATCATGCCATCCATGGTTGCCTCAAGATGCAAGGTCTCCCGCTCCGGGTCGGCATAACCCATTTCCCGAAAAATGGTCGCCAGCCGGGCATTCGCCGCAGCCTGGCGGTTTTTCAGGGTAGCCGTCAACGCCTCATCCAGCACATTAATCTGTAAGGATAGTGACGTGAGCAGCTTCCAGTAATGGGGGTCCGACTGCACCATGGCGATAGAACCATCCACAATGGCGGTGATGCGTTCCAGGGGCGTCAACGCTGCAGTCATCAACTGATCCAAAAACTGCTCCCCCATTTCCACCACATCCATAATGATGGCGTTCAGCAGCTCTTCCTTACCGGAATAATAATTGTACAGAAGTCCTTTGGAAACACCTGCAGCCTTGGCAATCTGACTCACTGTCGTAAAATGATACCCCTGCTGCCCAAACAACTCGAGTGCAGCCGACTTGATAGCCGCCATACTTTTATCGCGGAGAGCCGCAAATTGAGCCTTGGATCTTGGTGACATTTATTATTGACTAATCGTTCATTCAAAAACAAATTTACCGGATCTGCCCTGGAATGTCAAGGCCCTGCGCCTTAAATATTTGCTAAATCTGGAGAAATGGGCAATGGACGAATCAGTTAGGAAGAAAAAGAAATGGGAAATGGGAAATCAGAAATGGGAAACTTTGACCTGGACTGAATAACATTGACAGGTTTAAGAAACTTCTGATTAAACAGCCAAACTTAATTGACCATTATTTTTCCCTTGACAAAAGTGAACGAAGGCGGGTCTCTTCACTCGTCACCTAATAACCATTGCCAACCCTTATTTTCAAACTTGACAAAGTACTGAGCAAGAAATTCCTGAATAATTCCGGCAAGGGAAGAAAATATCCCATTATCTTTCCTGATCAGGCAACCTCTACCCCGACTGGTTGCGTTATTGTCTTAGGCAAATGCGGTAACCTATGCAACCACCATTCATTGAAGGGCTCTTTGGCGCCCACCTTAACGCCCGGCAAATTCCGGCCCCTTCCCAGGTATGTAACTGGCTCAACGGGTTACTGGGCGTTCTTTTCCCGGAGTATGCCGACCATCGGTTTCACAATCTGCGGGAATTTTCCTGGCATTATCAACAGCTGCAAATCGAATTACATAATATCCTGGACACGATCCGGGAAGATCTCCCCCGCCCTGCCCGGGAATTAGAGGAAGCATTTATGGACCGCCTGCCAGAGGTACACCAACGCTTACAACGCGATGCGGAAGCCATCCTGCGGGGTGACCCAGCCGCGGTGACCATAACTGAAGTAATTCGTACCTATCCGGGTTTTTATGCAATTGCTGTATTCCGGCTGGCTCACGAATTTTACCAACTAGGGGTTCCCCTTATTCCCCGCATTCTTACGGAACATGCTCATGGCAAAACTGGCATTGACATCCACCCGGGAGCCCAGGTAGGCGATAATTTTTGCATCGATCATGGCACCGGGGTCGTTATCGGGGAGACCTGCATCATCGGTAACGATGTTAAGATATACCAGGGGGTTACCTTAGGCGCATTGAGCGTGGCTAAGGAATTAGCCAAAACCAAACGCCACCCTACTATCGAAGATCGGGTGGTTATCTATTCAGGGGCTACCATCCTGGGTGGAGAAACAACCATTGGCCGCGATACCATCATCGGGGGCAACGTCTGGATCACCCGAAGTGTCCCGCCCCAGTCCCGGGTTTACTATGCCGGCTACGAGCGAATGCGTCATCTGGATGGCTCCGAAACAACCCACATCAGCGAAGAATTTTAACCTTGTATTAGCATGCCTACTATTATCGACCTTGTTGGCAATACCCCTCTGGTAGAACTTACCCGTGTTATTCAACAACCCGGAGTCCGGGTATTTGGCAAACTGGAAGGCCAGAACCCCGGCGGCAGTGTGAAAGACCGCGCCGCCTACGGAATGATCAAAGGGGCGCTCGATCGGGGCGAGTTGCAACCCGGTGTGCGTTTAGTTGAAGCAACCAGCGGGAATACGGGAATTGCCCTGGCGATGATTGCCCGCCTTTTCGGCATCGACATCACCCTGATCATGCCCGACAACTCAACGGCGGAGCGCGTACAAACAATGGAAGCCTACGGGGCCACGGTAATCCTGACCCCGGCCGCTAAAACCATCGAGTATTCGCGGGAATATGCCGAAGAGCTAGTTCAACAGGGTGGCTACCTGATGCTCAACCAGTTTGCCAATCCGGACAACTGGGGGGCCCACTACCGCAGTACCGGTCCTGAAATCTGGCGGGATACACAGGGGAAGGTCACCCATTTCGTTTCCTCCATGGGTACCACCGGCACCATCATGGGAACTTCCCGCTACCTCAAGGAACAAAACCCGCAGGTGCAGATTGTGGGTGTTCAGCCCGCTGACGGCGCCAGCATCCCCGGCATCCGCCGCTGGTCGCCGGAGTTTCTTCCGCAAATTTTTGACCCGCAACGGGTGGATCGCACCATCGATGTTTCCGAAGCAGAAGCCGTTACCATGATGCGCCGCCTGGCCGAAGAGGAAGGTGTTTTTGCAGGTATGAGTAGTGGTGGTGCTGTCGCCGCTGCAGCAAAATTAGCTCGCGAGCTGTCGGAAGGTTTGCTGGTTTGTATTATTTGTGATCGCGGAGACCGCTACCTGTCTTCCGGAATCTTTGGCCGCGCTGCCCGGTAATTATGAGTGAACACAACCTACGACACCAACTGGCCAACCTTTTTCCGGTATTCGATCAGCTTGAGCTGATTGAACAGCTCCTGGAAAAAGGAACCCGGATGGATATCTCCCCCGAGACGGAACTACTGCAGGCTGGCAGTTACATTCGGGTGATCCCCCTGGTCATTCAGGGCAATATTAAGGTGATTCGGGAGGATGACAGCGGACGCGAAGTTTTTCTGTATTTCATCCAGCCTGGCCAATCCTGTGCCTTTACGCTGGCCTCAGCCCTACGAGCCGAAAAGAGTAAAATCCGCGCCATCACCCAGGAGGAAACAACCGTATTGGCTATTCCGAGCGAAGAGTTAGGCCCACTCGGACGCCATTTCCCCAGTTGGGTGCATTTTATGGTGGAAACGTTCAGTAATCGCTTTGACGAACTCCTTCACACCCTGGAAGGGGTAGTATTTCACTCGCTCGATGAGCGGCTTTTTCAATACCTCTTACACCAGGCCCAAACCCGCAATTCTCGGGTACTTCCGCTCTCACACCAGCAGATTGCTGATGACCTGGCCACTTCCCGCGAGGTTATTTCCCGTCTGCTCAAACAAATGGAAAAAAGAGGCCTGCTGCGCCTGAACCGCGGTCAGATATTGCTGCGTAAGTCGGCCCTGC
Organism: Lewinellaceae bacterium; assembly: GCA_020636445.1. Classification (GTDB taxonomy): domain Bacteria; phylum Bacteroidota; class Bacteroidia; order Chitinophagales; family Saprospiraceae; genus JACJXV01. The sequence goes on along the minus strand of JACJXV010000005.1, from coordinate 96,159 downwards.
AGGATAAGTGACAAAAGTTACACTCCCTTCCCATTGTTACATGGTATCTTTGGTATAATCAAAACCACTTGCCCATGCGCCCGGTCCAGGAATGGTCAACAGTAGCTAAACTGGCACTTGTTTGTCTGGCATGCTTAAGTCTGGCAGCATTGATTGGCGTACTCATCCAAAAGTGGTCCTGATGACTTTCCAAACCACAAAAAAGTAACATCATGAAAAAGAACATGGGAAATGCAGATCGCATCATTCGGCTGGTGATTGCCGCAGTAGCCACTTATTTATTTTTCTCCGGAACGGTTACCGGCACGCTGGGCATCGTTCTGATGGTAGTAGCAGGTATTTTTCTTTTGACCAGTCTGGTAAGTTTTTGTCCTCTTTATACCCTGGTTGGTTTATCCACTTGCCCAACAAAGGAATAATCTCCCTAATCACGGGATCATAATATACCAATAGTTGCTATCCCGGAATTAGGCTTCGTCCTGAATCCGGGATGGCTTTCATGGTTTTGGGTTCTGGTTACTTGCTATTCATTGAACGCAACGCTTCACCGCTCCCTGAAAACATTGTTCATTACTGCCGACTGTTCGCTGCCAACTGATTTCCTTCGCCCGCCGAAACGTTAGGGCAGGTGGGTCGTCCGCCATAGCCTAGCATAGGCGGGCCAATTTCCGATTTCCAATTTCCTAAATTATTCCACCCCGCCCCAGCACAGGTATTTCATCACCAGGAAATCATCCATGCCGTATTTGGATCCTTCCCGGCCAAAGCCACTTTGCTTGACTCCTCCGAACGGGGCTACCGTTGTTGAAATCATGCCGGTATTAATCCCAACCATTCCGTATTCCAGGGCCTCGGCAACGCGCCATATCCGGGCATAATCGCGGCCATAGAAATAAGATGCCAATCCAAACGGCGTATCATTAGCCAGGCGAATTACTTCCTCCTCGGTGGTGAATCGGATAACTGGAGCGATTGGACCAAAAATCTCTTCCGAGCTGATCTCCATATCGGGCGAAACGTCAACCAAAACGGTAGGCTCATAGAAAGAGCCCTTATCCGTCAGCGGTTTAACCTGTCCTCCGGTTAACACTTTAGCACCTTTTGTCGTCGCGTCTTTGACCAGGCGCTGGACTTTTTCCAAGGCCTCCGCGTTGATCAGCGGTCCCACTTCTACGCCGGCATCCATGCCGTTGCCCAAACCTAACTGACTGGCCGCAGCGGCAAGTTTCGCAGTGAATGCCTGATAAATACCCGCCTGGGCATACAGGCGGTTGGCGCAAACACAGGTCTGTCCGGCATTGCGATACTTGGAGGCAATTGCACCCGCTACCGCAGCATCAAGATCGGCATCATCGAATACAATAAACGGGGCATTACCACCCAGCTCCAACGACAATTTCTTAACTGTATCTGCGCATTGGGACATCAATAGCTTTCCTATTTCCGTAGACCCGGTAAAGGATAGTTTCCGAACCAGGGGGTTGCTGGTCAGCTCCCCACCGACTTCAGCAGGCTGATTGGTGGTAACAATATTCAGAACACCAGGCGGAAATCCAGCCTCTTCAGCGAGTGTGGCTAACGCGAGTGCCGAAAGCGGCGTATCCTCTGCGGGTTTGATTACTACCGTACACCCTGCCGCCAACGCGGGCGCAACCTTGCGGGTGATCATCGCATTGGGGAAATTCCAGGGAGTGATTGCTGCCGCAACGCCAATTGGTTGCCGCAAGGTGATGATCCGCAAATTTTTCCCATGTCCGGGAATGACGTCGCCATAAACGCGCCGGGCTTCTTCGGCAAACCATTCAATAAAGGAAGCACCATAGCGAATTTCCCCTTTTGCCTCCGCCAGGGGTTTACCCTGCTCAGCAGTAAGTAATGCCGCCAGATCATCCAGGTTTTCCATTTGTAAAGCATACCATTTCTTTAAAACGGCAGCTCTTTCCCCGGCGGTCTTATCCCGCCAGGCCGGAAATGCGGCAGCGGCAGCGTTGATCGCTGCACGGGTTTCCGCAGCCCCCATATTGGGCACCATTGCCAGGAGAGTTCCATCGTACGGATTGGTTACGGCAAAAGTTGATTTATCCTGGGCCTGCACCCATGCTCCATTCAGAAAAGCAGCATTCCGCAGGAGGTTCATATTTTTCAGTATCATCTTTTTACGGTTTATTTGGCGGGGCCATCTTCCGTCGTTGGCCATTCACTATCCTTGTCATCGATGGCTGGAGTATCAGGAGCTGCCTGGGCCTTAAATGCGTTTTTGAAGCGAAGGCGTTTCCGGTAAGGAAAGACCGTCACAATCTCACCCCGCCGCAGGCGATCCTGTACATCGCGCCAATAGGCAACATCGTACAAATCGGCATGCCGTTGAAGGAAAAGGGCCTTTACATCTTCCCGACCAATCAGAAACTTGGGAAACTCTTCCGGAAAAACATCCAGGGGGCCCACGGAATACCAGGGCTCCGACGACCACTCATCATCGTAATCCCGCGGCTCGGGTATGCGCCGGAAATTATAATCGGTCAGAAAGCCGATTTCATCATAATCGTAAAAAACCACCCGCTCCAGTCGGGTAACTCCAAAGTTTTTCAGCAGCATATCGCCGGGAAAGATATTTACTGCCGCCATATCCTTGATCGCCCGGCCGTAATCATTGATTACATCCTCGGCTTGTTCAAGCGTAGCATCCTGCAGGTAGAGATCCAGCGGAATCATCTTCTTCTCGATGTAGAGATGTTTAATTTTTAATTGATTGCCCTCAATTTCAATTTTGGAAGGGCATTCCGTCCGCAACTCCTGGATTAATTCTTCGGAAAACCGATCCAGCGGGAAGACAAAATTTTCAAACATATGGCTATCTGCCATGCGTCCCACCCGGTCGTGGAGCGAAACAATATCATACTTTTCCCGCACTTCCCGCTCTGTAACATTCTTGGGAGGTTGGAAGCGGTCTTTAATCATTTTAAACACCATGCTGTACGAGGGCAGGGTAAAAACCGCCATCACCATCCCTTTCACCCCGGGGGCGACAATAAATTTGTCAGCCGAAACATCCAAATGACGCAGGATGTCCCGATACAAAACGGTTTTGCCGTGTTTTTCAAAGCCAATGGAATTATACAATTCTCCCAGGCTTTTGCTCGGCAAAATGATTTTCAGAAAATCGACCATTTCACTGGCAATATCCGTATCCACCAAAAAATAGGCCCGGTTATAGCTAAAGATAGAGCTGACATCATTGATTTCCAGCAGGGCAGTATCTACGTAAATGCCATCGTCCTCATGCAGCAGCGGCAGGATAAAAGGGTGGAGACGATCGTCGAGGTATAAGCGCCCCACCAGGTAGGCGGCTTTATTGCGGTAGAATACCGACTTGAGCATCTCCAGGCGCGGGTGGCGAAACGTACGCTTGTATTCGCGTAGTTTCCGGTTGAGCGTTTCGGTAATGTACCCCACATCACGATTGTAATCCGCAAAGGGTGCGTCGAAGGGATAGCAGGCAAACAACTGGTGGATGGTATTTTCCAGCTGTTGCCCCAAATAAAAGGTATGGTAGATCGGAATGGCGGACCGAAACTCGCGGTAGGTTCCGGTAGCATGAACAAACATCAGTTCCTCATCGGCACTTAATCCTTTGTGGCTATGCCGGAAAATGGAGTTGTAATAGGTCTCTGCAATATTGCGGGTGTTGAAGTTGAAAATTTCCTCCAGAAACATTTCCTTCATCAACCGCCATACCTCCGGATCATGCGCCCTATCACCCAAAAATTCGAGAATCCGCTCAGTCGTATTCCCCACAGAGTCGCGGTATAGCGCAATACGTTCCCGGGAATCACTCTGTATACCCACCCAGTCGCGATGTTCAAAACGGATCTTAGCCCGTTTGGTGATGCGCTTGAACTGGTGGTGATATTGAATGTAGGCGTCGAGAATCAGGTACGCCGCGTCATAGGGAATTAGTTTTCTGAACATGCCAGCTGGATTCGTGAATAACCGGACAGGGAATACGCTCTTTGCGAGGTATTCTTATGGGAAATTTAGAAAATCCACCGCAGGAAAGCTAGCCGTAATGGCTGGTAATTCCGATCGCCAACCCCTGATTCCCTGGCAAAAAAGAAAACCCGGAGAGTCTGGGTTAATGCCCCGGAGGCGAAAGAAAAAGGCCCAATTGCATATACGGAACTACCCCCGGATTCCAGCGGCTGGAGAAGGCTGGGCCTTCCAGGTTTTGCATACGCGTGGAAACATTAAACTGCATACCGGCTTTGGCCTGGACCCATACCCAGGGTACCAGAGATTGCTCCAATGTCAGGCCGGTATTGATTTCGGCATGGTTGAAAAAGTAAGGGTCCAGTTCGCTATCAACGTCAACCCCCATGGCATAACTACGGCTGTTAAAATCATAACCAGCCAGTAGTATTGTCCCGGAGGGGAAATTACGCCTTACCTGAACACTAGCCGGAAAAGCGGCTTCAATGCCCCATCGTTCATTAAAATTGCGATTGTAAAGCAGGAAGGGCAGCGGTAGCGTTCGGCGGAAATTATGACTGATCGAAAGACCAAACCCCCACTCCCGGTCAGGTGCAGGCTTGCGCGCCCAGGCCCAGATAAATGAATAATTGGCATAGCGATTATCGAGGGGTAAAAAGCCATCATAATCCCCCAGATACGCTGCTTGCATCCGTACAACGGTATAGGTGTTTTCATTCAACGCCTGAATGATATAAAGGCCCATGGCCTGGTTTTGCAAAGCACGGCCTTCCAGTGCCGTAAATGCCTTCCGCTCCAGTGTCGGTGCAGAAATGGATTTCACTCCTCCCCATGACTCGATATCATAGTACTCCGGTTGGCTGTGGTATCCGACCAATATCTTGGTTGCGGGTGAAATAAACAGCGGTGATTTTAGCTTGAAGGTTAAATTACGCAGCGAACCGACGGTATGCGTAGCCCCCGGCACTACCGGAAAAGATTGCGAAGGGGTTACCCGGTAAGCAAGCTCCAATCCTTTCGCTCGCGACTGAAATGGCAAACCCGGGCTGCACCACTGTCGGGCAGAATCGGCCTGGGCTCCCAATAACCCTGCCTGCAGGAGCAATAATCCAGCCCCTATTGACTTAACAAGCAATCCATTCATAGTCAATCTTTTAAAGTAAGGGTGTTCACCTTATTCACAAAAGATACACCCACTTCCCCTCCTGGCCAAAAAAATCCTACAAACCTAGGGGCGGTTCGGACTAATGGGCTGAATCCAGGCCATTTCGACCTCCCCGGGATAGTAGGGATTGAATTTGGGCTTATCACTGCTGATGCGGGCGCGAACGAATGCTTCATCTCCTTGAAAATAATAGGTTGCAGCTGTTCCTTGCACCTCAGCGAGAATCCGGGTTTGGGTATCCCCTCGATGCGCTCCGACAAACTGAATACGGTAGTTTACCCCTGCTTCCGGCTTAAGGGTTAGCTGAATTTTAGCGGGAGTCTGGATCAGGGTGTCCAGCATAACGCCGGTTGTACTATAAAAATTGCCTGCCTCCAGAGCCGACACCAGGGCGGCAGGGGTTAAGGCATCGGCTTTAACCATTACCCAGCCCCGCCCGGAATTACTGTAGCGAGGCCCAAATAGGTAATAATTATGACTATCGTCGGTAGCCAGCCCCAACATTAGTGGTTTTCCCGCCTCCTTATAGTGCAGATTCACACGATCCCAAATGGCTTCGGTTCCCAACCGGGTGCTGTCGCCATAATTATTCACCAGCGGATGACCATTGTACACCTCGAAAAAGCGCTCGCCTTCCAACGCCATCAGATCCTCCGCTGTAACGGCCCAGCCGAAGTTCGGGTGATTCAGGTGGGGAAACATCGGTTGTCCGGTTCGGCGGCGTTGCTCCCTCACCGCATCAATGTTGCGCTGCATGACTTCAGTTACGCTATTCCCGGAAGCAGGTTCTATTTTCTCCCGTACATTGATGGCGTTGACGTGGATGGGCGCCCCAAAAAACCGTGAGGTAATCTCCTCTGCTGGCAGGATTAAAAATTTACCCACCTCCTCAAACAGCGGTCGGTATTCCATGAGGGTTTTTAACCGCACCAGGAGGGAATCTTCTGCACCACGCCGAAAATTAACCCACTCGGGGCCAAAACTGCGCAAATAACGCTCAAAAACCCGCCGACGGGCTGGCGCCTTGGGAACGCTAATCCAGTATTCTCCCTCCTGCAGGGTATTATGATCGGATAGGGCTACAAAATGATATCCGTTGGCCTGATACCACTCCATAATCATCTCCGGATAGTCGTCGCCGTCGCTCCAAAGCGAGTGCGTATGCAAGTTGCCTTTATACCAGGATTGTGCGACAGCTACCTGCCCTGCGATCAGCAGTAGCCCTATTGCAAAGCTTATTTTTTGCCCCATTTCGGTGTTATTTATGCCTAAAGATATCCAAATTCCAGCGCAAGAAATCACCTAATAATGCTTCACTGATGCAGGAAGATATTTCTATCTTGTGAAAAAACTACCGGATATGTATCCTCGCCTGGGTTTCCGCTCAACCGTATTTTTTTACTACCTCCTGCTTGGATTGAGCCTCTTTTCCTGCCAGAAAAAAACACAAGATATCCGCATGCCAGCCGGTTCCGATATTACTCTGGTGTGGGAGCATGTGCGCAATGCGCGAAACGATTCTATTCCGGCACTCGTCCGGTTTTCGCTGATCAACCAAGGGGATACCCCCCTACCGTCCCAGGGCTGGGCTATTTATTTTAGCTACCTGATCGGGCCAAAACCTGCCGCTGATGCCCTGCCAGGACTGACATTTACCCGTATTTCAGGGGATTTTTTCAGCCTTTCTCCCACCACCGAATTCGCCCCCCTGGTGCCGGGTGAAAAACGCGATTATGAATTTTCAGGGGCCGGCTACTCCACCAAAACAACAGAAGGTCCGACAGGGGCCTATATTGTTTTCACTACTGCCGATGGCCAGGAAAGCATTCCTGAATTGATTCAAATCATGGTAGAACCGTATACCCGCGCTGAACAAATCCGCATGGGTGATGCTGACCAAAAGCCCCTCCCTACTGCAGAAAATGCGTTTATCCAGCAAGCGGAGGTATCCCTCCTTCCCGCCTCTTCGCTTACTCCGGTGCTGCCTAGTCCTTATCAGTGGAAATGGGGTAAAGATACCTTCCAACTGACCCGCCGTGTGGTCATCGTCGCCCCGGATACACTCCAACAGGAAGCCCGCCTGCTAAACGAAGCGCTGCGACTGGCCCTGGGCAATAAACTGGATATTCAAACGGAAAAACCCGCCAACGGCAAAGCCATTGTCCTCGAACTGCGCAGTGGTGCTTTCACTGCACAGGAGGCCTACTCGCTGCGCATTACTGCCGACCAAATAACGATTGCCGGTGAGGATCTTGCTGGCGTATTTTATGGCATTCAAAGTTTGCGGCAGCTTTTACCCCTCGAGGCCTATGCCGATGACCAGTCTGTCTGCCTCCTGCCCGCTATCCAGATCGACGACCAACCTCGCTTCGGCTACCGGGGCTTCCATCTTGATGTGAGTCGGAATTTTCATTCAGCAGCCAGCGTTCGCAAACTCCTGGATGTTTTGGCTTTCTACAAAATCAACACCTTTCATTTCCACCTTACAGACGATGAAGGCTGGCGGCTCGAAATTCCCGACCTGCCCGAGCTAACCCAGGTAGGAGGATACCGGGGGCATACGCTTGACGAAAGTAACCGCCTGCGACCCGCTTATGGCTCGGGGCCTTTTGCTGACCCCGCACGCTCCCCGGGTTCCGGGTTTTATACCCGTGCCGAATTTATCGACATCCTGCGCTATGCCCGCGAACGCCATATAAAAGTCATCCCTGAAATTGATGTTCCAGGGCATGCCCGTGCCGCAATCAAAGCCATGGAAGCCCGCTATACCCGGCTAGTTGCTGAAAATAAAACGGAAGCCGCCGAGCGTTATCGCTTACTTGATCCTTCTGATCAATCTCAATACCGCTCTGTACAAAATTACCCGGATAACGTCCTGAACGTATGCCGGGAATCTACCTACGCCTTTCTCACCAAAGTGGTCGATGAATTGCAAAAGATGTACGCCGACGCTGGCTTAACGATGCAGGTATTACACGTCGGAGGCGATGAAGTACCCACAGGGGTATGGCAACAATCACCCCTCTGCCAGGAATTACTGGCCGTCGACCCGACCGGACAGCCCAAAGATATCCTCACCAAATATTTCCTCCGACGCCTGGACGCCATCCTGGAGCAACGCGACATTCGCCTGGCCGGCTGGGAAGAAATTGCCCTGCAACGCGTACCACGGCCTGAAGGAGGATATCGCTATGACCCTAATCCCACCTTCCTCACCGATAACTTCCTGCCCTTCGTGTGGAATAGTCAGGGTGAAGCCGTCGACCTGGGGTATCGGTTGGCCAATGCCGGTTATGATGTCATTCTATCTGCCGCAACCAACCTCTATTTTGACCTTGCCTACGACAACCACCCGGAAGAGCCCGGCCTGTATTGGAGTGGTTATGTCGACACCAAAACAGCCTGGCGTTTTTCACCAATGAATATGTTCGCAGCCGTAGCGACTGACCGGATGGGGCGGCCCCTTGGCTCTACCGCCGAAAACCGCAGCTCCCTCAACCTCGACGCGCGTGATCATATCCTGGGTATCCAGGGGCAGCTTTGGAGCGAAACGATCAAGAACCCGGGCATGTTAGAATATTACCTGCTTCCCAAACTCCTCGGGCTAGCCGAGCGTGCCTGGGCCCCACAACCCAGCTGGGAAACACTTCCGGAAAGCACCCGCCGTAATGTCCAATTCGATCGCGACTGGAACGCCTTTGCCAACCGGGTTGGCCAACGGGAGCTCCCGCGCCTCGATTACCTGGGTGGTGGCTACCAATACCGCCTGCCCCCCCCGGGTGCCCAAATCGTCAGCGACACGCTGCAGGTAAACGTAGCTTTTCCCGGACTAGCTATTCGCTATACGACGGATGGTAATGATCCTTCACCCAAATCCGCCGTTTATGAAGGACCCGTTGCAATCCCTGCCGATGCTACTGTCAAATTGAAAACCTTTAGTCGTAATGGGCGTGGAAGCCGAACAGTAGCGGTGGAGCGTTGAATTGGTGGCTGGTAACTGGTAACTGGTTACTTGTTATTAGTTACTCGTTTTTGGCTTCTGCCAACTGCTCACTGCTCACTGATTTCGGTGACTGGTGACTGGTGGCTGGCCCCGACTGCGTCGAGGGTAAATTTTTGGCTACTTGTTATTCGTTACTCGTTTTTGGCTTCTGCCAACTGCTCACTGCTCCTTTATCCCAAATTCAGTCATCAGGGTGAGGCCATAGTCCCGGATGACCTCAATGATGCGAATGGACTCCTGGCCGCGATCAGTGAGGGAGTACTCGACCTTAGGCGGAACAACCGCATAGACCTCGCGGTGGATAAACCCTTCAGCCTCCAGTTCCCGCAGGGAAGCCGTGAGCATTTTATGGGTGATCTTGGGCATCGTCTTTTTCAATTCCCCGTAGCGCAGGGTGCGGTCGCGCAAGCGCCACAGGATGGGCATTTTCCAGGTACCCCCAATGCGATCCATGGCAAATTCAACCGGATTATAGTAAACTTTTCCTTCGTAGAGAAATTCAGGCATCAGCTAAATAATTGATAAACAGTATACTTTCCTAAAAGATAGTATCACACTAAAAGGATATTATATTGCCAAAGATAGTACATGCCTGCACTTTTGCCTAAAAAAAACATGAGTGCTGTAGTAAACGTACTAAATCCAAATCAACCCAAGCGCATAGCGCTGATTGCGGCGAATTCTTCGGTAAATCAACGCACCGGCTGGCCCATTGGCTTCTGGTGGGCGGAGCTGACACACCCCTATTGGGAGTTTACCGAAGCCGGTTATGAGGTTACTATTTTCTCTCCGGAGGGAGGGGCCCTGCAAGCTGATGGCTTCAGCGACCCTGAGGATGCCAGTGGCTATTCTGCCCACGACCTGCTGTCTCTGGGGTTCAAAAAATCGCCTACCCATGCGGCCCTGCTGCAAAATACCCAGCCAATCTCCGCGATTCAGGTAGCGGACTTTGAGGGGATCTTCCTCACCGGTGGCCAGTCGCCGATGTACACCTTCATCGATAATGAACCGCTCCACCAATTAGTAGTAGATTTTTATGCCCAAAACAAAGCCGTGGGGATCGTTTGTCATGCCACTTGTGTCCTGCTCAAGACCCAAACCGCCGACGGAAAGCTCCTTGTCGACGGTAAGACCTGGACGGGTTTTGCTGATGCTGAAGAGCAATTTGCCGACAATTTCGTGGGACAGCGTATTCAACCCTTCTGGATCGAAACGGAGGCCAGGAAAATCCCCAATACGAATTTCATCACCGGCGGCATGTTCAAAGCCTTCGCCGTTCGTGATGGTAACCTCATCACGGGTCAACAGCAGTATAGCGGTGCAGCCGCAGCCCGGTTGATGATTGAAGCCCTGGGTATTTAGTGTCTACCGGGAGGCCTGTTCTTTCCCTGAGCAGGCCTCCCCTACGTTTGTTTAGCATCAATTCTACCAGCGTATGCGTATCGTGTTTTTTTTGGGGTTCCTCCTTTTGGGTTGGCAGCCGGCGGCTGGCCAGCTCACCGAAACCGATACGTTGCCTTTTGGTTATCGGGTTACCGTCAATGGCACCTGGCTAAGTGGTAATGTCGACCGGTTTTTAGTGGTAGGAGGTGCCGAATTGGCCTGGGTGGGCAACCAATGGGCTTTCCGCTCGTCGAATACCTACCAGTATGGTACGTTCGGGGCATTTACCACCGAGAATGATTTGTTTCTCAAGCAGTTCCTCTATTGGCAGCCCCGCAACCGGGTATATCCCTACCTGATGGTCTGGACGGAATCCAACCGGCGCCGGGATTATCGGTTGCGCTACCAGCTGGGGCCGGGGATAAGCTGGGGAATACTTCCCCGAGGGGATCACCAGCTCAAACTATCCGCAACACTAACATTGGAACAAACCCACTTTAACAGGAGCTTCCCGAGCGACTCCCCTTATGCGGATCAATCCACTATCCAGACGCCGCGCGCTACACTGCGCCTGTACGGGCAACACCGAATAGGTCCGTGGGGCTGGCGACTGCGCTATGAAATGTGGGGGCAACCCTCCCTGCGTTACGGCGATAATTACCGCCTGCACGGCGACTGGTCATGGGAGTTACCCGTTAGCAAGGTGTTGGCCCTGCGAACAACATTTAATTACAATTACGAGCGGGTGGTGCTTCCCCAGGTCAAGCGACAGGATACGTTCTGGGTTTTTGGCATCACCCTGGCAAATTTCCGTTAACGATGATCACCAAACGCAATTTCAGCCCGCGTAAAGTGTGGCAATACATTCACCGGCCGATGGCTTTTGTGCTGCTCTGGTCGTGCGCCGTGTGGCTAACCTTCCGGCTGACGGGCTGGCAAGGCCTTGCCCTTAATTTTACGCCAGTGGGTGTCCTGGGGTCAGCCCTGGCTATTTTTGTCGCTTTTCGCAACAACTCTGCCTATGGCCGCTGGTGGGAAGCGCGCACACTCTGGGGAGGTATTGTGAATTCGTCGCGGGTATTGGCCCGCCTGATCATTACATTTGCTGATAGTCATGCCCACCAGCCTAATTATGATGCGGCACGCAGCCAGCAATTCAAACAGGAAATGGTCTACAAATGCATCGCCTGGGTCCATGCACTCCGGCTCCATTTGCGGGGGCAGTCCAGCTGGGAGGAACTTGCCTCACTGTTGCCTTCGGAGGAATTAACAGTGCTCACCGCAACGCAAAACAAGCCCACGTATCTCCAGTTATTGCTAGGGCAGCGCATCTATCAGGCCATGGCCGATGGTACGCTGGGCGGGTTTGATAGTTTCCAGATGGAAGGCCAACTGCTGGCCCTGGCCAACTACCAGGGAGGTTGCGAGCGTATTAAAAACACGCCCCTACCCCGGCAGTACGACTTTTTTACCAGGGTTTTCGTGTATGCTTTTGCCAGTCTGCTGCCGTTTGGGCTACTGGGGTTTTTCCTCACGGAATCCCTTGCCCCACTCGCCTGGCTGATTATCCCGATCAGCTTTGTCGTAGCGGGAGTGTTTGTCATTATGGAGCGTACAGGTGCCGCGAACGAAGATCCCTTTGAAATGCAGGTAACCGATGTTCCCCTTTCCGCTTTGTGTAACACCATCGAACGCGATTTACGGGAGATGTTAGGCGAACAAAAACTTCCCTCGAAGCATACGCCAGTGGATGGGTATTTATTTTAGGACTATGGATCGCCAACCCTTACTGATCAGCACCAGCCGGCTCGAAGCTTTTAGCGACGGGGTTATTGCAATCATTATAACCGTGATGGTTTTCGACCTGAAAGTGGAAGTCCTGCAGCCAGATGTCCCCCCGGTGGAGCAACTGCGACCTGTTTTTCCCAAGTTCGCCTCTTACGTACTCAGCTTCCTGGCGCTGGCGATCATGTGGGTTAACCACCACCAGCTCCTTGCCCAAATAAAACGTACAGATCGCCATTTGCTCTGGTATAATATCCACTTGCTTTTCTGGATGAGCATGATTCCGTTTGTCACTAATTTCATTGGGAACAACCCTCTGCATGCAGTTGCTGCCAGTTTTTACGGGCTTGTTTTTACCTGTAATTCTCTGGGATTTACGCTCCTGCGCAACTATGCCACCGGACGAGGAAACTTGTTACACGAAACAATCAGCAGGGCACAACAGCGGAAAGCCCGGCGCAAGAATATTTTAGGGCTTTCTCTTTATATAACCGGGAGCTTATTAGCTTTTCTTTCTATTTATTTTGCTTACTTGTGCTTTATCATCGTACCGGTCATGTATTTCTTGCCCGAGGACATTCAGCACGAAAAACCTACTACTGCATGAAGAAGTTTGCTGAAATTTTTGCCAAAAACGCCCACTGGGTGGCCGAAAAATTAGCCAGCGACCCTGAGTTTTTCAAAAAACTGGCTGCTGGCCAGGAGCCCGAACTGCTCTATATTGGCTGTTCGGATAGCCGGGTGACCGCCGAAGAACTGATGGGCATGCATCCCGGGGAGGTATTTGTCCATCGCAATGTGGCCAATCTGGTTGTCAGCACCGACAACAACCTGAATGCCGTGGTGCAGTATGCCGTTGAACACCTCAAGGTAAAACACATCATTATCTGCGGGCATTATGAATGTGGCGGGGTTAAAGCCGCATTGCAGCCCAGTGACATGGGCCAGCTCAACAGCTGGTTGCAAACCCTGCGCGATGTATACCGCCTGCATCGCGAGGAACTGGATGGCATTGCTGAATCGCAGGCTAAGTTCGACCGCCTGGTTGAACTCAACGTCATTGAACAGTGTATCAATATCATCAAAATTGATCATGTCCAAAGGGCCTGGTACCAAACGGGGTTTCCCAAGGTACACGGCTGGGTCTTTGATGTGCGCACCGGGAAGCTCATAAACCTGGGGCTGCACATGGAAAAAGTATTCAGCGATGTGCGCAGTATTTACGATTTAAAACCAAACCAACAATAATTCAGGATGAAAAGAAGAGCAACCGCCGTTTGGCAAGGCACCGGGAAAGAAGGTAGCGGCCATTTGACTACCCAAAGCACTGTATTGAATCAAACGCAGTATTCTTTCAGTTCGCGCTTTGAAGAAGGAATTGGCACCAACCCGGAAGAACTCATCGCCGCAGCCCATGCCGGCTGTTTCACCATGAAACTGAGTTTCAACCTGAGCGGTGCTGGTTTTGTGCCAGAAACCCTGGAGACTGGCTGTATCATCACGCTGGAAAATGGCACAGTCACCAGCTCGCAGCTGAGCCTTACGGCTTCGGTTCCCGGTATTGAGGAAGAGCAGTTTGCCAACTTAGTTAAGGATGCCGAAGAGAACTGCCCGATTTCCAAGCTACTGGCTACCGACATTTCGGTAACCTATACCTTGAACGCTTAATCAGTGGCCTGATAACACGAATTGAGCCCATCTCTAACTACCCGCAAATGATTTTGCAAGGGGACACCGGCTGATCATACCTTGCTCAATAGCTATCTATACAAGAAGCCTTCGGAGGGGACGAATGCGTCCTCTCCGACCTTCCTTTTCCCGTGGCAGGGCCAGCTAATCTATTAACCACGTAAACCGATAGCAGTCTGTTAGACTTACCCAGCAATTACTTAAAAACAATTACAAACCAACGAGTTAGACCTTCACCACTCGGACTCAAGTGCAATCTTTATCGAAAAGAAGGAACCCTTGAGGCGCTGCACCAAAACACCAGATAATAGGAAACTTTCCAGTGAAATCAATAACTGATCAACAGATGAAAATTGCAATTATTGGCACGGGTAACGTAGGCGGAGCCCTGGCTACCCAATGGGCCCGGGCAGGGCATACTATTTTCCTCGGCACCCGGGATCCCCTGCACTTTAAGGGCCAGGATTTATTAAAAAACTCCAACACCAGCGCCAACACCATTACCGACGCCGTTGCGCAAAGCGAGGTGATTCTGCTGGCCACGCCGGCGCCCCTGGCCGGCGAAGTCGCCCAGTCATTGGGCGATACCGCCGGCAAGATCATCATCGATGCGATGAACATCGTAATGGGCCGCGGGCCGCAAGGCTTTGCCAATACCGCTGACGCCATCCTGGCCAACACCCAAAGCCAGGACGTGGTGAAGTGCTTCAACACTACGGGGTTTAACAATATGCTCAACCCACAATACGGCGATCAACAGGCTGATATGTTTATGGCCGGAGATAGTGCCCGGGGTAAGGCTGTTGCCCGCCAATTGGCTCTTGATTGTGGCTTTGCTGCCTGTTATGACATGGGTGGCAATGACCGCTTTACGCTTATGGAACAATGGGCTTTTGCCTGGATTAACCTGGCCATGTTCCAGGGACAGGGGCGTGAAATTGCCTTTAAAGTTTTACACCGCTAATCAACACCAGAGGCAAGGCTAAGCCCCTGCCCGGCAACAAAACTATTTATCTATGTCAACTTCCACCCGTATTGCCCTGGTTACCGGTGGGGCTAAAGGCCTCGGCCTGGAATGGTGCCGACAGTTGGGCCGGCAGGGGTATCAGGTAATCCTGACCGCCCGCAGCCAGGCCCAGGCAGAAGAAGCCGCAGACCAGCTTAACGAGGAAGGACTCAAGGTCGTTCCCCACAGCGTCGACGTTGTCGATGAAACGCAAATAGCGGCCCTCGCCGCCTGGGTGGCGCAAACGTTCGGTCGCCTCGACCTCCTGGTGAACAATGCCGGGGTAAATTCGGCAACCCGCGCCCAGGGCGACCCACTACTGCGTGCCAAGAATCTTACCCTCGAAGCCCTGGACCCCGAAGAAGTGCTTTTCATGCTGCGGGTCAATGCCATTGCCCCTATCCTCATGGCCAAGCATTTTCGGAGCCTCCTGACCAAAGGGGATGCGCCGGTAATCCTACACATAGGTTCCTGGCTGGGATCCATAGCCGTAAAGAAAGATGGGGGTAATTACAGCTACGCCGTCAGCAAATCGGCCCTCAACATGCTCAACCGGGCACTGGCCTTTGACCTGCAGGCCGATGGCATCATCGCGGTGGTCGTTAATCCGGGTTGGGTGCAAACCAGCATGGGGGGAAGTCGGGCGATGTTCACCCCCGAGCAGGCCGTTGGACAGCTCATCAATAATGTACTGCAAGGGATTACCCTCGCCGACACGGGGAAATTTTTCAATTATGACGGGACGGAGCATCCCTGGTAAAATCTTTCACATTTCCCTAACGTAACGCTGCAAACCTTTTGCCCCTTTTCCAGCGTTATTAAGGCAAAACAGTGAACGTATGTGGTACGGAATTTTCTTCTTGTTGTTTTCCGCGTCGGCATTCACACCGGCCCCACACCCCATTCACCTGAGTATGACTGAAGTGTACCAGGATAAAACCACCAAGAAGGTCAGTATGTCCGTCACCCTGTTCATCGACGACCTGGGGACGGCGGTAAATTTCGCCAACCATGCTGCGGAAATTCAAGCAGGAAAATTAACCACCGATGACCTCATCCTCCGCTACCTGCGCGAAAAAATGGAGGTCTGGCTGAATGATAAAAAAGTAACCTTCAGTCTGGCCCGGACGGAGAACGACTTCCAATCCGTTACCTGCTACCTCGACCTCAAACCCGCCCTGACGGACATCCAAAAGCTCCAGATTAAAAATCGGATTATGCTCGAGCTTTACGACGACCAGCGCAATATGGTACAAGTCAAACTTCCGGGCAAAAAAGAAGGGGCCATGATGCTCGACAAAAAGAAAATGGATGGGCAGGCGACTTTTTGAGGGAAATCGGAAATCGGAAACTTGTCCGCCTCCGGCGGATCAGAAATTAGTTATGGTGACCGGAGCTGAATAGCGTCTTTGTAGCTACTTGCGGTAAAGTGCGCCATTCTGTGAAGCGTGAAGGGACCCGCCTACGCAAAGCTTGTCCGCCTATGGCGGGCTTCGGCGGGTGAAAAATTAAAAACCCAGACGCCGGTCAGCAGTAAGTGCCTTGGTTTTTTTGCTTCTTACCAGACGGGTAATGTAAATCCGCCTTGTCAGGCGAACACTTTAAGGCTTGGCCCGCAACCCTAAGCTACCCTGGAAGCCATCGGGTTTTACCCGTCTTCGATCACTTTTGTCAAGGGAAATATAATGGTCAATTAAGGTTGGCTGTTAAATCAGAAGTTTCTTAAACCTGTCAACGTTATTCAGTCCAGGTCATGATTTCTGATTTCCAATTAAGGCTGTAAAGAAAAATTATTACCCTATAAAGTCAATGAAATTTCGTGGGATCTAAGCTGGACTTTAGCCATTTAAGTGGTCATACAGGCTAATAACTTTTTTAATCGGCCTTTACCGGTGGCGCGTTAAGAAATGAAGCGGCCTTTAGTAGGCATAAAGGCCAACGAAACGTCCGCCGGAAAGGTGTTTGAGCCAAAACAACTATCAAGGGTGAAATACAATATTTTGATAATCAAAATAATGAATCATGACTCACAGGGTAAGGCGAGTTTCTTTCCGGCAGTGTAGTGCCCCTGATTAATACTAAAAAAAGGTGGATACTTCAGCCTAATTGCCGCTTCATTTTAGCGTCAGCGGTAACAGCCTTGGGTTTTTTGCTTCTTTTTTTGCCAAGAAAAAAAGAAGGTACTCCTAAATGAGGTCAATTCAGTATGTGATCATTTTTTCTTCCCATAAGGCTAAAAAGCCAAAACCTGCCTCGCGACATGGCTAAGAAATTCATATTGGAATGTGCTTTTTAAAAACGGTTAAAGTCCAGTTTAATTTTTCTTTACACCCCTAATTTCTAATTTCTAATTTCCATTTTACCGATTCCTCTCGAAAGCATTCCTCCCAATTGACGCATTCCGCACGTCCGGAATGGTTACTGGTTGCGGAAAAATGGTTAATTTAGGCGCTTCCGCAAACACCTGCCAGTATGGACTTTTTTACCGTTGTCACCATTATCATTGTTTTAGCTGCGCTGTTCGGCTACGTCAATGTGCGTTTTCTGCGGCTGCCTTCGACTATCGGTCTGATGGTGGTTTCGCTGCTTTTCTCCCTGTTCGGGGTGCTGATCAGCGCCTTTAGTCCGCACCTGCTGGCTTTCGAAACAGAGTTAATTCAGTCCATCGATTTCCAGAAAGTGCTGATGGAGGGGATGCTGAGTTTCCTGCTGTTTGCCGGAGCGCTGCACGTAGATTTCGGGCAATTGAAAAAACAACGGGGTCCCATCATCTTATTTTCTACCCTGGGAGTCATTACTTCGGCGTTCCTGATCGGTGGGTTTATGTACCTGATTTTACCCTTGCTGGGGCTGCCAACGCCCTTTATTTATTGCCTCCTTTTTGGGTCGCTTATTTCCCCAACTGACCCGATTGCCGTTTTGGGTATTTTGAAAAAAGCGGGGGTTCCCAAGCAACTCGAAACGAAAATTGTTGGGGAAAGCTTATTTAATGATGGCATTGGCGTCGTGGTTTTTGTCACTATTTTCCAATTGGCCCGGGCGGGACTCGGTGAATTCCACATTAGTGAGGTAGCTATTCTCTTTGCCGAGGAAGTCGGCGGCGGCGTTTTGCTCGGGCTGGGCCTGGGCTACTTCGCCTATTACCTGATGCGCACAATCGACCATTACGAAGTAGAGGTATTAATTACCCTCGCGATGGTAATGGGAGGGTATCTGTTGGCTAGCCAACTGCACTTCTCCGGTCCGTTGGCTATGGTGGTAGCCGGGTTAATGGTTGGCAACGAGCGTTTCCGGGTAAGTGCCATGTCGGAAGAAACCGAAAAGTACGTCGACTCCTTCTGGGAAATTATTGATGTACTGCTCAACATGGTCCTCTTCGTTTTGATCGGACTGGAGGTTATTATCCTCGAATTTAACCCGGCGTTCCTCATTGCCGGGCTGGTAGCAATTCCCGTGGTGCTACTGGCACGCTACTTATCACTTACACCAGCAATTAAGCTATTCCAGCGGCGGTTGGAATTTATTCCCCGCACCAACCTGATCATGACCTGGGGCGGGTTGCGCGGCGGTATCTCCATTGCCCTGGCGCTATCGCTGTCCAGTCAGATGCCCCGCGATCTGATCCTGACAATTACCTATGCGGTGGTTATTTTCTCTATTATCGTACAAGGGCTAACAGTGGAAGGATTGGTACGCCGGGTGGTCAGGGAATAAACACAGGCTGGTATCCCTGAAAAGGATCCCCAAGCGGCTTACCCCAAAACCCATACACCTATGGCCCGGAGCAATTTCTTCATCCGTTTATTAAATCGCCTTCCGAAGTACGCTTTGTGGCTAACGGGGGCCTGGGTGATCATTACCAATACCATCCTGTTCCCCTTTTTCGGAGCAAAGATGGATCCTGCTGGTCAGCAAACACCTCTCGACTTACAGGTTGGATTTAGTAAGGCTGTTGCCGAAGAAACTTTGGCAGCCTACGGAGCGCAGGGGCGTGAAGTATATTTCCTTACCGAACTTACCGTGGATCTGATTTACCCCATCATGTATGCTGTTTTTTTCGGACTATTACTCCTGCGGGCTGCTAAGCGGGCGCAGGTTGCCCCAACCGGTTTTGCCTACCAACTGATTGCGTTGCCTTTCGTGGCTGCTTTGGGTGATTTTATCGAAAATGCAGCGCTCGTCACAATGGTCCAGCAATTTCCTATCCTGGGAAACACTGCGGTGCTGGTAGCCAATGCCGGACAGCTACTCAAATGGGCAGCCATCATTGTCTCCGTGCTATGCCTGCTTAGCTGGTGGGTAGTAGGCTGGCAAAAACGCCAACGGCAGGCATAGTGCTTTGCAAACCGAGAAGTTAAGGGTTAGTAAAATTCATTCGGTGACGGGTAAAAAGTGAAGAGACCCGCCTACGCTAAGCTTGTCCGCCTATGGCGGGCTTCGGCGGGCGAAGGAAATGAGAAATGAGAAATGAGAAATGAGAAATTAGCCCACCTGCACAAGGCTTCTGCGGGTAAAAAATCGGCCCTTCGAATCGACTCAGTAACCAACCTTCAACGTGGGCACGCGGGTGGCTCCTCCCCTTTAGGGGATTTGAGGGGTGCGCGCGGTGTGCCGAGGAGAAATTAGTGAGTAGCGACGAATCGCTTTCAACAAATAACCAGAAATTCACCCTCGACGCAGTCGGGGCCAGCCAGCAATAACCGTTTACCCCCATCAGTAAGGAATCTGTAAGGTCAGTTTTATACCTCCTGTGCACTGAAAAATGCAATAGCAATCCGGCAGTCAAATTTGCCCGGTTACAGGCTCCGGGGTGGCGCTACGCCTTATCACAATTTTGCTATATTTATACCGCTCAAAAAAGGCATGGGAGCTTGCCCTGCTATAGCGTTTTTTGCCCAAACCAGAAAAGACTCTTTGACCATGGATTCGATTATTCAGTATTTTGAAACCATTCCTTCTTCTCACCGATCGTTGTTGCTTGCCGGTGGCATCACGTTCTTTTGGCTGATTGAATCAGCGGTTCCGTTGTTTCGCTTTTCCTACCACAAATGGAAACATGCACTGGTGAATATTTTCTTCACACTAACGACGATCATCGTCAACTTTGCCATGGCCTTCATTTTGGTAGGCGCTTCCTCCTGGGCGGTCAGCAATCATATCGGGCTGCTGAATTGGGCTCCGGAGCTGCCCATCATGGCCTATACGATCATCGGGTTGCTTTTGCTGGACCTGATTGGCGCTTATTTCATTCACTGGGTCGAGCACAAAGTGCGCTGGATGTGGAAATTCCACCTGATCCACCACACGGATGTGCATGTGGACACCACTACTGCCAACCGGCACCATCCGGGCGAGAGCGTTTTCCGGTTTGTTTTTACCACTGCAGCGGTCGTCATCGTTGGCGCTCCCATCTGGATGGTCATGATGTATCAGGCCATTTCCGTGGTATTATCGCAATTCAACCATGCCAATATTCAACTTCCCAAACGCCTGGACGACCTGCTGAGTTGGGTAATTGTAACCCCCAATATGCACCACGTTCATCACCATTTTGTACTCCCTTACACCGACACCAACTACGGAAATATTTTCTCGGTCTGGGATCGCCTTTTTGGTACCTTTTCCAAACTCGATCCGGAAAAAATAACCTACGGGATCGATACTCATCATAGTATCCCCGAGTATTCTCATATCGGCACCATGCTCAAGATCCCCTTTGGCGAATACCGGGCGCCGGTAGGCGCTAAATTCCGGGAAGGAACGCCGGAGCAGGCATCTCAGTCCTAAGCTAATGAAAAAGGGCTGGTTCGTCTTGTTCTGTTGGGGCTGGCTAACACTTTCCTGGGGGCAAACCAATGAGGGCACCCTCTTTTGGTTTGGCTTTGAGGAACATATCGACAAGGGGCAAAACACCATGGTGGTGATGATCACCTCGGCGTTCAACACCAGTGGTGAAATCCTCATT
This sequence comes from Lewinellaceae bacterium, assembly GCA_020636445.1. Classification (GTDB taxonomy): domain Bacteria; phylum Bacteroidota; class Bacteroidia; order Chitinophagales; family Saprospiraceae; genus JACJXV01. Next base: position 75,176 of record JACJXV010000005.1, on the reverse strand, counting down.
CCCGGAACCGGCTGGAACCAATCCTTTTCGGTAGCGGCCAATGCTGTTACATTGGTGACTATGCCCTCTGTCGCGGAAACCATTGGATCGGAAAATATTTTCTCCACCGGCATCCGGTTGACTTCGCTGCAACCCGTAGCCGTGTATCTCCATCAGTACCACTCGGCACGTTCAGAAGCTACCGTCGTTTTACCGGTAGCCTCTCTCGGTCAGACCTATTTTACGATGAGTTACAACGGGGTCACGCGGAATGGCATCGACTACCCTTCCCAGTTCCTGGTGGTTGCCACAGAAGATGAAACCGATGTAACCATCACGGTAGCCGATGCAACCAAGGGCGGGAGGTCGAAGGGATCCAGCCACATTGTTCGCCTCAATCTCGGCGAAACATATCAGGTGCAGAGCGCTCGGGGCACCGGGGACCTCACCGGTTCTTATGTGACTGCCAGCAAAAAAGTGGCAGTCTTTGCCGGCAACACCTGGACGGACATGCCCATCGGCTGCGGCACCCGGGATAATCTTTTTGAGCAAATGGCCCCTATCGAAACCTGGGGGCGGCGATTTGTTACGGTTCCGATGGCCCGTATGAGTTTCAACGTTTTCCGCGTCCTTGCCTCGGAAAACAATACCACCGTTCGGGTACGCGACAATGTGGCGGAGAAAGTCTACACCCTGCAACGCGGCCAGTTTGTAGAGTATCAGCACTCGCAGCCGACCACGGTGATCGCCAATCGCCCGATTGCGGTAGCCCAATATTCCCCGGGATCCCAATGCAGCGGCTATCCGGTTGGCGATCCATCGATGGTACTCCTGAATGCTGTTGAACAAACCCGCGAACGCGTGACCCTTTATAATTCTTCCTTTCAAGCAATCACGGAAAATTACATCACCATCATCACGCGAACGCGCACGAGTGATTTAGTGACTTTTGACGGAGTGCTGCTCAGCAAGCAAGGCCTGGCCTTCACGCCCATTGCCGCCGATACTAGTTTTTCCTATGCCCTGATTAAAACGACAACAGGTTCGCACACCATCGATTCCCCCGGCTGTGGCGTCATTGCTTTTGCTTATGGGTATGGAGACGTAGAATCGTATGGCTACAGTGGCGGTGCCAATTATACCCCGATCAACGTAAATCCTATTCCGCCCGGCGGCTGCCTGAACGATACCGTCTTTTTCAACTCCGGGCTACCCCCCGAGCGGTACCAGGTTTTGTGGGAATTCGACGATGGCGTTACCAGTACCGAGCATTCTTTTTGGCGTATTTTCCGAAAATTAGGCGATGTCCCCGTAACGTTAACCGTCCGCGATTTCTGCCTGGAGACGGAAGAACACTATGCCAGTAGTTTATCAATCTCCTTGCGGCAAGCCGTAAGTGCCCTCCCCCAGGTTACGGTTTGCACTGGCGAGCTCCTCCGCCTGGAAGCAACTGACCTCGCTGGAGCGCAATACCAATGGCAGGGCCCACAGGACTACTTTGCAGAGGTGCAATTCCCACAACTCACCAATATCCAACCTCTTCAAAGTGGCCGGTATCAAGTGGTAGGTATCATTGCCGGTTGTGCCACTTTTCCGGCTTATACCCAGGTGGATGTTGTTCCAACGCCCCGGCCAGCATTGGGGAATGACGCAATCATCTGTACAGACAGTCCGGATTTTGACCTGATGCTCTCCCCGGGAGAATTTGCCCGCTACCGTTGGCAGGATGGCAGTCAGGAGGCAAACTTCCCTGTACTAAGTGGAGGCGTTTTTCAGGTACAGGTCTGGGACGAATTCGGCTGTACCGGTTCGGATACCCTGGAATTAGAGGAACAGTGCCCTACGCAAATATATGTGCCGACCGCCTTCAGCCCCAATGGCGATCAGATTAACGATCTCTTCCAGGCTTATCCGCGTGATGTCATTACCTTTCAGCTTCGCATATTTGATCGCTGGGGAACACTCCTGTTCACCACTTCCAACCCTCAGGGAACCTGGGATGGCAATTTCCGCAACCTGCCGGCGCCTATTGGCACCTATGTCTGGACCATCGAAGGAACCGGCTACCGCCGCAATGGCAAAGAATACGCCTTTACGGAATCCGGCACGGTGCAGCTTATTCGCTAGTGTTCTGTCGAGTTTGAGACTTCTGGTTTGCGGTAGTGGATAACCAACAGAGAAATGAGAAACTTGCCCGCCTCCGGCGGGTGAGAAATGGGAAATGGGAAAGGCCCGCATGCGCCAAGCGACCCGCCGAAACGTTTGCGACGATGGGTCGCTTCACTCCTCACTCTTCACTCCTCACCAAATGACCATCGCTAACCTTTATTTTCAAACTTGACAACCTAGTCCCAAACGAACTTCCAGGTACCATCCGTTTGCTTTTTCCATACGGTATGGAAATACCCGGTAGCGTCCAGGGGCTGCCCGGTACTATCCACCGCCGAAAATTGGTATTTACCATAGGTATAGCCCAGATCCCCGGAGGTGGATGCATCCACAAAATCAGGTGTCCACTGCAACTTTACCTCCGTCAGCGTTGATGCGGCAAAGTAAGTCTTCATTTCCCCTTTACCCGTAATCAACTGCTCGCTCCGCAACAGCACGGCATCATCGGCTGCGTAAGCCAGAAATGCCGCCGGAACCCCCTCCCGGGCTGCGAGGGCAGAAAAATCCGCTTCTGCCTGCCGTATTTCCTGCTTTGCTTGTTCCTGCAGATTCTCCGCTGCAGTTGGCTCCTGGCAAGCGGGTAAAAGCGCCATGTTTAAAACAAAAACAATTTGTGTAAATTTATTCATCGGTTGTTTTTTTAATTATTCAAAACACAAAACTCACCACTTACTACTCTTCACCAAAGAGTTATCGTTAAAGACAAACATAACCCATACCAGGTTGCTGCTGGTTTGAAAAGTTAAATCAACCCTGCATTTTCGAAACCATTTTACAACAAAAAGAAAATATGAAACAAAAAAGAGGACAAAAACTTGGCACAATAAAACAAAATGTGTAGTTTTGATAAAAATTAATGCGTCATGGAAGCAACGCTTGAAATATTGGTCAGCACCAAAGGAACTAAAGTAGTCACTGCAACTGCCTTGCACCAGGTTCTTGAATTGACCGATCATCACTTTCCCGCCAATACCCGGCGTTGGGTCAAAGATGTTTATCAGTTCGAAGACGGAATTCGTCGGGCGGTAGTGATGAAGGATTATGCCCCTCGCAAAATAAAAGATACGCCACTTATTGAGGACTATTACCTTTCTCTGGAACTGGCTAAGCTCATTGCCTTACATTCCCGGAGCCGGAACAAACTCAAAGTAGCTCGTTTATTACAGGAACAGGAAGAATCTGGTAATACTTCCTCCCTGCTTAGTACGGAAGAGATTTTACAGGTCATGGAATTAGCCAAAGCAATGACCATGCGTTCCTGCCAGGAAGCTGCCGAACGGCGTCATGCCCAAATTTACCAGCGTCGCAATGCCGGTTCCGCTGCCAACTGGTGGCAGCATCGCCAGTCGGTTTTAGGCTATTCGCTGGAGGAGCTTCGCCACCGGGCGCTTGTTCAGGGTGTTGGCAGTAAAGGGAAGTCTTTCCGCCAATTACTCCTGAAGCTCGATCCCCTGGAGTTAATCCGCGTAGGGGTAATCGACCACCTGATAGCCCTGGGAAAACCACAGCAGTATGCCTGTAATCTGGGAAATGTTGCCAAAACCCTGGCTCAGGAACTTGACCTGGAAATTTATGATGATTTGCTCGGCGGAAATATCTTTGCCCCTCAGGTAGATAGTAACCTGGTGCAGCAAGTAGTCGGTCAGCAACAAATGGAGCGGGCGTAAAGCAACACACTTCACTTATCTTAACAGGAGAAGGGCTTGCTCTTCCCGACCTGTATATGACGCTGAAACTCCCAATGCCCGAATACCCTCTAAAAAAAGGCTAAAATCCAGCTTAGCACTTGCTTATGCTGATTTAACCAGCATCCCCAGTAGCTGGCGAGCGGCCACTGCGATTTTAGTTCCCGGACCAAAAACCGCAACGACACCCTGCTGGTAGAGGAAATCGTAATCCTGCGGTGGGATTACTCCGCCTACCACCACCAAAATATCCTCCCGCCCAAGCGCCTTCAAAGCGGCAATTGTCTGGGGAACCAGCGTTTTATGTCCTGCTGCCAGGGAAGAGATGCCGATAAAGTGGACATCATTCTCGGCAGCCTGGCGGGCCGCTTCCTCAGGGGTTTGAAACAACGGACCAATATCTACATCAAATCCCAGATCGGCGAAACTGGAGGCAATTACCTTAGCCCCCCGATCATGGCCATCCTGCCCTAACTTAGCGACCATAATACGCGGCCGACGGCCCTCTTGCTCTTCAAATTGATCGGCTAACGCTTGTGCTGCCTGAAAATCTTCATCCATCTTTATTTCGCTCGAATAAACACCTGAAATAGCCCGTGTTACCGGGGTGTAGCGACCAAAGGCCCGTTCCATGGCATCGGAAATTTCACCCAGGGTCGCCCGCAGCCGGGCACAAACGACCGCTTTTTCCAGCAGGTTTCCTTCTCCTGACCGGGCACAGCTATACAAATCTTCCAGGGCAGCCTGTACCTGCGCTTCGTCGCGTTGTGCCTTTACTTCCTGCAATCGCTTAATTTGGGCATCGCGCACAGCAGTGTTATCCACCTCCAGAATGTCAATCGGCGCTTCTTCTGCCAGCGCATAAATATTTACACCAACGATATGGTCTTTTCCCCCATCGATGCGAGCCTGTTTTCGGGCTGCCGCCTCTTCAATACGTAACTTAGGTAAGCCCTCTTCGATTGCCTTGGCCATTCCGCCCAGTGCTTCCACTTCTTCAATCAACGACCAAGCCCGTTGCACCAGTTGGTCCGTCAGATACTCTACGTAGTACGATCCGGCCCAGGGGTCGATAGCCTTGGTGATATCGGTCTCTTCCTGCAGAAAGAGCTGGGTGTCGCGCGCAATCTTGGCAGAAAAGTCAGTGGGTAAGGCAATAGCTTCGTCCAGCGAATTAGTGTGCAACGACTGGGTTCCTCCCAATACAGCAGCCATCGCTTCAACGGTAGTGCGCGCTACGTTATTGAAAGGATCCTGTTCGGTCAGACTCCACCCTGAGGTCTGGCAGTGGGTGCGCAGAGCCATCGACTTTACATTGCGGGGATTGAACTGCTTGACAATTTTCGACCACAAAAGCCGCCCTGCGCGCATCTTGGCAATTTCCATAAAGTGGTTCATGCCAATCGCCCAAAAGAAGGATAAACGTGGAGCAAAATCATCAATATCCAGGCCTGCTTGCTGGCCGATTCGCAGATACTCCCACCCATCCGCCAGGGTGTAGGCCAACTCCAGATCAGCGGGAGCGCCTGCTTCCTGCATATGATAACCACTAATACTGATCGAGTTAAACTTGGGCATCTGCTGAGCCGTGTAGGCAAATATATCCGCTATGATGCGCAAGGAAGGTGCCGGTGGATAAATGTAGGTATTGCGCACCATGAACTCCTTGAGGATATCATTCTGAATTGTTCCACTCAGTTGTTCTGGCCGCACCCCCTGCTCTTCAGCAGCAACAATGAAGAAAGCCATGATCGGAATTACCGCCCCGTTCATCGTCATCGATACGGACATTTGATCAAGCGGAATCTGGTCAAAAAGGATTTTCATGTCCTCTACCGAATCAATAGCCACGCCGGCCTTACCTACATCACCGGTTACCCGCGGATGATCAGAATCATATCCGCGATGCGTTGCCAGGTCAAAGGCAACAGATAAGCCTTTTTGTCCCTGGGCCAGGTTGCGGCGGTAAAAGGCATTACTCTCCTCGGCAGTGGAAAAGCCTGCATACTGCCGGATTGTCCAGGGCCTGATGGTGTACATAGAACTATATGGTCCACCCAAATAGGGAGGTAACCCGGCTACAAAATGGTTCTGCGGCAAATTCGCCCGGTCGGCAGGGCTGAACACGGGTTTAACGGAAATCTTTTCCGGCGTTTCCCAGTTTCCTTCGGCGTTCGCTGCCTGCCCGGTTAGCTGCAGATCTAATGGAATATCATTGAAATTCGGACGACTCATATTTTCCCTCGCTTTCATCCTGAAAACCTGGTCCGGCTGCGGCTACCCCTGAGGGTTGAAGCCAAGAATCCGGACCTAACAAACGCTTAAAGATAAAGGAAATTTCTGCTCCGGGGTATGGCAATCGTCACTATCCTCCGGAAAAGCTTACTGACTGGTACAGACGTTGCTTGCCACGTCTCTCCGTACCTAGGCCTACTACCCAGTACAGACGTTGCTTGCAACGTCTCTCCATGATACGCAATAGCTCCGTAAAAAAAAGGGCCCTTGAACCTGCGCGGAATCAAGGACCTGAACTGTCGTTAAAAACTGCCGTTTCTTACTGGGCTTTAGTTTGTTAGCTATTAAATCAGATGCATTTACCCGGCCTAATGGTGGATAGACTATTGTTTTTTTCCAAAAGCCCTGCGGAATAAGTACTTTTGCACAACCGTAGCGCCCTGGCAGGCGTTCTCTATCTCCTACGGTAACCCAAATACGACACCGTGATTGCATTTTCTAAATTTACACTTGACAATGGCCTCCGCGTCCTGGTACACGAAGACTATTCTACGCCTCTGGTGGCGGTCAATGTGCTTTATAACGTGGGAGCTCGTGATGAGCGCCCCGACCGCACCGGATTCGCTCACCTGTTTGAGCACCTGATGTTCGGCGGGTCAGCCAATATCCCTAACTTTGATGATGTCATCCAAATGGCCGGGGGCGAGAACAACGCCTTTACCAATAATGACATTACTAATTTTTATGATATCGTTCCCGCTCAGAATATCGAGACAGCCTTCTGGCTCGAGTCCGACCGCATGCTCAGCCTCAATTTTGATGAAGAAGTGCTGGATGTGCAACGGCGAGTAGTCGTGGAAGAATTTCACGAAACCTGCTTGAATGAACCCTATGGCGATGCCTGGCATCACCTGGGCGAAATGGCCTTCCAGGTACACCCTTACCGGTGGCCAACGATCGGCAAAGTACCCAAGCACGTGGAAGACGCCACCATGGACGATGTCAAGGATTTCTATTTTAAATACTACCGGCCTAATAATGCCATCCTGGTGGTAGCGGGCCCGGTTACGCATAAGCAGGTGGAAAAGCTGGCCAAAAAATGGTTCGCCGATATTCCTCCGGGGGTAATCCCCGAACGGCGCCTGCCGATTGAACCTCCCCAGCAAAAACTCCAGCAGCGCATCAACCTGGCCAAAGTGCCCGTCGATGCCATCTACCTGGCATTCCGTTCTCCGGCTCGCCTGGATCCGGATTTTTACATTGCTGACTTAATTACGGATATCCTTTCCAGCGGCCCCTCTTCGCGCCTGTATCACCGCTTGCTCAAGGAGCAAAAGCGCTTTTCCTCGATCGATAGCTATGTGACAGGTAGTATTGACCCCGGCCTGCTCATTATTGAAGGGAAACCCGCCGAGGGAATCAGCCTGGAAGAAGCCCAGGAGGCCATCTGGGCCGAAATTGAGCAGATAAAAACGCAGCTGATCCCGGAGGAAGAGCTTCAGAAGTGGAAGAACAAGGTGGAAAGCACCCTCCTCTTCTCCGAACTGAGTGTGATCAATAAAGCGATCAACCTGGCTTTCTTTGAAGTTCTCGACCAGGCGGACCTGATCAACCAGGAGGTCAACCTTTACGAGCGGATCACAACGGCGGATATCCTGCGGGTGGCCAAACAGATATTTACTCACGAAAACTGCTCCGGACTATTTTATAAAGCGGAGCAGGCTGCGTAAATCTGGGACACCTACAGAAGGAGCGATCCTGGAATGCTAAACTGCCGGGATTACAAAGGAATTTTGCTGCCCAACCTGTCACCGGCATAGAATATCATACGGAACGATCTAGGTTTATGAAGTTTATGATCGTTCGCTATTGCTCACTCAGTTTAGGAAGTTTATTTTTTAGCCTCCGTCCCTCGCCCCTTATTACTTGCAGCTGCGAGGCCCATTGGTATCGAAGAAAGGTGCCAAAGGGATATTGAAGAGCGGAGCGAGGGCAACACTAACCCTGGTTGCCTGCTGCTCCTCACAATTCACCCCTCACTCACTGATCGTTCGGCGTAGGTTCTGAGCCCAGCAATTCTGCTAACTTTTGTTCCAGGGAAGCCCCCCGCAAGTCCCGGGCGATAATCCGGCCCTGCGGATCCAGCAAGAAGGTCTTGGGGATCGATGTTACCTCGTACAAGCGGCCTACTTCATTCGACCAGCCTTTGAGGTCACTCACGTGTTTCCAGGTTAGCTTATCGGCTTCGATAGCCTTCAACCAATTCTCCCGACTTTGATCAAGGCTGATCCCAAGAATCTCGAAGCCTTTATCCTTGTATTTGTCGTACATCCGTACCACATTGGGGTTCTCTCGCCGGCATGGCCCACACCAACTGGCCCAAAAGTCGAGCAATACGTACTTACCCCGCAATTCTTTGACATTAAGCTGGGTGCTATCCGGTGTCATTTGGGAGAACTCCGGTGCCGGTGAGCCGTTCATCAGGCGTTTACCCCGCTCCAGAATACCGCCCACCATGGCCGCCGACTGGGGAGCCTTGGCGCTGTACTCGGCAATAAACTGTTCGGCGTAGGGAACAAATAATGGGTTCTTGCGCGCCTGCATGGAACCAACAATAGCCGCCAGGGCTTGTTGGCGGGCATGCGACCCTTCGGGAATCCGCACCAATAAACTATCCAAATACCCCTGAACCATTTCCTCTGGCAACCCAACTGTACTTAACACCTGCGTGTAGGTTTTCACCGCTTCGTAAAACCACAATAAGTGATCATAGCCTGCATCACTTAAATCCACCTTACTGAAAAATTCTCCGGCGAAGTACTGGATTTCATCAGGATAGCGGTTCTGATTATTTGCAGGATAGGACTGATAGGCATTCAGCGCCATCACCCGCCCCAGCAGGGGGTTGATCTTGGTCAGTGAATCCAGGGCTACCAGCTTGTGCTTATCTATGACTGCCATGCGCTGAATCAACGATTGCAATTCTCCGGAATCCGTAGTACTGCCAAAGGACCGCAGCAACTGCCCCGCTTCGTTATTGAATTTGGAGACCAGCTCCCGGGTGCGCTCGTAATGCTCATTGATCGGCGACCCTTTCACTACGGCCTGCCGGATATTGTCACAGCTACCCTGAATCTCGACTAGTTTTTCTTCTCCCAGAATAACGGTCCGAATTCTATCACTTCCCAACCCAATCTGGTAAAAGCGAGCTGACGATTTGGGCAATTTAAATTCAAATACCCCATTGGCATCGGCCTGGGTTGTGGCAACTTGCTGAAACGTAAAGCCGTCAAATTCATAAAGTCCCAGCGGCTCGGTGCACCCACTCAGGGTACAGCGCAAGATTATTTGGTTCTGCCCGTACAGTGCAGTTCCCAATCTCAATACCAGCAAGCCGGCCAAAAGGATCCATTTTCTAAATTGCATTGTCAAATTTTTTTCAAAATTAAGGGGATTCCTGCATAATTCCAATCGGTAAAGCCCTGGTGTCGGTCGACAGACTAAGCCCTTTCGCCTTTTTCTGCGATCTCCTTCCCTCTTTTTTTGTTATATTATCAACAAATTTGACAGAAAAAAGTCGAATGCTCCTACAAAGGAAGCCTTCGACAATAAATCTTAGACATTATGGCTGATCGCTATGAATTTAATATGAAAGGAAATTCGCTGTGGAGCATACTCATCCTGGTGATGATGTTTATCGGCGTATTTGTCGTTGCCCGCCTGATCTTCCGGCTACTTTACTTCCTGGCTCCGGCGCTGCTCATCGCAGTACTGATCATCGACCGCCGGGTGATTACGGAATACTTCCAATGGATTGGTCGCGCCTGGAAGCGCGATAAGATTCTGGGGATCGGTGCCGGCGTGCTGACGGTCATTGGATTTCCGGTTGTAGTGGCCTTCCTTTTGGGAAAAGCCATTCTACGCAAACAGGTTCGCAAAGCGGAATCCGAGTATATCCGGCAACGGGATGGTGACCTGGTAGATTTCGAAGAACTGGACAGCAAACCGCTTAACTTCGACCGGTTAGATAAACAGGTTAAAGAACGTCCGTCCTACCGCGAGGAAGACCTCATCTAGGCCCGATTCTATGCCGTGGATACTGGGTAGTTTTTCCCTGCTGGCCCTAGTTGTCGCCGGTGGATACTGGGTACTTTTGCGGCAATACCGGCAACACTGGACCCGCCTGCCCGGCTGGTCGGTTCCGACTGATTTTACGCCTACGACCTCAATTTCGGTATTGGTTCCTGCACGCAATGAAGCGGGCCAGATTGAGGCTTGCCTGCAGCGCCTTTGCGAACAGGATTACCCCCCAGAGTTGCTGGACATCATCGTCATCGATGACCATTCCACGGATGCAACGCCGGCATTGGTGAAGAAAATTGCCGCTACCCAACCATCGGTGCGCTTGCTCCACCTGGCGGATTATCTCCATGACAACAAGGGTATTGCTTTTAAAAAAGCAGCCATCACCTACGGCATTGAAGCCTCTCAGGGGGAACTCATCGTATGTACCGATGCGGACTGCCTCACCCCTACCGGCTGGTTACGTTTAATAGCATCCTGCTACCAGGAACAACAGCCGGCCTGTATCTGTGGTCCCGTAAATATCTACGGCGAGCGCAACATACTGGAGCGTTTCCAGGCACTTGATTTCATGGGGATGATGCTCATCACCGGAGCGGGCATCCAGGCGGGCGACCAACACCTCGCCAATGGGGCTAACCTGGCTTATCCGCGTACCGTTTTCCAGGAAGTTGGCGGATTCACCGGGGCCGATCACCTGGCTTCCGGCGACGACATCCTGCTGGTCCATAAAATTGCCACCCGCTATCCCGGGCGGGTAGTCTTCCTGAAAAACCCTGCGGCGACCGTCCTGACTCCCGGGCAGCCTACCCTTTCGGCATTCTTTCAGCAACGCCTGCGCTGGGCCACCAAAAACAGCTACTACCCCCAGCAACCACATATTACCCTGGCACTCGCTCTGGTGCTGGTTCATTGCTGGCTCATCCTGGTAAGTGCGGCACTGCTTCCCTTCATGCCTTCTTGGTTTGCTGGAATATTCCTGCTCCAATACGCAGCAAAAGCATATGCTGACTTCCGGCTTCAGCAGCAAGCCACCCGGTTTTTTGGCCGCAAAGACCTCTTAGCCTGGTTTATCCCCACCCAGTGGATGCATACGCTCTACATCGCAGTGATTGGGTTTTTAGCTATTTTCATCAAGCGCTACACCTGGAAAGGGCGACCGGTGAAGTAGAGAACTGGTGGCTGGTGACTGGTTTTTAGTTTTTCGTTATTAGTTACTTGTTTCCTTTGTCCGCCGAAGCTTTAGCCTAGGTTGGGTTCTTTCGTCTTCACTAAAAAACCCTCGCAAAGCCGCAAAGTCGCTATAAAAAGACGCAAAGAGGGTCTTTGCCTGCTCACCCTTCGGTTTACATGAAGAAACTTTCAGCACAACCTATTCGGCTTTAAGCGACAAGGCGTAAAAAAAGGAACGGCCTATCTTTATTAATGACCTGTCAATGCAGTGGTAATTTAGCGCTCCAGTCAGTATGTTAAGGAAGCTCGCTCCTTTCCTCCAGTCAGCCATCATCCTATCGGTGTAAATCGGTGGTAAAAACGACCACTGATGTTCACTGATTAACACAGATAAGGGGTAATAGCATCGGTGCTTATCGGTGTAAATCGGTGGTAAAAACGACCACTGATGTTCACAGATTAACACAGCTAAGGGAATCTGATACGATAATGAACTGTATCTTGGTAACCTGCCTTTGGCTCAAAGTAAGCCCTCTTTTTTTAAAACTGGAAACCTGCGTTATGGAAAAACCTTCCCCAGCCGCCTTTTTAGACCTGGCTCCCGAAGTAGCACAAGCCCTGGCCCGCCACCAACCCGTGGTAGCCCTGGAATCAACCATTATTGCGCATGGTATGCCCTACCCACGCAATGTCGAAACGGCGCTACTCGTTGAGGCAACCGTCCGCCAGGCAGGAGCGATCCCCGTCACGATTGCCGTAATGCAGGGAAAAATCAAAATTGGCTTGTCTCGTGCCGAGATTGAACTCCTGGGCCAGAGCGGAACGGCCGTGAGTAAAATCAGCCGGCGCGACTTACCCATTGCGCTGGCCCGCAGAATTACCGGCGCCACTACCGTCGCCGCAACCATGATCGGCGCGCATCTGGCAGGCATCCCGCTTTTTGCTACCGGAGGCATTGGTGGTGTACACCGAGGTGCCGCCCAGACCTTTGATATTTCTGCCGACCTGCAGGAGCTCGCCCAGACACCCGTTGCGGTGGTTTGCGCCGGGGCCAAGTCGATTCTCGACCTGGAACTGACCCTCGAGTACCTGGAAACCTTTGGGGTCCCCGTCCTGGGGTTTCAAACGACCGAGTTTCCGGCATTTTTCACCCGCCACAGTGGCCTGCCTGTCGATTATACCGTCGATTCACCAGCCGAAGCCGCCCAGATTCTGCGTACCAAAAAGCAACTCAACCTCCGCGGGGGAGTAGTCATCGCCAACCCCATCCCACCGGCCGCAGAAGCCGACTTTTACCGCATTGATCTGGCGACCCGACAAGCCCTCGGCGAAGCCGATGCCCGCGGCATCAAAGGCAAGGCAATCACCCCCTTTCTCCTCGCCAAAATCGAGGAACTCACCCAGGGCGCCAGTCTGGAGGCCAACATTCAACTAGTACTGAACAATGCCCGGCTGGCCGCTGAGATTGCACGGGAGCTGGTGGGGTAGCGATCGACAAGACTCTAGCGGCAAGCGCCGATCTGGCAATCCTGTCTGAATCTCCTGGTTTCTCCACATTTCCAGAAACAAGGCCACGCAAAAACATAATTAACTCATTTTTAGTTCCTTAAGATTTTCACCTTGGGTGCTAATATGCGTTTTTGTCTTCTTGTTATGCTTTGGCCTGACAGCTAAAATTTAAAAACGACAAGACCTGTATTAAAGTCGTTGGAAAGACACCGGACAGCTACATGGAAATTCGGTATCTTGATTATTTAGCCGAAATGGTTGCTTTAGTTACCTGTAAAAGGAAAAAAATCCGGTTCAGACGGTCCTGTTTAGTTTTTGACGAAAATCAGGGGCCATGCACCTGGAAAACCGATCTGAAGATCGTGGGGTTCCAGGCCTTATCGGGAGTCGAAAGACTCCCGATAACAGCGGTTATTTTTTTCTTACCCCCCTATTGGAGAATAGAAAATTGAAATCATCATGGCAAATAGATGGGGCATTCCACAAAAAGTTGAAGATTTTGTAAAGCAAAGAGATACTGTTTGCGTCTATTGCGGAATTAAATTCTCAGCCGAGAATAACTCAAGAAAAAGTAAACCATCCTGGGAGCATATTGTCAATGATATACGAATTAATAGTGCGGAAAATATTGCCCTTTGTTGCATGTCATGTAATGCAAGTAAAGGAGCTAAGCGACTAGAGGATTGGCTTCTAAGTGACTACTGCAGAAAAAAGGAAATAACAGTGAATTCTGTTGCCTATGTTGTAAAAATGGCCCTGGTGAATCCTCCAAGAGTAATCAACAACTTATCTCCTCCCTCGACTGCACTTCACAAAGCGAAGAAAATTGGAAATTTACCCGACTCCGGCGGGTCAGAAAGAAACTGATTTCTGACCCGCCGGAGTCGGGTAATTTCTCATTTCTCATTTCTCATTTCTCATTTCCAATCCCCCCTCCCACCCCGGCAAAATGCCTATATTTGGCGATTATCCATGGGGTGACCGCCCCTTTGAATACCTAAATGATGAAATGGATGGTTGGTTATTGGGTCATATTATTGGGGCTGCTTGCGAGCTGCCAGGACCAGGCCCCGCTTTCCGGAAAACTAGTACTCCCCGCCAAAGGTGAATGGTCCAGTACCATTTATCTTCTCCAACCGCGCAGCCTGGATGAAGTGGCTACCAGCTATACCGGGCAGGTCATCGATTCTGCGCGGATCAATTCCGATGGCAGCTTTGCTTTTAACCACTTGCCCGATGCTGCCGATCCTCTTCTCCTGGAATTAGCTGTGCAGCGAACCGGCGAACGGTTTGCCAACCGATTGGATAATGAGTCTCCCCTCACCGCCAATTACATGCCTATCGTCTGGGAAAATGGGCTTACCCTGAAGATAAGCGCTTCCATTGACCGTTTCCAAAGCAGTTTCGCCATTGAAAATCCTTCCCCGGCAAATGCGGCCCTACTGCACCTGCGGGATATTCGGCAACAGGCGTTCCAACAATTCCTGGCCTCCCCCGCTACCGAAGACCATGATGAAACGCAATTGCTGGAAGCCGAAGCGGCCCGCTTAAACTTTCAGCAACCCCTCATCGATTTTGCCCAAAACACCAGTGAACTACTGCCCGCCCTGGTAGCCATCCGCTGGGTGAGCCCCAATAATGATTATGAGCGGATACCGGAATTTCTGGTTGCCCAGTGCCAGCAATGGCAAAATAGCCATCCGAATCACCCCTGGGTAGCGCAGCTTTGCCAAAAAAGTGACCGGGCACTACTCCCTGTCTTGCAAGGCGACCAACTACCCGATGCAGCGTTGCCTATGCTTGGCGGCGACACCCTGGCCCTGGCGCAACTCATCCAGGGGAACAAACTTACCGTTTTAGACCTTTGGGCATCCTGGTGCGCCCCCTGCCGTCGCGAAAATCGGGATTACCTGGTGCCCTTATGGGAAAAATACCACACCCAGGGATTCGAAATTATCGGCTACGCCCTGGATGCCAGTGACAAAGCCTGGAAAAGAGCGATTGAAACAGATGGTGCCTACCGCTGGCTACATGCATCCCATCTCCGGGGCGATGACGCGCCTTTACTGGAAGTCTTGCGCATTCAGACTATTCCGTCCAACTTTATCCTGGACGCCAACGGGAAGGTCATCGCCAAAAATGTCCACGGCGAGGATTTGGTCGCTTTCGTGACCGCCTATTTTCAGTGATGATCATCGGCCAGAAGACCGATAGCGAAATCTGGTGACTGGTAGCTGGTGACTGGTAGCTGGTGACTGGTTTCTGGTTTCTGGTTTCTGGTTTCTGGTATCTGGTAGCTGGTTTCTGGTTTCTGGTTATTCGCTGAACGCGACTCTTCACTGCTCACTAAAAAAACGCGGAGCGTTAAGCATCTTTTACCCGCCTATGGAGGGTTTACCCCGACGCAGTCGGGGCCGCCAATAAATAAGGTAGGAATACCTATCTTTAGTCCTATGAAAAAGATCCAATTTACTCTCAGCGCATTACTCTTCCTTGCGCTTGCCCTTCCGCATCAGGGTTCGTCCCAAACAAGTACACCGAATAGCCTAAGCTATGAAGTGAATAGAATCTATCCGGCGATTGGGGTTAGCGAGGAAAAACTAGCTACTGCCCAGACCCTGCTCGACCTTAACCGGCATTATCAGCCCTCCTGGGTCAGCACCTATCTTTCCGTTGAGCTCTCGGTCAGTTTTGCCGGAAAGACGTGGACCGCAACCAGTAAAAATGACACCCTCAGCGCTGAGCAAAAACACCTCCTGCTTAAAGCCGAGGCGGGAACGCCCATTGCGGTCAAGGTGCTTTTTATCCCCGAGAACACGCTTAAAAACAAGGAAAGCAAAGAAACTTATTTCACCTTTATCGTCGACCCGGAGAGCGAGGCAAAATATGCCGCCGGACAGCAACAACTAAACCAATACCTGTGGGATAATGCCATCCGAAACATTCCTGCTGGTCGTTTCCAAGGGTTTGATTTAGCAGCCATTACGTTTACCATCGGGGAAGATGGGGAAATAAAGAATGTACAGCTATTTGAATCTTCCAAGGATGAGGCAACCGATGCCTTATTACTGGAAGCCATTCGCCAAATGCCCCGCTGGGAACCCGCAACCTACGCCAACGGCACGAAAGTGTCCCAGGAATTTGTCTTAACCGTAGGCAATATGGAAAACTGCCTGGTTAACCTGTTAAATATCCGGCAGGAAGGAACCAGGTAGTTGAATATGGTCTCCTCTCTTTGCTGTTTGCAAAATGAGGAAAATCGTGGCAGCTTTGAATACAAGACAACATCGATGCCCATTCTTTCCTGCCACAGCCAAACAACGCGGTGGTGTATCGCTTTCAAATCAAAATTACCTTCCTCAATGAAGACTAGCTGGTTTACAATAGCAACCACGGCGTTTTGTCTGCTTTCTTGTGCATTCCTTTCTGCGCAGGAGGTAACGAGCATTCAAGCCGACATCCGCAAAATGAGCAAAGAAACGGATCCGCTTAACTGCATCCGCATCAAGGAGCAAATTATGGCGGAATACCACCTCGATAGCCTAAAAGATGCGGAAACCATAGATTTACTCAATGGTAGCATTGCGGTTGCTTTTGCCATGGAAAAGAATTTTCCTGCATTCGAACAGTACATAAAGCTGATCCAAAATAAATTTAACCAAACCTCCATGCTTTGCATGGCTGCCAATAAGCTCCTGGACAGTGAGGTAGATGCTGATTATGCCTGTAAGCTTGCCCGGGAAACTCTTGAAATATATTATACCATGAAGGAGGATCCCAGTGCCCGGCCCGAAGATTTTGCCAGGGAAGACTGGGAAAGGTTTATGGATTTTGCCAAGTATCCTTATTACGATACCTACGCCAAAGCATTATTTGCGGTAGGAAAGTATCCAGAAGCTATCCAATACCAGGAAATAGCGTTTGATGGCAAACCTGAGGAGGGACTTCCTAGCGCTGTTGAACGATATGCCAAACTGCTGGAATTAACCGGTGACGCCGAAAAGGCAAAAAAGCTCTTGCTAACCCTCGCCCAAATGGGTAAATTAAACCAGGGTATGATTGCTCAGCTGGAGGCATTTTTTGTTGCCGAAAGAGGATCCAATGCCAACTTTTCGGGTTATCTGGACAGTCTGCAAACAGGCGTCCAGGCAGGAATAATAGCCGAGCTTCGAAAAAATATGGGTAATGAAGTTGCCCCTCCTTTTGCCTTAAAAGATATCCAGGGCAACCTGGTTCGTTTGGCTGACTATCGCGGAAAAATCGTCATCCTGGATTTGTGGGCAACCTGGTGTGCCCCTTGTATTGCGTCGTTTCCGGCCATGCAGCAACTCACGGAAAAATATCCCGAAGTTGTTTTCCTGTTTATTGCCGTAGATGAAAAAGGTAATAATGCGCTGGAGAGAGTGCAGAAATTCATAGCCAAAAACAAATATCCCTTCCTTGTGCTCATGGATGAACCCCTTGATAAGACTTCTGATAAATACCTCATCACGTCATCCTACCAGCCCAATGGAATCCCCGCCAAGTATTTTATTGACACAAATGGTAATCTTCGGTTTAGATCCAAAGGCTTTGATACGGACGCCGAACTGATCAATGAAATAGAGGCGATGATTACTATTTTGAAGGGCTTATAGCGTAAGCGCTTGCGCTATAACTACCAAGTACCCAGGAGTTAACCCTTAATGGTTCCCGAGCATTCGGAGGAATAAATTTTTTGTCAATCTTTCCTGGTTCAAGCTATGTTTGCCAACGGCACAAACACCTTTATCGTAGAGGCCACAACAAGTGACGGCCTAA
Organism: Lewinellaceae bacterium; assembly: GCA_020636445.1. Taxonomy (GTDB): domain Bacteria; phylum Bacteroidota; class Bacteroidia; order Chitinophagales; family Saprospiraceae; genus JACJXV01. The sequence continues at coordinate 57,543 of JACJXV010000005.1, read as the reverse complement.
GCCTGACCAATCAAGTAACCCTCACCGTTGCATTCTGAAAGGCGTTGGCAACAAGGAATAAGCCGAAGATATTACCTGCCGGGCTTTTCTACCTGCAAGTAAAGCCTAATCTGTATGGGTAAAAAAACAGCGAAAAAGTTGGGAAAGGAAATTTTTCATTTAACTTTGTATTTCAAAGTACTTTTATTTATCAAATTCACAGCAATTATGCAGACGCAAAACAAAAGACTAATGATCATGCTACTGGCGGTAGTGTTCATACTGCTCATCCCGCTCGTCGCAATGCAGTTCACCTCTGAAGTAGATTGGTCGCCTCTTGATTTTCTAATAATGGGCAGCCTCCTGTCTTTTACTGCGTTGCTATGCGAGATGATACTGAGGAAGGTAAAGACGGTCAGGTTACGTGTTATTCTCTGCGTTGCCACCCTGGCAGCACTCTTCCTTATTTGGGCCGAGTTGGCAGTGGGTATTTTCGGGACGCCTTTTGCAGGTAGTTAGTATTGAGCACAACCTGGTTGGGAATGATCATGCAGCGCTTTGCTTTTCTCTGACGTGAGGTTAGTTCAAAAAAGTTCTTTGCTAATAATTTACTAGCAAGGACCTGGGTGCTGACCAGGCAAAATCAATACTCGTTTTTTACTACCGATTCACACCGATGACTACTCACCCTTATCCGTGGTAATCAGTGAACATCTGTGGGTGTTTCTTCACCACCGATGTTCACCGATTTTCACCGATAGAGTGATGGCTTATGAGAGGAAAGAAACCTGCCATAGTGGTTTAATCCCCGGATTTACACCCATCCAAAAGTAGTGGGAGGGGGAAAATCATTTTTTCGTAAGTCAGCTGCATTCTCCTTATCTTAATAATCCTAATACTAAGGAAAATGAAAATCATACTGCTGCTTACCGCCATCATCTTGATCGCAGTTTATTTTTATTTCAACCCCGGATCATCGAAAAGCACATCCACAGACATTCCATACGGTCCATTCACTGTACGGGTGACCGCTACTACCGGCAAGACGTTCAACATGAACTACGGCCGGGTCAATTATACGAATGTGGCCTATGCTATTTTGTACAAAGGCCAACCCGTCGTTTTTCCTGATGCACTGCAGAACAATACGGGCTTGCCGTTTATGTGGGCCGTTTATGCTTTGCCCGGTGCACCTGACCCAACGCTCATAGCGGGTAGCCAAAGCCTGTTTCTGGTATACCTGCAAAAGGGAGAGCCCATCGTCAAACCAATCCTTAAACAAGGTTATGACTTCGCTTCACTCCAATTTTTAGACAGTGAGGAGGGTCAACCCGGCCCGTATTCAGAGGTTTTCATGAAAAATGAGACTGCCCATTTGGATACCCTGGACCGTCTCGAAGGGGGGCGCTTCCTGATGGTCAGCGAGCATGCCATACTTGACGTGCAGACCCGAAAAATCTGGGAAATGAATAAGAATAACAACGACGTTGAAAATTATTCATTCCCATCGCCACACGGAGCTTTAGCTTTTTCCCCTGACCAGAAGAGCATCGTTTTCCACGCTGAATTTCAAAGCTGGAACACCCCTGACGAAAATTTACCCGATTCGGAACATGCCCTTGTCGTCTACAATTTTGAAAAAGACAGCGGCTATGCGGTCAAATATGACGACACAGATACGCGCATGACTAATACCGCTCAGGATGTTAATCGTACGTGGTTTTCCACTTATTTTGCATGGAATAAATCACCGGAAGGCGACCAACTGCACCTGCGAGAACTCGACCAGTTACCCTATTGGAAGGGCAAGTACACCCCCAATGATCATTACTATACCCTTTACCCTGTGAAGCCGGAGATGCTGCCTGTTTTTCTGGATTTCGTGTTTGGGCAAATGGGCTGGTCAAAAGCCAATATACTAGAGGAAAAAACACATGAATACACAGGCCATTGTCTGCTCCTCGGTTCCGGGGAAGTGAAATTTGATATTCGCTTTAAGGAAGATGAGCAAATACTGACGTTCAGCAGCTACTCCTATGAAGAAATGACCCCGGAAAAAGTTGTCCGGGTAAAAAAAATAGCCGATGCCTTCAATGCCGAGCTCTCCAGTGGCAAACATCAGGCATATTTCGGGCGAATTTTTAGCGCGACTAAACGGATTAGAGGCGTGGATTGAGGGCAATCATCACTCACACTTCCCCAATGACCTCGGAAAGACATTATTAATACACGATGAGGGAGGTCATGCCTGCTCACTGCTCACTAAAAAAGTGGGCTAGGCATTTTTTACCTGCCCTGGCCTGGCGTAGACAGGCTGGCCGACTGCCGACTGCCAACTGGTCTTCAATACTCACTGGTAAAGTGAAATTCCACATCCGGGTGATTATCCTGGGCCATCTTCAGTGTCCAGGCTGACTGCGCCAGGAAGACCAGGTTATCATCCTTATCGCGGGCAATATCCTGGCGGCGACGGGCACTAAACTCCTTGAGGGCTGCGTCATTTTTGGCAACAACCCAGCACGCTTTGTGCAGATTGACAGGTTCGAAAGCTACGGAAGCCCCATATTCGTGCATCAGGCGATATTGGATAACGTCGAACTGGAGTGCACCCACGGTCCCCACCAACTTGCGACCGTCGAATTCGCGGGTAAAAAGCTGGGCAACCCCTTCGTCCATCAATTGCTCCAGGCCTTTATTGAGTTGCTTGGTTTTCAGGGGGTCCATATTGTTAACGTAGCGGAACAGTTCCGGGGAAAAGCTGGGAATCCCCTTGAAATGCAAGGGTTCACCCTCGGTCAGGGTATCGCCAATTTTAAAATTACCGGAATCATAAAGCCCCACCACGTCGCCCGGGTAGGCTTCATCGATGACCGTTTTTTTCTCAGCCATAAAGGAGGTGGGGTTGGCAAATTTCATCTTGCGGTTCTGGCGAACGTGCAGATAATTGGTATTGCGTTGGAAAACCCCCGAACACACCCGCAGGAAAGCGATGCGATCGCGGTGATTGGGGTCCATATTGGCATGAATCTTAAAGATAAACCCTGAAAAGGTATCCTCCAGTGGCTTCACCTCCCGCTCTTCTGCAAACCGCGGTAATGGCGTGGGAGCAATATCAATAAAGCAATCCAGCAGCTCACGAACGCCAAAATTATTGATAGCACTACCAAAGAAAACCGGCGAAAGATCTCCGGCCTGGTAGGCTTCACGGTCAAATGGCGGATATACCTCCTCAATGAGGTGAACTTCCTCACGCAGTAAAGCGGCAGGAGCAGGATCTACGTGTTTTTCTAATTCAGGGCTGGCCAGGTCGCTGATTTGGATAACATCCTCTTCGTCCTGCTTCCCGTGCGGGCGGAACAACTTGAGGTTTCGCTCAAAAATACTGTAAACACCTTTGAAGCGCTGTCCCATGCCCACCGGCCAGCTCAGCGGAGTAACCGTTATTCCTAATTTACTTTCAATTTCATCTAACAAGTCAAACGCGTCTTTACCTTCGCGGTCGAGTTTGTTGATGAAGACAATAATGGGGGTTTTGCGCATCCGGCAAACATTCACCAGTTTCTCCGTCTGGGTTTCTACCCCTTTGGCTACGTCGATGACCACGATGACGCTATCCACGGCGGTTAAGGTCCGGTAAGTATCTTCCGCAAAATCTTCGTGACCGGGGGTATCGAGGATATTTATTTTCCGGCCCTGGTAATCAAATGCCATAACGGAAGTAGCTACCGAGATACCCCGCTGGCGTTCAATTTCCATAAAGTCGGACGTAGCACTACGCCTGATTTTATTGGATTTAACGGCCCCGGCCTCCTGGATAGCTCCACCAAAGAGCAAAAGCTTCTCCGTAAGGGTCGTTTTCCCGGCATCCGGGTGACTAATAATCCCGAAGGTCTTCCTTCTGTTTATTTCTTTTACCAGATTCATTATCTTGAACCGTTAATTTTTGCGAAAAGTACCGCTGCTACCCAGCCGGACCGAAAAACCATCCCTGCTAATCCTTGAATAGCAGGCTTTAGGTTCAGCTGGTCGCTGAATTTCAGGGCGCAAATTTAGGCAATGTTCTGCTAGTAAAGGGGCTATTGGCCTTTTTTCTGGTTCACACTGCAGAAGATATTTTCGGGAACAGCACCCAATAGAAATCTTTCTGCCCCTTTGCAGAGTTAACAAAGGAAGACGCTATTTTCGTCTTCAACACTTTTTCCAAATGTACATTGTCCATGGTTGAATTAGCGGGGATTATCATTTTGGGGATTTTAGCCCAGTGGATTGCCTGGCGCGTTCGCGTCCCGGCGATTCTACCCCTGATTCTGACAGGCCTCCTGGTTGGGCCATTATCTACGCTCTGGACGCCCACTGGAGCGAAATTGCTGGAACCTATTTACAATGCTGAGAGTGGCGCCGGCCTGTTTCCAGGACGCTACCTGTTTTACTTTGTGTCGCTGGCTATTGGTATTATTCTGTTCGAAGGAGGCCTGACGCTGAAGCGGCGCGAAGTTGCTGGTGTAGCACCTGTCATTGTCAAGTTGGTCACCCTGGGCTCGGCAGTAACCTTTTTCGGCGGTGGCCTTGGAGCCCATTACATCATGGGACTGAACTGGCCGATGTCCTTCCAGTTTGCGGGTTTGATTATTGTAACTGGTCCAACCGTTATTGCCCCTATTCTGCAGAATGTTCCCCTCACCCGGAACATTGCTACGGTACTTAAATGGGAAGGTATTTTGATTGACCCGATTGGGGCCCTCGTTGCCGTTTTAGTCTACGAATTTATTCGCTCCGCTGACGGGGGAATGGCCTTTACCTCCCATGCCCTGATCACCTTTTTCCAAATCATCCTGATGGGGGTCGCCCTGGGAGGATTGGGTGCGGCCGCCTTAGCACAATTGATCAAGCGAGAGTTGGTCCCCCCCTATTTGCTCAATGTTTTCACCCTCGCATTCGTGTTGGGTATCTTTATTTTATCTGACGTTCTGGCCCACGAATCGGGATTACTAACGGTGGTTGTCATGGGTATGGTTTTGGGCAATTGGGATGTGCCCCGCCTCAAAGACATTCTCTCCTTTAAGGAATCCATTAGTGTATTGCTCATATCCATCCTCTTTATATTACTAGCCGCCAATATCTCACTGGCCGACATGGAATTACTACTGCGTGACTGGCGCAGCTTGGGTTTATTTGCCTTTGTTTCCCTGGTATTACGGCCCTTGGGGGTACTTCTCAGTACCCGGGGTTCCGATCTTATGCTGCGGGAAAAAATCTTTATTTCCTGGGTAGGCCCCCGTGGAATTGTAGCGGCAGGTATCGCCTCTCTTTTCGGGCTCAACCTTACCCAGGAAGGCGTACCCGGAGCTGAATACCTTACGCCTTTAGTATTCATGATCGTACTGGGTACCGTGTTGCTCAATGCAACTACGGCCCGCCTCTTTGCACGCCTGCTAGGGGTGCGGCAGCGCACATCGTCCGGAATATTGTTCGTTGGCGCCAGCCTGGCCGCCCGCGTGCTCGCCAAATACCTGCATGATAATAACCGCCATGTCGTCATGGTCGATTCGAACGAGGGGAGTGTTAAGCAAGCCTCGGCCCTGGGGTTGGAAGCCTTCACCGCGAATGTCTACACCGATAATTTGGCCGATCAGATTGAATTAGTCGATATGGGCTTCTTAATCGCTATGACCAGCAACCCTGACGTCAATTTTTATGCGGTAAAACGGTATCGGAAAGACTTTGGGGAAAACGGCGTTTTTCGGCTGATTACCGCGGAGGAACTAAAGGTCCCTCTGGACCAGCGCCCCCAACAGGACTTGCTCTCCTATACCGACGATTTTCTTAATCTCAATGAGGTAGCCCGGGATTATCCTTTTGTCCATGAAGCCCCAATGAATAGCCTGGAAGAGCTCTGGGCCGTCATCAGCCGAATGACCTTTATGACCCGCAGTATTCCGATCTTCGTAAAAGACAGCAGCGGGGAGATTCATATTATTCCCCCCCATATAGAGCATTTACACCTCCCTCCCGGAGATTTTACGCTGGTATACCTGGGTAAACCGTTGGAAGAGACAGCAGAACCTGCTATTTCTGTTCCTGTTACGCCGGGTTAACTACTCCTGCAAAGTTCTTCAGATGCCAAGTAACCTTACCCGCCGCAATATTCTCGATGCTGCCCGATTGCTGTTTAACCGCGATGGAATTGTAAACGTCCGCTTACAACAGATCGCCGACGAAGCTAATGTTAGTCTGGGGAATATGACTTACCACTACCGAACCAAAGAAGCAGTAGTGGAAGCTATCTGGGCAGAATTAGCTGTCCGCCAGCGTGAGTTACTGGCTGAATTTCGGGTGATGCCTCTTTTTGCTGATATTGATCGGCACATTCAGCAATCATTTGTCCTACAACAGGAATTTATTTTTTTTTACCTGGACACCCTCGAGGTATTACGGGCCTATCCCACCATCCAGCAACAGCACCAACTACACCTCCAGTGGCAGCTCCAGCAGGTAGCCATGATGATACAATTTAACGCCTCCCGGGGTGCCTTTCGCCCAGAAGAATTTACCGGTCAATTTTCTGAGGTGGCCTATCAATACTTATTCACCAGTGATCAGTGGCTTTATCGCCGCACGATCATGGGCCTCGGCATCGAACATTTCGAAACCTTCCGCAGCAGTTTGTGGAACCTGCTGCGCCCATTCTTTACGGTCATGGGCATAAAGGAATTCGAACAACTTCCCTCAACTTCACAAGCCTAAACCCTGACCTCTTGAAATTTATCCAGAAAACCAAGAACTTAGCTGAAATGAATAACCTTACAAAATTTTGCTCTCCTTATGCATTTCGATGATCAATCCTACCAACAAATGCTTCAGTGGCTTGGTGGCTTGCATTTCCAGGAAATTGCAGGGGACCTAAGAGACTTAGATTTCATCAGCCAGGATGTGTGGCTGGCTAATACCGTAGTAATTGATTGGGTTGTCCGGCGGAAAGGTTGTTGGGAGATCCACTTGGTTTTTGCTTCCCAAGACCAGCCTTTACGCTTTCTTAGCCGCTTTATTACCTCCAACCCTTCCTTACCTAAAACGCAAATGATGGCAGGTTACATGCGCCGACTGGCGGCAAAGGATCAACGCGGAACCCTTACATTGAGTGTGCAGGATTTCGGACTATCCCTCAACTAAGACCAAAAACGGGCCTAATTTCCTTAGCCCACACCTACCCGCTCATTTTAACTAAGGGCTGATTATCGTACCTTTGCAGGTAGATAAGCTTGACGTATCATGTCCAACGAAACCAAGAAACGCATTATTGACGCCGCTACGCATCTTTTCGGCACGCATGGCCTGGCTAATGTGCGCCTGCAACAAGTAGCAGCAGCATGTGGGATCAGCGTAGGGAACCTTGCCTATCATTTCCGAACAAAAGACCTTATTGTCAAAGCAGTCTACGAGCAACTTTTTCAGGATTTTTCCAGAATTCTCTCCAAGCACTTACAGCAGCGAAGTTTTCTTGACCTTGAGCAGCAACTCGATCAGTATTTCGACTTTTTTCAGCAGTATCCATTTTTCATTGCTGACTTATCTGAAATTACCCGGGATTTCCCCGAGCTGCAAGGTAAAAGCCGTCCGCTCGTGCAAAAGATGTACCTGCAGATAAAAAGTCGATTGGATTTTGACCTTCGCCGTGGGGTACTGCTACCTTCCGAAGCCTCCATTAATTACGATACCCTGGCACACAGTATTTGGAGTACCATCGTTTTTTGGTCTCAGCAAGCGGTGCTCCGCAATGTCCCCTCTCAAAAGGCTTTTTTCCACGAAACAATCTGGAAACAAATTACACCTTGTCTTACTTCTACCGGACAAGCTGAGTTTCGCAAGCTAATCCAGCCTCACATCACTACCAGCAAAGAACGCTGAACACCACTCAGTAACAACCATTTATTCCGGGTTTAGAAAATATTTTCTAAAAAAATTAGAAAAAGTTTTCAATTCTAGCCACGACTGCTTAATTTTAAAAAATACAGCAGTGGGCATAAAGTATTTGGTCTCCTGCTTTCATCACCAAATCAAACCTGGAACTTTATGGCTAACGTACTCTGGCTACAAGGTGGCGCCTGCAGTGGCAACACCATGTCCTTTCTCAATGCCGAAGAGCCCACTGTTGTTGAACTTGTCACCGACTTTGGCATTAATATTCTTTGGCACCCTTCCATTGGATTAGAAATCGGCCATCAGGTAACCGATTTATTAAATGACATTGTGGCCGGGAAAGTCCAACTTGATATTCTCGTTTTTGAGGGTTCGATTATTCAGGGACCTAATGGTAGTGGCACGATGAACTATTTCTCGGAACGTCCGATGAAAGACTGGGTAAAAGCCCTCTCAGAGGTAGCCGGATTTGTTGTAGCCATCGGCGATTGCGCCACCTGGGGCGGAATTCCCGCTGTTCCGCCTAACCCTAGTGAATCAACGGGGATGCAGTTTCTCAAAAAGCAAAAGGGAGGATTCCTTGGCGAAAAATACGTTTCGAAAGGAGGACTCCCTGTAATCAATATTCCAGGCTGCCCTGCCCATCCGGATTGGGTAACGCAAATCCTGGTAGCGATTGCAACCGGCCGTATTCAGGATGTACTCCTGGATGAATATCACCGCCCGAAAACCTTCTTCACTGACTTTGTCCAGACTGGCTGTCCCAATGCAATCAGCTTTGCCCAAAAGGTTGATGGCCATTTCGGTAAGCGGGGTGGGTGTCTGTTTTACGAAGTAGGTTGCCGCGGCCCCATGACGCGAGCCAGCTGCAACCGGATTCTGTGGAACCGCACCGCCAGTAAGACCCGTGCCAACCATCCCTGCCTGGGTTGCACTGAGCCCGGTTTCCCCCACCATGACCTGGTCAAGGGTAGCGTTTTCAAAACCATGAAATATCTGGGCTTCCTGCCCAAGGATGTACCTACTGGAACTAATAAGCTTGCGTACTATACCCGGGCTGGTTTCGAAAAAGTAATGGGAACTGCCGAAAACATCATGGGCGTCAACAAAGAGCATTTCGAAACCTCCAAGTAACAGCTTGTTCACTTTTTCCTTTAAAAAAATTACACATGGGAGCTTATAAAGAACTTAATATATCCCCCGTTGGCCGCGTTGAAGGCGACCTGGATGTCAAAGTGTATATGGAAGACGGCGTAGTCACGCGGGCCCATACACAGGCCGCTATGTTTCGGGGCTTTGAAAAAATCATGGCGGGGAAAGATCCGCAATCCGGCTTGATTGTCACCCCCCGGATCTGTGGCATTTGTGGTGGCTCACACCTCTACTGTGCTTCTTCAGCACTGGACACTGCCTGGAAAACCCACCTGCCATCTAATGCACTCTTACTGCGGGCTATCGGCCAGGCAACCGAGACGATTCAGAGTATTCCCCGCTGGTTTTACGCCATTTTCGCCACGGACATGGCCAATAAAAAGTTTGCCAATAAGCCCTTATATCAGGAAGTCGTCAAGCGCTTTGCCGCCTACGTAGGTACCTCTTTCCAGCGCGGTGTTACGGCAAGCGGCCGCCCTGTTGAGGTTTATGCCTTATTCGGAGGGCAATGGCCCCACTCTTCCTACATGGTTCCCGGTGGCGTTATGTGTGCCCCCACCCTGAAGGATATTACCCGGGCCCATGCCATCATGAATTTTTTCCGCAATGACTGGTTGGAATCCGTTTGGCTGGGCTGTTCTATTGAGCGATACCTGCAAATAAAATCCTGGGATGATCTGTTGGCCTGGGTGGACGAAAACGAATCACAGCGCAATAGCGACCTGGGACTCCTCATCCGTGCCGGATTGGAATTCGGACTGGATAAATTTGGGCAGGGCGTTGGCAAATTCATGGCCTACGGAACCTATCTCCATAAAGACTTATACCAACGACCCACGGTTGAAGGCCGGCAGACCGCTGTCATCAGCCCCGGTGGTTTCTGGGATGGCGAACGCTTCTTTGATCTGGATCACCTGCAAATCGAAGAACACGTTTCCCATTCCTGGTATACCGATACTCCGGCAAGCCACCCATGGAATGAGCCTCTACCAACACCCCTGCCCTCCCAAAACCTGGAGAATAGTGACTTTAATGGGAAGTACAGCTGGTCCAAATCACCTCGCTACATGGGGCATGCAGCAGAGGTTGGCCCCCTGGCCCGCGTCATCATGAACGCAAACCCCAACAATCTCGAGCACCAGATCCAGGATCCGTTATTCCTCGATATCATGCGCGTCAAAGGTCCGAGCGTTTTTACCCGGGTACTTGCCCGGATGCACGAAGCGCCACGGCTCTACGAGTATATCAACCAGTGGCTGAGCCAGGTTAATCTTGATGGTGAATTCTATGTTAAGCCTACCGAGCGCGATGGTAAAGGCTGGGGAGCCACTGAGGCAGCCCGCGGAGCCCTCGCACATTGGATTGAAGTAGAAGACGGAATTATAAAAAATTACCAAGTTGTGGCACCCACTACCTGGAACGTAGGACCTAATGACAATGAAGGCAAGCCAGGGCCTATTGAAGCCGCCCTGGAAGGCACGGAAATCGAAGACCCTCACGACCCGGTAGAAGTGGGTATGGTGGCCCGGTCGTTCGACTCCTGCCTGGTCTGCACGGTTCATGCCCACGATGCAAAGTCGAACGAAGAACTCGCTCGCTTCAAAGTATAAGCTGTAAGACTAATCCTTAAAACCTATCCACGCCTTATGGTTGTGGGTAGGTTTGCCTTTTTACCATAGAGCTTGTTGCACATGCAAAAAACCGCTATCCTGGGCTTTGGCAATCCCGTCCGCAGCGACGACGGCGTGGGTTGCCTGGTTATTGAACTTTTGCAACAGATAACCACTCCTGTTTCCGGGGTTACCCTCCTCGATATGGGGACCTCTGCTTTCGAAGTATTATTTCAGCTCCAGGGCCATAATGCGATTATCCTCGTTGATGCCGTAATCAATAGTGGAGAACCCGATGGCACGGTCTTTCACCTGCCGGCAAGCGAAGTTAGCGCCGCTATCCAGGATGATCCAATGGTTTTCCTGCATGCCCTTAAATGGGATCAGGCCCTTTCTTATGCCCGTAAAATTTTGCGGGAGGATTTCCCCGAGGACATTCAGGTTTATCTAATCGCTGTATCCGATACCCGGCTCGAGATTGGCATGAGCGACCCGGTCAGGGCAGCTGCACAGCGTGTTGCCGAACTTATTCAACAAAGTTTACGCCAACGCCAAATAGCCACGGCCCAATAGCGTTTACCCAAATACGACCAACAATGGAACGAATTCTTCCTTTCCCCATTCCCAATAGCAGTTCTGCAGAATCCACACCTACCGGTGATGTTTATCTGCGCCGGCAGCATCTGTGGCTCCGGGCTGAGCTCGCACAACAGATTTTTGGTGATGAGCAACAGGTCTATGCTGTTTATTATGCGAATATTAAAACACTCTTGCTCGCCCCTATGAGCGATACCATGTTCCGACAGGCGCATGAATGTGCTATGATCATGCTAAAAACACGCTCAGCGGCCGGCGACCGCTCGCTGACGTTGCAAGAATTTTTCCTGGATCACGATATCGACGATTCCGACCGTGAATTGGCCTTTAATTGGGCCCCTGGTATCCAAATGTTACAAGTTACTCTTGCCTAAGCATTGCCTATGATAACGCTCTACGTTCAGGAAGATCATATCCAGACCGTTCAAACCATTATTGACGGTGAATTCCGTTTAGGCGAATTAGTCCGGATAGTGGACCTCCTAAGTGCCCGGCCCATCGCCAACGCTTATTCGTTATTGGTAAAAAAAGATCGTTTGCAGGAGGTGCTCGACTGGCATAATTCCCAGCCCCCCTACCTCTTACCCGAGGAAATACCGCTGGAACCCGAAAATCTGCTTGGGCTCATTTATGCCCGGCTGGGCAACTACGAGCGGGCCTACCAACTTCTCGCTGCAGCCAACCCCAATTTATGGTTAGACCTGGACATCAGCCATCGCCTGCAATTGGGAGTTCCTATTCAGCCCGAAGAACTTCCCAGTGAATATACCACCTTTGAAGAGTACCGCCTAATGCACAACCAGGCCATTGTCCGGTTCTACGGTAGCGCCGGGGAGCTCAACCTACAGCAAATCGAATACTTTTTCCGGGAAGCACTAGGCGCAGCCCCCCACCAGGAGTACCAAGCCTTTACTGCTGCACAGTTTGCAGGCTTCCTTGCCGATACTGGTTATCTGGACCACGCCGAAGAAGTCCTGGTGGCAACCCTGGATGATACGCTTTCGGCCGATGCCCAGCTGGCCTTAAAAAAGGGACTGAGTAGCATTGGCATCCAACAACTTACCGTTCCACATGATCCTATTTTAATGGACCGTACCAAAACCTATTTATGGGAAGTTGTACAGGCCCTGGAAAAACAAGAACGCTGGGCAGAATTGGGCCTGGCCTTAATCGATGCCTCACATATTGCCAATATCTGCGATAGTTTTTCGGAATCCCTGGGGTATATCAACCGGGCCATCGACCTCTTCCAGCGGGAAGAAAGTCCGGAACTACTGGCTCAAGCCCACCTCCGGCGGGGCACGCTTATGTACACCTGGGCGCAGAACGGACAACCACAATTTTATCCCGGCGCCCTGGAAAGTTATCAACAAGCCCTGCAAGTATTCACCCGGGAGGATGCCCCGGCTCTTTTTGCTGAAATTCATCACCACCTCGGAGTTATTTACTCCGAAATTCCGGATGAGGCAAAGAAAAAGAGCATTTGGGCTGCCGTTTCTTCTTCGTCATTCCAGGAAGCATTACAATACTTTACCCAGGAGAATGACCCCTATAACTATGCCCTGATTTGTAACAGTTTTGGCAATGCCTTAACTAAATACCCGGCAGCAGTCCATTCCGACAATATCGCTAAAGCACTTTTTTATTATCAGGAAGCTTTAAACATCCGCACGGCGCATCAATATCCGTTGGAAAGAACGCTTACCCTATTGAACTATCTGGAAGCCGCCTGGAATCTTAGCTTACCTGAAGATGATTTTCACCTGGATCACTATACCGGGATGGTGGAAAAAGCCCGGGAAGTACTCGAACTAACCGACGACCCCCTATTTCAACAACGAGCCCAGCAACACCTGGATAAGTTAGACGCTCTGAAAGCTATTTATCAAAACGCCTGAAACCATGCATGAAATTTCCCTGGTCCGGCAAATTTTCCGTACCCTCGAGCAATCTATGCCTATAGAAGAGCGCCGCCGCATTCAGGAAATCCATCTGCAAGTAGGCTTACTCAGCAATGTAGAACCTCAACTCCTCCAGAATGCCTTCACTGCCGTAGTGGCGACCGAAGCTCCCGACTACCAGGATGCCCGGCTGGAAATTGAAGTGATCCCCATCGAAGTACTCTGCCCCGAATGTGGCAGTCAGACCATCGTGGAGCATTACCGCTTTGTCTGTTCCTGTGGAAAACCAACCAACAACGTAGTAAAGGGGATGGAGTTATTAATCCAGGGGGTAAAACTCGCCGATGGCGTTTCCCGATAAGCCATCGATACCAGCTTATTCAGGCTTACGGCGCTGTTCAATAAAATTGCGAATTCGCACCGCACTCTCATAGTCTTCTTTTGCCAAAACTTTTTCCAGAAGCGCCTCTAACTCCGCCACTGTATAGGATGCTAAAGACCCCATCCGGGGCTGAGTCATAAAAATTTCTGACGCAATACCTGCCCGTTCAACAATGTCCTCGGCCATTGTAATCATCGTTCGGGTACGCAATGCCAAGGCAATCGCATCAGAAGGCCGCGCATCAAGCGTAAATTCATTCCCATCAGGATGTACCAAATGCAAAGAAGCATGAAAAACACCTTCTTCCAGTGTGTGAATGAAAACTTGCCGCAACTGTATCCCCGCACGATCAAGCAGGTGCTGAAGTAAATCGTGCGTAAGCGGGCGAACGGGTTGCATCTGCTCAATAGCGATGGCAATTGCCTGTGCTTCGCCAACGCCAATAATCAGCGGAATGAGCCGATTGGATTCAACATCTTCCAGTACCAATACGTAACTTCCTACCTGCGATTCACTTGCTGATAGTGCCACAACAGCCAGTTCCCGTTTTTGTGGTTCACTCATTATCCCAGCAGAATAAATTGGCAAAGCTCATCCAGGTCATTAAAAGGTGCAACCACTTCCCCTCGCCACCAAAGCTTGTAGAGCGCCTCTCGCTCAATCTCAATTCGGTAATCATGAATCACGGATACTGCCTGGCCCTCATCGGCCAAAACGGTAATATTATGCAAGCGCAAAGCTTCCAGCAAGTCCGCTTTCCCCGGCCAATTTTCTTTTTCCATGATTAACAATTAATAAACCTGGTCTAAAAAATTTCTTCCGGAATTCAACACCAATTCAAACGAACAGGTTCTCCCAAAGCACCCGAATTCCAAAACCGATACACAGCAACGAAGATAAAAGTACGAGCGAGCGCTGCAGAAAATGATGGTTAGACCAACGCCTGGAAAAAGGCAAACTGAACACGCCAGAGGCTAGTAACATACCAACAATGGAACCCAAGCCAAAAAGCAGTAAGTAAGAAAAGGTTCCCCAGGCTGTCTTCAACTGGCTCATTACCAGAACGACCAACGTTCCGCTTCCCGCAAGTCCGTGTACTAAACCCACTCCGTAGGCCACATGATGCCCACCAGCATCGAAGTCCAGGTGATGGTGGTGATGATGTGACGGTGCCGTCAAGCGCAGTTTACCCAGACGCCATATACCTAAAACAACCAGCATAACGCCAACACCTGCTTCAAAATAGGTAAAGGTTTGTTCGGCGATAGCAAACTTCCCCACGACCATCAGTAACCCGATCAACATAATTGTTGAGGTATGTCCCAAACCCCAAAAGACCCCATCCTTAATAGCAGTGATGAATCGGTTGCGCTTCGTAACCATTGAGCTAACAGCCAGTAAATGATCTGCTTCAAAAGCGTGTGAAAAACCCACCGCAGCAGCTAGTAGCAAAGAAAAAGAGAGGTCCATAGTTATAATTGGGTCTGATCAGGAAAAAAGAAGTCAATATTTAGGGCTGTAAAGGATATCTCAGAATACGATGATTCCCTGTGTCAGCCAGAATCAGTTGATCCTGCCAGACACTTAATGAAAAAGGCCAATAAAGGGTCTTCTCTGTACCCATAATGGTATCCAGATTTTCACTTCCGGTAACAAAGTTCATTTTACCAATTACCCCCTGGGCATTGGCATTATGAACCTGAGGAACATTCGTAAACCACAACACGCGGCTATTACCGGTATCCGCAACTAATAATCCATCCTGATAAAAACAGGCATCATACACCCAGCTCAAGGTATTCGCTTGTGGGGTTAGCCCATACTGATTCATTCCATTGGCATCAAAACCGGTCTGTCCAATAATAACATCCGCTTCCTGATGCTGCGCAGTTCGCCAATCGTGCCAAAGCAGTACCCGATAGTATTGGGTATCGGCGACTAAAAGTTGGCCCGACGGGCCGACTTTCACCGAATATGGCCAAATAGGGAACCGGGAATCATAATCCCGATCCGTGAAGTCGGATTGTCCGATAACCGCATCAGCAGCAGGGTAACTTTCCTCCGGCCAGTGCTGAAAGTGGAGGATCCGCCGATTTCCGGTATCAGCAATCCACAGTTGCTCCCCATCGGAATATACGCCATAACACCAGTACAGACTGCGCGCAGTAGGTGCCTTACCCAACCCCAATACGTTAGGCTCATTAGTTGTAAAGGAGGGTTGACCTATGACCACATCGGCCGGTTGACCCGTATACCTCGGGAATGTATGCCATAAAAGCACCCGGTGATTCCAGGCATCGGCCACCGCAAGCCGCCGACCATCGGACCATATGCCCGATGGGTAGTGCAGTGTCGACGCAGACACCGTAGCGCCTGCATTGCGG
Organism: Lewinellaceae bacterium; assembly: GCA_020636445.1. Classification (GTDB taxonomy): domain Bacteria; phylum Bacteroidota; class Bacteroidia; order Chitinophagales; family Saprospiraceae; genus JACJXV01. Next base: position 41,621 of record JACJXV010000005.1, on the reverse strand, counting down.
CCCGTATCCTGGTGGTCCAACTGCCCCAGGACAACCTCAGGGACTGCATGGGATGACTCCCAATTGAGATTTTTCCAGATGAAGACGCGGTTTTGCCCAGTATCCGCAACCAGGAGGTGTTCCGGCGTTTGACAAACGCCGCGCGGAGCTAGTAAAGGGTTATCCCGTTCTCCGTAGAACAGATTGGGGGCACCGGCAATGGGTACCCCACGGTTTGCCGGGTCAAGGTCGCCGGTTGTTGGCGGCAAGCCTTTTTTGAGGGTAATCCGTAGTTGTTGATCCATTGCACTTATTCTCGGGAAGTTGTTTAGCAAATCCGGGGTAACTGTTCACCAGCCAGCATATTGACCACCCGACGGCCGCCAATCTGACTACGCATAACCACCTGGCGGGGATGTTCGGCAACGATTTCTCCAATGATCGCCGCAGCCTCCCCACCGGGTATTCCCCGCAGAGTAGCTACTATGGCCTCCGCTTCCTCTGGTGCGACAATAGCTAAAAAGATTCCTTCATTAGCCACATAAAGCGGGTCGAGGCCCAGTAGTTCACAAGCACCGGCAACGCCATCGGCTACCGGCAATGCCCCTTGTTGCAGGGAAATGCCGTTCCCCGAATCCCGGGCCACCTCGCTGAGTACCGTAGCTACGCCTCCCCGGGTTGGGTCACGCAGCAGGTGGATAGCCCCTCCAAACGTATCAAGAAGTGTTTGAACCAACTGGTGTAGTGGCCGGGTATCACTCACGATATCCGTTTCAAAAGTCAAGCCTTCCCGTACACTCATAATCGCAATACCGTGGTTGGCCAATTCGCCACTCACGATAACTTTATCGCCAACAGCCACGCGGTCCATAGCAATAGCTGCCCGCGGATGAATAGGTCCGATTCCCGTAGTGTTGATGAAAATCTTGTCTCCTTTACCGCGTTCTACCACTTTGGTATCCCCGGTAACGATCTGGACTCCAGCCTGTTCCGAGGCGAATTTGATGCTAACCAATATATCCCAGAACTCCTGCATCGAAAGCCCCTCTTCCAGAATAAAGCTCAGCGACATATATTGAGGCCGGGCACCACACATGGCTAAATCATTAACTGTTCCATGTACCGCCAGATCCCCGATGTTTCCGCCTGGAAAAAATACGGGGGATACAACAAAGCTATCCGTAGAAAAAGCTACGGGCCCTGGAAAAGAGAGTAAGGCTCCGTCATGGCGTTGGTCGAGTTGATCATTATGGAACAGCGAAAAAACGCCCGCATCCAAAAGTCGGTTAGTCAGGAGTCCCCCGCTTCCATGCCCTAATGTAATCACCTCAAAATCGAGTTGAGGCATAGGGCATTGTAACTGCATAATCCTTTTGGCTTCACTCATCGTAAGTTCATGTTAATCTGCTATTCCGGCGGCAGCGAAGTGATAATAGGCGGCACAGGCACCTTCCGAAGAAACCATCGGGGCTCCCAGGGGATTCTGGGGCGTGCATTTTTTCCCAAACTGCGGGCAGTCCACCGGTTTTTTTAAGCCTTTGAGCACCTGCCCGGCAATGCATTCCGAACTCTCTGGTACTTTTTCAATCTGCACCGAAAATTTGCGGTTCGCATCGTAAGCTGCAAAAGCCTCCGAAACTTCGTACCCACTCTGGGGGATTGTTCCAATTCCCCGCCACTCCCGGTCGGCAATGGAGAATACTTGCTCGATCATTTTTCGGGCCTCAGGATTACCTTCCGGCCTCACGATCCTGGCGTATTGATTTTCCAAAGCATATTTTCCGGCCTCCAGCTGGCGTACTGCCATCAGAATGCCTTGCAGTAGATCAACAGGCTCGAAGCCTGTGATGACAATGGGAACCTTATAGCGCTCCACGAGTGGGTAGTATTCTTCAATCCCCATAATGGCACAGACATGTCCCGCGCCCAAAAATGCCTGAATCTGCGTGAGTTCATCTTCCAGTACGGCCTCAATAGCGGGGGGTACCAAAACATGGGAGGCCAGGATAGAATAATTGGTTACGCCGGCACGCCGGGCATGCACGACCGAAAGCGCATTGGCTGGGGCTGTAGTCTCAAAGCCAACCGCAAAGAAGACCACTTCCCGGTCTGGATGTTTTTGCGCCAGGGTAACTGCTTCCAAAGGAGAATAAAGAATCCGAACATCGGCACCCCGGGCTTTGGCTTCAAGCAAGCTTCGTTTGGACCCCGGCACCCGCAACATATCCCCAAAAGAACACAGGATGACCCCCTTCTCTTCGGCAAGATATACTGCTTTATCGATCAAGTTAAGCGGGGTAACACAAACCGGGCACCCGGGGCCATGTACCATTGTAATTTGGGAAGGCAGCATATTCAGGATGCCATTTTTCACCAAACTATGGGTTTGCCCCCCGCAAACTTCCATAATCGTCCAGGGCTGCGTAGTGATATGGTGTAATTCGTTGACAAACTTCTCCACCAGTTCGGGATCACGGAATTCCTGAATAAACTTCATAGGTTGTTATTTTTTCCTCTCCTGAGGAATGTATTAAGGAAAATACCCTTGGGATACTCTGAGTGGAGGTACAATCCCCCCGTTAGACCACCTCGGAGTACTCCATTAACGGGCCCAGAACCTTACTAAATTTACAAAGGCAGTCGGAAAAACACGCCATATTTTGCCTTAGAGTTGGCAACTGTCAATTAAGTCATCCAGTTCACCTATCTCTTCCAGATATGCAAACGTTTTAGCCGCCTCCACCTCGTCAACGATGCTGATTGCAACGCCTACGTGAACGAGTACGTAATCGCCCACAACAGCTGCCGGTACCATTTCCAAACTTGCTTCTTTGGTAATGCCGCCAAACTGCACTTTGGCCATGCGTACGGCACCACCATATTGATATTCAATTTCCTTGATCTTACCCGGTATCGCTAAACACATAAATATGCTTTCTTAAGGTTAACAATGAAAAACAGGTGTTCAACCCATTGCGGTTAGGGCAGCTTTTTTCTCCGCAACCCTGGCTAGCAACCAATCACACCAGGCATCGATTCCTTCCCCGGAAATGCTGGAAATCGTCAATACCTCAATTTCAGGATTAACCTCCCGGGCGTCCTGTACTACTGCCGGCACTTTAAAGGGGAGGTAGGGAAGCAAATCGGCTTTGGATACTAACATCAATTCACTGGTCAGAAACATCCGGGGGTATTTCTTGGGCTTGTCATCACCTTCTGTGGTGGAAATTAGTGTAACCCGATAATCCTCCCCTAAATCGTAGGCAGCCGGACAAACCAGATTCCCTACGTTTTCTACAAATAATAAATCGAGGCCATCCAGGGACATTCCCTGTAAGGCTTGCCATACCATTTGTGCCTCCAGATGACAAATACCTCCGGTAACAATTTGCAAGGCTTGAATCCCGGTTTCACGAATGCGCTCCGCATCCCGTTCTGTTTCTAAATCCCCCACCAAAACTGCCATTTTGAGCTTATGTTGCAGGCGACGAGCCGTTTCCTGCATCAAGGTGGTTTTCCCACTACCTGCTGATGACGTAATATTCACCAGGAGAATATTACGTTGCTGCATATCCTTGCGGATTGCATCAGCCACAAAATCGTTAGCCTGCAACAGATGCATTGTCGTATTATCACAAGCTACAGTACCCCGAATATTCCGGGCTGATTTCTGGGTTTTAACAATCCCCATTTTATTTTGAAATTTATTTATTCAATAAAATAATGCTATTTGCCCAAGTCATTTCTACAAATGTAACTGACCCGAAAGAGAAAACGAACGATTTGAGCCAATTAGAAAATCTTTTCTAAAAATAACAAAATTTCACCCGTTACAAAACCCTTAAAAACAGTCTTATAGTCAGAATCCAAATGATGAACCTATTACTTCGTCTGGAATTGACCCAGCCCTTGCAAAACCCCGTTTTCATTTTCACCCTGGTGCTGGCAATTCTGTTGCTTGTTCCACTGCTATGTCAACGGCTGCGCTTACCTCACGTTGTGGGGCTCATCCTTGCCGGGGTGGCGATTGGGCCTCACGGATGGAATATCCTGGAACGAAAAGGGGCGATCGAGTTATTTGGAACGGTAGGTTTACTCTACATCATGTTTTTGGCTGGCCTGGACCTGGATCGAACCTCTTTCCTGACTAACCGCAAAAAAAGTCTCCTCTTTGGGGTACTCACCTTTATCGTTCCACTCGGCATGGGATGGTTAGCACTGGAATTTATCCTGGACTATCACGGCTTGTCAAGCTTGTTGATTGCCAGTATGTTTGCCACCCATACCCTCATAGCCTACCCTATTGTTAGCAAACTCGGCATTGTTCGCAAAGAGGCGGTAGCCATTGCTGTCGGAGGTACCATCATCACAGATACGGCTGTTTTGCTCTTATTGGCGGGCATCTCGGGCACCCAGGAGACGGGATTCAGCCTGCTCTTTCTGGGGAGGCTGATTTTATCAGTCATTGGTTTCGGCATATTGATCTTCAGCTTATACCCCCGGCTGGGGCGTTGGTTTTTTGCCCGATCCAATGACGATACCGGGGCCCCCTTTATCTTCGTTTTGGCCCTGGTTTTTTTGGCGGGGGTAATGGCAGAGTTTGCGGGCATTGAAGCTATTGTTGGTGCTTTCTTTGCTGGCCTGGCATTGAATGCTGCTATTCCCGAGCATTCCCCGTTAACCGAGCGCCTTACCTTTGTTGGCAATACCTTATTCATTCCTTTTTTCCTGCTTAGTGTAGGGATGTTGGTCGATCTCCAGGTGTTGGTTCAGGGAACCCGGGCTTTGTGGGTAGCACTGACCCTCACGGGGGTGGCCTTGGCGGGAAAATGGGTAGCGGCATGGATAACCCAACGCTGGCTGGGGTTTTCGGGAGTACAGCGCCAGTTGTTATTCGGATTATCCAGCGCTCATGCAGCAGCTACCCTGGCCGTGATTTTGGTGGGTTACCGCATTGGCCTCATTGATGATGCCGTCTTAAATGGAACCATCCTGCTTATCCTGGTTACCTGCCTGACGGCAGCGTTAGTTACCGAACGGGCTGGCCGCAGAATTGCTGCAAAAGAAGCATCTCCAAGGGTGACTCCTGGTGCGGAAGCGGATCCTGCCGGTGAGCGGTTCCTTACACCTCTGGCCAACCCCGAAAGTGCTTCTGCCTTGCTGGCATTAACAGCCCTGCTCCGTGGCCAGGCTAATCGCTTTCCCATCACTACCCTGGGCATCATTCCCGATACGCCAGAAGCCGGGGTGCAAGTGGCTCAACAGGAAACAACCTGGCAGCAGATATGCCGACAAACCTTACCTCCCCAGATCCCATTCCGCGTGGCCACCCGTATCGCACTTCATGCCGGCAGAGGCATTAGCCAGTTTGTTCGCGAAAATCAACTTAATGCCGTAGTGATGGGTTGGAGTGGCCGGGCAGCTACTGCAGAAGGCTGGCTATTTGGCACCACCCTCGATTATTTGCTGGATCATAGTAAAGCTACCCTGGTAGTTGCCCTGTTAAAACAACCGCTAGCGATAACCCGTCGTATTTGGCTTATCACTCCTCCTAACGCATTGCGTGAACCCCACGCAGCTGCCTGGGTGTCATATTGTACACGGCTAGCCCAGCATTTTGCGGCAGAAATTTGTTGGTATAACCTTGACGTGCCATCCGACGAAACCGCCGAGCCCACAAACCCATTCCCCAAAGAGGTTAGCTGCCAGTCCAAAACGGCATCGACAGACCAGGCCCTTCAACAACTTGCTGAATTTCAAGGCCCCGGTAATCTTTTCATCATCATCCATGCCCGACGAGGAACCTTATCTTATCACCGCCCTCAGGACAGCCTGATTCCGGCGATTACCCGCAATCATCCCAATCAGAATTTATTAGTTATATTCCCTACCCAGGATATCCCTGAATCAAAAAGAACAAACCTCTTCCGCCAACCATAACCAAAGGGGAAAAGCAATATGCCAATAGCAATCAAAATATGCTGTATTGCCAATTGGGACGAAGCCTCCCTGGCCATCAGCACTGGAGCCACTATCCTTGGCCTGGTGGGCCCCATGCCCAGTGGCCCTGGGGTTATTTCTGATACAACCATTGCTGCCATTGCCGAACGGGTACCTCCAGGTATCGAAACCTTTCTGCTTAGTAGCGAAACGACTGCAGAGGGGCTCATTGACCACCATAACCGTACCCGTACAACAGCAATCCAGTTGGTGGATACCGTACCTGTAGACACCTTAAAACAATTGCGAAAACACCTGCCAGGAGTCAAACTGGTGCAAGTAATCCATGTGCAAAACCAACAATCTATCGAGGAGGCACTAACGGTAACTCCATGGGTGGATGGTCTGTTACTAGATTCTGGCAACCCAACACTCACCGTGAAGGAACTGGGCGGCACCGGTCGTACGCATGATTGGGCAATCAGCCGGGAAATTGTAACCCGAAGCTCTGTGCCTGTATTCCTGGCCGGCGGGTTGAACGCCGGCAATGTTCGGAAAGCCATGCAGCAGGTAGCCCCTTACGGCCTGGACATTTGCTCCGGAGTGCGTACCCAGGGCCGGCTTGACCCCCAAAAACTCGAGGAGTTTATTCAGGCTGCCAATCAATAAACAACCCTTCGAAAAAGGTATCTTTGTCTTCAGTAAACAAACAAAAAACATGTCTCGCTTATTTAAACTTGATTTTTCCAACCTTCGTGGAGACGTCTTTGGCGGCATCACCGCTGGTATTGTTGCCCTTCCACTAGCTCTGGCCTTTGGTGCCCAAACCGAACTAGGAGCAATCGCCGGTTTATATGGTGCCATCGGGTTGGCTATTTTAGCCGCTTTTTTCGGGGGTACCCCCTCACAGGTCAGTGGGCCAACCGCGCCTATGACCGTAGTCTCAGCAGTAGTTATCCTGGAAGCGATCAAAGCGGGGGGTGACCTTTCCTCTTCCATGCCACTCATTATTGCCACGTTTGCTTTCGCTGGCATTCTGGAATTGCTACTAGGGGTGTTACGCGTTGGCCGCTACGTTAAGTTCATCCCCTACCCCGTGGTATCGGGGTTCATGAGCGGCATCGGGGTAATTATCATTATCGGACAGGTTTTTCCTTTCTTTGGGGCTACTGCTCCGAAAGGTAACTCCCTGGATATTTTACTGGATTTACCCCGTTTGTTTGCTTCCATCAACTGGGCCGCTTTTTCGCTCGCCTTAGCTACCGTATTGACTATTTATCTATTCCCGCGCATCACCAAAAAAATCCCCGGAACGCTGGTAGCCCTGGTGGCTGTATCTGCCGCCGCATACTGGATTTACCAACGCAATCAGTTTAGTATTATCAACGACGGAATGGCTGGAGGAATACCCAGTGGCTTACCTACGCTGCACCTCGATTTTTTCAGTGCATTTCTAAATACGCAAAATATAGGGTTCATAGTTAAATATGGGTTCACGCTGGCTTTCCTGGGAGCAATCGATTCTTTATTGACTTCGATTGTGGCCGACAACCTCACCAAAACACGCCACGATAGTAATCGGGAGCTTATCGGCCAGGGTATTGGCAATTTTGGTTCCGCCCTGATCGGTGGCCTGCCCGGAGCCGGGGCCACATTACGGACGGTGGTAAATATCCAGGCCGGTGGTAAAACCCGCATCTCGGGAATGCTCACCGGGTTCTTTTTACTAATCGTTCTTTTGGGGCTGGGTAAGGTTGTGGGATTAATCCCCAACGCAGTACTGGCAGGCATTCTCCTAACTGTTGGCATCGGGATTATCGACTACAAAGGCATGCGCCACCTGCGGCAAATCCCCCGAACCGATGCCGTTATCATGATCGTAGTATTACTCCTGACGGTGTTTATCGGCCTGCTGGAAGCAGTAGCCATTGGGATGGTCATGGCCTCCTTGCTTTTTATGAAAGCAATCAGTGATGTTGTTGAGAAAAAAACACGATTTGCCCCACTCCAGGAATACTCCCCGGAAATCCCCTGGTCTGATGAACCTACCCTCGCCGCCCAGATTGGCGAACGGGTATATATAAAACACCTTGACGGGCCCCTCTTCTTTGGTTTCGCTTCCCGCATGGGCGAGATCATCCGGCAAAATCCCAAAATCCAGGTAGTTATTATCCGAATGGGTCGAGTTCCCTACGTCGACCAATCCGGACTATACGCGATGGAAGATGCTGTACATGAAGTGCAAAAAAAAGGAGTAACGGTAGTCTTTACCGGATTGCGCGGGCAGCCTAAAGATATGTTCGAACGAATCCAGCTAGTGCCGGGCCTGGTTCCCAAGGAATTTTGCTTTCCTTCCTTTGCTGATTGCGTCATTTGGCTCGAAGGATTTCTGCAGGATAAGTTTGACTACCACGCCAAATAATGAATTCGTCGTTAGATTATTCTGAATTTTCAAGAACAGAACCCTGACTTCGGCGTTGTCAAAATTAAGAATCCAGGTTGTTGTCAACTTCATGGAGAGGTAACTCTTTTTGAAAAGCTGATAATTAACTGTACATTAAAGGATGTATTTAGGATTATTTATTTTTGATAACTAACTGAAAACTATCTGGCTATGGCGGTTGCGCTCCAGATGAAGCTGAATGAAAAGTTGTTCTTGAGGGATCCTCAGGAGACTAAACTTGGCCGGAAAATCATCCAGCACAGCATCTTACTCATTGACGAAATTGGTTTCGAAGATTTTACTTTTCGCAAACTAGCTCAGCGGATTGAATCTACCGAAGCATCCATTTATCGGTATTTTGAAAATAAGCATCGGCTTTTGGTGTACCTCTTGTGCTGGTACTGGGAATGGATGAAATACCGTATTGATTACTATACCAATAACATCGAGGACCCCCGCCAGCGGCTTAAAATCGCCCTTTCAACCATTGTAAATACCGCCCGGCGAAATACGTCCATAGATTTCGTCGACGAGGATGTTCTGCACCGGATTGTCGTAGCAGAAGCTTCCAAAGGATATCACACCAAACAGGTCGATCAGGAAAACAAGCGTGGTTTTTTTCTTACTTATAAAACACTAGCCCGTAAAATTGCTGATATCATTGAGCTTATCCGTCCGGAGTTTCCCTATCCAAGGGCTCTGGCGAGTACGATCCTGGAAATGGCCAACAACCACATTTACTTTGCTGAACACTTACCTTCCCTAACGGATATTACTCTGGATGATCCTAACTCCTACGAACCCGTCGAAAAACTGCTGGAAGCGTTTGCGTTTGGCCTGCTTGGCATTTCCGTTCCAGTTGACGAAGAATTGAGCAGCACCCCAGGAGAACAGAGCTCCAGCAGCAGCCGATCCTCAGATAGTTGAGCAATTTACCATACGATTACTAAACTTCAAAAAATTTAGTAATCGTAACCCAATTCATGAAACTGGTTATTTTTTCATGTTCGCAGGAATCTTTAGATTCCAAGTCGGCCATTAACCGGTCTTCAGACCGCGGTGGTTCCTGCTCACTAAAACAACGTCATCGCTTCCTTTGCCAACAGCAAATGCAACGTTGCCAGTATTTCAAGGCTTTACCGGAAACAATTTGGAGGCTTCCCCAACGCAGAGCACCGCTTTGCGAATAGCTTCCTGCTGCTCAGGGGTAAGCGTCAGGGTGCGCTTATAGTTTTTATACTGGATGCGAATTTTTTGCACCTTGAAGTGCGAAAGGGCAAAGAAAATATCCATAGGGATGACACAGACATGCTCATACAGGCGCATGTTGGTGTCAGCATTGAACTCTCCTCGGTCAGCAACGTTCAGCAGGGGAATTACCTCCTCATTTTCCAGCAATAACAATACGTTACGATCACTTTCTATTGATTGGTAATCCCACTCCAATACAGCAATGGAAAGAAAAAAGGAATTAATGCTATCACTCTCTGAGTAAGCAACAACCAGCTTAGCTTCTTCCACCATTTTGTTCCCCTCCGCCGTCTGGAAATTACTAGGTACCATATACCCAATATTGATCGGCTTCGCCAGAATTGTATGAGTTTTATCAAAGGCATCCACTTCGTCAAAGGCAAGTTTACATTGTGCTTGCAAACCTATAGCTGCCCATGCCCAAACCCCCAACATCAATAACCAACTACGCATACGCTGTTACATTTATTCCTTAAACGGATAATCGCTTAATCCAGAGCAAAAATAAGGGAAAAAACCAGCTTATGCAGGGATACTTGCGGCTGTTTAGCATCGAATAGGGGAAAACCATCAGGTCTGCAACTATCCATTGACAGGCAACCAAAGCCTTTAGCACCATGCCTATACTGCCAAAGATCACCTGCTTTCATCCTGTCGCTAGCGACCCAAAGCATCTAAAAAAGACCTGGGTCACCCCGCCAGCAGCGAAATGACCCAGGTCTTGTCGTTTTTAGGCAATACCTTACCGTAGCAAGGTCACATTTCCTTTCTTTCTGACGATATCTTCAGATCCACATTGGACTTCCAGATACCAACCATATACATCAGGGGGAACAGCTTTACCCTTATAGGTACCATCCCAGCCATTCGTCAAACTCTGGCTTACAAATATTTCCTGTCCCCAACGATTGTAGATAATGAAACGCATCGTTTCAATACCGAATCCGCGAACGAAGAGCACATCATTCCGACCATCGCCATTCGGTGAGAAGGCATTGGGTACAAAGACACTCGTTACGCAGGGAGGAACAACATTAATGGTAACCTCAAGTGTTTTTTCACAACCATTGCGGCTAACCGTAACGGTGTAGGTAGTGGTATCGGTAGGGCTTGCAATAACCTGGGCACCGGTAGTAGTGTTCAGCCCGGTTGCCGGCGACCACGAATACTGGCAATCCGCACAACCGGTTACCGTAATCGTTGAAGACTCTCCACGTTCGATCGTCGTAGGGCTGGCGCTAATTTCCACTTGAATGTCTTCCAACCGCACCACCGTACTCAGGGTCTCTTCGCATCCATATTTATTCAACAAGAGCACCGAAACAGTCGTAGTAGTCTGAACCCTGACCTGAGCCGTAGGACCCGTCATAGGGTCCGAGACAATCACATTCGCCGGCGACCACATATACGTCAGCATTTGGCTGGGATCACCATCCGTAACGGTAACGTTCACCGTTTGACCGGGTTCGCAAGCAATCACTTCTGCCGGCAGACTGGCAGCCACAGGGAATGTATTGACCACTACCGTATCGATTTCGGTACAATTATCCCCACTGGTTGACCGCACGTATACGGTGCGGGAACCACGCTCACCCGGTAAGGTTACGGTGGGTCCACTACCAATGGTAGTACCAAAAGCCGGATCAAGCGACCAGTCGAAGGTTGCTTCTCCATCGGCTGTTACGGAAAGCATCACAGGATTCAGGTCGCAAACCGTAAGGTCAGGCCCTGCATTAGGGTTTATGCGTGGGCTCATGATCACCCGGACCGAATCAGTAACGGAGCATTCTGTTTGCGGATCGGTAACCGTTACATAATAAGTAGCCGATTCCGCAACTGTCACTGTAGGATTTGCGCTCGTAGGATCGTTCAACCCTGTGGCTGGTGACCACTGATACGTGTAGGAAGTATTGCCCTCTGGGTTCAATGGAGTAGGCGTATCCGGGCAAGCGGTAACCAATTCGGGCAAATTAGGCTCTACGGGGGTTACCTCCACCGTAACTGAAACAGTATCTGCACAACCAAATTGGTTGGTAATTACCCCTTGCAGGGTAACTGTTCCTTTTCCTACCTGGAAACGAGGCATTGGGCCATCCCCACCACTGAGGAGGCTAGCAGCTGGCGTCCATATGTAAGTAAGCGTATCCCGTTCATCTAAATTGTTAATAGTAATGCTGATCGTATCCGGTTCACAGAACATTAACGACGAGCCATCCAATGGATCGGACGTAATATCTACCTGGTTATCGATTACCAGCACTGAATCCATGACTGAGCATCCGGATTCGGAATCAGTTACCGTAACATAATAGGTAGTTGACTCCATAACCAGGACTGTAGGATTAGCACTCGTAGAATCACTCAGCCCAGTAGCTGGTGACCATTGGTACGTGTAGGAAGCATTACCTTCTGGATTCAGCGGGGTGGGAACACCCGGACAAGCTGAGACCAGGTCGGGCAAGTTGGGCTCCACCGGAGTCACCTTCACCATTACTGCGATCGTATCTGCACAGCCAAATTGGTTGGTAACTATCCCCTGCAGGGTAAAGGTTCCTGCACCCACCAGGAAGCGAGGTGTTGGGCCATCCCCTCCACTGAGGAGGTTAGCAGCAGGCGTCCACGTGTAGGTAAGCGTATCGCGCCCGTCCAAATTAGTAATAGTAAAGCCGATTGTATCCGGTTCACAAAGCATTAAAGAGGAGCCATCCAGCGGGTCAGACGTGATATTCACCTGGTTATTGGTAACCCGCACTGAATCCGTGGCCGAACAACCAAAGGTATCCGTAGCGGTAACGGTATAGGTCGCTGTTGAATCAGGATCAACGGTAACGCTTGCTTCCGTACTAATTACCTGGCCGGCGCTGTTCGTCCAACGCCAGGTTGCTATCGGAACCGAAGCAGAGGCAGTTAAGGTTACCGCTTCGCCGCAAGTGCTGAGGTCATCGGGCACGGTCAGGCCGATCGCCGGTGGTACAAAAACAACAACGGAGTCGACAGCCCGACAAGTATCCAACCCAATCGCGGTGACAGTTACCAGGTACTTTGTCGTAACGGTTGGGGATGCTGTTGGGTTAGCAATGGTTGCATCAGATAAGGATTCCACCGGTGTCCATTGATAGATCAAGGTCGTGTCGCCATTAGGATTCAGAGGAATCCCCACATCTATACAAGTGCGGAGAGTATCCGCCAACATGATTTTTGGGATCCGTATCTTCAGGGTATCCAGCATTTCATCCGAACAATCCCCCACCGTCACGACCAAAGAAACGATCAGATCGATATTCTCTGTAACAGTGATCGTTGGGTTTTGCTCCGTAGAGGTTTGCCCATCGCTGAAGGTCCAGGCGTAACGAATCTCCCCTGTCAATTGATTGAAGCTGCGATCGGTAAAGGTAATCGTAGCTCCTGCTGCACCACAATCCGTGAGTGCGGCGGTAAAATCAGCAGCCAGAGCTACCCCGTCAATTTCCAAAGATACACTGGCGGAATCCCGACAGGGCACATCATGTTGAATCGTTAGGGTGACGGTGTAATTGCCCTGCTCGGCATACGTATGCATCGGACTTTCTTCCGTAGAGGTTTGGCCATCACCAAAGTCCCACAAATAGTCAAAAGCGTTGGTACTGGTATTGGTAAACTTAACGGTCACCCCATCACACTGAATTTCCGGTGTAAAGGCTAACACTAAGCTACTATCCACAACCACTAGTTGTACTGAATCCATGGCCGTACACCCGTATTGACTGGTGGCCGTTACATATAAGGTCCGCTTGCCCGGAGTATCGCGAATGGTTGGCATCGCACTGTCTGCACCAGCAAGGATTTGATCCAGAGGTGTCCAGGAATAGCTCAGAGTATCATTAGTATCCAGGTTGGTGAAAACGACCGGAATTGGATCCCCCGTACATACTTTTACCACATCGGGAAGTTCATAATCTACCGGACCACCACTGACGGCTACCGAAACGGTGTCTACACAACCAGCCCCACTAGTCGCAACAGCACGAATTTCCTGCCGGCCACTAACATTTACCGTAAGCTCAGTACCTGTTCCCAGAGAATCACCGTTAGCTGCATACCAGATAATGTTGCTGGCTACATCGGTAGTAGCCACCAGCGTAGTAGTTGGTTCGCAAGTAACTCCTCCTCCTGACACCATCAGGCCAGTAGCCGGTTCAACGACCACCACCACGGTGTCCGTTACCGGGCAAAGCAAGGCCAGCGGATCCGGAAGGGTAACCGAAAGGATATAGGTTGTGGTGGTTGCAGGTGAGAACACCGGATTAGCAGCTGTGGGGTCACTCACCCCAGTGGTTGGCGACCAGGCATAAACGAATCCTGCTTGGCCTTCATTAGGCAGCAAAATGCTGCCTCCCGGACAAATGGATAAACGGTCGGGCAAGTTGCTCACCGGTGGTTGGACCACGGTAATATCAAGACTTGTTGAATCCTGGCAGCTAGCAGTGGTGGTTACTACTAATTTCACACCTACTGCAGTGCCTGGGGTAAAGGTGAACTGTGGGTTTTGTTCGGCGGAGGACTGCCCATCGCTGGTAGTCCAGTTCCAGGAAGCAATATCATTCAAGGGTGCCACGCTGGCATCAGTGAGCTGGTAGACGAGCCCATCATTGTTACAAGTTAACGGATTAGCACTCGCTGCTACTACCAACTTCTCACCGATTACCGTAACTTCCTGAGTAACCGTATCGGTACATCCACCCAGGGCAATTAAGGTCACCGGATAAGTCCCAGCTGCAGCAAAAGTAAACGAGAACGTTTCTCCGGAACCCTCGGCCAGAGGAGCATCCTCCGGGCCAACGATCCACTTCACCACCGAACCATCGGGTGTAGTATTGGTGAGGGTAGTTGTGAACCCATCACACCCCGGGGTAGCATTAAAGCTAGCTTCAGGCTTGAGTCCGAGCTGCAGGATAATTGTGTCTATGATTTCGCAGACAGCTCCATTGTTCGGAACAATTCGAACCCGATAAGCACCATTCGACATTGCCGTAACCTGCGGGTTGATCGCATTAGGGTCACTAAGCGGAGGCCCACTGATCACTTCCCAGGTATAGATAAAGGAAACACTGTCCGGCGTATCCGGGTTTAACGTTACAACATCTCCAATACAAGCCGGAATGGTGTCCCGCAAATAACTTCCCGGATTACCCTCGCCAGTTTTAAAAGTGGTCTGACTGGTTTGCACACAGCCATTAACCGACGTAACCCGCAAATTAATCGTACCTGTCACCAGTAAGGGTACTTCAAAAACCGGATTCTGCAACAAGGATACCTGTGTTTGATTACCATAGGTAATGGTCCACTCCCAGGAAGCAACCCCGGAGACAGAGTCGGTCGACTCATCAAAAAGCTGTAACAGGCTGAAATTTTCACAATCAAAAACGTCATACCTGAATTTCGCCAGCGTAGAATTATCCTGTAGGAATATTTGCCTGAATGCTGTGTCGGCGCAAATTGTTCCCGGTTCTGCAATCAGTGCTACGGTGAAGCGGCCGGTATCCGGGTAAACAAACGTTGGACTCCTTTCTGTGGAAGTCAGAGTATTGGCAGGATAATCAAAATACCACTGAAAATTGGTAGCCAATGTACTGTTGTTGTTAAAAACAACCGTCTGGTTATCGCACTGCACATCAGGAGCTCCAAAGCTGGCCGTTACTGTTTGACAAGGCACAACATTATATTGGAAATCGCGCCGCGTTTGGGAAAGCAAGGTCTTGGTTGCCCGGTCGTATTCCTCTACACAAACCCCCACGACAAATTGACCCAACGTACCAGGTATGGCGGTCATTTGCCCCGTAACAGATTGAATAGTAAGCGGAGCACCGGTACCCAGCATATTGTTAACGCCATAGGTAGGGGTTACCCAATTCACTTCCCTGAAATTAGCTGGCGACTCGTAAGGGTCAATCCCATTAGCACCAGGCTTGGAAATCGTTAACCCCTGATAAGGAGCACACAGTTTGTAAACCAGTGAATCACCATCAGCGTCCGTAGCCGAGTGGTCAAAATCCAATTCGGTATTGGCACAAATATAGATAGGTGGCCATTGTTTGAATGTGGGGCTGCTATTCCCGCGCTGCATCGCCGCCCCGGTAAGCACAATATCATAGGTCGCTCCGGTCCGTAACGGATCGATAATGTTCGCGACAGTGGCATTCCGGCAGCATCGCTGATAGACAAAGCGATACCCATCGTTGCGGAAGGGTAAGGTGACAACACCCCGGTAACTGGCGGTTTCCACGCATACTTCGTTTTCTTTTTCGACCTTGAAGCAGTTATTCAGGTTATTGGATACCTGAACCCGACCAAAAGGACTGAGGAAAACGGAATCAACCCGGCTATTGCTGCCGGTGAAGATGACGACCTTGGCCGGATCATCAAAATCCGCAGCCGGATCGCCCAGTTTACAGTCTCGATATACGACCAAATTAATTTCATACCGGTTATTGCCCAGTGCGCGGTAGGTGATTTCACCTCCCACAATATGGGTAGCCTGAGCCAACCCGGGCAGCAGGCCAAATAACAATAACCACAACCACCGGCCCATGCCGGGTATATGCGTAAAGACGTTTTGGATTCTTGTTCGGTTCATCACCATAGGGATTAATAACTTTGGAATTAAGGGGCAATTACCTTGATGACTACCACTTCAACCCGACGTTCGGTGGCGGCCAGGACGCTATATATCGAAGCCTTATCTTTCATTGCTGCAGGTACGCCCGGACGGGAGCGTTCGGCGCCATTGGGCTCTTCGTGGATAGTTAACTGACCATTCCCCGTCGGACTGACAAATTTGGCCAATTCACCACCTGGAAATAAGCCCAGCGTGTTTTTAACCGTCTTGATCCGACGATTACTCAGATCACGGTTATACCCCGGCAAATAACGGGGAGAAGCGAAACCGCTTAGGTCTATTTCAATTTGGTAGCCTTTATTGAGATATTCCAGGACCTTTTTCCGCAGGTATTGCAAATCTCGCATCCCGAAAGCCACATCTTCATTGAAGAAAGCTTGCATCTTGGTCAGTGAATCCTTGGGCACCTCTGAATAGTAACGGGTCTTGTTCGGCAAGTAAGCATTGAACATGACACTGTAAGAGGTTGTATCCTTAGTCGTTCGCAAGGGGTAATCATTTTCAAAGAATACGAAAGCTGACAATTTGGTTACTTCGGGGCCCAACGGCAATTCAATGGTAATATCCGGCCCAAGACGATCAATATCCGCCTGCGTAAACAGGATAGGATATTCAATAGTATCAAATACGCCTCCATCTTTCGTTGCCCAGATATAGTAAGGTGTATTTATCAGAATTGCATAGTGGTAATCATTACCTGTAGGATTCACCAGGTCAGAAATTAACACCTTCTTTTCTCCTTCCATTTTATAAAACTTAACATGGCAGGAGTCTAAGGCTGAACCATCCCGATCATCAAGCGTGAGAGCCGTAAGATTGACATCCAGCAAATAAAGTTTTACTGCTGGAAGGGACAATGATGTGTCCGGTACACCTAATAAATCGACAACCCGCTCATCCCCAATAAACCCATCTTTCGTACCGGCGATACGGTATTTTTTATATCGTTCCAGGGTAAACAGGTAGCTATTGTCGGTAGGGTTGACTTCCACTTTTACTAATTTCTCCGGGCCTCCATCACGAGGTATTTCATAGAGTTCTACAGTAGTAGCCACCAAAGCCGTAGAGTCTCGTTTTTTCATGGTCAATACCTCCAGTGTGAGATCAAGATTTACATCCCGCTCATAAAGATCATAACAGCAGGCTTCTTTATCCTCTTCAATGTACGTGGCGCCCCAACCATTAGAGGCAAAAAGGGCTTTATCCCCGTAGGCATTCCGGGTGTAGTATAGCTCATCATAGCTACTATTGACACTTGTTCCCTGGTTAATGGGTTTGCCCCATTGGCCCTCGCTATTCAGAAAAGAACTCCGAACATCAAATCCACCATAGGTGGGGCTATCGTTCGAGCTGTAGAAAAGTTGCTGACTGCGTTGGTGATAAGAAGGGCTTGCATCGTCATTGGCGGTATTCAATGCAGTAAGAGGTTCAGCGGAAGTCACATTGCCGGTTTCCAAATCAATGGCCCCGCGCCAAAGATCCATTTTCCCCTTGCCTCCATCCCGATTCGAAGCAAAATACAACCAGGCTTTTCCGTCAGGGTCAATCCCAACAGAAGGTTGCGTCGTTGTTTTTCCCGGTACATTGACCCCCAATTTCAGGGGTGGGCCCCACTGATTGCCCGGCTGCCGTGTGCGATAATACATATCACAGCGAACCTCTGCGGGGTTCAGGCTCTCACATAAGCAGTAATAAATGCCTTTTGCCTCAGGGGCAAAAGCACTATAGGCAACCATTTTGCCAGGAACGTTGAAATCAGCAGGTAATACGGTAACCTGCCCATCAGGGGTTGCCCGTAAAACTTTGATTAATAGCTTCGGTTGATCCTTCTCTTTAATATCTGGATCAGGGGGGAAACGGAAAGAAGAGTAATAAATAGTATCCCCTACAAAAACACCCCCAAAATCGGAGTAAATCCCGTTAATCGTAGGGCCCAGGTTCCGATTGGATGCCGGCGCAATGCCCCGCGTAGTAATCCGGTCACTGCGTTCAACTTCCTGCATCGCCCACTCGCAATCAGCCATACACCGGTCAGCAAGGGAAGTTTCGGGAGAAATAACGCCCCGCGAGCTTTGTTGATTTTTATACATCCGGAATTGGTCAATAGCCCCGGTGTAGTCGCCTATTTTCTGTAAGACGGTCCCCAGCCACAATCGGGTTTCTGGATACTGACTGGTAACGGAATCGGGCATGCTCAGCACCCGCAAATAAGCCTCACGGGCTGCTGTGTAGGCATTGAACATACGCGCAGATTCGCCCATCTGATAAAAGACGTAGGCATTGGTGCTGTCGTATAACGAGCCAGCCTCGTAGTATTTATACGCGGTGTAATAATCCTTTTTGGCAAAAGCAGTATCCGCTTCATTTAGCCATTTGGTCAGTGTTTGCGCTGGTAGCAACTGAGCCAAAAAAAGAAAAATACACAAATGGAGTAGTCGTGAAAACATGCGGCTTAACTTCTATGGTTAACAACCTTTGGTTTTAAGGGTAGCAAATCTGATCATCAGGAGTTAGATGAGGGGGCAGATTTTGGCTTTTATTTTAGGTACTCGGCGAATGGTATAGTGTACGAAAAACTCCGGTCCGCTCCGCCCTTTCGTGGCTACATCAAACTCGGAAATATTTACGTCATAACTAAACCCTGCACGGATATTGCGGTAGAAGACTTCGATGGCCGGGGAATAGGAATCGCCAATCTGGTGGAACCGATAATTGGCTCCCAATTGAAAAGCTAGGCGTTGCCCCGGGTTGGTATCCAGGTGAAATTTAACCCCAAATCCAGCCAGCCATTCTTCGTAGGTACTTTGGAACTGCCCCTGTAGGTTACCTACTAAATCAAACCGGCTACCTAATTGAATAGTAGCCATGGCATAAGGGCTGATCCGCATAGGCAGATTGATGGTAGTCCGTTCGTCAAAACTTTGATTAGGCCGGTTGAGGTGATGGACACCTACCCCAATATCTAATTTAGAACGCTTCAGGAGCATATCCACCAGCAGGGCTTCTTTCTGGGCTTGCCAATGAAAATTGAGCCCCGCCGACAAATCCGCAAAACCATTGCGCAGATTCGGGAACGACTCCCCGTTGCCAGTATTCGGATTGGGTTGCCCGGTAGTATTATCGTACTGTTCATCAAAGATCAGCCCGTTCAAATCAAAATTGCGTTGCGAAGTTCCTAACTGAACGCCTACCGTGGCAAAAAGCCCAGGTTGCAATAACCGGGTATAGGATCCTCCCAGCGCCAGGTTAACGTAGCGCAACCGGGAATCTCCCGCCTGATCAAAATTAAACGCACCACTCACCGCGAAAAAACTTCCATTTTCAGCCATGGGTAGTTTGCCATCCGCAGCGAGGGTAATCGTCCGGTAATCCACCGGGACGCTGGCCCACTGATTGCGAATATTCCCCATCAGGCGAATATCTCCATCAAATATCCCAATCAACGATGGGGATACATTAAATGGAGCACCATAAAATTGGGAATAGTGAATATCCTGCGCCGAAAGGGAGCCCGAAAACAGGGCCAACACAACCAAAGGTATTCCATACCAACCCATTCGGAAAACAGCAATAGGGAATTTGGGTAGAAGTTTACAATTCATGGATATGGTTTTTCGAAGACGCTACTAAAGGTAGTATTTAATTCAAGCAAACACAGTATTTGATCCGCAGATTTTGCCGCTCTTGGGTGAATTCAACACCTTTTCGAGGCAAATCAACCGTTTACTCAACAACAATACCTTTTCTTGAATAAAAAATACCGCTTACCTATCTTATATACGAACCTTTCCCCAACAAGTTACCCCTTTTCCTTGAAAATACCTACCGCTTCATAAACCAATGATCCCCTTTGTAAATTAGCAACGTGTACACGTTTAATTCTATTTGGTTGGCTGCTAATTAAATAGCTATCTTGGAACTGTTTGACGACACTTCTTTTTTTCCATGTAATTAGAGATCTTTCCCCAAAGGTCTCTTGCCCAAATTCTGTGATGTTCGTTTGGCATACCGTCAGGTAATGCTAAGGGCTTCTTTTTTCATTTTTGCTGCCCTGCAAAACCTCCGAATAGGAAATTGATTTTTTGCACTTAAACTGCGTTCCGTGAAAAGGGCATTCTTTACTTTTATAATGGCGTTGGTACTTGGGCACATGAGTGCACAGGTAATCTACGTGCAGGCTGGCGCCCGGGGAAATGGTTCTTCCTGGGCTAGTCCCCTTGGTGATCTCCACCAGGCACTGGCTGCTGCACGGCCTGGCACCCAAATCTGGGTCGCCACCGGTACTTACCTGACCACGGCTTCCAACGACCGGAGCGCTAGTTTCCGCATTCCCTCCGACATTATCTTGTTAGGAGGATTTGCCGGCACCGAAACTTCTTCCAGTCAGCGCGACTGGAATAAATACCCTACTGTACTTTCCGGAGAAATTGGTTCCCTTGCTTCGGCCGATGATAATGCCTTCACGGTAATGTATACCAGCCGGGCTTCGGCAAATACGATTATCGATGGTTTTGTAATCACGGGTGGCAATGCCAACCAGTCCATCCGCGAAGGCCATATACAAAGTAGTGGTGGTGGCTGGTTCAACGATGGCAGTAATGGTACTTCTTCACCAGTTGTAAAAAATTGCCTGTTTATTGATAACCAGGGCCTCTATGGTGCCGCTATCTTCAACCATGGCTCAATGGGTAGTTGTAATGGTACCCGCATTGAAAACTGTCGCTTTGTAACCAATGCCGCAGAGCTTGAAGGTGGTGCTATCTATAATAATGGTGCAGAAGGACAGTGTAATACGCTGGTTATTCGTTGCCACTTTGAAGGCAATACCGCAACCTATGGCGGATGCATCACCAACCAGGCGAACAAAGGGGTAGCTAATCCACTAATCGAAACCTGCTATTTCCTCAACAACGTTGCCTTTGTTCGGGGTAGCTGCGTATATAACAAGCGCCTGGAAACAGGCATCTGCAACCCGGTTATTCAGGGTTGCCGCCATGAGAACAATACCGAAGCGCTCGGTGAAAATACCAGCGCTCCCCGTGGAGTCGCACAAGAAGACAGTAAGAAACCAAAACAAATCATAATCAGATCCACCTACTAACAAATTTATCTATTTCCTATGTACGCGAAAAGCTGGCCTACAAGCCAGCTTTTTTTTTGCCCTTTCAACACCTATCGGTATTTTCGTTGAACGTAACTCACCTGCCCAATGAAATCAGAACTCTTCTTCGGAACATTCGCAATTATGGCCCTGCTGAGCGCTTGCCAACCAACGCCGCAGGAATCTCCCCGCTTATCGAGGCTTATTGAGGAAGTAAAACAAGCTTATGCTCCCGATAAACGAGTGGCCGTTTGGGCAATTACCCCCGTTAACAAAGGCGGAAAGTGGATACTCCGCGGGGAAACAAATCTCCCGGAAGCGCAGGCTGCCCTACGCGGCAAACTGGATAGCGCTGGTATTTCGGTCATCGATAGTATCCTCCTGTTACCGGCCGCTGCACTACAAAATAAAACCTATGGGTTGGTCAATCTTTCTGTAGCAAATATCCGGTCCGAGCCCCGCCATAGCGCCGAATTAGCCACCCAATCTACCCTGGGAACGCCCCTGCGGGTATACAAAGCTGAAGGCGACTGGTTCTATGTGCAAACTCCTGACGGGTACCTGGGCTGGCTGGATGCCGGTGGTTTTGTACAGCTCAGCCGTGAAGAACTCCAAGCCTGGCAGGAGGGGGCGCGGGTCGTTTTCCTCGACGATTATGGCCTGGCGTGGAATGCCCCCTCTTCAACCGCTACACCCGTAAGTGATTTACTGGCAGGCAATATACTGCTGCAAAACGCTGCTCCCATTGCGGGGTGGGTTGCTGTGACTTTTCCAGATGGCCGCACAGGCTTTGTTCCCGAAGGAGCGATTATGTCACTGAGCGATTGGCTCACCAGCCGACAACCGACCGCTGAAAATATTCTGCGCAGTGCGCAGGAACTTATGGGGCGCCCTTATCTCTGGGGCGGAACTTCTGCGAAGGCCATGGATTGCAGCGGTTTCACTAAAACCGTTTTCTATCTCAATGGATTGCTCTTACCCCGCGATGCTTCCCAGCAAGTGCATGTTGGTGCTGCCATTGATGAGGCCGTGAGTATTGATCAACTTCAGCCTGGCGACCTGCTCTTTTTCGGACGGGCGGCCACTACTGAAACTCCGGAAAAAATAACCCACGTGGCTATCTATCAAGGGAGCAGCAAAATCATTCACGCCACCGGACGGGTCCAGGTGCAGAGCCTCAATCCGGAAGATCCCGATTTTGCACCCGATCGCCTGGCTACCTTCATCCGGGCCAAACGCATCCTGGCTACTCCCGGCCAAAATGGGGTCCCCTGGCTTAAGGATGTCACCGCTTATCAAGCCCAATGGAAAGATTAGGGCAAGCAAAACAATGGGCAAAAAAGAGCAGGCCCTGCCCGAACAACCTTTCCGGGAAGTTGCTGTTTTCCCATAAAAAATAACCAATGGAAAAAAGCCTTTTACCGGAAGAACTGGCTGCCATGTCCAGAGTGCCTCGCCTCAACTTCTTCAACACCTTGCCTGGGATCAAGCCGGCAGTGTTGATCGGTACCGTCGATGGTCGTAACCGCACGAACCTGGCCATTTTTAATTCCCTGGTGCATATCGGGTCAAACCCGCCCTATCTGGGGTTCATCATGCGCCCGCTAACAGTTCCCCGGCATACGTATCACAACATCCTGGAACGGGGTGCCTTCACGATCAATGTTGTCCACCGGGATATTTACCCCCAGGCTCACCAAACCTCCGCCAATTATGAATGGGGAACTTCGGAATTCACAGCCACCGGGTTAACCCCCCAGTTTACAGACCGCCTGGTCGCCCCCTACGTCCAGGAATGTCATATTAAAATAGGTATGCAATTCGAAGAAGAGCACCGAATCAAAGCGAACGGTACGGTACTCATGATTGGCCGAGCAGTCGAGATTCTCCTGCCGGAAAATGCTATCTTACCGAGTGGGCATATCAACCTGGAAGATTGGGGCACTGTTGGTGTTGCCGGACTTGATGCCTATTACCGCCTGGAACCACTGGAACGCCTCCCCTATGCTCGTGCTTCCGCTATCGCACCCGATAACTAACTGATTTATGAACACATCAAATGTCGCCCGGGTAGCCGTGGTGCAGGCCGCACCTTATCTCTTTGACCTGGACAGGTCCTTGCAAATCCTGGAACAAAACTTAGCTCAGGCCGCCGCCGGTGGCGCTCAATTGGTCGTTTTTCCGGAATCTTTTCTTCCCGGTTATCCGCGCGGACTAACCTTCGGTGCAGTCATTGGCAGTCGGAGTGAAGCAGGCCGGGAGGAGTGGTTGGCCTATGTCAATAGCTCCGTAGAGGTACCGGGTCCGGTCACCGACCGGCTGGCCTCCCTGGCCCAACAATACCAGGTATGGTTAGCAGTAGGGGTTACCGAGCGGACCGCCAATCATGGCACTTTGTACTGTTCCCTCCTTTACTTCAGCCCGGAGGGGCTACTGGCGGGCCGCCATCGCAAGCTTAAACCTACGGCTTCTGAACGCATTGTTTGGGGAGAAGGTGCCGGCGATGACCTTCACGTCCACGCTACTCCGCTGGGTAACCTTGGAGGGTTGATTTGTTGGGAAAATTATATGCCACTGGCCCGTTATGCCCTCTATGAGCAAGGTATTGAAATCTACCTGGCGCCTACCGCCGACCAGCGGGAAACCTGGCTCGCTACCCTGCAGCATATCGCCTGCGAAGGTCGTTGTTATGTGCTGGGCTGCAACCAGTGGGTTCGCCCCGAACATTACCCGGAGGCTTATCTCGCGGCTCTTCCTGACCCTGTTTGCCGTGGTGGCAGTGTTATTGTCGATCCCTTGGGGCGGATTGTCGCCGGGCCGTTATGGGATGAACCCGGCATCCTTTTTGCTGAAATTGACCGCAACAGTCTCACCAAAAGTCGCCTCGACTTCGATGCCATCGGTCATTACCAACGGCCCGATGTTTTCGGATTTACCTGGAAGCAATCAGGCGAATAATCCCCTCGGCCAACTATAATAACGCCGGATTTCACATTGCCCATTCGGTGGTTTTAGCCAGGCACATGCCCCAGTTGCAGCTTTCCAGCCTATCACTTAATTTGGAGGTTCTCAACCTTATTCTTTGTCAACCTCCTCCCAGCCAATATGGTAACCTACACCCTTGCTACCACGCCCGCAGATCTCCAGGGTATTCTGGAATTGCAACAAGCGAATCTGGCTCAATACCTGTCCCCAGATGAAATCCAGGAACAAGGTTTCGTCACGCTTCAGCATAGCCTGGAATTACTCCGAAAACTCAATGACCGGGAACGGCATATCATTGCCAAAGACCAGGACCGGGTAGTGGGGTATCTCCTGGCGATGACCAAAGGATCGCGCTGGGAAATCCCCTTAATCTATCCCATGTTTCAGGTTTTTGATACCCTGCCTTATGCCGGCAGACCCATTTCCGACTATTCCTATTTATTGGTAGGGCAAGCCTGTGTGGATAAAAACTACCGCGGGCAAGGAGTGTTTGATGCCTGTTATCATGCGTATCGCGAACATTACCAGGAAAAGTATGCCTTTGCCATTACGGAAATTGCTGCCCATAACCTGCGCTCCCGCCAGGCTCACCGCCGGGTAGGGTTTCAGGAAATCCATACCTATGGAGAGCCTGGCAAACCTGCCTGGGTTGTCGTTTTATGGGACTGGCGCGGGGGACAATCCGATTAAGTCAATCCTGCCGATAGTATTAGACAAAGCAAGTACCCTCCCCGTTCTGCAAGCTACATTTCCCAAAAACGTTGTACCTTGGCTTTCCCAACAGCAGGGCCAGCAAAAACCCGATACCGTGGCCAAAGTAAAAAAAATATTCGCCTGCACCTCCTGCGGTGCCACCTCTCCCAAATGGGTTGGTAAATGTCCCTCCTGCGATGAGTGGAATACGTATCAGGAAGAAGTCATCATGCGGGATAGCGGCCAGGAAACCGGCCGCGGAGCCTGGAAAAGCCCATCCATCAGCTCAACCGGTCCTCGCCCGGTAGCCCTCCCTGAAATCCAGGCAAGCAATACCCGGCGGCTGACTACCCCCGATGGGGAACTCAATCGCGTACTCGGTGGAGGTATTGTCAGCGGATCCCTCGTTCTGATCGGCGGGCAACCGGGCATAGGTAAATCCACCTTACTGCTACAACTAGCTACCCGCCTACCCGCCAAGGTGCTTTATGTTTCCGGTGAAGAAAGTGAAGAACAGATTAAAATGCGGGCCGACCGGATTGGCGGTCAGGCCAGTCAATGCTATGTGCTTACCGAAACCAATGTAACGAAGATTTGTACCTATGCCCAGGACTTGGAGCCAGACTTGCTCATCGCCGATTCCATCCAGACACTTTCCGTGCCGTTCATCGATGCCATGCCAGGCTCGATTTCCCAGGTGCGGGAGTGCGCCGGCGAACTGCAGCGTTTTGCCAAGACAACCAATATTCCCGTATTCATCATAGGCCATATAACGAAAGATGGTGCCATTGCGGGGCCCAAATTACTGGAACACATCGTTGATGCGGTATTGCAGTTTGAGGGCGACCAGCATTACACCTACCGCATCCTGCGCACCCTGAAAAACCGCTTTGGTTCTACCGACGAGATGGGGATTTATGAAATGCAGACCGGCGGGCTCCGCGAAGTGAGCAACCCCTCGGAATTATTGCTTTCCCAAAAAGATGAAGACCTTAGCGGCTCAGCCGTTGCGGCAACCATGGAAGGCATGCGCCCCATGTTGATTGAGACCCAGGCGTTGGTTAGTAAGGCCGTTTATGGTACGCCGCAGCGTAGCGCTACCGGCTTCGACCTGCGGCGGCTAAGTATGCTCCTGGCGGTGTTGGAAAAGCGGGGCGGTTTTCCTTTTGGCCAAAGTGATGTTTTTCTCAATATCGCCGGCGGTATCCGCGTCGATGACCCCGCTATCGATATGGCTATTGTTGCCGCCCTGATCTCTTCCCTGGAAGATGTAGCCATTCCTCCTAAAATATGCTTTGCGGGTGAAATCGGACTTAGTGGAGAAATTCGTGCTGTCAACCGCATCGAACAACGCATTCAGGAAGCTGACCGCCTCGGCTTTAAGGAAATTTATATTTCCAAATACAACCTCAAAGGGCTGGATCCCAAACGCTTCCAGATTGCCATCAAGCCGCTGGGTAAACTGGAAGAATTGTACCGGACCTTATTTACCTGATACCTTGCGCCGGGAGAACGGGCATGCACATATCCATCATTGACGCAAAACACAAAACCATGGCCAAACAATTACAGGTGGAACAATCCATTATTATTGACCGTCCGCAGAGTGAAGTTTATGAATACCTCAAATACGTCAAAAACCAAAATCAATTCAGCGTTTGGAATATGGCCGACCCACAGCAAAAAACAAGCGAAAGTGGCATTGATGGAACGGTCGGATTTATCTATTCCTGGGATAGCCAACTTAAAAATGTAGGCGCAGGCAGTCAGGAAATAAAGAACATGAAAGAGGGGGAATTCATGGCGTACGAATTACGATTTGAGCGGCCGATGAAGAATATTGCCCAATCTGCTTTTGTACTCCATCCCGTCCAGGAAAACCAAACTAAGGTTACCTGGAACTTTAAGGGGCCTACTAAATTCCCTATGAGTTTATTTAAATTTCTTTTTCAGAAAATGCTTGGTAAGGATATGGCAAAAAGCCTGGATAACCTCAAAGCTAAATTGGAGCTATAAGCTTTTTTATTCTGGCGGATTATGGATCTGATCGTATAAAAACAATGGATCAATCCTATTGTTAAACATTTATGGAAAATTTGCAAACCACAATCCCGCGCGACAAACCCATCCTGCTGTTTGATGGGGTTTGCAACTTGTGCAATAGTTCTGTACAGTGGGTCATTGAGCACGACCCGGAAGGAAAATTCCGCTTCGCTTCCCTGCAATCGGATGTAGGTCAGGCGCTGCTTACCGAATTTAACCTCGATCCGGCAGCACTGAACACCGTTGTTCTTATCGACGAAGGAAAAGCGTATACCCATTCTTCAGCCCCGCTTCAGGTGACCAAACACCTGGGTAGCGCCTGGCCCTTACTGGGCAACGTAGGCCAGGTAGTCCCACGATTCCTCCGCGATGGTATTTACAACTTCATTGCCGCCAATCGGTATCGATGGTTCGGAAAAAAAGACCAGTGCTGGCTCCCCACCCCCGATTTACGGCAGCGCTTTTTGGGTACCTGATTCATGTTGCGATAAATAAGCCTTAAGCGCAGATAGTTTGGAAACGGGGTTTCTTGACCCGTTTCGTTTTTTTACCCAGCGTAGCGCTGCTGAGGCGGGCGGTGATTGCTGTGAAAGATAACCTCTTTACTGGCAATCACGGCCAATTTTCCAGCCTACACAAAAAAACAGGCTTTTAGCGGAACAAAACCTCGTCTCCAGTTCTTATGCCTACAAACAACTAAGCCTCCGTTCTGCCAAACCCATTGTTCACACTAACCTTACACTTTACCTATGGATCGTAGAAATTTCCTCCAGCGCTCAGCGCTTCTGGCCGGAGCCAGTTTGCTTCCCTGGCAAAAAAGCCTGCTGGCAGCTATCGCCGCCAATCCGGCTGGTGAAATGAAACTATTACGCGGCAATGTCGGCATTTACACCGAACGCGGTGGCACCATCGCCTGGTATGCTACGCCCGATGCGCTGGTGGTGGTCGATACGCAATTCCCCGAGCAAGCGAATAATCTCCTGACCCAACTGCGCGAAAAAACCAGTCACCGGGTAGACCTGCTGATCAACACCCATCACCATGGGGATCATACGGCAGGTAACATTGCCTTCAAGGGGTTAGTGGATAAGGTAGTTGGGCATGTCAACTGCCGGGCCAACCAGGAACGTGCTGCTAAGGCCGCCAATAGTGAGGCGAACCAATTGTTTGCCGATACAACCTTTCAAACCGACTGGTCGCAAGCTGTTGCCGGTGAAGTATTGAGTGCCCGCTATTTTGGCCGCGCCCATACGGATGGCGATGCCGTAATTCACTTCGAAAATGCCAATATTGCTCACCTGGGCGATTTGGTCTTCAATCGGCGTTTCCCCTACATCGACACGAGTGCCGGTGCTTCTATCGATAGTTGGATTGAGGTGCTCAGCCAAATCCGGAAGCATTACGATAAGGACACCGCTTTTGTCTGTGGGCATTCGGGCGATAATTATCCAATCATCATTAACCACGATGATTTACTGGCCATGCGTAATTACCTGAATCGGCTGCGCCAGCATGTCAAAAAGCAAATCAAAAAAGGCCTCACCGAAGAACAGGTAATCGAGCAAACGAAAGTAATTCCCAAGGCTGAAGAATGGACGGGCGGCGGCATCGAGCGCTCCATCAAAGCGGCCTTTGTGGAGTACGGAAAGTAAACCACCGGTGAGCGCTGCAAGTCCTCCCTCGGCGGATAACAAACTCCCGATAACAGTATTTCTCCCCTACCCCCTTGGTCTGGTGATCAAGGGGGTTTTCTTTTTACTTCAGCCCCTCCGGCAAGGTTACCGCGTACCCTTTCTTTTTCAGTGCCCGCAGCAATTGTGGCAGGCGGCGGTAAAAAGGATCCGGTCGTCGAGGGTCCACTCCTACGTGAAGCAAAGGTAGTACACCATTCAACCCATGCGGATCATTAGCTTCCCACCGCCATAGCCGTTCCCATAATTCTTCCGACGTTCGGTAATTGTCAAGCCCGGGGTAGGTGTAATCGGCATTAAGTCCAATTCCGGGGGTAAAATTGAGTACCTCCCAGCCCGCTAAATTGCACCAGCTAATTACTTCCTGGTTGTACCATTCATAAGGGGCGACCAACGTTTGCGGATTAGCCAGTTCACCGCCCAAACGTTGAAGTTCCGCGTAGTTTGCCCGCAAATCCTGCCAAAAGGAATCCCGGGTCACCAACGTAGAATCCCGTCGATTCCAATCACAGTACAACAGATGCTTATCGGAGTGCGGGCCTACGTAATGGCCATCTGCGAGTAACCCTCTGACATCTTGGGGGTAACTTCGCATAAAATCGCCGGTAAAGAAGAAGGTCGCTTTGGCACCGGCCCGCCGGAGTGCCTTGCGGATCAGGGGAATGCCTTCAGCGTATTCGTGACCGGTAAATAGCAAATGTACTTCCTGCCTTTCCACATCGCCCCGCACCCGGGCGCCAGCAGCATCCCGGATACCCAAAGAGTGGCCAGTAGCGGCAGCCTCTAACGCTCCCAGGTAATAAGTCAGGCTGGCCGTCCCGTCCATGGTGGGCTCATTGGTAGAATAGTCGCCATAGTCATCATGGTAAACCACTAAATCCGATTGAAACGTAGCAAACTCATCAGGTTCATAAAGCGTAATTCCAATCAGACGATTCCAAATCGAACCGTATACCGGACCATCCACCAGCCCCCCGTCAATCGGATAATCATACAAGTGGGTAAAAGCTGAATGGGGATCCTTGGGTGAAATACCTCCCTTCGGCAGCCCATAGATCATGCTCGTTCCCCAGGGATTACAGCCAAAGAGCCAATCGCGCAGGGCGGCTTCCATTTCCGCATATTGCGTATCCCCCGTAAGCGTTTGGTACAAATGGCATTGGGTGAGCAGGGCGGCAACCAGGTTGTTCGAGCACCAAATAAAAGGTACACCAAAAAGAAAGGGGTTATTTTTTCCTCGATCATAGACTCGTTCAATCCCCAGGCGCATAAATCCCTGAAACTGTTCCGCAATACCTTCGGGTTGTGCCGCAACCTGATAATGGCCCAGGTTTACAAAGGGATACCACTGGTAATGATGGGCCGTATCGGCCCCCATCCAGGGGGTAACAGGTTCCGTTCGACCATATTCTACAGCTTCCGCCAGGTGCCCGTTTTCCGGAAAATGGCGGTGCAATAAAATAGCGGCCAGCTCCATATCGTCTACCCAATTGCTCTCTTCATAAAAGTAGGGTGCCCGGCAAGGAGCTGTTTGGGTGGCACCTGGAAAACGTTGGCCAAATTCAAATGCATCCTGCGCCCGCGGGAGCAGACCGGCAGCATATTCCGGAAAAAAAGGCGCCAATACGTCACTGCCTAACGCAAAAGCAGCAGCGAATTTACCCGCCGAAGAGGCCACCCCTTCCGTACGGTTTTTATATTTGAAAGCTCCTTGCGGCTGGCCCGTGATAAAATAAGCAGGCCGCGCTAACCCCTGGTTATTGGCATAGGTAAAGGTATCAAGTGTAGGCAGGCGCATTCCTCGGTGATCGCGGTCGTCGGCAATCTGATTATAGTACTCGCCTGGGCCAGGGTTCATTTTTAAGAGCCAGTCCATTCCCCATTTTGCCTCATCGATTATATCAGGAATACCATTTGCCCCCGGCAGGCCATTCGCCGCATAGGCATCGCCAAAACTCCCAGGGTTCTGCTGATAGGCAAAAAGCATCTGAACGATGGCATTGGCACTGGTCGGCAGGTATTGCAAATAATCCGAGGCGTCGTGCCAGCCGCCGGCCACATCGATCCGCGTAGAATCCTTAGAGGGATCCGGATGATAAACGATAAATCCATCATGGGTATGGCAGCTATCCTGCAAATACGGGTTGTACCCACTGCGTTGCTGGCGCATATAGCGTAGCAAAAAATCTGCTGACCCCGCATAAACATTATCATCAATGCGAAAAACCGGCGATCGGATGTCGGCAACCTGGAGATAGTATACCCCTGGCTTTTCCACCGTGCTGAAATCGAGGCGCCAGCTATGCGTAAAGGCTGCCCAGGCCCCCATCGCCCGTGGTTCATTACCTTTCCACACCACCTGATCCGTAAGGGCATCGTGTAACGTGAACGTCGTTATGGGAAGTACCTCCTTACTCACCAGTACTGCCACTTTAATCGCCTTTTCCTGGTAGCCTAACTGATTAACTCTCAGCCAGGCCTCCTGTGTTTGGCTCCACAACTGAACTGTACAAAACAACAGGCCCCAGGCAGAACTTATTCGTAGAACAGACAGCATAATTTTTCGCTTAATTATCGAAAAGCACATCTCTTTAAAAGTAGCAATTCTTGTAGTTTTCTACTGCCGGTTATTTTCAATGACTACATATTTCACGTTAGAACCTTCCATCGTTAAAAAAAGACCTTCTCCTTACATCCCTATTCCGGCTGATAATGTTATATAAAAGCATCTATAAATCTGCTGCGAAATAGCCATGACTTATATTTTTAGTGGGAAACCCCAAAACAGCGCGCAGCTATGCGAAATGGTCAATTACCCTAATTTTATCACCAAACACTACTTTTATGGCACTCAGGCTAGGAGACATTGCTCCCAATTTTCACATTATGACCTCCGAAGGGGAACTTGATTTTCATCAGTGGGCCGGCAACCATTGGGTGGTTCTATATTCCCATCCGGCTGATTTTACCCCCGTTTGCACTACCGAACTGGGGCGAACTGCCCAGCTTAAAGATGAATTTGCCAAACGGAACACCAAGGTCATCGC
Organism: Lewinellaceae bacterium; assembly: GCA_020636445.1. GTDB lineage: Bacteria > Bacteroidota > Bacteroidia > Chitinophagales > Saprospiraceae > JACJXV01. The sequence goes on along the minus strand of JACJXV010000005.1, from coordinate 9,793 downwards.
CCTTAGCGTCGACCCTGTAGACAGCCACCGCGCCTGGATTAAGGATATAGAGGAGACACAGCATGTAAAGATGAATTTCCCAATCATTGCGGATGAGAACCGCTCAGTGGCCGAGTTGTACGATATGATTCACCCTAATGCCACGGAAAAAACGACCGTCCGCACGGTTTTTATTATTGACCCCAACAAGAAGGTTCGCCTGACAATGACTTATCCCCCGAGCACAGGTCGCAACTTTAATGAAATTCTGCGGGTATTGGATTCCCTGCAGCTCACCGACAACTACAGTGTAGCAACGCCGGTGGATTGGCAGCACGGGCAGGATGTAGTTATCTCGCCTAGTATCGCCGATGCCGATATTCCGGCAAAATTCCCGAAGGGGCACACCAAAATTAAGCCCTATCTGAGAACAACCCCACAGCCGAATCTGGACTAAGGCTGGGAATTGTTGTTACACCAAGGGGCAAAGTCACAAAATGGAGCTTGTAACCAACCTTGCTGGCTTTGCACCTTGGTTTGCTTTTTTAGTCAGGTAAGGAGGCACTCCCAACTCCTTTCAGTGCAGTCAAAATAAGCCACTCAGGTCTTAGTGAAAGAATTCCAGGATTGCTGGAGCAAGTACCTCCATATCCACCTTTTCAATAGGATGCTTAACACCCGGGAGAACCTGCAACCGACCCTGTAGGATTAACGTGGCCACCCGTTCCGATTCGACAATGGATACCATGTTATCAGCATCCCCTACACTAATGTTTACAGGACAAGCGATCGCCGCAAAGTCGGCATCCGACAATCCAGCTCCGTTGCCCAATCCTACCATCAGCTGAGCTGTTTTTTGCAGCAACACTCGCCAGTCTTCGGGAGCATGGCGCTTGCGCAAGGCATCGGCAAATAAGGGCACTTTCTCCAGTACCTTATCCGGATCGAGCATCCCTGCTTCTTTGGCTGCCACTTCGGGCGTCCAATGCATTTTAGTAGCCAGCGTGAACAGGCGCCGCACCCGTTCGGGATAATGCCGGGCCAGGAACAAGCCCACATATCCCCCCATGCTATACCCGAACAGATCAACGGTAGTCAGGTTGTGGTTATCCAGGAACCGCAGTACATCCTGGGCGAAGCCTGCCGTAGTGAAATCCGCTTCAGCCAAGGGCCGTCCGCCATGTCCGTTGAAATTCAGGGCATGTACTTCCTGACCATTTAAGGCCGTTGCCAATGGGGTTAATTGCGCCGCGCTTCCCAGCGCCCCATGCAGTAAAAGGAGTGGAACTTGAGCCATAAATCATTATCCGATGTATGGATTAAAACTACGCATTTATTACTTACTTTCAAGTAGTTAAATCGAAACCCATGTTTGGAATCAATGCATTTTGGTGGCTTTGGGGAGGCGCTGCCCTTGTCGCTGCCGTTATCCTCTACTTTTTCTTGATAGGTCTGGCCGATGGTAGCGTCTCCAGTTTCAATGCCGGGCTATGGACTACAATCCTTCTCGTGGTGGGAGGGATATTGCTGGGCAGTCTGGTACTACGGTCCGGCGGCCACCTGGGTTTGGCCAAAGGAATCCTCTGGCTACTGGTAGGTCCCGGGTTATTGTACGGGCTTTTTTTGATCATCATTTTAATTGCCAACCCGCGCTGGAACTAACGGTCAACCCGCCCAATTTCCCGGCGACCGGTCCCGGATTGGCCCGTTAAATCATCTCCCAAGTCGGCGCGTACCTGTTCGGCATATTCCTGAAGTTCACGTACAATCTCGGAGTATAAGAGCTGCACATCGTAGGTTTCACCAGGGTCACGTCGCAAATCAAATAGGGCCAGTGGTTCGGTATGGTCTTCCGGTGCAGGCCCGGGGTAGCCGTCATTGCCCGGCAAAAAACCTTGGTACGTACGCCCACGGTGTGGAAAAACGAGTTTCCAATGGTCGCGACGAACCGCTTCTAATGAATTACGGCGATAGTAATAGGCAAAATATCGCCGGGGCTGCGCTTCCAAATCACCCTGAATCAGGCGGCTAAGGTCTATCCCATCAATACGGTTTGTCGGTAATTCGGCAGCACACAGACTGGCCACCGTTGGAAACACATCAATCGTGGAAGCAAGCGCATTGGTCACCACCCCAGCAGGAATATGCCCCGGCCAGCGCATGATACAGGGCACCCGGTGCCCCCCTTCATAGCTGGTTCCCTTGCCTTCCCGTAGCCCCCCGGTAGTGCCGGCATGATTGCCAAAGTTCAGCCAGGGACCATTATCGCTGGTAAAAATGACGAGGGTATTTTCGGCAAGCTTATTCCGCTGCAACGCCTGCATAATTTCCCCAACCGACCAATCTATTTCCATCATCAGATCACCCCAGAGGCCATAACCGCTTTTCCCACGGAACCGCTCCGATACCGCAATCGGCACGTGCGGCATGGAATGCGGAACATACAGCAAAAAGGGTTCCTTGGCATGCCGATCAATAAAATCAACGGCCCGCTCGGTATATAAAGTGGTGAGTTTAGCCTGATCAGCCAGCGTTTCTATTCGCTCGCGAACCTCATTCCCTTCCAGCAAAGGTAGCGCGGGGTAGTTGCTTTTACGCCAATCGGTTGCGGGTAAACCACCATAATCAACCGGCCACATATCATTGGAATAGGGTAACCCCAGATACTCCTGAAACCCATGTTGCAGGGGTAAAAATTGGCGTTGGTCTCCCAAATGCCATTTCCCGAAAATGCCAGTGGCGTATCCTTCTTGCTGCAGCAGTTCGGCCAGCGTCACCTCACTATCCGCAATGCCCACCTGTGCATTAGGGCCGTAAGCCCCCCAGAACCCCACCCGATTGGGATAACATCCCGTTAGTAAGGCTACCCGGGAAGCACTGCAAACGGCCTGGGCTGCCAAAAAATTAGTAAAGCGCATCCCTTCCATGGCTAACTGGTCCAGGTGGGGCGTCCGATAATTGAGAGCCCCGTAACAACTCAAGTCTCCATACCCCAGATCATCCATGAAAATGAGTACGATATTGGGCCGCGGATCCTTCTTTTCCGCAGGAAAGCCAGCCAGCCCCATGGCCAGTGCAAAGAGAAGCAACGTTCTTATCATCATACTATCCAAGATACAAAAAGCTGTTTATCACAGTACCATATCCTGGGGAAGAGGTAGGAGAATGGCCACATTTTAGTAACTTCCCGGACTGGAAAACAAACTCACGGTCATGCAACTTCTCCTTCGTTTTTGTCCTTTGGTTACCCTGCTACTGCTTTTTCTTTTCCCACCACTCGCCCAGGGCAAGGTACTCCGCGTTGAGCTTACCTCCCGCGAATCTGTACTTAAAGGAAAATCATGGGGGGATGCAGGCGCCTATGAGTTGCTACGGGGTAAGGTCTATTTCGGTATCGACCCTAACAACCGCTTTAACCAGCAGATCACTGACCTGTCACTCGCTCCGCGCAATGCCGACGGGTTAGTAGAAGCCTGGGGCGACTTAATCGTTTTACAACCCGTCAACCGGCGGAAAGGGCGGGGAACCGCTCTGGTAGAAGTAAGCAACCGGGGCGGGAAGTTCACCCCCACCTATTTCAATGCCGCTTCCCGCAGTCAGGAATTGGACGTAAACGACCCCACCTACTGGGGCGATGGCTTGGTAATGCGGCAGGGGCTAACTGTAATCTGGATTGGCTGGCAGTGTGACGTTCCTATGGGAGAAGGACTGCGGCTGGAAGTACCCATTGCTAAACAAGCCGATGGGAGTTCGCTGACCGGATGGGCCCGCAGCGATTGGACCATTGATGAACCGGCTGCTTTCCTGCGTTTAGGTCATCGCAACCTCGAAGGATACCCGGCTACCGATCTTACTAGTTCCAAACACCAGCTTACCGAACGCGATGGTCGGGATGCTCCGCGCCGGTTAGTCCCGCGTGATCAGTGGGAGTTTGCCCGGTTGGATGAGGAAGGCAATGTGCAGCCTTCGCCAGAGCATATTTTACTACAGGAAGGCTTCCGCGCCGGAAAAATCTATGAACTGGTTTACCAGGCAGCCGACCCTAAAGTTGTTGGTTTGGGGCTTGCGGCCATTCGCGATATCATTAGCTATGCAAAGTACGACCGTACCAGTCCTTTCCGTGTCACGCGGGGCATTACCGCGGGCGTTTCGCAAACCGGACGCTTCCTGCGCCATTTCTTATATCAGGGGTTTAATACCGATGAATTGGGTCGCAAAGCCTATGATGGTATGTATATCATCACCGCAGGAGCCGGGCGGGGCAGCTTCAATCATCGCTATGCACAACCTTCCCGCGATGGCCACCGGTATTCCGCCTTTTTATACCCGACCGATATATTTCCCTTTAGCAGTCAGGCCCAAACGGATCCGGTTACGGGTGTTACGGATGGGCTGCTCCAACATTTGGCTGATCCTACCCACGCCCCCCGGATTTTTTATGTCAATACCGGCTATGAATACTGGGGTAGGTCAGCTTCTCTGATTCATACTGACCTGAATGGCACTGCCGATATTACCCCATTGCCCAATGAACGAATTTACCATGTGGCTTCCGGGCAACATTACGTCGATGCCTTCCCCCCACGGCAGTCTGTGCCCGGAGGCTTTCAGGGCAATCCACTGGAGTTACGCCTGACTTACCGGGCATTGCTGATTCGCCTCGTAGAATGGGCCGAAGGAAAAGCCGAAGCCCCGCCCAGCCGCTACCCTACGTTTGCTGCCGGAGAACTGAAGCGCGTCGAAGCGTTGGGATTCCCGGCTATCCCGGGTGTACAAGTTCCGCAAGTTACCAACCACCCCTATCGCGCCGATTACGGCGACCGCTGGCCACAGGGGATTATCGACCGGCAGCCACCCCTGTTGGGGTATGCCTTCCCCGTGGTAGTACCTGCACTGGATGAGCTGGGTAATGAACGCAGTGGCATCCAAAGTGTCGAACTCCGGGTGCCCCTGGCTACCTACACCCCCTGGAGCCTGCGGCGAGGATATCCAGCAGCCCAAAATGAACTCATTGATTTTCGCGGTTACTGGCTTCCGTTGCCGGCAACCGAAGCTATCCGCCGGGCTACAGGCGACCCGCGCAGCAGCATCGAAGCCCTTTACCCTACCCCCGAGGCATTCCAACAGGAAGTGGCCAAAGCCGCCAACCAACTGATACAGGAAGGATTTTTACTGCCCGAAGACCGCACCGCTGTTGCCGCCCGGCAACAGCAATACTGGGATTTCTTACATCCTGCGGGGGCAAAGGCACCGACAAAAGGGCCCGCCAACGGCTCCCTGATTATCATTGGCGGAGGTCGGCTGGATTCCGTTTTTTACCAGAAATTTATGGAACTGGCCGGTGGGCCCGATGCCCCCATTGTGATCATTCCGACCGCAGGGGAAGATAGTTTTTTGGAACGGGAAGGATCTGAAGAGCAAATTAAAAATCCCTTTGCCGCTGCCGGGTTCCGCAATATTACTGTGCTGCATACCCGCGATCCACAGGTAGCCAATACGGATGCCTTTACCGCCCCCCTGAAACAAGCCAAGGGAGTATGGTTTAGCGGCGGTCGGCAGTGGCGACTCGCAGATAGCTACTTACATACCCAAACCCAGGAGGCCATCAACGATGTACTCGCCCGGGGCGGTGTCATCGCGGGGACCTCTGCCGGGGCCTCCATCCAGGGTTCTTTATTGGTACGGGGTGATACGAATGGCAATACGCTGATGCTTGGGGATCATACCGAAGGATTCGGCCTGGTCAGTCAGGTAGCCATCGATCAACATTTACTGGCCCGCAACCGGCAATTCGATATGTTTTCCGTAACCAAGCAATACCCGGATTTACTAGGAATCGGCCTCGATGAAAATACCGGCATCGTGGTGCAAGGCAACATGTTTAGCGTCATCGGTAAAAGCTATGTTGCCATTTACAATAGTGAAGAAACCATCTCTGAATCGAATGAACCCGGTGATGGTATGCCCCGTTTTTTATTACTGCATCAAGGCGATCGGTTTAACCTGGTTGAACGACGACTTATCCGGGATTAAGCTTTGATGGGCAAATCCCCGAACCAGGTTTGGAACAATTATAGGGCATATAGGAAGCCGGAAATGAGTTATTCCGCAATTCTGTTTGCCAGCGGGCGAAAAGTGCTTACTTTTGCGCGATTAAAATCGGAAAAGTCATGGCTAAACGCACCGAAATAGCGCAAATTTTCAAGCACCCTACACTCAACGAAACCGTTACGGTAATGGGTTGGGTACGCGCCTTTCGCAACAACCGCTTTATCGCCCTCAACGACGGCTCAACGGCCGGCACCCTGCAGGTAGTTGCGGATTTCGATAACTTAGGCGAAGAGTTGCTGAAGAAAATTGGCTTCCACGCTTGCATTTCCGTTACGGGTACGCTGGTAGAATCCCAAGGAGCCGGACAGCGCTTTGAGGTGCTGGCGGATACTATTGAGGTTTTGGGGGAAACCAACCTCGAGCAATACCCTCTGCAGCCGAAGCGCCAAACGATGGAATATCTGCGCCAAAAAGCGCACTTCCGGATGCGGACCAACACCTTTAGCTCCGTATTCCGAATCCGCCACGGCGTGGCTTATGCTGTTCATAAGTACTATAACGACCGCGGGTTTTACTACCTGCACTCTCCGATCATTACCGCTTCGGACGCCGAAGGGGCCGGGGAAATGTTCCGCGTAACCACCCTGGACCTGGAAAAATTACCCCGTACAGAAGCCGGAGCTATTGATTTTGAGCAGGATTTCTTCGAACGCTCGACTAACCTAACCGTTTCAGGTCAGTTACAGGGTGAAATCGGGGCCCTGGCCCTTGGGAAAGTCTATACCTTTGGCCCTACATTCCGGGCGGAAAACTCCAATACACCTCGCCACCTGGCGGAATTCTGGATGATCGAGCCGGAAATGGCTTTTTATGACATCCACGATAACATGGACCTGGCCGAAGATTTTTGTAAATACCTGATTCAGTATATTCTCGAAAATTACCCGGAAGACCTGCAGTTTCTCGATGCCCGTTTACAGGAAGAAGAGAAAAATCTGCCTAAAGAAAAACGGCGTGCCATGGGGCTGCTCGACCAGCTTCGCTTCGTCGTAGACAATGATTTTCAGCGCATTACCTACACGGAAGCTATCGAAATTCTCCAGCAATCCAAGCCCTACAAAAAGAAGCAATTTGAATTCCCTGTGGAGTGGGGCCGCGATTTACAAGCCGAACACGAACGCTACCTGGTAGAGAAAGAATTCCAGAAACCCGTTATCGTTCGCAACTATCCCAAGGATATCAAAGCATTCTATATGCGCATGAACGACGATCAACAGACCGTCGCCGCTATGGACGTTTTATTCCCGGGTATCGGTGAAGTTATTGGCGGCTCCCAGCGCGAAGAACGCCTTGACGTGTTAGTTAATCGTATGGAGGCCTCCGGAATTCATCCGGAAGAAATGTGGTGGTACCTGGATTTACGCAAGTTCGGAGGAGCTCCGCACTCCGGATTCGGCCTCGGATTCGAACGGATGGTCCAGTTTATCACGGGCATGGGCAATATTCGCGACGTCATTCCCTTCCCCCGCACACCGGGTAATGCTGAATTTTAAGCCCGCTTTCCCTTCCGGATCACGCAATTCCAATAGAAATATTGCATTTTTTACATAAAAATTTCTCTAATAAATAAAATTGCCCTATACTAGCAGGAGCAAAAAAAAAAGCCGCACCCTCTTGGTGCGGCCTCACGCTAATAACAAATCATAATCTCATGAAAATAAGACGACCTAAATCTTAAAGAAAAACGACCTTTACTAGACCTTTATTGCTTAAACCTTTATTGCTTTTTTCTGGGGGTTCCCCGCGGCGTTCCGCAGGGAACCTTGTTGTTTATGGGACTACAATTACCTTACAATAATCTTGCCAGAGTTGATCAGCTGCCTTCCCGACTCCAGTCGGTAGATGTACGATCCGGTAGGTAAAGTCCCCCGGAAGAACATCAGTTCCTGCCCATTGGGCGATTGTTGCTGGCTTACCAATCTGCCGTTCAAATCATAGACGGACAGGCGCAGGAGCTGAAAGTTGCCACCCTCCACCTGGAACCGAACAGATTCCGAGAACGGATTTGGGTAGATTTGGACATTCACGCCCGGCACAAAGATCTCTTTGGTTGAGGTCACCACTTCGACAAAGTCCGGGAACACATCCACTCGGTGGCGTGTTTGGTTTGTCAGCGCGGGTACTTCGTAATCGAAGAAAACCATCGCCCGATTGTCAATGACCGTTCCTGCCGGATTATCCGGTTTTTGGGAGATGCGGAACTCTACGAAAGCATAGTTTTTGGGATTACCGTCGCCAGCTGCGGGTACCAGGTTGATATCGTCGAAGGTGATGCGAATATAGCCCTGATCGTAGACCTCTAAGCGGTAAGGGTGACTTGCCGCACCTGGTTCAAGTTGAGCCAGGTCGAGGGCGCTCGAAAGCGTGTCGCGTATCACAACCCTTCTGACGGTATCCTCTCCGGTATTCGCAAAGAGAATAGTGTAAGTCAAATCGGTTTGGGCTGACACGATAGAATCGCGATAACCCTTGGGATAGCCTCTTAAAAAAACTGGCGACGCTGGTGCAGTTCCTGCCTCCTGTACGTCTATTGATATGAACGGATCCTGATCGTTTTCAGGAAACTGTGTAACATAGCCGGTAGTAAACGCCTGTCCGTTTTCCACACATCCTTCCACCGCTACGGTGGGGGTGCTGCGCCCAGGGTGGCCGGCAGCTTGTTCAGCTACCAGGCGAAAAGTAGCCCCATTGCTGGGGATGCGGACCCGGGTTTCTTCCTGCGTACCCAGTTGGTAAGACCGATCCAGGTAGCGCAAAACCACATCATCCACAATCACGATAGAGCGTCGGGGCATCAGCATACGCTGCTGACCGATATTCTGAATCGTGAATTCTACCGTATCCTGTTGTACGCAGTTGGCACTGACGCGAATGCTGGACCCATCCCATTGTGCGGAAGGTTGCAGGCAGGAGCTATCCGGAAAAATCCGGGCGCTCACTTGAATAGCCTGCTGTTCAGCGATGCCGTCGCAGGGTAAGGTGGTGTTTAGTTGGAAAACACTTCCTGTTCCCGGGGCAATATTGCCCAGTGCGATGCGGTAACGACCGTTGCCCAGATCGGTGGCAGGTAAAGAAGCTTGCTGGAATCCCAGTTCAGCATCTAACTGCACCTCTACATAAGCGTTGTTGGCCGTTTCGGTTCCCAGGTTGCTGTAGGAAACCAAATAATTGATTTCATTACAACTCGCCAGGAAAGGCGTAGAAACATCAATTTCAAGGTATGGACATACAATTCCGGTCGTTACCGGAAAATTAACTGTCGTTGTATCGTAAACGGCGTCCAAACGAAGGGATACACCGTTAGGTTCACATACTTGCCAGTAGGCATTGGCGGGTTCTACACTAACCTGGTAGCTCCCTGCATCTACCCGGATACTGTAATGCCCGTTGGCATCTGAGGTTCCGTAGTAGGTAAGTCCTGATTCGCTTACTGCTTTCACCAACCAGCCGGCCAGTCCTGCTTCTGCTTCATCAGCATCACACTGGCCATCAGCATCCTGGATTACCCGGCCGCGGATGTAATTGGTCATGGCCGTTCCTTCCGCACTGGTCTTCAACAGGATCAGATCGTTGAAGGAAGTAAGCACCTGGCCATTGTAGCCCGTGATAACAAACCCTCCTTCACGAGTGGCTTGAATATCGCGCCCTTCTTCAACCAGGTTCGGATCACCAACCGTGCGTTCCCAGCGGATTGTTCCGTCGG
>JACJXV010000049.1 GCA_020636445.1 Lewinellaceae bacterium | reverse complement strand
AATACCTCTGTTTCGGAATCCAGCCGGGCGTAGTTGAAGTTCACGACAATGCCATTGAAGGGTTTGGGTAAGAAACGCAGGTTGGTTTGTAAGTCGAGCTCAAAGCCACGGATAATGGAGGTGTTGGAGTTAACGTAGCTCCGAAGCTCGTACCCCTTGTAGGTAGGCCACCCAAAGGCATCAGCGGTTGCCTGGTCAAAAAGGTTCGTACGCCAGGGGTAGAAGATGTTGTCTACTTCTTTGTAGAACACCCCAAAGGAAAGAAGGCCAAGCTTACCATTAAAGGCAGAAACAAAGAAGTCATAGTTTTTTGCAGTGGCGTGTAACAGGTTGGGATTGCCGGAAGTAATTATGGTGTTGTTATTATCGATCTGGGTCCGTGGTGTGAGGTATGTAAAGTCAGGCCTTGATAGGGTAGAAGAGTAAGAGGCCCGGAAATCCAACCAGGGAAGCGCTTGAAATTTCATATGCAGGTGGGGGAGCCATTCACCATAGGTCTGGAAGGTGGTCGTGTCCTGGAAAAATCCATTGACGCCATAACGACCATTAATGGATGAAATGCCTGCCCGATACTCATTGTCCGAATATTCATACCGCAAGCCCGGGATAATAGTTAGCCGGCTGCCGATATCCAGGCGAAGCATTGCATAAGCTGCGCTTACGGATTCCTCAACCTCATAACGGTCAAGAATAACCGTACGATCTTCATTTAACAAGGCTTGTTGGTCGCGGTACCATTGCCGCATGAGGGCGGGATCAAGACTAGCTTTCAGGTTGACATTTTCGTCCGCTTCATTGATAAACTGAAGGTCATTGGACCTATTGGCAAAACTGAGGATACTGATTAGTTCCTGATTGTCGGGAAGGGTGATAAGGTTGCCCGTATACGCATTGATCGCATCCCGACCTATTTTCCCCCCAAGATAATAGAAGTCTTCAGACTGACGATTTATATCGCGGTCGCGGGCAATTTGGGTATACTTACCACCGACCTTGAAATAGCCGCCTATTTTTGAATTCAGGCTAAACGGAAGTTTAACATTTAAGGCACCTATTTTTGTTTGTTCATTGGTAGAGGAGTTGTTGGCATTGGCCGCCCGAAGCAGGGTTTGAGCCAAATCAACGGTTGCCGCCCCATAGTAATTGCGGGGATGGCTATTCGCATCCAGCGAAGCATCAAACACCTGGCTGTTATTTACGAAGCGCATGGAAAAATCATAAGGTGTTTTGCCCTGCGATTCACTGGTTGCCAGGGTCCAGTCCAGAATAACTTTTCCCAGGGGATGCTCTCCCTGCAAGGATAAGGATGTCAGCTCGAGACTGTTCTCAATATCTCTGCCGATAAAACTAATTCCGGGCTCATTTGGCTCGTAATTCTCCTGCATGGTGAAGCGGTCGCGGGTGGTTCTGCTATACAAACCGAAGAAGGCAAACCGATGGTTTTTCAGATCGTAATCCAGGGCAAGGCTGCCGTTATAGCGGCGGCGGATTTCCTGTTGATCTTCCAGTCGGAGGTAGTTCCCCAGAATTTCCGTGGTGCCGGTTGAATCGGTAGCTCCCTGCCGCCAGCCATTGGTGAGGAAGTCGCCCCCCCGGTTAAAACGCTCCAAACTGCCCTGAGCAACAACACCCAGTTTGTCGTTCCAGATACGCTTACTTACCTGAACAATACCTTTATGATCGCCCCAGTCTTTGTTTAATTCATTATAGCCCCCCAGTCCTTTGAGCAGGAGTTTGAAGTCTTTAGGGGCTTTGCGCAAACGAAGGTTAACTGTACCTCCAACGGCATCGGCATCCATATCGGGTAACGGCGACTTAAACACTTCAATTCCATCCAGCATTTCGGGGGATATCAGCGAAAGGTCGACCGATCGGTCGGTACCAGAGTTGGAGGGCATTCGCACGCCATTCACGGTAATCGCGGCAAATTTGGGCTCCATGCCCCGGATTACTACCTTTTGTCCCTCGCCACCATTCCGGTTGATAGCAATGCCCGGCAGACGAGATATCGCCTCAGCAGCATTGACGTCGGGTAATTCCTGGATCCGATCGGCAGAAACAATATTAACCAGGGTCTCCGAGGTTAACTGTTGGTTGATGGCTTTGGCCTGGCCCAATGCCTGGCCGGTTATGATAATCTCCTGGCCCATAACTGATTCAGGAGACATACTTACGTCCAAGGAGATATTGCCATTTTCAGTGACGACAACCGGAATCTCCTGGGTGGCGTAACTGATAAAGGATACCTCCAGCAGCTGGTTCCCGACAGGAACCCCAGCAAGCAGAAAGTTGCCGTCAATATCGGTAACCGTTCCAATGGATATATTATCCTTCAGGTAGACATTGGCTCCCGGAAGTGGAAGTTTGTCGTTACTGTCAACTACCTTCCCTTTGATAATTCCATTTTGTGCAGCAAGGGGCGTTACGGCACTTAGCAGCAGGCAGGTGACTATCACTGAAAGATAATTGTAATATTGTTTCATGCAATTACCTGTTTTGAATGGCGGCTTAATGCAAATCATATTCTGTATATGATAGTCTTTTGTGACATTCATTTTGACAAATGTAATGGATAGGTTCTGAAAAAAAATCTTTAATAAGGGGTACAAAAGTCTAAATTACGGGGAGAATCCTGTTTTGATCAGGTAAACAGGAGGTGGATGAGCGTTTGGAGAATTGGTGTTTGGGCAGGGGCAACTATTCTGGAAGAGACCTCGCCAAGCTGCCAAAGAAACCTGAAGGAGGTATGCTGGTCACTGCCGACTGTTCACTGAAAAAACGTTTGGCGCTGAAATGGCCACCTGGTAGCTGGTATCTGGTTTCTGATCCGCCGGAGGCGGACAAGTTTCCTTCGCCCGCCGAAGCCCAGCGTAGGCGGGTCCTCACTCCTCACTCACTTATGTTCAAAAATGACAAGCATTACGCCTCTGCATATTGGGAAGGAGGTACCCCAAATTCTTGTTGGAAAACCCGACTGAAATATTTGGGCTCATTAAAGCCGACCTGGTAAGCGACCTCGGAGACATTCAATTTGCCGGTACTCAATAACTGGGCAGCTCGTTTGAGTCGGAACGATTTCAGGAAGTTCTTTGGGGTATGATCGGTGAGCGTTTTGATTTTGGTAAAGAGCAAGGCCCGGCTTACGGCTAGCTCCTGGGCAAACTGCTCAATATTGAAATGGGGATTGCCTATGTTGGCTTCGATTAGCTCGATCAGTTTTGTCAGGAATTCTTCATCAGCCGAGGTAACGGCTACGTCCTTGGGCTCAAAATGGCGTGACTGCCCGAAGCGCTCGCGAATGCGTTGCCGTTGCAACAATGTGTTGCGCACTTTTAGCCGCAATTCATCCGGATGGAAAGGTTTGCTGATATAGTCATCTGCACCGGTTTCCAGGCCTTCCAGCCGGTCGTTCAGGGTAGTCCGGGCGGTAAGTAAAATGATCGGGATATGACTCGTCGCCAGATTGGTTTTGAGTTGCTGGCAAAGTTCAAAGCCGTCCATTTTCGGCATCATGACATCGCTGAGGATCAGGTCTGGGTTGTGCTCCTGGGCCTTGGCGACCCCATCTTTTCCATCTCCGGCGGTGATGATCCGGTATTGGTCGGCAAAAATGGATCGGATATAGGCTTGCACTTCCGGGTTGTCCTCTACGGTCAGGAGTAAAGGGAGGTTAGTCTTTTTCTGGACAGGCACATTGTCTTCCTGGGCGGCAGCGATCGCATATACAGGTTCTAATAGCGGGGTAGTGAGTTCTTTGTCAGTTGCACTCAACTCCTCAGTGCTGAAATGCTGATTTCCTTGCGGCAAGGCCACCGAAAAAGTAGCTCCTTGACCTGATTGACTCTCCAGGGTGAGTTGTCCATGATGCAATTGGACCAGTTGGCGGCTGAGGGCCAGGCCGATCCCCATACCTTTGATTTGACTGGCCGTTTTCGGGTGGACGGATTTTTCGTAAAAACGTTGAAAAACCTGTTGGTGTAATCCGGGCTCAATACCCACCCCGTTGTCTTTTACGTCAACGAAAATGGTGGCTTTCGTTTGGCGAATCAGGACTCGTATTTCCCCTCCATCAGGGGTGAATTTAAAGGCGTTGGAGAGTAAGTTAAAGAATACTTTACTCATTTTTTCCCGGTCTATCCAGACGGTTACGGGGTGCCCGGCTCCCTGTAGTGTATATTGGATCTGCCGCATAGCTGCATGATCGGCAAACGACTCACTAATGGTCTTGAGAAACGAGGATAGGTCGGTTGCTTCCACCTGCATAGGTTCGTGGCCTTCCTCCATTTTTCGGAAGGTGAGCAATTGATTTACCAGATCCAGCATTCGCTGGGCATTGTTGTAAATGATGTTTAGCCGTTGCCTTGCCGAACTGTCCTGGTCTTTGCGCCAATGTTGGATCAAATCTTCCAGTGGACCAATAATCAGGGTTAGGGGGGTGCGGAACTCGTGGGCAACATTAGTGAAGAACTGTAGTTTGAGTTGGTGCATCGCTGCTTGCTGCTGCTTTTCCAGTTGCTCTAGTTTATAGGATTGCCGAAGTCGGGCGAACCGGATGATGGCTGCAGTACCCAGGCTTAATAAAATGGCATACGCCAGGTAGGCCCACCACGTGCGGGTTATCGGGGGTAGCACTTTGATCCTTAACTGTTTTATCTCCGGGTTCCAAACGCCATCCTTGTTGGACGCTTTTAGTTCAAAAATATAGGTGCCCTCCTGTTGCAGGGTGTAGGTAGCTTCGGGCTTCCCGGTAGTATGGGTCCAGTCATTATTCAGTCCAACCATGCGGTAGGCATAGCGGTTGCCCAATGGATTAGTGAAATCAATGGCGGCAAAATGCAGTGTAAAGTTGGCGTCTCCATACCGAAAGACGATTTCCTCCGTCTCATTCAAGGGTTTTTTCAGCAGTTTGTCGGTACCACCCACCTGAATATCCTGATTGAATGCGGTGAGGCCCGTCAGAATGACCCGTGGAGCATCCCGTCTTCGCTGCAGTTGGTCGGGATTAAACCGGGTGAATCCATGAGTGCCGCCAAAAAGAATATCTCCCGACTTCGTTTGATAATAGGCATTATAGTTGAATTCCAGGTTCTCCAGACCATCGGTATGGGAATAATTGGTGAAAATGCCGCTTTGGGGGTCGAAACGGGAAATGCCATTAGAGGTACTCAGCCAGAGAAAGCCTGCAGCATCGGTTAAGATGCCCAGGATAGAATTGGCAGGCAAGCCTTGTTGGGTGGTATATTGGGTAACGGCACCGGTATGTGGGTCTAGTTGAAAAAGCCCCTGGCCAAGCGAGCCCGCCCAGATACGGCTTGCAGATAAATGGGTGACGTACACCTTGGTGTCGGGCAGGAAATGCTCAAACTCCAAGCGACCATTGGCTCCTGGGATAACGCGATTGAGGCCATCGTCAGTACCAACCCAAAGATGACCCAGGGAATCCCGGGTTAGCGTGCGCACCCGATCGGAGCTCAGTGAACGGAGATTGTCGGCTTCGTGCTGATAATGGACGATCTTGCCTGTTTTTTCATCCAGAATGTCTAATCCGCCGCCATAGGTGCCTATCCATAACGTATCACCTGCCTTGAGGAGTGCGTATACATTCTCATTAGCAAGTGCATAAGGGCTATTGGGTTGTGCGGTCAAATGACGAACTTCACCCTGTTCCGTATTGAATATAAAAAGCCCGTGCTGAAAGGTTCCCATATAGAGGGTTTCTCCATCCAGTAGCAACGATTTTACATTATCCCCCTGGGACCCGAATAAGGACTGATAAAAGCGGAACGTTCCCGTCTGTTTTTCCCAAAAATTAAGTCCGCCGCCCTCGGTGCCAATCCATAGATCTCCATTTGGAGCTTCGGCAAAGGAGCTCACCACATCGAAACTCAGGCTATTGACTCCGAATTGGTGTTTGAAAACCTGAAAGCGGCTGAATTCTTCGTTGAGGTAGTGCAATCCGCCATAGTAAGTACCTACCCAGAGGTTATCCCGGCTGTCGAGAAAGATGGAGCGTACAGAGCTGTTGCGCAAGCCTTCCGGGTTGAAATCATTACTCAGGATCCGCAAAAACCCTTCTTGTTCAGGCAGGAAGCGGTTGAGCCCGAGAAAGGTTCCAACCCAAAGGGTCCCATCGGCAGACACGGCTACGGAGCGAATGTTATCATGACTGAGGGAGGTCGGATCTTCTTTGCGAGAGCGAAAAGCGCTTAATGCTCGGGTATCGCTGCGCCAGCGCCAGATTCCGTCGGCCTGGGTCCCAAACCAATACTCCTGGGGTGTCCGCTGGTTAATTGTGCGCAACTGTAAGTGACTTAACGGAGCTAGCTCGGGGAAAACCTGCCGGATATCCTGAGGTGGCCCGGTAATGGATTGCTTTTTGGGAAAAAGAAAAAGTCCCTCCTCGCTTCCAATCCAGATCGCCTGGGAGTCTTCAAAAATTACTTTTACATCCGGTCTATTCTGCTGCGTAAAACCAACGTTTTTGAAATCAGCGGCTCCATCCTCCAGAACATGCAACCCATTAGCCGTCCCGACCCAAACGCGCTTTAGGCTGTCCACGAGTATGTGCGCTATCGCTGATTTGCCAATGCCGGAGCCTGTGGTATAGGCCGAAAAGGTTCCACTGGCAAAATCAAACCGGCCCAGCCCTTCCATCGTGCCAATCCAGAGGCAATGCCGAAAGAAATCATAGGCTAATGCACGTACATCATCCGAGGGAATACTATTGCTCTTGTTAGCCTGGTGGAGGTGAATCTTGAATCGATACCCATCATACTCTGTTAAACCCTCACGGGTGCCAAACCACATAACACCCCGGCTATCCTGAGCAATGGCAAAGACAGAATTTTGTGATAGGCCGTCTTTTTTGCCGAAGTGCCGGAAACGAATGTTGCCTTGTGCCCGTGATCCAACGGACAACAACATAACTACCCCCCAAAATAATAGCACTTTAACGTTGATTCTCATACAGCAAAATACAGGGAAGTTTGGATGTTCGTATCGCCTTGCATTGAAGAGGCTCTTTGCTAAGGAAATAGTTTTGCCTAAAAAAATATAGAAAAGGTAGCAAAAATGTCTGTCTTTGAAATTGCTTAATTGGTAGCTTGTATCTTTCAAAACGATGGATTTCTTTCAAGACGGCCCATTTTATCCCTGAAGTTACTGCTGGTAAGGTATACTTAATTTTAATGCTATCCCATTTTCATAGGTTAGGGAAATGGTACTTGGTATAGGTTGTAAAAAATGAATCAGTAAAAAAAGTAACTATTGGACGGGTCAGGTATTAGCACCGACCGATTGGTTTTTCACAAAATGTAGCGCAATCATGCAAACAATAGTCCTGCTTACGTTCTTGCAAGCTTTTTTCTTCCCGGTAATTTCCGATCCCCTAATCCTCTCGGAAGGGGAAACCTTGCCCCAGGTGATTCTCAAACTGGATGACCTGAAATATGAAGACGGACTAGTGGATCCCGGATGGCAGCAAGTGATTGCTTATTTGCGGAGTGAATCCGTCGTTGGCACGATTGGGATCATTGGCAGCTCCCTGGAGGAGGGAACGCCGGCCTATTTTCAATGGATTAAAGATCGCCATGCCGACGGATTTGAAATCTGGAATCACGGTTACTGCCATTGCCAATGGGAGGTCGACAGCATTCGCCAGCGAGAATTTCAGGGGCCTTCGGCAGCTGAGCAGTATGCTAGTCTGGCTAAAACACAGCAACTGGCCCAGGAGAAATTAGGCATTACGCTGCGAACTTTTGGGGCTCCCTACAATTCTACCGATGCCCAGACCGCTATGGCTCTGGAGGATCTGCCGGATATCCACATTTGGCTGTATAAAGAATCATTAGCGCCTACCCATAAATATTTGCTGCCGCGCATTCCGGAGGTTAATATCGAGTATCCTGTTCATGTACCTGATTTTGAACAATTCAGGGCCGGGTTTGAAAAGTATAAAATAGCAAAAGTACTCGTCATTCAGGGGCATCCCCGCAGCTGGGTAGACGATCCAACACGCTTTGCAACCTTCCAACGGATTGTTGCTTTCCTGAAAGCCAGGCAGGTTCATTTTACAACTCCTTATGCGTATTACCTGGCACAACAGGATTGATGATGACTGGGAGGCTCGATGAGGTTGAAGTTGCGGTTTACCAAACAAAAGTGGAAAGCATGATTGGCAGGATTCAAATAGGAAGGCACTCAACCCTGAAAAAGGTAATGACCCAGGTATGTCAGGTGTTAGCTTTATTACTTTTAGCAAGTTGCAAAACCTCCCAAGGGGCTTTGGTTACGCTGGCTATAGAGCAGCAAGCACTTTTAGCTAGCGCTGAGGAATGTCTGAAAAAATCACCCCGGACGATTACGGATTTCCCCGCAAAGCGAAGCGCTGGTGGAAAACACGACTTTTTTTCAGAAGGCCCCTGTTGGTGGCCTGATCCTGAGAATCCTGAAGGCCCTTACATACGGCGGGATGGATGGCGCAACCCCGACACTTACAATGAGCACAAACGCGCACTTGGTGATCTTCACAAAACCCTGATCACCCTGGTGGCTGCTTATCGGGTCACCGGTGACGAAAAATATGCGAATCACGCCCGTAAATACCTGATGACCTGGTTCGTGAACGCAGAAACGAGAATGAACCCCAGCTTACTTTTTGGCCAGGCTATTCAGGGTATTGTTACCGGCCGCGGAATCGGAATCATCGACACCGTGCCTTTGATTGAAGTGGCTGCTTGTGTTGAAGTGTTGACAAAGAGCGGTTCGCTGACGGGGAAGGAATTAGCAGGCGTAACCGATTGGTTTGCGCAGTATGTTACCTGGCTGACCACCCATCCCTATGGACTGGATGAGCGGGATAATGGCAATAATCACAGTACCTGGTGGGCTGCACAGGTGGCCGCATACGCGCGTATTGTCGGCCGCTCGGATTTACTGGTGATGTGTCGAAATCAATTCAAAGCGATGTTACCCCAACAGATGGCCGCTGATGGAAGTTTCCCGGAAGAACTGGCCCGCACCCGCCCCTATGCATATACCCTTTATAACCTGGACGCCTGGGCTACCCTGGCCTATCTGGCTTCTACGAAAAAAGATAATCTTTGGTATTTTCAAAGTGAATTAGGCGGACTCCGGAAGGCCATTGACTGGATGATTCCTTTTCTCCATGATAAATCTACCTGGCTCAGAGAGCCGGATGTAACGGGGTTTGACAAACAGCCACAACAACGGGACTTTTTGATTTTTGCGGCTATCGGTTATCGCAACGATACTTATCTCGAAACCTGGAAGCTCCTGCCGCCGCAGGATAACCAACCCTCCTGGAATTTGCTTATCTGGCAGGATATAAGCCTTAACCTTCAATGATGAAAGAATTTTATCAAATCGTGCTGTGGACTGTATTCCTGAGTTTGGCAGGTTGCAGTACGACTGGGGAAGTCAGGAAACTGGTGGGGGCGGATCAATCTGCCTTGATCCAATTAGCCGATCAGTACCTCCTGCAAGAACCCGTACCGCTAACCCAATTTTTCTGTCCACGCAGCAGTGGCGGGATACATGATTTTTATTCTGAAGGGGATTATTGGTGGCCGGATCCGGATAACCCACAAGGGCCCTATATCCGGCGTGATGGGCAATCCAATCCCGAAAACTTTACGGCTCACCGGGAAGCCATGCGCGACCTGGGGCGTTGGGTAGCGGCCTTAACAGCAGCCTACAAGCTGACCAGGGATGAAAAATACGCCCACCATGCCTTACGGCATCTGCAGGCATGGTTTGTCGACGAGGACACCCGGATGAATCCGCATTTTCTTTATGCCCAAGCGATCCAGGGACTGGTAACCGGCCGGGGTATTGGGATTATCGACGCTATCCACTTAATTGAAGTAGCCAGGAGTATTCAGGAACTGCGCAGGCTTGGTTTTTTAGCTGATGCTGATTTCCGCAACCTGCAAGGATGGTTTGACCAGTTTGTAACCTGGCTGACTACGCATCCCTATGGTATCGACGAACGTGACCATGGCAACAATCACAGTACCTGGTGGGCTGCGCAGGTAGCCGTCTTTGCAGATCTGGCTGAGCGGCCGGAGCTACTGCACTTGTGCCGGCAACAGTTCAAAAAACTGTTATCCCAGCAGTTTAATGCGGAAGGGGGATTTCCTGACGAGTTAAGCCGGACGAAGCCATATAATTACTCCCTCTTCAATCTGGAAGCGTATTCCCTCCTGGCACACATTGCCTCCAATGAGCAGGATAATCTTTGGACCTATACGGGAGCGCAGGGTAGTTTACAGGATGCCTGGCGCTATATGTTTCCTTTTGTTGCCGATAAAGCGAGCTGGCCCTTTCCTCCGGATATCGAACATTTTTCGGAATTACCTATTCAGTCCTGTGGGTTGTTGCTGGCTGGCGTTGCGTATCAGCAAAAATCCTATTTACGAACCTGGAAACGATTAAGCCCCGATCGCAAATCCAAAGAGATTGATCGAACCTATCCCTTGCGGCAACCGATTTTATGGTTTAACTGAACCTGGGTAACCATTGGGAATGCTTCAAGATTTGCCCAACTTTTTTTATCTATCTTAATCAATACTACGGACAGAAAACTGTCCTTATGAATAATTCGAAGCGCCGAGGGCAATAGCCCGCTGAACTTCGGGAATATTTAATTCAAACTCAGCTTTAGAGCTAAGTTGCGAAAAAAGCCATTCGACCAATCGTTGGTTATAGGCCTTTCGCACCAAAACGTTCATTGACTTAATGGCTGGATCGAGCGTTAACTTTACCTGAGCGATGTTCACTGCCGCTAAGCTAAGGTTAAAATGAAAATGCAAGGCTTCTTTGCTGCGTGCTTGACAGTGGGTTAATCCACAGAACTGCTTTGCATCCCGAAATAGAAATTCGATCTTAAATCTCAATTGGTAGTAACGTAGAATGGCTCGTGCATCTAGGCTTATGTCAGTACATGCTAATAAGATGTACTGATTCGTTTTGGTGTTGACGACGATAACTACACGAAAGTTGCGTTCAAAACCGGGAGCGTTCAGCACTTGGGTATAGATTTCCAAATGGGGGTATTTATCATCTGAACCGATATGTTCCCATTTGGATAAATCGAGACTTTTCCAATTTACTTTACCGTCGTACTGCGTTGGCCGCCCCTGTTTACCTGTTCGTTGGCCGTGGTAGAGGTAGCGCAGATTGGCATCTGGACGCAGCTTAGTGATTGTTTTTTTGCCAAGTTGATCTATGGTTGTAAAGACCTTGTCTTTGGCATAAAATCCGTCGGCGACTATGTATTTAATACCGCTCAACTGCGCTTGGGCTTGCTGTAATTGACCCATGTAGTGATCTACACGAGTCAGTCTATTGGGATCATCTTGCTTGGTAGAAAGTCCTGCCGGTGTTTGGCTAACCGCCAAAGACCAAGCTTTGCCATCTTGCGTGTTAATCACACAAAGCAGCGAAATTTCCAACCCTTTCTTGGCCCGACCGGCGATGCTACTAAAAAACTTATCTAAGCCATAGGTTGACTTACCTGCTTTGGGGATATAACTACAGTCAATCGCAGCTATAAGCGTAGCTTGATCCAGCTGTGCATATAGCCTGATTAATTGCCAATTGAAATCCAGCCAGTCAAAGAACTTTTTGTAGTTACGTCGAAATGTACGCTCGCTCATGTGCGAGTATCGAGCCAGGTTCTCAAAAGTGAGGCGCCCCTGGATCGAAAATAGTAATGCAAAAATTTCGTATAGAAAATCGGATTGCCACTTGTGCTTCACCGATATTCTGGCGATTATTGTCGTGAGTATCTCTTTGATGCTCATGGCCGTATTGGGTTTTGGTGCAACTTAACCTTACGGCCATTTTTATTTATTTCAAAATATCCGGCTATTTTTTGTCCGGACTATTGTTAATAACATTTAATGCAAAAAGAAACTACCAATATGAAGCACACACATTACCAAATACGTTATGCTGCCAATCCTACCGATTTCAAACATTACGATACCCAGCGGATCCGCCAGGACTTTCTGATCCCAGGGCTTTTTGTGACGGATACCATCCAATTAGTGTATACCCACTATGATCGGTATATCGCGGGCGGGGCGCTGCCTGTGAACCAACCCCTGGCCCTGGAAACCATTGACCCTTTAAAGGCCTCTTTTTTCCTCGAACGGCGTGAACTTGGGATTATTAATATTGGCCAGCCCGGCGAAGTGCTAGTCGATGGGGTATCTTTTCCGGTAGGACACAAAGAAGCCCTTTACGTTGGCATGGGTTGTCGGGAGATAATTTTTAAAGGATCAAATGCCCGATACTATTTTAATTCGGCACCTGCCCATCAGGCCTATCCCTGCAAACTTGTACGCCAGGCGGATGCTGAAGTGGTGGAGCTGGGGTCCCTGGCGACCTCCAATGCGCGAACCATCCGAAAATTACTGGTAAACAGTGTGCTGCCGACTTGCCAACTGCAGATGGGAATGACCGAATTAAAAGAAGGCTCAGTTTGGAATACGATGCCTGCTCATATCCACGACCGCAGGATGGAAGTGTATCTCTACTTCGAGGTTCCGGATAACCAGGCTGTTTCACACTTTATGGGGCAAAAAGAAGAAACCCGCTGTGTTTGGGTTCATAATGAACAAGCAGTTATTTCCCCCCCATGGTCCATGCATTGTGGCGCCGGAACCGCTAATTACAGTTTCATTTGGGGTATGTGTGGGGAAAATCTGGACTATGGTGATATGGATGGCTTTATGCCAACTGAAATGAAGTAAATCTGGGGTTCATGTGATTGATGAGGGTGATTGTTTTAAATAATTGTAAAACAATGTTTTATTGCTTTACAATCCGTTGCCAATGTACACTACCACCCTTCGTGTTAAACTTTATCAGGTAAATACCCTGGGGCCAGTCGCTGGCAAGGACTCTTGTGGGCCCGTAGGAATTTAGCCGTTTTCCTGAATAGTCGTAGAGCGTAATGGCAGTGATTTCCAACGGTGTTTGAATAAATAATTCCGCCTGAGCAGGATTAGGGAATACATGAATGGGACTATCCCTCAGCGGGTCCTGGATGCTGTTGACCAGGGTTACCGCAGCCGGGTTGGAGTAGGCCGAGGGGCAACTCACTCCCCGGGCTACCACCCGGTAACGCAAATCAGCCAGAGTACTTCCTGGTGGTGGCGTATGCTCGAAGGTGGTAGCATCGGCAGGCAATGTGCTCAATGGGCTGTAGGTTTGGCCGCCGTCCGTGGATAATTCTATTTGGTATTGCGTTTCGTCGGCGGCGATATCCAGCCATTCGAGGTGAATGATTTCTTCAGAAAAGGTTGCCTTTAGCCGTGCCGGTGCGTCGGGGGTAACGCCGTAAGCCAGCCGATGGGCTAACTGTGCAGCATAAAGGGAGCTGATCGCAAGGGAATCGTTGGTAAGCTCCTGGAATCCCGGCGGGTGTAAGAACTGGGAGGCATTACTCACGATTGCCTGACAGCCGATAGCATAGTTTTGCCGATTGGGGGGCTGTTGTAGTATGATCCGATACCCCGCGGGCATGGTTACCCGCCAGGCAACACTATTTGTCGCGGACCAACCGTGCCCGGTTCCGTAACTCCCCCGGTTATACAACCCCAATAAATTAACTGTATTAGGGTTTGTAAAATTAATGTTGTCAAAGAGCATTCCCTGACTCCAACGACGGTGACCTTCACTGGAGGCGTGGTCGTTGCTCGTCGTACAGTTGTAGAATACAATGCCAGACACGCTACTGGTTCCATTGGAAACAAAGCTGTGTCGCCCCTGGGTGGCGCGGCAATTTTCGAAAAGAATCAAATTGGATTTTGCGCCAACGGCAAAATTATACCGCCACCCACCATCAATCGGAGAGTGGGGCGCCAGGCCCTGGCAATCCCGGACGGTTACGCGGGTTGCGGTGGCCATATCAATAGCAGCATAGCTGAAATGCAGGGCAGTTACGTCCTTAACCCAGCAATCTTCAACCCCCAATAGTCGAATCGCATTTTTGGCATGCTCCAGGTCGAATTCTCCCGCAGTTTGAATATCAATGCGCAGGTTTTCAACCCCCATTTTCTCCCGGATGCCGGTCCTGATGGGATGGTAAAGAAAGGCAGAACTCAGTGCAGGGTCGAGGTGGTCGAAAATGGGGGCATCCAGGGTAATTTTGTTTTCCTGGGAATCAATAGCAACTATCGTTCGGTAGTAAAAAAGGTCAATTTCACCGGGAGCCCATGGGTCATCGCCATGGGTACTGCCAAAATTAATGGAAGCTAACCACTCTTGGGTGCTGGCTTGAAATACGACCACCGGATCGCCAATTTTAAATTTATCCGGGTTATTGACCTGGACAGACCTGGATCCTGCGGGTAACCAGGTGTTGGTAATCAGTGCATAACTCCCCGGCACTGCGGTTTCCCAGTTGGCTCCGGAGCCATTGCCGATGCGGAGCAAATCCCGTTGATTGGGGGTGTTGCCTATGCCCCGGATAATGGTATTGGTTAGGGGGTCTTCACCATTGCCGGAACCCCGTAAAACGACCCCACTTTCCCGGATGGTTACCGTTCCGGATACATCGTAAATGCCAGGCTCCAGCAATAGCGCTCCCCGAAAACCATTGGCATCGGGTGGCATGGCACCAACCTGGTCGAGGGCCGTTTGTAAGTGCGCTGTATTATCGCCAGTGACTGGTCCTATCGTCATGACTACGGGTATGACAGGCAGCGGAACTTCACCATTCCGATATCCCGCCATACTGAAATCAGCAATGTAATTACCTTCCTGATCGGCTACATATCGCAAGCAACCTTCCGCGTCTTCATAAACGATACTTGATGGAGACTGGGCCACTAAGTGAATGCCTAATACCAATGTGTGGATCAGGGACCAAAGCAAGCGAATTTTCATGGTATAAACGGTTTGGCCCCAACCAGGTTGATACCTGAGTCAGCGCGATTTGTTTATTGCCAAGTAAATAAAACGAGTTGAATACCAGGGGACGAAAAAATCCAAAATAACACCACAATAATCTGATGGCCTTAAATGCCCGACCGCAGGATCCCCATTTCCAGCCCGCGCAACTCTGCCAAGCCTCGTAACCGACCAATAGCAGAATAACCCGGATTAGTCTTTTTGTGCAAATCATCCAGCATCTTATGTCCGTGATCAGGCCGCATGGGGATAGCTGTTTTCCGGCGTTGTTGTACCTGGAGGATTACCTTCATTACAGCAAACATATCCACGTCGCCATCGAGGTGATCGGCTTCATAGAAATTGCCCGATGCGTCGCGACGGGTACTGCGCAGGTGGAGGAAATGAATGCGGTCGGCAAATTCAGCGACCATCGCGGGCAGGTCATTATCGCTGCGTACGCCAAAGCTTCCCGTGCAAAAGCAAAGTCCGTTTGCTGGGCTTGGGACTTCTGCGAAAAGGGTGCGCAGATCAGCAGCAGTACTCACAACGCGGGGAAGCCCCAGGATAGGATAGGGTGGGTCGTCAGGGTGAATAACCAACTTAATTCCCACGGATTCAGCGGTAGGTGTTACGCGTTGTAAGAAGTCTATCAGGTTGCGTTGCAGTTGCTCTGCGTCAATCGCTTGATAGGTGTCGAGTACTTCCTGGAACTTTTCGAGCGAATAACCGGCTTCTGCACCCGGTAGCCCCGCAATGATGTTATCACTCAATTGCTGCCGGGCAGCCGGCGTAAGTTGGTTGAAATAATGGGAGGCTTGCTGGATTTCTTCCTGGGTGTAGGTTGCTGCTGCCGAGGGACGCTGGAGCATAAAGAGTTCAAAAGCCGCAAAGGCGGTTTTGTCGAAGCGCAGGGCGGTTGAACCGTCAGGAAGCAGGTAGTCCAGGTCGGTCCGGGTCCAATCGAGTACCGGCATAAAATTATAGGTAACCGTGTAAATGCCACACGCTGCCAGGTTTCGCAGAGATTGCTGGTAATTTTCGATATGCAGTAACCAGTCGCCGGTTTGCGTTTTAATCGCCTCCGAAACGGGCAAACTTTCAACAACAGACCAGGATAATCCAGCGGCTTCTATTTCGTGTTTGCGTTGGGTAATTTCAGCAATCGTCCAAATTTCGCCATTCGGAATATGATGCAGGGCGTTAACGATTCCCGTTGCACCGGCTTGTTTTACGTCCTGGAGGCTAACGGGGTCATTCGGCCCATACCAGCGCCAGGTTTGTTCCAGTTTTTTCAAGGGAGATGGGTTGTTTGGTAAATAGGTACCCAATTGAATGGATGGGTATAGATACTGGCCGAAAATAGAAAATTTTCAGCATTTACCTCCATTGAATAGCCTTCCTCTGCAGGAGCTGGGGAATTTTTCATTAGGTTGTATCCAATAAATATGTTTCCCCCGCCCCCGCCACCTGACATTCCCAACCCAACTCATGCTGAATTTTTACTCGCAGGGCATCTGCCGCATGGGGCTCTCCGTGATTGATGAATACTTTTTGCGGTGGAGATGTTAATGCGCCCAGCCAGGCGAGGATTTCTCCTTGATCAGCATGGGCGGATAAGCTGGAAATCTTGCGGATCTCGGCTTTTACCGGGAAGAATTGCCCGAAAAACTTAAGTTCAGGAGCTCCCTCTTCCAGGGCTCGTCCCCGGGTGCCAGCTGCCTGGAATCCTACCAATAAGACCGTTGTGGAAGGATCACCAATTAGCTGGCTAAGGTAGTGTAATACGCGTCCGCCAGTGATCATGCCACTGCCGGCAAGGACGATCTTGGGTTTTTTATCTTGAACGATGGCCCGCGAAATCTGGGCATCGGTAATCAAATGGGCAACATTGTCCATCCCCATGGTTTGTTCCCGCGTCAGTATATGCCAGTCGGGATGGTTGAGCATGATCATAGTGGCATCTACCCCCATGGGACTATCCAGGTAAATAGGAACGCCGGGTAAACGGTCCTCTTCCCGCAATTGGCTGAGTAAAAAAAGAAGTTCCTGGGCCCGCTCCACCGCAAAGGTTGGGATGATGAGGGTGCCTTTCTTGCGGTAGGTTTCCCAAATAATGGCATCCAGTTCTGTTTTGGCATCGGTTTCCGGGTGCAGGCGATCTCCATAAGTAGATTCCAGGATCAGGTAATTGGCGTGTTTGATTTTTTCGGGTGGGTGGAGTAGTAAGGGGTGGGCTCGTCCCAGGTCGCCGGAAAAAAGCAAGGTTTTATTACCGACTTTTAGTTCAATAAGGCTCGAACCCAGGATGTGTCCGGCATTGCGAAATTGAAATTTTAGCTCCTCCCCCAAAATGACCCATTCATGATACTGATGAGGGGTAAACAAGGGCAGACTCTGTTTGACATCTTTCAGGTCGTAGAGGGGTTTGGCCGGTTGGTGCCGGGTGTATCCGTGCCGGTTGGCGCGTTCGGCTTCCTCCTCCTGTATTTTGGCACTGTCTTCCAGGATGATGCGCGCCAAATCCTCGGTAGGTGTAGTACAATGAACAGGACCGGCGAATCCGTTTTTGACTAGCAATGGAATATACCCACAATGGTCGAGGTGAGCATGCGTGAGTAATAGGGCTTCAATAGAATTTTCAGGAACAGGTAATCCCGCCCGGTTCTGAATACGCAGGTCTTTTAAACCTTGAAACAGTCCGCTGTCAATGAGTATTCGTTGGTGTTGATGCTCCAGGAGCGTCTTGGATCCGGTAACTGTGCCGGCACCACCCAGAAATTGCAGGGTCGTCATTTGATTGGTTTGAAAGGGGTTGGCAATGCTGCCCAGCAGGTTGATCAGTTGAATTACTTTTCAACTTACTCTACGCCTAATTAGCACCATTACTAGGAGTTTTGAAATGACGAATAGCATCTGCAGGGTGATTTTTGCCTTGAACCCAACATCGCCTTGCTTAATAATTGATTCAGGCTTTTTCACTACCTAGTCAATACCCCGGAATAGTTATTGTTTTGATAACCATGGAACGGTTTTCGCTATATCAGAAGAAACAGCAGGTATTGAAAGACACAGCTGACAAAACAGCTGGCAAAAACCGAGAAAACCATTAGTTTTGCTGGTAGAGGTTACTTATTATTGCTTTCTGATAATCCAAAACACGCCCCGATATGGCCCAAACATTAGACGCACAAACCCGTCAGCGGATCCAAACATGGCTGGACGGTCAATATGATGAAGCAACCAAACAAGTTATTCGTGATCTCCTGGAAGCGGATAACGTTACGGAACTGACCGATGCATTTTATAAGGATCTGGAATTCGGTACCGGAGGCTTGCGGGGTGTTATTGGCGTGGGGTCCAACAAAATGAATCGCTACACCGTGGGGGCCGCTACCCAGGGATTAGCTAATTACCTGAACCAATGTTTCCCGGGACAACCTATTCAGGTAGCTATCGCTCATGATAGCCGCAATATGTCCCCTGAATTTGCCCGGATTACTGCGGATGTGTTTTCCGCCAATGGAATCCGGGTGTTTCTGTTCAAGGAATTGCGCCCAACCCCTGAGCTGTCGTTTGCTATTCGCCACCTGGGCTGCCAGAGTGGGGTAGTGATTACCGCTTCCCACAACCCTCGTGAGTACAATGGGTATAAAGCCTATTGGACGGATGGGTCGCAAGTGGTTGCACCCCACGATAAAAATGTAGTAGCGGAAGTCAATAAAATTAAGTCGGTTGCGGATATTCATTTCCAGGGCAATCCCGACCTGATTACGCTGATTGGCGAAGAGGTAGACGCCGAATACCTCAAGACCATTACCGCGAATTGTGTTAATCCGGTGGTAATAAAGCGACAGCACGATTTGAAGATTGTTTATACGCCAATTCACGGTACCGGCATTACATTGGTTCCTACGGCTCTGGAACGTATTGGATTCACGAATGTCCATATCGTCCAGGAACAAGCGACGCCTGATGGCAATTTTCCAACGGTCGTTTATCCGAACCCGGAAGAACAAGAAGCGATGACCCTGGCCATGCAACAGGCACAAGCCATTGATGCCGATCTCGTGATAGCTACCGACCCGGACGCGGACAGGGTAGGGGCTGCCGTGAAAAACCAGGCGGGTGAATGGCAGTTGCTCAACGGTAATCAGATGGCAAGTCTGATTATTTACTATTTGCTGCAGGCCTGGAAAGATGCCGGGAAATTATCGGGGAAAGAGTTTGTAGCAAAAACAGTCGTGACAACCGAAGTAATCGATGCGATGTGTGCCGCCTATGGCGTTCCTTGCCATAACACCCTGACTGGCTTTAAATACATTGCGCAAGTCATTCGGGAGCTGGAAGGTAAGGGGCAGTTTATTGCCGGTGGAGAAGAAAGTTATGGCTACCTGATTGGCGATGCCGTACGCGACAAAGATGCCGTAGCTTCTTGCGCTATGATTGCCGAACTCACCGCTTATGCTAAGGATAAAGGACTGAGTTTAATTGATTTTCTAACAGAGATGTATATGCGCCACGGCTTTTATTACGAAGGCCTGGTTTCAATCACTAAAAAAGGAAAGTCGGGAGCTGAAGAAATTCAGCAGATGATGGCTGATCTGCGTGGGAACTTGCCGGCAACCGTTGACGGGGCAAAACCTATTGCCGTACTGGACTACCAAAACCTGACCCGCAAAGATTTGCGCTCAGGAGAGGTAACGCCTATTCCGATGGGAATGGGTATTGAGCGTTCAAATGTGATTCAACTTATTCTCGATGACGGCACCAAGGTGTCGGCACGACCGAGCGGAACGGAGCCCAAAATTAAGTTCTACATCTCGGTCCATGCTCATCTGGAGAAGCCCGCCGATTTTAACAACACCCTGGCAAAACTCAAGGATAAGGTAACAGCTGTACAGCGGGATCTGGGTTTACTTTAGGTAAAGCTCCGGGCGCTTGCACCTTTCCTTTTTTTAGCTAAATTTGCCGCAAAAATTGAATCCCGATGGGACGTGCGTTTGAATAC
The DNA here is from genome assembly GCA_020636445.1 of Lewinellaceae bacterium. GTDB lineage: Bacteria > Bacteroidota > Bacteroidia > Chitinophagales > Saprospiraceae > JACJXV01. Next base: position 7,829 of record JACJXV010000049.1, on the reverse strand, counting down.
CGCAAAGAACGAAAGTTTAAGCGTTGGGCCAACATGGCCAAGACATTTACCAAGATTGGACGAGAGATAGCGCTGGCAGTCCGCTCCGGCGGTCCTGATCCGGATTACAACCCTCGTCTGCGGATGGCTGTCCAGAACGCCAGAACGGCGAATATGCCTAAAGCCAACGTAGAGAGTGCGATTAAAAGGGCAACGTCCAAGGATGCCGAGAATTACGACGAAGTCGTATACGAAGGCTATGCTCCGCATGGGGTGGCTCTGGTAGTGGAAACGGCGACGAATAACCTGAATCGCACCGTTGCCAATATCCGGCATATTTTTTCCAAATATGGCGGTTCTCTGGGTACCTCGGGCTCGGTGGACTATATGTTCGATCGTAAAGGTGTTTTCAAGATTCCCAAAGAAGGTGTCGACCTGGAAGAATTAGAGCTGGATCTCATTGATCATGGCCTGGATGATATTCGGGAAGAGGATGAGTTCGTTGTGCTTTATGCCAACTTTGCCGATTTTGGCAGTCTGCAAAAAGCGCTGGAAGATCGCCAGATTGAACCTGAGAGCAGTGAAATTGTGCGCATTCCTAATCACACCAAGACGCTTACCGACGAACAGGTGGAGGATGTCATCACCTTAATCGAAAAGATGGAAGATGATGAGGATGTGATTAATGTTTTCCACAACATGGATATGAACTAAGTCCGGCTTTGGTATTTTGGAGTGTAGGCGCATTCGTGTTTTTCATTAAATAAACGGCCCCTGCAAAGGGGCTTAAAATCGTAAAACCTATGCGTTACCTCTTATTTGTATTCCTACCCTTTTTGGGTGGAACCACCCAGCTTATGGCCCAGGATTGGGCTAAGCTTGCCCGTTATCAGGAGGCTAATGCTGCACTTGCTACGCCAGCCCCCGGCGAAAAACGGGTAGTCTTCATGGGTAATTCCATCACCGAAGGATGGGCAAAATTTTGTCCTGACTTTTTCGTAGGGCGTCCTTACCTGAACCGGGGGATCAGCGGCCAAACGACGCCACAGATGCTGGTGCGGTTTCGGCCGGATGTGTTGGCCCTGCAGCCTGAGGTAGTCGTTATTCTGGCAGGTACTAACGATATCGCCGGGAATACCGGTCCTGCTACTCAGGAAGAAATCGTCGGGAATATTGTTTCCATGATCGAACTGGCACGTGCCAACAAGGTCCGGGTTGTCTTATGTGCTGTTTTACCGGCCGCAGATTTCCCCTGGCGGAAGGGACTAGAACCGGCAGCAAAAATACAGGCGCTCAATACGAGGCTGGCTAACTACGCCCAGACAAACCATATTCCTTTTGTGGATTACTATGCTGCCATGAATGATGGCCAGGGAGGTTTACTCCCGGCATACACCTATGATGGTGTTCACCCTAATGAGGCAGGGTATCGGGTAATGATTCCACTGGTGGAAGCAGGGATTCATCAAGCCTTGTGCCAGAAGTCAAAGCGCTAATGCGGTCAAGGTTTGGGTGGTAACTGCCCCGCTACCAACCCTTGTATAACACGCCTCCATCCGTACAGCACAATTCCTGTCCGAATGGAGGCGTGTTCAATTTTGAGTGCCAGAAATCCCTAATGGGCTACCTGAAATGGAATTCCCTGCCGGCCCGGGCCGTTGGCTTCCTGCAGGAAAAGTAGATATCCCCCTGCTGGTAGCAGGCTAATATCCCATTGCAAATCAGCGACGTTCTGGATGTCTACCTTGCGATTAGGCAAAGCTATTTCCCTTCCCGCCAAATCGGTAAATGTGACCTGAATCGCAATGGGTTTGGCGGCCTCCAGGCGCAGCGTCAGTTGCTGGCTGGCGGGGTTGGGGAAAAGCTGGTATTGTACCGCAATACCCAGGTCGCGGGTGGGTGTATTGGGATTCGCCGAGGGTTGCTGAAATCCCTGGGTCAGAACGATGGTTCCTGCCGTTAAGGTTGTTGTAGCGACTTCTCCTACGGTACTGGAGAGCTGCAGGGTCGCCGTTTCGGCATAACCGCCAGTAGTGCCAATAACGGCCCGTTCAATCGATTGGGCAGCCAGGGTTGTTAAACAGAGGGAAAAAATTCCCCCTAGAATAGCCATTCGCATAATTATCATTTTATTTGTTTTCCAATGCCTCGAGGCGTCGGAGTAAATCGGCGATAATCGCCTGTTGTTGTTGGATGGTTTTTTCCTGAGCGTCAAGTTGCACTTGCTGCTCCTGGATGGCTTTGATGGCAATTACCCCCAATCCACTGTAATCTACGGTATAAATGCCATCGCTTCCTTCATCCCCGCGGGAATGAACCAGATGAGGGAAAATTTTTTCCAGCTCCTGGGCCAGGAAACCTGCATAGTTGCGGGTATCAGATTTTTCCTGGTCTATATACTTATAGGTGTTTACCTTCAATTGCAGCACCTTGGGGATCACGGAGCTCATTGCCGCAACATTCGTTTTCAGCCGTTCATCCGATACGGAACTGTAGGCTCCGGTAGTGGGGTTGATTTCTACCCGTTTGATGCCTTGTTTATACAGTTCAAACGATCCGGTGGTGTTGGAGGTGTACAAGTTCCAATAATGGCCATTCGCTCCTTCATTTTGAATGCGGACCCCGTCATTTGACCCGCCGAAGTTAGTATGATAGATGTGTAATTCAGCGCGCGGGGGACTTCCGTTTTGAATGTTAACCCCAATTCTGGGTTCCCGCATTAATTCGAATTCAATGGCCCATTTTCCCAGGTGCTGACTGAAGATACCGAGTACTGAATCGGGTTCTGACATCCCGAGGAAAGCCCGATTGAAGGTGCCTGCCTGGTTGCCAAACCAGATGCCCGGGCTGTTGCCGGCCCCGCCTTGCCATTGGATGCGGGCCCGGCCCTTCATATCCAGGTTGAACAACGGATTTTCTTCCTGAATGCCCACCCGGCCCGAGGACAGAGCTACCGTAAATTGCCGGGCAGCATTACTACGAAAATGAAACCGATCGGTAGTGTCCGCATACTCGATACCCCAGGTGGCGAAACTGGGTGAATGGGCGATAACCATGCGGTCTGCATTATTGGTGCCCGAGCGGAACATGTTAATCATTGGCTTATTGGTTGTTGTTGCCGGGGGGAATTGGATGGTGGCATCATCGTCAGAAAAAGTGACGGCTCCGGTAGTGCCATCCACCGTGAATTTATCACCATTACCCACGCTCAGGCTGGCGCTGGGGGTGTTGTCGCCAATACCTACATTTCCACTGGTGTAAAAAATATTATTCCCGTTTTTCGTCCAGGGGGTCTCACTGCCGCTGGGCAGACTGACGGATCCGCCACCATTACTCAGTGAGAGGGAATTTCCGCTCAGCGAGAGCGTCTGAATTTCATTGGTATTGCTGACGTCGCCCGTATTACTGATGACGCCGGCTCCTGAAATAGCAATTCCACTGCCCGCTGAATAGGTGGGGCCGGTATTATCTGCGCCGGGTACCCAGGCGGTGCCATTCCACTTTAGTGCAGCACCATTGCCGGGAGCAATGTCACCTACATCAGTCAGATCCCTAAGTTTCATATCCAGGGCTTTTTTACTGTACGGAACCGCCTCAAAGAGGGTAGTGCTGGCGGTAGCGCCATTGACTTCAGTGGATAGGTAATAGTCGCCTGCCGACCAGTCTATCGCCGGGAAAGAAAACCCTGTTTCGGGTGTTCCTTTGCCGATGACCACTGAGAATAATCCATACGTATTGGTTAAGGGAGTATGGGTTTCCTCATAAACAACCGTTCCATTAGCAGCGCCCTGGCGAATCTTGAAACGCAGGTTAATGGATTGGTTTTGGATTATTGCTCCTGCATTGTTGCGGGCAACTGCCTGGTAGGAAAAGCCGGCTCCGGATTGGGCAAGCAAAGTTCTGCCCGAAATAGCAAAAAGGAGTAGCATAGCCAATAAGCTAATGCGTTGAAATGAGACCATAGGTTCAGTTTTTAGTAATTAGGAGTAATGATTTCTTGTGAGGGGATCAATCAACAAAACACAACTGGCTGGTGACGGTTAAGCTACGCAGCCATGAATAATTTGCCGTTATTAGCGCGTATTAATTGATTGACTGTGTTGAACAAAACACAGATTCAACGAGGTTTACGGAAGGGGGCTTTAATTACCCTCATTCTCAATACCTCAAGTTTATTGTTGGCTAGACTGATTTGCCTCACCCACTAACTACTTCTTCTCCCTTCGCAGGCAAAAGCTAAATCGGATTTAAGGTACGATGATTATAGGTATACCGCAACAGTTTCATGCATTTTGCTGCTTTTCCGCCCATTCCTAAAAGCATACAATTTTACGTGAGTGCTTAAAAAAACTACTCTCCGGGAATTTTCGCACGCTTACGGGTGTTTTAATGCTTGTAAATCAGGGGTTAAATTTTATTTAAATCGCTGATTTGCCATCGTAGTTCCCCCGGACTTTTGTAATTTATGCGAGGTAATTAAGTAGGTTAGCGAAAAACGGCGGTGCCCGATGGTAACGCTTTGGGGCTTGGATAACTCCTGATGGCTGCAAAACCTATTATGTATGAAATGGCGTAGGTATAATGGAGATCGTATCGAACAGGAGCTGGCGCAAGCAGTAGAAGCTACCCTTATCCGCGAGCAGGAACTAGGCCACCGATTGAAAGTGTGTATTGGTTCCGATTCCCAGGTGCGGGGGGAGGTTATTGAATTCGCCACAGTAATTGTCTTCCTCCGGGAGAAGAAGGGAGGCTTTATGTTTATCCATAACAGCCGCTCGACCAAACGAATGAGCCTGCGGGAACGCATGATCACTGAAGTATCTAAATCAGTAGAAGTAGCGTATTCGTTATGTGATTTACTAGATCGCTATGATGTGGCCCTTGAAGTCCACGCTGATATTAATACGGATCCGCACTTTAAGTCCAATACGGCCCTAAAAGAAGCGATGGGCTATATTCTCGGAATGGGTTTCGTCTTCAAAGCAAAGCCCGATGCCTTTGCCAGCTCCTATTGTGCTGACAAGGTAGTTTGACCACATTATTTCCACAAAATGAGTCACCGGGGAAAGTAATGCTCCGGTCGAGGAATTTACAGCCCTCGTCGAAGCCGCTTGGTGTCCTGCCAGGCGGCTTCTTACTTTGTGTAGGTTTCTTTCTGACCAAGCTGGTGAACCCTTTGCTTTGATAGAAACTTTAATTAGAACCAGCATGCAGATCCATTTTGTTGTATCTGGTACCTTAGCACCATAGCCCTGTAGTATATACTTTTGACCATTTTTCTACGGGAACGCTAATTACTTTATGCCTTATGTTAATTCTGCTCAATAAAATCAATGATACCTTATGAAAGCTAAATTGCTAGCGTTAGCTACTTTCCTCAGTTTACTAAGTACCCCGGCCTGGGCGCAAATGAAGGGGATTCAGTTTGAGAAATACCAACTGGATAATGGCCTTACGGTGATTCTGCACGAAGACCATACTACCCCGAATGTAATCGTTTCGGTTCTCTACCATGTAGGATCCAAGAACGAGAAAGCTGATCGTACTGGTTTTGCCCACTTCTTCGAGCATTTAATGTTTGAAGGCTCCGATAATATCGCTCGGGGTGAATTTGATAAGTACATTTCTCAGGCTGGAGGCAGTAATAATGCGTATACCACCCAGGATCGCACGTACTATTATGAGCTATTTCCATCCAATCAGCTTGAACTTGGCCTCTGGCTGGAATCCGAACGCATGCTGCATGCCGCGGTGGAAGAGAAAGGTATTGAGACCCAACGCGAAGTTGTTAAGGAAGAGCGCCGGATGCGCTACGACAACCAACCCTACGGTACACTGGTGGAAGAGGTCTTCAAGCGGATGTATAAAGAACATCCCTATTCCTGGACCCCGATCGGCTCCATGGAGCACCTTGATGCTGCACAGGAAGAAGATTACAAAAACTTCTACAAGGATTTTTACCTTCCCAACAATGCCGTACTGACGGTTACAGGGGATATTAAGCCCGCGGAAACAAAAGCACTCATTGCCAAATATTTTGCTACCATCCCGAAGGGCATGAAACCTATCTACCGGCCACAGATCACCGAACCAGCTCTGCAGCAGGAAATGCGTGATACGGTTTATGACCAGGTACAACTACCCGCTTTGGTTATTGCCTATCGGGCACCTAAGCAAGGCTCGCCGGATTACTATGCAGTTGAAATGCTGAGTACATTGCTGTCGAACGGGCAAAGTTCACGCATCTACCGCTCCCTGGTCGACGAAAAACAGCTAGCTATCCAGGCAGGGGCGTTTCAGTTTCCACTCGAAGACCCAGGCCTGATGCTTACTTTTGGCATTGCTAATATGGGGGTTGATCTGACCGATATGGAAAAAGCCATAGATGCAGAAATTACAAAGGTGCAGCAAGAGCTTATCTCAGAAAAAGAGTTTCAGAAGTTGCGCAATCAAATCGAAAATCAAATGGTGAGCCGTAATGCTACGATCGAAGGGATTGCGGAAAACCTCGCGATCTATGAAACGCATTTCGGCGATGCTAACCTGATCAATACGGAAATTGACCGCTACCTGAAAGTAACGCGTGAGGATATTCAACGGGTGGCTAAGGAGTATTTCAAACCCACCAGCCGACTGGTCTTGTTCTGGTTGCCTAAAGGGCAATAAGGAACTTTCCCTCAGGTTCTCTTTATTATTTATTTAAAAGAATGATAATCATGCGATTTATAAAATTAATCTTAGTGCTTTTCGTGTTGGCGGGGGTAACCCAGTTGCCGGCGCAGGAAGATTTTCGGAAAACAGCTCCTAAACCAGGCCCGGCACCTAAAATTCAGCTGAGTGCTTACGAGCAATTTTCTCTGCCCAATGGTTTGCAGGTAATTGTGGTGGAAAACCACAAACTCCCCCGCGTTTCTTTCCAGGTGTTTGTTGATGTACCGGAAACGCTGGAAGGTGATTACGCCGGTGTTTCGAGCATGGCTGGTCAGCTCCTCACGACCGGCACCAAGACGCGTAGCAAGGCCCAAATCGATGAAGCCATTGATTTTATTGGGGCTTCCCTTTCCGGTAATGCTAAAGGTATGTTTGGAACCGCCCTGAGCAAGCACCGCGATCAACTGCTGGAGTTGATGTCCGATGTCTTATTCAACGCTACCTTTCCTCAGGAAGAATTCGATAAACTGAAAAAGCAAACCTTGTCGGGGTTGGCATCGCAAAAGGATGATCCGAATGCCATTTCCAATAATGTTAGCTCGGTGTTGCTGTACGGGAAAAATCATCCCTATGGCGAGTTGACCACCGAAGCTACTGTCAGCCGTATTGGGGTTGATCAGTGTAAGGAATATGTCCGGAACAACTTCAAACCCAATATCGCTTACCTGATTATTGTAGGCGATATTACAGTAGCAGATGCCAAAAAGGTTGCCAACACTTACTTTGGTAAATGGGTCAAAGGGGATGTGAAAAAGCCCAAGCTTACCCAACCCCAGGCCCCGGCAGCTACGCAGGTAAGTTTTGTGGACAAAACGGGTGCGGTTCAGTCCCTGATCGATATTACCTATCCCATTGATTTTAAACCGGGAAACCCTGAAAATACGGCGGCTTCGGTAATGAATAAAATTCTGGGCGGAGGGTCATCCGGACGCTTGTTCAAAAATATTCGGGAAGATAAAGGGTATACCTATGGTGCTTATTCTTCTATTAGTTCGGATGAACTAATTGGGAATTTCTCGGCCAGCGCCAGTGTCCGCAATGCGGTTACGGACAGCTCACTGGTCGAGTTTATGGCCGAATTGAATCGGATGCGCAATGAGCCGGTCACTGCCGAGGAACTTGCTTTTGCGAAAGCTGAA
>JACJXV010000048.1 GCA_020636445.1 Lewinellaceae bacterium | reverse complement strand
ATGGGTTCAGGGCGTATTCAAAGAAAGCGTCATAACGACCACAGGCAACATAGGCCAGGTCAACGGCAGCAGCACCCCAGCGCCGAATTCCCCGGGTATGCTGCATGAGGTAGGTCAATGCCTCCAGGTAGGCCGGCAGGCGACTGAAATCATAATAGGGAAATCCGGTAGAAACCAGACTCTCGGCTAAAGTGTTGGTGGTGCTTACGTGGATGGGACGGCCATTGCAGAAGGCACCGCCCGCTTTCCATGCCCAGAACGTTTCCCGGCGGTTTATCTCCTGAACAACACCCAGTACGACTTGCTGCCCTTTGGCCAGTGCCACACTAATTGCAAAACAAGGCAGCTGGTGAAGGAAATTAGTAGTTCCATCGAGTGGGTCAATAATCCAGCACCATTCGCCTTCAGCGGGAGCGATCGTCTCCTCTTCGGTTCGGAAAACAGCCTGGGGTAAAATCGCCTGTAGCCCAGCGATTAGTTTTTGCTCGGCGGTAGTGTCCACGTAGCTTACCAGGCTGTTCAGGCTTTTTGTTTCTATCTGGCCCTGCTCAACCTGCCCCAGCTGACCAGTGATGAATTCACCGACCTGCTCCACCAGCATGACCGTTTGATGGCAGAGCTCTTCCAGGGTAAAGGCAGGTGATTTTTCCATGGTATGGATAATGTCGAAAAAGGAATGGATATTTATTCTGCTGGGTTTGGGGTTTCTAATTGATAAATGGCCGGTAGTTCGCGCCCCAGCCCATTATAGTCGAGGCCATAGCCTACTACGAATTTTGGGGGGATCGAAAAGCCAATATACTGAAGGTCCAGGGAGAATTCCAGCATCTCGGGTTTCAGCAGCAGGGTAGCAACGGCGACAGAGGCTGGGTGCATAGTGGCGATTTCCTGGAGGAGATGAGCCATGGTCCGCCCGGAGTCAACAATATCTTCTACGATGATCACATGGCGATTTTCCAGATCAATGTCGAGGCCCAGAATTTCTTTTATTTCTCCGGTTGACTGGGTGCCGGCATAGGAGCGGAGCCGGATGAATGCCATTTCGGAGGGAATGGCACAAGCCCGGATCAAATCAGCGAGAAAGATGACGGATCCGTTAAGGACTCCCAAGAAGACAGGTTGCTTATCGTGATAATGTGCATCTATTTCACGGCCCATTTCGGCTACCCGCTGCTGGATCTGATCAGCATGAAGGAAAGGGACAAAAGAGAGCTCGTGTAACCTGATTTGGGCAGCCATGATAAATGTTTGCACAAAAATAAGGCATTCGGAGCACTTCCATGCTCCGAATGCCTCGCTTTTACAAACCGTATTTATCGAGTAGGTAAACCAGCGCGGTCATGGTGGCAGCACCCAGGTTTAATTCACGCTCATTGACGGCCTCGATGGTGTCAATGGCCGTATGGTGATAATCAAAATACCGCTGTGAATCAGGGATAAAGCCAAAGAGCATTGTTCCCTGCGGTTTGAGCGGCGAAATATCAGCGCCACCGCCACCAATACTAAAACTCAAGCCATAGGGTTCGAGGAGGGGAAGCCATTGTGTTACTTTCCGATAGCGTTTTTCAAAAGTAGCGGGGTCGCCATCTGCCGAAAATCCACGCGGGGTGAAACCACCACGGTCAGATTCGATAGCTGCCAGGTGTTTTTCTTTCTGCGCAGCTGCATTTTGCGCATACGCCCGCCCACCGCGCAAGCCGTTCTCTTCATTCATGAACAGCACACAGCGAATGGTTCTTTGTGGACGGTAGTTCAATGCCTTCAAGGAGCGGAGTACTTCCATTGACTGTACGCAGCCTGCACCATCGTCATGGGCACCTTGGCCAACATCCCAGGAGTCTAGGTGGCCACCCACCACAATTATTTCCCCGGGCTTCGTGCTTCCCCGAATTTCCCCAATTACATTGTAGGAAAGTTCTTCGGCAAGCATTCGCGAAGTGTTGCGGATAAAGACCTCGACCGTTTCATTTTGGAGGACCCGGCTGAGTAGGTTGGCATCATTAGTACTTATGGCTAAGGCCGGGATAGGCGGTGCGTCGGGGGAGTAGCTGGTGCCGCCGGTGTGGGGAACATCGTCGTTACGGGTGGTCATTGAACGGACCAGTACGCCCACGGCTCCGTATTTGGCTGCACGGGCTGCACCGGCTCCCCGTTGGTCAACAGCGCCGCCGTAGGCACTGAACGTATTTAGTTGGGTAGGGTCCAGGGGGCGATTGTAGAAAACAATTTTTCCGGCCAGGCTTTCTCCCAGGCGATCAACGTCATCGAGGCTTTTTACCTCTACTACAGGAGCGGTCAAACCTTGCGGACCTGTGCCTATTGAGTTGCCAAGCGATAGTGCTTTAAGGTCGATACTACCCACTTGCCGGGAGTTAACAATGCGGACCTGTTCGGGTTCGCCGCGGTCCCAGTGAGGGACCATGACGGGCTGTAGCCATACACTGTCCAGGCCGAGGGTATCCAGCATCTGACGAGTGTACTCCACGGCTGCCGCTGCTTGAGGGGTGCCACTTAAACGACCACCGATGCGGCGACAAAGGTGGTTAAGCCAAGGGTAAGCCTGGCTATGGGTGAGAGCCTCGTCATAAATTTTTTTGACAAAAAAGGCCTCTTCTTCTTCGGCCTTAGTCGATTGGGCCCCTAGAAATACCGGAGCAATAATCCCTAGGAACAGGATTAGTAAAAATTTTTTTTCCATTTTTTTTGGGTTTGATCTGCTGGGTTACCCCCAGTTTCGCAAATGAATCAATTTTCGAGCAAAATTTTTTTCTTTTCCAGAAAGGGAAAAAAATTTTTTTAATCGGCATTCGGAAAATTATAGTTGCTCTTTTGGGCAAGTAACCGTTAAATATTGAGTTCCTCGATTTTAGTGCTGTTCTGCAAAGAAACGCATTGTTGGTTGGTTTTTGTGTTTTTCTTACTGCAGGAGCATATTTACTAACACTCGTACAAAGGACGGGAAAAAAAATTAGTGAATTTGTAATTGTATTTTTTACAATAACTATTTATATTTGTCTTATCAAGGATGTAATCAAGAGACTTAAGAATTATAATTTGGTTTTATTTGGTTAGGGCTGAGGTAGTGCTGTGGCAGCGCTGCCTCTTTTTTTGTTTTAGAAAACTTGCATTAAGAATAATTTTCATATATTTGAATACAAGTATTCCCCTCAACAATATTCCCTCCCAATGTATTGATGATTTCAACCCAAGATGGTGTTCATCCATCCCTGGCAGGTTTTATTTTCGGGTTATCCCGAAATAATCCATACTTACTCCTTAGATTTTATTACCCTTCACACATATGGAACGCTGGCGGCGGACAAAAGTCTTGCCGCCGTTTTCTTTTAGTGCTGCTGATAATCAACAACGGAAATTCGGCGCTATTCCCAGGGTAAATCCTACTGTATAAAGGCTACGTCGACGGTTAGGTGATGGTCGGCGACCAGGCGCATGCCTTGCCAGCTTTCGAGGCTGTAACCTTTTTGGGGCTGGTAGCTTAACTTTCGGTCGGTAACAGCAATGACACTCTTGCTGCGGCGCTGAATGGTAATTTCGGCTACCTGGCCCGGGATCTCTGCAAAGTCTACCTGCAAACGGCGGGTACTCAGACTGGAATCAAGCGCGGTGTAGGTGAGGCGTTGAAGATCACTGCCGGAAAAGAGGCTATCTGTCCGATATTTATCGATCCACGACAATTTGTTGATATCGGCATCCCGAAAGGGTTTTAATTCCTTTACGAAGTCAACATTCTCGGGGTAAAGGCTATCGTTTTTTTCATCGAAAGCCAGGATTTTCAGCATCCTGGGTTGCGTTTTGTCAAGGCGTGCAGCTTCCTCATCGATATAAGTAGCCAGGTCAAAAAAGGCGTTGACCTTGGGCGCTGAATTAGCTTGCTTATTATTCGGTTGGCAACTACTCAGGAGTAGGCTAAAACTCAATAGCCAGCCGATCATTCGGAGTGAGGACATACGCTTTTTGGTGATGGAACAGCAAACAGGAGGAAGCGGTTGAGGAATTGCAAAAAAAATGCCAAGGTCGGGTGGGATAGGATTACTCGGGAGCAAGGTAAGATAAATAAGGAACCAGGGGGCACCATTCCAGGATGGTTTACCTCGTTACCCGCGCAAACCATCCTGGAAAGGGTTATTCTTATGCTTATTTCCGTACAAACATATGATCAAGGGTATCGCTGTCGAAAGCCACCAGTTCTTCACCATGGAGGTGGGAATAGGCTGCCGCCAGGAATACCTGTTTGATTGCACTGATTGTGACAACCCCCAGCGCATATACCGCAACGGCAGTGAGAATACCGGCAATGGCGTTGAAATAGCCGACCAGAATTCCTGCCAGAACGGCCAGGATGACACTCAGAATGGAAAACAGCGCGAAGCTGAACCCTGCCCCCAGGGCTTCGCCCCATTTGTCTTTGATTAGCGAAGCAGATTTTTTCAGGGTGTCTATCGGTCCAAGGTCTTCATAGGCAATTACCGGGACTACAAAATAGGTGGCAATAGACCAGGCAAAGCCCAGGATCGAACCTAAAATATTGCCAATAATACCTCCGCGTTCACGGACGGCCTGCATTATTACCCCAACTGTAGAAGCCAGGAGCGTCCATCCCAGGATCGCGGTCAGCCGGGAACCACTAAAACGCAACCCTTCCATGATATCGGCCTCCCGACCAGCAAATACTTCTTTAACCTGATGAACGAGCGCTACATTAAAGAAAATGACGATAAAAAAGGAAAGGAAGTAAAAGGCAAAAGCAACGATATAGCCCAAAACATCCCCATATTGCTCCAGGCGGCCAATAGCCTGGTCCATGAAACCGGGATTTATTCCCATTAGGGTCAGGATTCCACCCGCGAAACTGGCTAGAATCAGCACCATAGCCACTCCGGATAATGCAGGGAATAAGAGTAGTTTAGGGTTTTCCCGGACTACTTCGAGGCTGCTTAGCCCCATACGCCAGCCATTGCCAAGCCGATCGATGAAATTCATGCTATTCTTTTTTTGGTAATCGCTCTACAAGATATTACAATTCAAGTGCCGATACTAGCTAGTGGAAAAGTTTTGCGACTTATCCAGGGAAGTATCCGACGAAACGAAATAAGCAGGATTGACAACCGATAAGATCAAGTGTTTTTTTAGTGAGCAGTGAGCAGTGAGCAGTGAGCAGTGAGCAGTCGGTGTCAGGTCTTCACCCTTCACTCCTTACAACAAGAAACTTACCTGACGTCTGTCGTTTTATCCATCGCCATGGGGATTAATTATGTTGTACGATCCGGAAGCCAATAGTCCTGCTTCCTTGATTAGCCAGGGCTCCCTTGCGGCGGGTTATGCCAATTTCAGTGACATTATCATTCCAACTACCGCCACGAACGGTACGCAAATTGGATGCTTCGATAGGGGTATTCACTTTGGGGCCGTTGTTTTTCTGGACGGGATCTGCGTATACATCCCAGCACCATTCGTCCATATTACCAAGCATATCAAACAGCCCAAATGAATTGGCATTTTTCGTGCCTACAGGATGAGGCTTGCCCTGGGCGTTTTTGTTATACCAGGCAATGTCATTGATGCTGTTCGTGGGGGGGTATCCATTGCCACGGGCGGCATACTCCCATTCGCTTTCGGTAGGAAGGCAGTATCCATTGGCATTAGGATTCGCCGTCGCTCCGTTGCCATAAATAGTATAAACAGGATTCAATCCGGTCAAGGCACTTAACCAGTTACAGAACTGAACGGCATCCAGCCAACTGACATTTCCTACGGGGCCACGACTACCTCCTCCGGGATCGGTGGGTTGCTTGCGTCCGGTAGCGGTACAGAAGGCCTCATACTGTGCCAGGGAAATTTCATAGCTACTCATCTGGAAGCTACCCACGGTAACTTTTTCTGCGGGCAGGTCATTGGGGTGGCAGTTTTTCTGGGTGCACCCCATCGTAAAGGTTCCTCCGCTGATACTCTGCATTCTTGGCAGCAGGTTTTCAGGGAGTAAAAAAATGCGGAACTGCCGGCCAATTAGATTGACGATTTGCGATGAAATATTTTGGTCTGCCAGTTGCCGGTTTTCCATGAGGTCGCCGAGGTTGCGCAGGCTGATTTCTCTGGGAACAAAACCTTTGCAATTGATGGTGAGCAGGAGGCGGTCGGTAACCTGATCGCCGGAAAGGAGAAACTTACCGGCCCGGTCGACATTGAGATTGCCCAGGAGTGTCCGGTCCCCTTTGATGATGAGTTCTTCCAGTTCAATCTGGGCATAATCAAGTGGTTGTCCGTCGGCACAGTTTAGCACCTGTATGCTAATGCCCGTTGAGATTGGTGTTGGCGTTGGTTTTGCCGCCCGAGTAAGGGTAATATCGGTTAGGCGGGCTTGTACCCTGGTTCCGCTTCCGGTAGTAGGAGGTGCTGTGGTGGTACGGTAAGGCTCAAAACCAGCCGCTTCGACCGTGATATCCAGGGCCTGGTTGACTAGTTGGTCAAAGGTAAGTTGGTAAGTACCCTGGCTGTTCGTCAGCGCACTTTTTCGTAAAAAGGAAATTTCTGCGTTTGGGTCATTGGGATCTGCCTGGACAATGACCCGGGCACCACTGACGGGTTGGCGGTTTTCGCTGTCCAGTACCTGTCCGGTAAGAATATATTCAACAGGTTGGGGGTTGGGGGTTGGGGGCTTTACGGGTTGTGTTCCCCAGTTTTTATACCAGAAAATACTTTTGCGGGCCACCGTATCCCCCGTCGTTTGATCGACTAGAACGGCGAGCAGACTATCCGTCTGGATAATTTTTCCCCGATCGAGGGAAGCGAGTTGAAGGCTAGCGGTATTGCGTTGGGGTTGTAAAGGGGTTGTGGCTACCGGAATGGCGCTGGGCCGTCGACCATTACGGGCAATGGCGCTGAGGGTAAGAAGAATATTGTTAGGGTTAAGCAGCGGATTGTAGTAGTAGTCAACATTTACGCGTAACCGGGAATCATCACCGCCAACCTGATTGATTTTCAGAACAGTAGTCGGTTCCTGGTTCAGTAGTGTTCGCAGATTGGGGAAAAGACTCAGGGTGTCAAAATAACCGGTAGGGAGCAGCTGATTGTAGTAATAGCGGGCAGAATCCACCGGAGGGTTAGTATTGGTTGGCTGATTAGCGGCCTCTTGTTGTACCTGCCCGGAGCTTTGTGCGCGATAATAGTATGTAATGCCGAGGGCATGCCAGGCATCCCTGCGCAGGGAGTCGCTGGCACTAGCCCGTTGGAATGCCCGCAGGGCCAGGGTATCACCTCCGGCTGCATTTCCGGGGTTTTGTTTCCACGCCTGGTAGGCAGCAGCCCCCAGGTTGTAGTCCAGCGTAGCCAGGTTGGCCAGGGCCAGTGGGTAGTCTTCAAGCTCTTTCGAGGCAATGGCGCGATTAAACAAAGCGCGTGCTGTAGATAAGTCAGTCAGGGAGTCGAGAGTATTAAGCGGAAGCGTTTCCGTTCGGATGTTATCGAGCACTGGTAGGATCTGCCGTTGAAAAATTTCGACGCCCTGGTTGTTATAGATTACTGCGCTATCGATAAATATGCGCTCCTCAACGAGGAATGTTTTTTGTAGTTGCTTATCGGGTGAATATCGGTAGGCGGCGGGGGTGGTACCAAAAGTCCAGGCATATAGCTGGTCGGTACTATCGTATTTCCACATACCGATTAACAGCATGGTGAAAGCTAGCCCTGAAAGACACAAGCCCCAAAAATCGGGCGTAAAGAAAGGTTTGGCGGGGCGTTCCGGCTCGCGGTGTTCGGCTTCCAGAAATTCTTCCAGGGCGTTTCCGGTGAGCGTAACCGGTTCGGGAATATTGGAGGCCTCCATGGTATAGGACGACTGCTTCATCTGCATCTTCTGCTGCATGATGAGTTCTTCTTCCGAAGGGCCCTTGGGCGCTACCCGTTGGTTGAGGTCGTCAAGCTGAAGCCGGCTGAAAAGGCCCTGTTTGAGCAGTTGCCGGACGGCTTCCTGCGCTTCCCGATCGTAGGGATCAAGATGGAATTGCTGGACAGCCCGGTGTGTTTGCACCTGGCGATTGGCAAACCCTCCCTCCGTTTGGCTGGCAATGACTTCCAGTTCGCGCAGAACAGCTGCACGGGCCAGGTTTTCGTCGGCGGGGGATAATTCCTGGAGTAATTCCCGGCGCAGGCGAGGGTGTAGCCGGCCTTCGCGGAGCCAGGGAATGCGGCTAATGACCAGCAGGTTATCGTAATTCAGGTTGACACCCAGGGCTTTCCCTATGGCCAGGGTGAGATCCCATTGCGGGGATGGATAGGTAGCGAGGGCACATACCCAGCGGAATAACTCGGGCCGTTCGGCAAGGTATTCCCGATGGTCGGCAGCCGTACGCCAGCGGCGATCAATGGCGGGTTCTTCGCGGCGTTTGCTGAGTTCCTGGCGCCATACCCGGAAACTCGGGGGAAGATCTTCCGGTTCCAGGCCACCCTCGATATAGGCGGCGGCCTGTAGTTGTCCTTCGAGATCGATGGGGAATACGACCAAAAGTTGATGGAGGAGGGCTTCGCGGAAACTCCAGTCGCGCGGCGGCCGCGGGGTGAGTAATAGCCGTTGGGGCCAGCGTTGGAGTTCAGCACGCAAATCCGGCCGCAACTGGGGTCGTTCCACAGCATGCGGATCGAGAAAAGTCAGGCCATCCCCCATGATAATCAGGCGGTGCTCGGGAAAAAGGCGATGCAGGTGTTCCAGCGTTAAACCCTCCGGGTATTGGCTATTCCAAACGCGGTAAAGGTCCTGCCGGAAATGGAAGGTCTCGATCTGCACTTCCTGACTCCGCAGGGTACTCGCCAGGTGTTTTAATAAATACCCTTGATGGCTGAGAGCATTTTCTTCATCGACCAGGATGAGATATTCCGTAGGCCGGGTAACGTTTCGTTGCAGCAGTCGCGGAAATCCACCTTGCTGAATGGTTGCTTCTACCGAAGCTGGGACATTAATCTCCCGGCGGAGTCCTTCCTGCCGTCTGCGGAGTACTTCGGCAAACCGGAACTGGGAAGAACTGGTTTCAATAAGTCCAAAGAGTGGCCGGAAGGGAATTTCGTAAGGGGGCTGATCAGGGGCGGCAAACCGTTTGGGTGATGGGTCAGGGTCCTCTATCTCCGGCTCCGGGCGACGCAACCAGCGGACGAGGAAAAAGAAAATACCGACAGCAAATAAAATCAGGATCCCCCAGACGACCCAGGTAAATGTAGCCCGTGGCGTAACAAAGTCGAACCTCATGGCACGAGACTGAAGCATTACGGCTTCTTCCCCCACCGATAAGGTCGTAAATATTTCGGTTGTACAATAGCCCTCGACACCGAGCCGGCTAACTTGCAGCGAAACGGTATAGGTTCCATCCTTCCGGTAGCGGTGGGATGGGTTGCGCAGTGCGCTGGTGTCGCCATCCCCAAAGTCCCAGCGGAACCGCAATTCCCGACTGAAATCCTGGATGGGAGCGTTAAAATTAACCGGCGAGAATGCCCTCACCTGATCAGAGGTAAGAATTATTTTACCGAGTATGGGTGGGTTCTGACACAGGATGCGCAGGGTTGTGTTTTGCTGTACGGGGACGTCCCACTCGGGTGAAGAAACCTCCAGGGAGACTACTTTATTGGAGCCACTTTCCAGGGCGGCCGGGGGGATTTGCCAGAAGAGTTGCCCGCTGCTGCTGTCGGCGGCCTCTATCTCTTGGGTGATGGCATCGCGCAACTCCCAGCGAATGGCGAGTTGTGGGGTGTCAACCGTTTCCAGCATGGCCTGAAAGATAGCCGTATCGCCGATGCGCACTTCCCGGGGCCCATTTAACGCAACCTGCGGGACGATGGGGGTGCGAAGGATATTGTTCAGCAGAAAGGCACTACCCAGGATTAGTACCGTGAGGGGAACCCACCAGTATTTTTGCAGCCATCTTTGCCAGCCCGGCTGTTGTTCGGGCGGGATGCCGCGGCCGGTAGTCTCTGCCCGCTGCAGTAAATCCCGGTAATATTCATCAAAAATCACATAGAATCGCTCCTGATCCGCTGGTGAACGGGCAATTACCGGCGCCAGCAGGTAACGCCATTGGCTGGGGTCACGACGAAACCGGGCGGCAGGGCCTCCCCACACCTGGAGAATCCGAATCCGGTCGGCAGGACTTATGGTGAAGCCGGCCTGTTCCAGGCGCTGGAGGAGTTCCTCCAGGGGAAAGCTAATATGTGTATTCGTCGCTTCGATGGGGCGTGATTATACCGTTTTCAACCACTCAATAAAGTCCTTTTTCATCCAGTTTTGGATGAGGTCGAGATCTTCGCGGGTTTTAATCAGTAGCGCCAGGTTTCGCTCCAGCTGCCCCTGGGCTTTAGCCAGGTCAAGGCCTGCGCCATCGAGCGGAACACCCAACATATTGAGCCAGGCAATGAGTTCGGCAGTAGCCGGAGGTTTGCGAACGGCAAGTTCGCGGACTTTATAGAAATATTGAATCAGGGGTTTTAGCACTTTATCGGTGGGAGGATTATTCCCGCTGCCCAATTGCGCTTGTGCAATAGCCATCAACTGCGTTGGGTCGGGAAATGGAATATGATAAAAGACACAGCGTCGGAGAAAAGCATCGGGAAGGTTTTTTTCGGAGTTACTGGTCATGATCATGACGATTCGTTGCCGGGCATTGTGCCCAACGTGCATATTGTCG
Source organism: Lewinellaceae bacterium (assembly GCA_020636445.1). GTDB lineage: Bacteria > Bacteroidota > Bacteroidia > Chitinophagales > Saprospiraceae > JACJXV01. The sequence continues at coordinate 17,628 of JACJXV010000048.1, read as the reverse complement.
AGTTCTTTGACGTAGAATTCCAGGTTTTCAATCTCGTTGAGAATATCGTTGGGGAAATCCCGGGGTGCTTTATCGATTTCGTCGATGAGTACTACGGAGCTACGGGCGTCACTGCTGGCGTCGTCACCCAGAAGCGGTAATAAACCTGGCTTAGGGTCGGTCAGGGCGATGGCTTTGCCGAGGGCTTGTAGTTCGATGAAGTCGCGGGTTTGCGGCGCTCCGGAATCCCCTTCCCGCTTGATGTTGGCGGCCTGAAAATGCCCCAGGGCATCATAGGTATAGAACAGATCGCGGGAAGAAGCAGTGGTTTTGGTATGAAAAACTAGTGGCTTCGGATGAAACTTAGTTGAAGTCTCAGCGGTTTGTTGGGCCAACTCGTCAGCTACCTTATAGGCCAGGCGGGTTTTTCCCGTTCCGGGTTCACCGGTCAGCAACAGGGGTTGCCCCAGAGCTATCGCCAGCTCAACGGCATGGCGAAGGCCTTCGTCCATGACGTAAGTCTTGGGGCTAAAGGCTGGTCTGCGGAAATCTTGAACCTGGATTTTCATGACAACAAGCGTTGATTATTGTGATCGGTAATAATTTTCAATAGTTTTTCCTGGACATCAATCATGTAATACTCCGAATCAGTGCCAAAATGGGTTTGGACAATCGCCTTGCGGTCGCGGGGATCGGGAGCAATGTTTTTGTAAGCGACAAACCATTTATTGATATCTACCAGGCTAACCATGTTTAGCTCAGGCAGTGCTATAATCTGTGGGTTTTGCCCTACGGCAGCCAGCAGTTCCTGCTTCAGACTGATGTTGTTCTCGTCATACTCGACGGCAAAAAAGAACAATAACCGCGGCTTATCAGGAGGGGTTGGCTTGCCACAAAAGTCGTTGATAAACCAGGTGACGGCTTCCGGAGTAGCATCGGGATACCAGAAATATTCGTTGATATGAATGCAAACACAGATGTAATCCTGCCCTCCTAACTCGCGAATGCGCGGGCTTTGTTGTAGAATGTCGTTCAGGGTGCGTTCGCGTAACGGCGCAAATTGGTTAGGCTGGAGGCCAAAAGCAGAAAATAGCCGCGCCAGCATCTCGATGGTATAGTCTTCTGTAGGCGGGTCGCCTTCGAAGGGAACATCGACGAATTCCGTTTGGCAGGCCGCCGGCAAATCGGGGTTGAGGTAGTCATACAAACGGCCTTCCAGGTTGTAGGCAATGCGCTGCACCATACCCGTGTGGAGTTGAAGATCGCCCCCGTAGAGATAATAAAATTGTACCCGGCTGGGTGCTGCATCCCGGGTAGCAAATTCGCTTTTGAAGATTTTTTCCTGCTCGTTGCGGTCACAGGTATAGCTATGATAGTCGTGAATCGCTGGCCGATCGGGCGGCGGAGCATCCATGATCCGGCTGACGAAGGTTAGCACTCCCTGGGTGATGATGGCCGTTTCCTGCAGCTGTTCCTGGGTGCTGATGACCCGTGTAGAAGCGCGCTCTTCGATAGCTCGGTAATTTCCTTTCCAGGTGGCAACCAGGGTTTGTTGTTCGGGATTTCCATTTTCTTGTGCCCAGGTCCAAAGCTCATCCAGGGCGGTCGCCAGGCGCGCCTCCGTAATGAGCTGCTGAATTTGTTGGAGTGTTGCCAATGGGTAAGGCGTCTTTGGGTATTGAAGCAAATGAAAAATCAAAACAGAACACTAATTTAACAATTTATATGGCAAAATTCCTGATGTCAATTGGAGGTATGCCGACATAAGCATTATCCGAGGGCGGGAAAAGCTGTGATTGAAGTAAAAAAAGATAAACTTTTCCACATCTTGGGCAATGTCCTGTTGAGGACATTGTGAAAAACCAAAACCTGCGAATATTACGTATGTTATAGCATGATGGGATCATCCCCAACCCATCAGCAGTATATTCTGCACTCGAAATAGATTTGAGTTCACAAACCATTTCGATGTAGGTATAGCTCTTGAGGAATAGTATATTGCGATAATAATGGAAGACGTCACCAATTTCAAGACCAGGCCATCCGCTACGCTTGTCATGGTGTTTTTGCGCGAAGAACGGGCAGAAATACGGGCAAAGCGCTGGCGTTCGGGTCTTGCTATGGTTCGTGCGCTTAATCGCCAGGCGATCAAGGTGGCGCGGCAGAGCGGATTTCCGGTTCAGGTTATTCGGGGCTCGCAGCAACGCGGAACTTCTTTTGGCCAACGACTGGGAGGCGCCCTGGCGGATGTCTTTCAGCAGGAAACCTACCAGCAGGTACTGGTCATCGGCAATGACTGCCCCTCCTTAACTATCCAACACTTACGGCAAGCCGCCCGACTTCTTCAACGAACGGATTTAGTGCTGGGGCCGGCTTTGGATGGTGGGGTCTACCTCATCGGCATTACGGCACAAGGGTTCTCCCGGAAGCCATGGGAAGCACTCCCCTGGCAAACGGCGGCGCTGCAGGCCGGATTGTGCCAATATAGCACTGAGTTAAATACTGCGCTGCGTTGGCTAAATCCAGCAAGGGATGCTGATAACCAACAGGAGTTGCACCGCGAACTCCTGCGAGCGACAGGCTTAATAAACCGTCTTTACCGACTGATTCAGGCCGAATCAATGGGCCTTTTTTGCCCTCTCCCGGGGGTGTCGGTAGGGGCTGTTGCGGAGAGACCCTTATCCTTCCGCGGGCCCCCGCTTCCGGCGCTTCTAATGACCTGAAGGACGTTTCCCTGATGGTTCTCCAACCGATCGCTTCCTGGTTTTCGCGAAGCCTTTAATACTCATTTTTATTGCCAAAAATATCGTTGACTACAATTGCCCTGCACTGCTATGCGGTGAGCAGGGTACTTACCGTGGTTGACAAAAATAAATACCATGCAAATTACCCGTACACTCTTTAGCTTACTCCTGGTTTGCGGCTGGGCAGGATCACTGCTAGCGCAACAAGACCTGACGGTTATTCTGCGCAACTATCAGACCAACGAGGTCGCACCGAATGTGGAGGTGACGCTCCGCCATGATCCTACGGGGCTGGTTCGCCAGCGCCTGACGGATGAACAAGGTCGTGCTGTTTTTCGGGGTATTGCTGCCCTCAGTGGCTATTCCCTAACGGTAGCCGAAACGGATGAATTCCTGGAGACAAGCCTGGATAATGTCGATATCCGCTCCAATCAAAACCCGACCGTGGAACTGATTCGGCTGAGCAAACGAACTATAGAGCTCGTAGGAGTCGAGGTTACGGCGGGCGGCGCTACGCAAATCAACCGGCAGGATGCGGAAGTATCTTTCGAGCTTAAGCGTGCAGAGATTCAATCCCTGCCTATCGAGGGCCGGGATATAACCCGGGTACTGTACCGGTTACCCAATGTTTCGCAGGCGACCGGATTTTACCCTGAGGCGCCTAATGTCAGTATCAATGGAGCCAATTCGTTGTTTACCAGCTACCTCATTGATGGTCTGGACAATAACGAGCGCTTCTTGGGGGGGCAGAAATTTGCTATTCCCAGTGGATTTACCCGCAATATCACCGTGTTGACGAATAATTACTCTGCAGAATACGGCCTGACGGCCAATGGGGTGGTTGATATTACGAGCATGTCTGGGGGCAATGAATTTAGCGGCGAGGCTTTTGTAATTAGTCGCCCGGGGCCTGTGATCGATGGGCGCAGTGCATATGCCCAGCGTGATCTTTCCGGCAATCTGGTTAAAGATGGCTTTCAGCGTTATCAGGCGGGTGTCGGTTTTGGCGGAGCCCTGGTGCGCGATCAGACCTTTTATTACGTCAATGTGGAGCATACTACGGATGTGAAGGACAACCTGCTGAATTCCCCGGCGCTGGGTGTCAATGAAACAGTGCGGGGAACGAATACCTTCAATTATATATCGGCAAAACTCGACCATCAGTGGAGCAGCCGCTTTCGGTCTTCCCTGCGTGCCAACCTGGGTCTGGTAGCGATCGAACGCCAGGGGGGAGGACTTGAAGGGGGCGTGTCGTTTCCTTCTGCCGCCAATTTCCAGGATCGTAATTCCTTATTGGTGGCCTGGAAAAATGCCTACCTCGGCGAAAAATTTGCCGCTGAAACCAACCTGCAGTACGCCCGGTTCCGGTGGAATTATGGTCGGCCGTTGAATGAAGGTAGCCCGCAGGTGGCCGTCCTGGATCCCGGCGAGCAAACAATTGCCGTCCTGGGACACCCCGGGTACATATTTGATGCTACCGAAAATACGGTTCAATTTCAGCAAAAATTCAAGTACTACGCACGCAAACATACCTTTAAAGCGGGTCTGGGCCTGATCAGTGCCGACCACCAGTTGCTGGGTGGGGGCAATGTCAATGGTAATTATACCGTAAAACTCACCCCGGCGCAACTTAGCGCTCTGCGTGGGCGCAATCTGGGCAGCGCCCTTTCGGTGACGGATATTCCGGCGGATGTGCAGGTGCTGGCGTACGGTGTGGAGTTGCGACCGGCCTCTTTTGGCACCCGGCAGACGGTTTACTCGGCCTACCTGGAGGATCAATTTACGGCCGGCGAACGCCTGAATGTCATTTTGGGTATCCGCTTTGACTACGATAATCTTTCCAAAGGAGGCAGTACTGCCGGGGATCTCAATAACCTGGCACCGCGGGTAAATCTCAATTACAAGCTAGGGCAGCGGAGTGCGTTGCGGGCCGGCTATGGTATTTTTTACGATAAAATCCCCTATGCTATTTACAGTGATGCCTTACAGCAAAACACCACCTCGGCCGATTACCGCCGCCAGCTGCAGGAGTTGATTCGCCTGGGGCAACTACCTGCGGATACCGATATTGACCGGATAACATTTGCTGGCAATCTGGGTGGCTTTGCTTCCGGAGTACCTTACTTGCAAGGGCCTAGCTTCGACCAGCTTCAGGCGCAGCGGGAAGGGGTTTTTAGCAACGAACGTCGAATCCTGAACCCCAGTGGCTATCAGAATCCCTACACGCATCAGGTTGCCCTTGGTTACCAACTCCAGGTAGATGCCAAATCCTTGTTTTTTGTCGACTTTGTTCATAATCAATCGTATGACCTCTTCCGCTTGCGCAACTTAAACGCAGCGGCAGCATACCCCTTACCGGACCCTGGAGCAGTAACCGTACGTACCCCGGCACAAGCGGATGCTACCCGGCCAATTCCCATTGTGAATGGCAGCTATGCGCTGATCAATGGTGAGCAGGTAAGTGGGGTCGCCCGCAATATTGTTGTTTCGGAGAGCGGCGGCCGCTCCCGCTATTATGCCGCCAGTGTGAACCTGCAAAAAGAGCGCGGTGAAGATCGTTACGCCTACCGGCTTAACTATACGCTTTCTTTGCTGGAAAACAATACCGAAGACATCAACTTCCGGGCGATGGATGCCAATAATTTTGCTGCCGAGTGGGGCCCCTCGATTAATGACCGGACGCATATCATCAGCAGCATTTTCTCGTATTATCCGGCAGGTGATTTCTCGATTACGCTGGCCTCTTTACTGCAAAGTGGACAACCTATTAACCGCATTCCGGATGCCTTGTTATTCGGCACCACAGACCTCAATGGCGATGGATCGTCCTTTGGCGATGCCTACGTGGGGAATAGCGACCGTTTCCCCGGAGAAGGGCGCAATAACGACCGCCTGCCCTGGTCCAATGTGTTCGATGTGAGTATGCAGTACCTCTTACCGGCTGGTGGTGGGCGCCTTGAATTTCGGGCCGACATATTCAATGTTTTCAACGCACAAAACCTGAGCGGGTATAGCAATAATGCTACGCAGAGTAATCAGATTCAACCGGGGTCGAAAGCCTCCGGCTTACTGATTCGACGCAATGCCGGTGCTCCGCGGCAGTTTCAGTTGGGGATACGTTATCTTTGGTAATCATACAATGGTGGAATTATGCATAGTTGAGGGGGGTAAAAACGCATCTGCGGCGTACATACTGAAAGTGTTGAGTTCTGTATCTTCTAAACGAACTCTCTAAACCAGCACCGCAGGCGCGGCTCTAAACTAGGCAAGAGCGAAGTGAGTTTTGAATCCCGACACAAAGTCGGGGTGGCGGTTCTAAACAAAAAAAGGACAGATGAAACGTTGGCAATGGATAAGCGCGATAAGCTTCCTGGCGGTAATGGCACTTTCCGGCTGTGGTCCTGATTCGGGTGGACAATCTTCAGATACAGTCCTAGCCCTGCCTTGGGACAGCATTGAGGCGCGGGCACGGGGAACTACCGTCAACATGATGATGTGGTCGGGTGATCCGCTGATCAATGCGTATATGCGGGATTATGTAGCACCGGTCGTTGCCGATCGCTATGGCGTTACCCTCGACATTGCCAGCGGGCAGGGCAATTATATTGTCCAGACGCTCATGGCCGAATTGCAAGCCGGAAAAACGCAGAGTGACCTGGACCTGTTGTGGATCAACGGGGAAACCTTTTACCAGTTGCGGCAAATTGATGGATTGCTCGGTCCCTGGACGGATCGTTTGCCGAATGCTGCATGGATAGACTGGGAAAATCCTTTTATTGCGCGGGACTTTCAACAGCCGGTAGATGGATTTGAGTGCCCCTGGGGTAATGTACAGATGGCGTTGATTTACAACAGCGAAAAGGTAGCGGACCCGCCCCGGACCCGGGAAGCATTGCTCGCCTTTGTCCAGGCCCATCCGGGTAAGTTTACCTTTGACACCCAGTTCACCGGACTTACATTCCTCAAGGCGCTGCTGATGGATATTGCCGGGGGGGCAGAAGCCTTGGCCGGTCCTTTTGATGAGGAGAAATATGCGCGGTACAGTACTGTGTTATGGGATTACCTGCGGCAGTTGCAGCCTTATTTGTGGAAAGAGGGTAAGACCTTTCCTGAGGCGGTGGCTCCATTACATCAGCTATTTGCCAACGGTGAGGTGTGGTTTACGATGAGCAATAATGATTGCGAGGTCGATAATAAAATCCGGCAGGGGGTATTTCCACCAACGGCACGTGCCTACGTGCCGGCTTTTGGCACGATTCAGAATTCGCATTACCTGGGCATTCCCCGGCACTCGGGCCAGGCTGCAGGGGCAATGGTTGTGGTAAATTTCATGCTATCACCTGAAGCCCAATACCGCAAGCAGGATCCCGCTGTCTGGGGAGATGGAACGGTGTTGGACGTACCACGCCTGGAGGGAGAGTGGCCGGCAAAGTTTGCTGCACTGCCTATCCGACAGTATGGCCCCTCCCGGGAGGAGATGCAGGCCCGAGCCTTACCAGAACCGGCACCGGAGTACATGATTCGGTTAGCTGCGGATTTTCGTCGGGAAATTATCGAGCAATAGTTTATGTTCAAGCGCAACCGCACCCCCCGACCCTGGTCGCCCGGCCTGCTGGTGCTGTTTCTGTTAACGGCAGTACCTCTGGTCGCTGGCCTGGGGTATGCTTTGCTCTACAGCCTGGGGCTGGTGGGATTGCTGCGGGAAGGCTTCACCCTGCAACACTGGGGCGCGGTGTTGGGAAGTATGGTCTTTTGGAAATCCCTGACCTTTAGTATTTATCTGGCAACAGCCAGTATGGCTCTGGCGATTATGCTGGCGCTACAGCTGGTGTTGCGCTGGCGGGATACCTGGCAAAGCGGGTGGTTGTCCTATGGAATTTATCTGCCGCTTACCTTCCCGGCGATGGTTGTGGCTTTTCTGGTATTTCAATGGTTTACGGGAGCCGGGTGGTTTGCCCGCCTGGCCTATCACGTTGGGTTGCTTCAGGATGTTGACCAGTTTCCGGCCATGGTGAATGATCCTTGGGGTTTGGGTATTCTCCTGGCGCATGCGGCCATGGCAACGCCTTTTTTTGCGATTTTTTTTGGACAGCTTTACGCGGCGGAGGGGCTGGCTAATTATGCGCAGCTGGCTGCTAGTTTGGGTGCCTCGGAGCGTCAGGTACGGCGCCGGATACTGATTCCGGTTTTATTGCGTCGGGCATCCCCTACGCTGATTTTATATTTCGTATTTGTCCTGGGGTCTTACGAGATTCCTTTGTTATTGGGAAGTCAGTCGCCGCAAATGATCTCGGTATTGGCTATTCGGAAACTGCAGCGGTTCAATCTGCAGGACATCCCCCAGGCCTACGTTATTTGTCTGGTTTACGCCGCGTTGGTATTGGTGGTGACGCCGATGCTATTGCGGCGGTTTCGCATGAAAGCGCATGAATAAAGAAACAGGATCGATATGGGGTAAACCAGGTCAATGGCTTGTCGGAGCGCTGTTGTTGTTTCCGTTTGGCTACCTGATCCTCTTGTCGTGGGGACAAAATTGGCATTTTCCGGATATTTTACCAGCCGTCTGGACCACGGCGAACTGGGCTTCATTAGTTGGAGGGGATACGGGACTGGGGCGTAGTTTAGTATTGTCTTTAGGGCTGAGTACGGGCGTAGCTCTGGTGGCTACCGGGTTGTCGTTCTGGGTGGCGCGGGCGGTGGCTTATTCCCCGCATCGCGAGCGGTGGTTGTGGTTGGCGTATAGCCCGTACCTGTTGGCGCCGGTTCTGCTGGCTGCATGTTGGCAGTATTTTTTTCTGGTCATAAACAGTAGTGGCCGGATTAGTGGGGTTTTTCTGGCCCAATTGCTCATTGCGTTTCCGTTTGGGGTGATTTTATTCACCAGTTTTTGGACGCCCCGGGTGCGTGCTATGGAGCATTTGGTGTATACCCTGGGCGGTAACTCCCGGCAAGTATGGCAGCGAGTCGTTTGGCCGCTAGCGCGAACGCCCTTATTGGTGGGCTTTTTTCAGACCTATTTACTGTCCTGGTTTGAGTATGGCCTGACCAGTTTGATTGGGGTCAGTAAGGTGCAAACGCTCACGGTGCGGGTTTTTCAATATGTTACGGAGGCGAACAGTTATCTGGCGGGGGTAGCCAGTTTATTGCTGGTCTTGCCTCCGGTGTTATTGTTATGGGTTAACAAACGCATCATTTTTCGCTAAAACGATTTGCCCATGTGGTTAGAGGTAGCAGGCATTCATAAAGCATTTGGCCCGGAAGCGGTTTTAACCGGGGTTACTTTCCAATTGCCCCAAAACGAGGTGTTGAGCATTTTGGGGCGGTCGGGGAGTGGAAAAACGACCTTGCTGCGGATTATGGCGGGCCTGGAAGTGGCCGATGCCGGCCAGATCAGCGTGGCCGGAGCACGCGTTGATCAGTGGGCCCCGCAGCAGCGGAATATGGTTTATTTGTACCAGGAGGCGTTGTTGTTTCCGCATCTCAATGTCTTCGAAAACGTGGCCTTTGGCTTGCGGTTGCGGCAGGAAAACAGCGAGGACCTAAAACGTAAGGTGACTGCCTTGCTGGACGAATTGGGGCTGGCTGACCAGGCTGGTAAGATGCCCGAACAATTGTCGGGCGGGCAGCGGCAGCGGGTAGCCTTCGGTCGGGCGCTGATCATAGAACCCCGTGTGATGCTGTTGGATGAGCCCTTTGGCGCCCTTGACACCCAGACGCGGGGGCAAATGCAGGAGTTGTTTCGCCGGATTGCCCGGGAACATCGGATTACCGCGCTCTTTGTTACCCACGATTTAAAAGAAGCGCTGCTGATGGGGGATGCCTGGGGCGTGTTGGAGGAAGGCCGGCTGGTTACTTACCCCAACCGAGCGGCTTTTATTGCCGACCGCAGTACGGGCGTTCAGGATGAAATCCGTTTTTGGGAGGAACTGGGTCACCCTGGCGACGCAGGCTAAAAATGGCAATAACTATTGGCTGCGGCTAATGTTTTATAATGAGTCCCGGAAGTACATCTCCGGGAGAGGTTAGTTAACTCCGCCGGCAGTTTCTCCGGCAGCAAGTAAAAGCGTATGAATTTTGATCATTGTGAGTCGGTCTATTGGGTGTTTACACAATTGTGCAATGACGAGTGCGATCATTGCTACAACAACTCCGGACCCCGGGGTGAGCGAATTAGCGAGGAAGAGTGTTTGCAGATTATCGATAATCTGCCAGCTTCGATTGACCGCTTGATCCTGTCGGGTGGTGAACCCCTGGCGGAACGCAAAAAGCTATACTTGATTCTCGATCGCTTGCAGGAACGCTATGGAGGGACGCCTACCCAGATCATGCTGCAAACGAACGGCGATTTACTTACCCCTGAAATTCTGGACACGCTGATTGCAAAGGGGGTGACCCGGTTTGACATTGCCAGTATTGATCGCTACCATAAACATGCCGGGGCGCGACTCATGGACCTGGCGGACCTGTTCTCCTCGCGTGGCGTCAATGGCGATGATAAAGACCCCCTGGTGGATAAAGAAAATTACCTCCACCAGAACCCCTTAAGCTGGGGGTATTGGGGGGCCACCGAAGAAATGTGGCTGGGGGGTAACTGGGCCCGGGGCAGGGCCATCGAGAAGGACATCTGGCTGCGTGACCCCACGCATAACTTTTGCAGCATCCTGTCGGGTGCCCGCAATTTTTTGGGCGGCCATACGGATATTCCCCAGGAGATCAGCATTCAGCTGTGGCGGATTAATCCTTGTTGCCCGGGAACGCTATACCCCATGGGGGACGCCCGCCTGGAACCTGTTGCTGATGTCCTGCGGCGGGTGGCCGACCATCCCGTTTTTCAGCAACTCAATGCAGGGGATCCCTGGAATATGGGCACCCATATCGGCGTCACGGAAGCGGCTGCCCGGGCCCGAACGGAGGCGCTCGGCAATATTTGTCTGTATTGCGATGCTTTTTTCCGGGATCATTTGCAGGAGCTGAATACGGATTCTTTTGTTGCATTGCCGGTGGTGGGGTAGCTACGGCTGTAGACGCGATCTGAAGATTACTTCCAACAAAGATGTGTTGAGAGTTTGGAACCGCGCGAAAAAGAATGCTTAAAACAGTAGGAAAGAAGAGTTCGAGCAGGATCAGTCCAGCAGACTATCCAATCCCGCTTTCAGCTGCACCCGGCTTTTGTGTAATACTTCAACCACCTCTGGCTGGCATCTCTTCAAGCGGAGGCCCTGCCGCCATTTTTTCCACAGCTCCACATACCAAATACAAAAATAGGCGGCCATAAACAGCAATGGAACTGAGAGTGCGATCCAGAGACTGGACATCAGCCAGTTGATCAATAGCCAGAGGAAGGTGTATACCAGGAAAGCGCCCAGGGCAACCCCCATCTGGACGGAGATTTTGAACGACAATCGGCGAACCTTGTTCTCGGCCAGGTACTTGCCCGGCAGGAGAGGCAGCCAGCTCCATAAATAACCCAGGGCGGCGGGTATACATCCGACAACGAGGAGCAAGGTATTCAGTAGGGTATAAGCGTTTTGCTGCACTAGGGTTCCATCTTCGAAACCGGCTCGCCTGAGGGTACTGAAATATGTCTTCTGGAGTTCATCCCATCGGTTGTATTCGAGGTCGTCCATGGCATTCACCTGGTCGGCGATCGCTTTTTCGGCGAATAATTGTTCTTCTTGATGGCTGATCACCGGCCAGAAAGGGCGGGGGTGCTCGGAGCGGTACAGGATGAAAAAGGCTTCGGCGACGTCTTCCCGGTCCTTATTCAGGATGACTACATTGGCCTCCAGGCGCTTCTTGATTTCTTCGGTCAGAGCAGTGATTCCCCTGGCTTTGTTTTCCTGGTAAATTGCCAGGAAATCGCTGCCCTTGATGGGGTTGTCGAAGATCATCATGACCTGTGAACGAAACTGCTCGGCATAGGTATAGGTGAACCCTACCGGAACCAGATAAATTTCATCGATACCCTTGGTCTCCAGGGTGTCAAAAGCAATGCGGGCTGCACCTTTCTTTACGGGCCGCATGCGTTTTTCGTGGGTGGCATTGCCTTCTACTGAAACGAGGATGGCCTCCCGTTCTTTATTCGGATGGAATAATTGATTGATGGTGGAGAGGTTCGACTTTACTTTCGTAAAACCGGATTCGTTCATCCGGTAAAGGGGCTTCACGTGAATCGAGGTGAGAAAAAGCCCGAAAAGCCGACTGTTGAAATAATCGCCCCGGGTGAGGAAGTAGAGGGTCCGGTCCTGGAATACAGCCACCAATACGGGATCAATAAAGGCGGTAGGATGGTTAGCGACGAAAATGACGGGCCCTGCTGGTGGAATACGTTCCGGGTGGATCAGGTCGATATTCCGGTAAGTTGTTTTCAGCGCAATGGCTACTAAGGGCTTCAGGATAGTGTACAACATATAGAATGGTCGTTCTAAAGGCGTTATCCGATACGTGATGACCTCTTCCAAAGGTACAGTTTTGTCCTTGTCTGTGAGGGGTTTCCACCGGTTAAAATAGCTGCTGCCTGGTGGAGGAGTATTGCCTGAAAAGACGACTGCCCCTTGTACAATCAAGGGGCAGTCGTCTGCGGCGCGGTTTACCTTAAATCGATAGTGGGATAAAGCGACAAGCTACGCGCTCATCAGTCGCCGGACAAAATAGATGTGCTTTACCTGGGGTTCTTTTTCCGGCGTTGGGTGTGTTGGGTGGCTGAGGGTTAGTGCCGGGAAAGGAACCCATTGCTCCTGGGGTACCGATGACTGTCCGACAATCAGCAGGGTAGGTAGTTCTACGACCGGCAAGTCATCTTCCCCGGCAATTGGACTACCCTGGTTGGCTAGGGCAAGTTGATAGGTTGAGATAGCGCTGGTAGGAAGAATAAGCCGCTGTAACCGGCTATGGTCTGGAAGATACTGGCCCGTGTAGGCAGGGTTTAATTCCCGGAGGATTGTCTCGGGAATACCGCAGAGGTCGGCAAGTTCTGCCAGGGAAACACCCCCTTCAATGTGCATAACACTTATTGATTCGGCCCATTTGGGGAGTTTCGGCTCCAGGGAATGATCGTGATAGGCATTGCCGATATAGGCGGCTGCGATAAATTTATCAATATAATTGCGGGTTTGGCGCGGTAACAACGGCCGGATGGCGGCAAAGGAGGATTGTCCCGTTTTTTGAATAGCACGGCGGACCTTTCCCGGGCCACAATTATAGGCCGCCAGCACGAGATACCAGTCGCAGAATTCTTCGTGAAGCTCTGCCAGAAAGGTCACGGCTGCAGCAGTAGCAGCATGAGGGTCGCGGCGCTCGTCAAATTGATCGGTAATGGTTAGCCCAAAATGGGTAGCCGTTTGGGGCATTAATTGCCAGAGTCCGGCAGCACCACTGTTGGAGGTAACCTGTGGGTTAAGTGCAGACTCTACAAAAGGGAGATACTTCAGCGCGGTGGGCATACCGGCCTTGAGCAGGTATTGTTCAAAAATGGGAAAGTAGTAAGTGGCTCGACCGAGCATAGCCTCCGTTTCCCGTCGACCCAACTCGGCATACATATTGATGTATCGATCGATGGTGGCCGTCTCCTGCCAGGGTTGCGGAGAAAGCAACAGTTGATCCAGGTCTTGCCGGGATTCAGGGCTTAACCGAATGACTGCTGTATTCGGTAGCGCCATTAAGCAGGAGGATGTCAATAAAAGTGCACCAATGATGCAGGTTGATTTTGTAAGGGTACTCCAGGGCGTTCTCATAGGATTTAATGTATTACTGTGGGCCTGCCGGAGTATGCACCAAACAGCTGGGAAAGCAAAGGACAAGCCCTTGCGGTTCGCAAGCGGTTATTGGCATACCTGATCACAGGTAGTTCCCAACACGTTTAAGTGGCTTATTTCAAGGGTATGCGCAGGCAGAAAACCGACCATAAGCGGGGCTAAGGAAAACCAGTGAGGTGCTTTCGCTTTTCGGAAATAGCGTACGCAACAACCTGATTACCACTAGTGCTTCCGCACGGGAATCCAGCCTGAAAAATGGGGAGAAAATGTAGTGAATAGCCTCAGGTAAATACTGAATGGAGTACAATTGGAGGGATAATGTTTTAAAAATACACAATTAATCCAAAACAATGAAGGCTAATTACCTGAAACGGTTGCAAAAGTTTTCCACGGTCAGTGCAAGGCCCGATAAGCCTTGTTTTTTATCGGAGGTTATGCAAAAGGATTATTTAAATAACAAAAAAAAATATTTAATCGGCCTGCGGGATTTGGATTTCGTGAGGAGTTAGCGCTTTGGTGAAATAGGCTTTAATTTAGCGAAGTGCCAATTTCAAATTTCCCGGTTGGCAGACCTCTAGCCCGGGAAGTAGTCAAAAATCAGGCTATTCAGGCTGAAGACGATTTTGTTTTCTTCCTGCCGACTTTCTTCAAAGCTGATCGTATCGTTGATTCGTGCCTGTTGGAGGGCTTTCAGTCGGCTGGATATGAGGTATAAACTCTTCTTGATTTCATCGTTGCCGGGGGTGCTGCGCAGCAAGTCCAGAAATGCAGTGATAGCCTTGGGCAGTTCATTGCGGGCAATGTAGGTGAGTAAATCATTTTTGGTGCGCACCAGTACTTTTACCTGTTCATCTTTAGGGAGCAAGGGCTCCTGTTGCCAGCCCTCCACAAGTTTGATGATATGCGCTTTCGCTTGTACCGATATGACGTTTTTCCGGGATTTCAGCAGACTATCGATGGGTTCTACCTCATAGAGAATGAGGTTCTCTGCTGGGTATTGTCTGGCGGTTTCCTCGGTCAGGTCAGCCACAAAAGCCTCTGTATGCAAGACAAGCCGGTATTTGGCAGCTTGACTGTTTTCCTGGCCTTGTTTGTTACTCCCAAAAAGATCATTGTCCAGCAATACTTTAAATCCCTTGTGCTGCAGGAAGGAATAAATTTCAATGGCCAGCAGGCGATTTTTTTCGGAGAATGAAAATAGAAAATCGTAGGGATAGTGCCGGAGTGTTTCGCTGGCCCCTGTCTGATAATGGGTGATCGCGCCTGCCTGGGTCTGGAGTAGGTCTATCACCTCCCTGGCAGAGGCTATGCGCTCCTGTCGTTCACCTTGAACGCAAGCATAGATGATGTCCTCCCAGTAACTGGGGATATCCTTGCGCAATTTGCGCAGGGGGCGCAACAGGCCATTGCGACAGTTATAAATATAGTGCGTGATGTCTTCGGTATTGGTGATTTCTCCAAAAGGGAGCACACCGGTCAGCAACTGAAACATCATGCAGCCAAAAGAAAAAATATCCTGTTGTGGACTGGTGTTTTGTGGTCCGTTACCTTCGAATAGCTCGGGAGCCATGTATCCGTAGGTACCGTAAATATGGTCGCCATCTGTGATGCTTGCATCATTTGCCGGCGAGGGGTTTAACATTGTGGCCACCCCAAAATCGCCGATTTTGAAGGTTGACCCTGACAAATAAATATTCTGGGGCTTCAGGTCACGATGCACAATGCCTAATGCATGTATATCAGCGAGCCCCTGGAGCACATCGAGGGCAATTTTGTCCAGGAGCCCAATACTTAGCGAGTTGCGAATCTGTTGGCCTAAGTCACCTCCATCAGCCATTTCGCTGACAATGAACGGATGGCCTTTAAAAAAACCTTTTTCCCGACTGCGGATGATGTAAGCTGAGTCGACTTGTCCAACGAGGTATTCCTGTTCGTAACGATGCAAAAGGTGGGTTGTGTCCAGTCCAATCCCGGTTAGGGGGTTGATGATTTTAATGACATCGGGTGTTTGCTTAAGCGGGTGTTTAGCCTGATAGATCTTGGCAAAAGCACCTTCCCCTATTTTCTGAAGAATGGTGTACACGCCAATATTATCGCCCGGCTGTAAGGTAAAATGGATCGGGTTGAGGTACTGGCTGATAACCCCCAGGTTTCCCTGGAGAAGATCGCTGGCTACCTGGTAAATATCGTCCGGAATGACCGATGGTACAGGAGCAGGGCGCCGAGGTGCGCTATCGGGTGTATACAGCACTGTAGCGGGTAGAATCAGCGTTGGGGCAGTACTGGTGCCGGAAGCGACCACCGTCGGGGGGAGATCGTGGTAGCGCACAATCGTTTTATCCCAGTCCGGGTTGTAAATAATGGTTTTTGACATGCTAGTGGGTACTAAATCCGATTCCCGCGAGTAGTACGGCCGAGTTATAGCTGCATTCTGGCCAATTCTAATGAATTTCAAAGATTAAGATAACAAGAATTCCGGGATCTGGCGTGACTTTACCTGAAATGACCGCGAAGTGGAGTGAGCAGTGCCCACCTACGCAATGATAAGTGCAATCAAATAAGTTCTTACAGGAATTGCCATGATATTACCTGCCAGGCAGGAGACTGGCAGGGGCTTATGGTTATATCTTGTCGTCTTTAGCAATCCAATCGGGAAGAAAAAAAACGCCTTCGGCAAGTAAGCCGAAGGCGGTGGGGAATAGTTTCTTGTTGCTCCTGGGGGAGCGGGGTTATTCTTTATCGAAGCGCAATTCCTGAATCAGGTAGCGGGGGCCATCGATGCGCATATAAATATATACGCGGAAGGTGCCGCCGTTAGTGGTCAGGTTGCCAATACAGTACAAGGAATCGTTGCCTTTGGAGTTACCCTGGTGAACCTGGTTAAAAACCTTGGTTGGATACTTCGTGAAAAAGCCTTTCAGGACATTGATGGCCTGTGCTTTATCGTAAACATCCTCCTGATCGAGAATGGATATTTCCACCTTGCTATCGAGGTATTGTCCCAGTCCTACCGCATCGCCGCTGCTGATGGCCCGGGCGATATCGTCCAAACTGGCCCCCGTCCACATGGTGGGTAAAAGAATGAGCAAAAACATCAACTTCTTCATGGTGATTTGGTTTAACGCGCGGTTTTATCCGCAGTATTTAGTATTTGGACGCAGCAAGCGCGTTTAGGTAACGGGATTTAGCCTGATTTTTTTGTTTTACAGCGATTTATGCTTCTTAAAACGATTTTCTTTCGCAAAAAATTGTTATCAAAATACTAAAGTTAGGCTGGGGCGTTTTAAGTTTGACCATTGGATTTTAAGTAATGTGTCAACATTGTCTATACCTTATTTCAGGCCTTTTGGGGCTTCCATTGCATTAAAAAGCCTCGCCGACGCGCTGCGTCGCCTGCGCTTTTTGCCTTGTTGAACCCCAAAATTGCACTGAATAAAGCTTATACATAATAATGACCCCATTACTTACAACTCCCTAACCTGAACATTTAAACAGTAAACACATGAATACACCGGCACGCGCTTTTTTAGTCATTATGGACGGTTGGGGGTTGGGCCAGGTTCCTGCAGCGGATGCCATTGCGCAGGCCAATACCCCTTTTATAGATGGCTTGATGGCGAAATACCCCCACGCTACCCTGGTTACCTATGGCGAAGACGTGGGTTTGCCCGAAGGGCAGATGGGTAATTCGGAAGTAGGGCACTTGAATATTGGTGCCGGACGGATTGTTTATCAGGAGCTGGCACGGATCAATAAAGCTATTCGGGAACGGGAATTACATAGCAATCCAGCGTTGCTGGCGACGATGGCCTACGCTCGCGACAATAATAAACCTCTGCACCTGATGGGCTTGGTTTCTGATGGAGGGGTCCACTCTCACATCCGGCATTTGCTGGCGTTGTTGGATATCGCCCAGGAACAGGGGCTTAAGCAGGTATATGTCCATGCTTTCACCGATGGCCGCGACTGCGATCCCAAAAGTGGCTTGGGCTTTTTAGGAGAGCTAACGGACCATTTAAATAACGGAAAGAAAGGACATTTGGCTTCTGTGGTTGGGCGCTACTATGCCATGGATCGCGATAAGCGCTGGGAGCGGGTGAAATTGGCCTACGACCTGCTGGTGAAAGGAGCAGGAGAGGCAACAACTAATC
>JACJXV010000047.1 GCA_020636445.1 Lewinellaceae bacterium | reverse complement strand
GGTGAGGCGCCCGCGGATAGCTCCGTCGGGCAGCGTCCATAGGGAAACCTGTCGGCGTTCCGGGCTGATGGTCGCCGCCAGCACTGGCTGAGTATCTGCATAAACAGCATCAAAGTGATCGATGCCATCCGTATTCGTCAGCGGCCGTTGGGAGTCAATATTCCAGGCCTCCCCATTGCCTATCGCCAATCGGCCATCTGGTGAAAAGCGCAGCTTAGTAGTTCGCCCCCGATTACCCGCTCCCGCGTGAAAAACGCGGATGGATTCCCGGGTTTCGAGATCCCAAAGGGAAACATTATTGAAGTTTGGGGTAAATGCAAGTAAGCCCCCTCTCAGGCGGAACCGCCCATCAATAAGTATACCTTCGAGAGTTTGCACCCCTATGGTGTCCTTTTTATCGTTCGTCAGGTATTTACGGATAGTTTTTGGGTCAAGCTGAAAGAGATTGTATGATAATACGCGCCATTCATCAGCAGATCCCACCAACGCTTTCTTGCCGTCCGGTGAGATGGCCAGGGCCGTGGTGACCCAATGCGCATAATGGCGATCCGTTAATTTCCCCAGATGAGTCAACGGACTGGTATTCCATAGGTGCAGCGAACTGTTACGGCTACCGGTAAGCAATTGTTCCCCATTGTTACTCAGGGTGAAGCAGTCAAAATCACGTTCCGTGTAATAACCACTCGTATCAAATGCCGGCGGACGAACCTGCAGATCGCTCCATTGCTGTAGATCCCAGCTTTTGAAATAACCATCATAATTATTCATCCCCAATGTGCGAAAATCAGGCGTAATGCTAAAGGCATGCTCCATCAGAGGTACGGGCTTCATCTGTTGTAATTCCCGGCCGGTACCCATATCCCACAACCGAACGGTTTGGTCGGAGCTGGCAGACAAGCAACGATTAGCATCTGCAGAAAGCGCAACATTATTTACAATTTCGGGTAAATCAATCGCGGGGCTAAGGAGTTGATCTTTTTGTACATCCCAAAAGAGGAGTCCTCCCTTTCCCTCACGGTTTTCGGGCAAGCCAGGTGTTGTCATCCAGGACATTGTAGGGACCCCCAGGGCAATGCCTACTCGGGTACCTTCCGTTGAAAAGGCGAAATCGGCAACAGGTGTTTTCAATCCGGAAAGTACCCTCCCTAACTCAGAAAGGTTAACTTCCCAATCCGCCTGATAATCCAGCAACCGGGCCTGATTGTCCTGGATCACTATGCCTTTACCCAATCCTATCGCTTGCAGGTTAGGATAGGATGTAGTCAGTTTCAGGTTCACTGTAGTCTTTCTTCCGGAGGTAGTTTGCCAGGCCGAACTTACCTTCCCTGTTGAATCGCGAGCGACCAGCACTTCATCTGCTGCGGCAAAATGAAGATAAGCTGGTGCAACCTTAAGTGTTTTATCACTCCACACTTGCCGGCCCGCTATGAGATCCCAGCAACTTACCGGTGTGCCAGCAAAAGCAACGGCCAGGTAGTGACGGTTGGCAGATACCTGCGCCGCTATCAATGGTGTTGTCGCTATTGAAAGCTGCCATCGACGTTCACCAGTAGCCAAACTCCAGGAATTGAGAGTGCCGTCTTCCAACAAAGCAATGGCCTGCTGTCCATCGGCTGAATAACTCAATAACACGGTCGGGGATTCCGTTGAAATAGCGCGCACAAACTTACCGGCCGCCAGATCCCAAAGAATAATTCTATTCTCCCGGCCGGCGCTTAATGCTTTCTTGCCATTCGGGGAAAAGCGCACATGATATACTTCCGAATTATGCCCATCCTGCCGGGCAATCAATTCAGGTCGCTGAGCTGAAAGCAGGGCGGTAATGCTTAAGAAACAACAAGACAAGAAAAACTTCATAAACAAGAGTTTGATATTTAAATATAGGCAAATTCCTTACGCTGAGTGGATTTGGGATGTTGATAGCATTCCCAGATCGATTTTCTTTTACTTCCCATCGTTGACGGACTCCCTCCAGCTTGAAATGTTTGTTGTACCTTACTACTGGCGGTCTCCTTTTGTCGACATCTTTGACAATATGTAAGTAAGTATGTCTTTGTATATTAAGAAATTGCCTGGACACGACAAGCCTTGGAGTCGTTTAAAAAATATACAGCCAATGTGCCTTTGGGGTATAAGAAAAATGTTGATTCCATTCGTTGGGCTCTCTCTGGTGTGTGGATGTAAAATCATGGAATCCGGGAAAAATGGAAAAGAATCCTTAACTCCTGGAGTGGTTACCAGGGAGGGGTTCAAGCTGCAATGGGAAGATTCATTTGAAACCCTGAATGAAAAATACTGGACGGTGGGCTTAAAAGATCCCGTTTCCGGAGATCTGGTGCCCGGAGCAGCTGGGCAATACCTGCTGAATAATCAATACGATGCCTATTTTACCGCAGAGAATGCATACATAGAAAATGGACGATTAATATTGCGCAATCAAAAAGAGCGCATCCAGGGGAGTAGTCCGGAGGGAACATTTCAATACAGTTCCGCCTGGGTCATGTCCATGCACAAAGTCTTTTTCAGGGAAGGTTATCTGGAAGTTAAAGCGCAATTTCCCAGTGGAGCCAAAGTATGGCCGGCCATCTGGCTGATCCCGGAAGACCTGAGCTGGTGCCCGGAGTGGGACTTGTTTGAATACTTTGGCTACCGGAATGATCTGGGCTTTGATCAAATGGGGATGCATTTATGCCACACATCCTGGCCCGACCAGCAATGGAAGAGCTATTTTATCACCGGTTTTGATGCAAAATACGATTGCGAGGCATGGCATATCTACGGGTTTGCCTGGACCTCCTCCTATGCCGTCTGGTATATTGATGGAAAAGAGGTGCGCAGGTTGTCCTCAGCAGGTATACCGGACTGGCCCTCTCAGAACATGTACATCGTACTCAATAACGGCACGCGGAGGGAATCCCCGGAGGGCGACACCCACTGGCCGAATTATTTGAGCATCGATTATATCCGGTTGTTTACGAAGTAACCGTAAGCGCGGCTAATTAAGAGCTTGTTCAAAATTCCATTACTTGGCTGCAAGAGGCAACTTTAATTCTGAACTTCGTTGAAAAGCCTCGCCGATGAACAGGCTGTCAAGTGTTCTGTCAACTGGGAAATTAAAGGATGGATAGGTATTAGGTGAAAAGAAATGAGAAATGAGAAATGAGAAATGTTTTCCCATTTCTCATTTCTCATTTCTCATTTCCTATTTCAACACCTTCACCCGTACCTGTGAAGGCCGGAAAGAATCGTGAAAAATCCGGTGGGTAGCCTGCTGAAAATCTTCAGGGCCGCAGTGGTAGATATCCACAAATTTTTGAGGATTACGGTCGGCCAGGGGAAACCACGAGTTTTGCACCTGGATCATTATGCGGTGGCCTTTTTTAAAGGTATGTGCCACATCAGGCAGCTGAACACTCACTTCGGTTACCTGGTTGGGAATAAAGGGCTCCGGGTGTTCAAAGGAATTGCGGAAACGCCCCCGCAGGATCTCTCCGCGTACCAGCATCTGGTAGCCAGCCATCGGAACTTCTTTGGCGTTGCCAGGGTAATCGCGCAGATCGTCTGGAAAGACATCGATGAGTTTGACGACATAGTCGGCATCAGTACCCGTGGTGCTGACAAACAAAGCAGCATCCACCGGGCCTGCCAGGGTAACATCTTCGGTAAGTACCTCTGTTGCATAGACCATCACATCGGGCCGGCGGGAAGCAAACCGCTGGTCATCAGTCATATATTCGCGCGTACGCCCCAGATGAACATCCTCCGTATACGGAACCGGGCGGTTGGGGTCCGAGATATATTCATCGAAGCTGGAAGCCACCTTTGGTGCCGACCAACTCAACCCACCCTGGGGTTGAAAATACAGCGACATATCCGTAGCCTGCCGGGGAGGCCAGGCATCGAAACCTTTCCAGGTATTGCTACCGGTGACAAAAATGGAGGCTTCCGGTAGATCCATGGTCCCCTTGTCCTTGAGGTAGAAGTTGAAAAACTTCAGCTCCATTTCCCGCTGGTAGTAATCACCCGTAGGCGCAAACCAATGTACATTCCCCATTTGGCTGCCTTCATCACGGGCCCATTGACCATGATACCATGGGCCCATCACCAGCCGGTTGGAAGTACTGGCAGGGTTTTGCTTTTCAATAGCTTCATAAGTTCGCAGTGCCCCAAAGCAATCTTCGGCATCAAACCAGCCACCGACCGTCATCACGGCGGGCTTGATATCGTGCAAATGGGGACGGGGGTTACGAGCCTGCCAAAAAGCATCATAATTGGGATGCTCCATCATCAGGTTCCAAAAATGGATAGAGTCGGCAAAATACTTGGCTTTCACATTGCGAACCGGACCGAGGTCCAGGAAGAACTGGTAATTATCCTGGTTAGGAAAGGTAAAGCCCGCAGCATTCTCGGTCGTAGGCTTCGGGCGCGGCCGACCAAACCCCGACATAAACCGGAATCCGTCCAGTAGAAACAAAGCCCCTCCATGGTGGAAATCATCGCCGATAAACCAATCGGTAACGGGCGCCTGTGGCGAAACAGCCTTCAGGGCAGGGTGAGCGTCCGGCAAGGTCATCGTAGAATAAAAGCCAGGGTAAGAAATCCCATAAACCCCGACGCGGCCATTGTTATTGGGTACGTTTTTCACCAGCCAGTCGATCGTGTCGTAGGAATCGGAACTTTCGTCAATATCCTGAGCCCCCTTTTTATTGGGGTTGTGAGGCCGAATATCCATGAAATTCCCCTCGCTCATATAGCGGCCGCGCACATCCTGAAAAACGAAGATATAGCCTTCCCGAACCAGATCCATGTACAACTCCAACCGCGCCGGGTAATTATCCGGCCCATAAGGAGCGACGCTGTAAGGCGTTCGGGTCATAATCATGGGAAACTTCTCCTTTTTGCTCTTGGGAGCATAGATGGAGGTAAATAACTTCACCCCATCACGCATGGTGATGTAGGTTTCCGTTTTGGTGTAGTTTTTCCGGATATACTGGGCATCAGGGCTAAGTTTTCCCTGAGCAAAAATGCCCGAAACCAGAAAGAGTAAGAGTGTTGTGTAGAGATAGTTGCGAATCATATGTACCTGTTTTTTGGTCAAGAATTGCCTACTTCCAGTTCCTGGTCATCGTGGATACGCCCATTGACACAGCGGATAATCCGTGCCGGAAAATTCTCCAGGATGCGGTAGTCGTGGGTAGCAAACAGCACGGCGGCGTTATTGCGCTTAGAAACCTCCCGCAACAAGAGCAGGATGTCATCAGATGTTTCGGGGTCGAGGTTACCGGTAGGTTCGTCGGCCAGGATTAATGCCGGGCTATTGAGCAGGGCCCGGGCGATGACCACCCGCTGTTGTTCACCCCCTGAAAGCTGGTGCGGCAGTTTGTTTTCCTGCCCGGCGAGGCCAACTTGCTGCAGTACCTCGGCGATGCGTTCCTGGCGCTTGGCAGCATCCTTCCAGCCGGTAGCCCGCAGCACGAATTGGAGGTTAGCCAGTACACTGCGATCTGTCAGTAGGTTAAAATCCTGGAAAACGATGCCCAGCTTGCGGCGCAGCAAGGGTATTGTCCGGCGGTTAAGCTTGCGCAAATCATAACCTGCCACTTCACCTTTCCCTTCGCGCAGGGGAAGTGCCGCATAGATGGTCTTCAGCAAGCTGCTTTTACCACTACCCGTTTTACCGATCAGATAGGTAAACTCCCCTTCATTAATGCGCAGTTGTACTTCCTGCAAAATCAAGGAATCCTCCTGGTAAATGGCCGCCCCTTGCAGGCGGACTATCATTTTATTCATGTAGGGAAATGTTTGACCTCGTCCAAAAATAGTGAATCTCACCGGATTCCCTTGTTTTATATGCGATTCCTTTTTCGGGAAAATCTTTTGGAAGGGTGCTTTCCGATAAGGGGGCTTTTTAGCATCTTTACCTGAATAGCGGATTGTATTCTGAGAATCATGAACCTGCCTTAACCCTAACACTGATGAAAATCTTTTTTAGTTGCTGTTTAACGCTGGGTTGGATGGTCTTTGGCCGGTGCCAAACGACTCCTGAACTGCGCGTTAGCAAAGTTGCTGAATACCTTGACAGTATCCGCAGCTATCCGGCTGCCCTGACCGCTTTTTTTGCCCAAATGCCGAAGGGGGGGGACCTCCACCATCATTTCTCGGGTTCTGTTTATCCGGAAACCTACCTGGATGCTGCTGAAAAAAATGGGTTCTGGGTTAACCCGGGAACCCTCGCTGTTGTTCCTACCCCACCGGCAGGAAGCAAGCGCCGCGACTGGATAAAACTAACTGATTGGGAAAAACAGCTGGGAAGCTACGAGGTGCGGCGGCGGCTGTTGCGCTACTGGTCGGCGCTCGACTTTTTTCCCAGCGAAGGTGCCAGTTATGATGACTTCTTCAACACCTTCCCTCGCTTTGATGCCGCTTCGGATGTGGCAACTGTGCGTGGATTATTGGAAATCAAAACCCGGGCCCTGGAAGAGAATGTGCAGTATATCGAAACGATGTATCAGCGGATCTCTTGTTCCGTGGCCCTCAATGGTGCAAACCCGGCCTGGAATGATCAGCTCTGGCTCCTCCAACGCCGGCAGGACACGCGCGGGTTAGACTCGCTTGCTAACCCTCATTTTCAGTCAGATCCAGCGCAATGGCTACCAGGCCTGTGTAGAATCCTTCAACACCCAATTGGCACAGCAACACCAGGAACTGGGGCTTGACGAACCGGGGTTTAAGCTCCGCTATCAAAATTATGTAATCCGGGTCGTTCCGCCGACCGATGTATTCGCCGCGCTGGTTGTTTCCTTTGCTTCGGCAACCGCCAGCCCGCTGATTGATGGGGTCAATATCGTCGCTCCGGAGCACGACCCGGTGGCCCTGCGCGATTACTGGCTACACATGCAGATGTACCAGTTTTGTCGCAAGCGCTTCCCCGGCGTACGGTATGCCATGCATGCCGGCGAGTTACGACTGGGCATTACTAGTCCGGAAAACCTCCGCTGGCATATTCGCTCGGCCATCGAAGTAGCTGGTGCCAACCGTATCGGCCATGGCGTTGACCTGGCCTACGAACAGGATCCTTATGGGCTTTTGAGCCTGATGAAACAACGCCAGGTAGCTGTGGAAATCAATTTGAGCAGTAATGATTTCATCCTGGGTGTTGCGGGGGGTGACCACCCCCTGCTGCTATACCATCGCGCCGGGGTTCCCATTGTAATCAGTACGGATGATGCCGGCGTGCTGCGCACGAATCTCACCGAACAGTACGTCAGACTGGCCCGGGATTATCCTGAGTTTTCTTACCCCGACATTAAAAAGTTGGTCTACAACAGCATCCAGTATAGCTTCCTGGAGGATGAGGACAGCAAAAAACAACTATTCCAGGAACTCGATGCCCGCTTTGGGCAATTTGAGGAGAAGGTGTTGAGGGAGGTTGGTGATAGCCGATAGCTGGTGACTGATTATTTGGGAAAAGATGATTTGACGGGCATACCTTCACCTGCGCGTGCCGGCTTGAGTGCACTCCGGGAAAGGCTTCCACCCAGAAATAAAAAGGGGGAATTTATAGTTAATCTCTAATTTTAATTGTGCCTGAAATGGGGAAAGCTTCGCTATCCTTGGCATGTACCAAAGTGGCCATCAAAGAACAAGAAAAACCTATCCGATTGGAAATGAATAATTCGATAAAAGAAATTTTGTGGAATCAATTTGGAGCAAGCATTGATATGCTTATCAATGTAATCTTGAGTAGTCCTGCTGATTATTTTATGGCCAATAAAAGATTTTATTATATCGCTTTTCACAGTACGATTTTCCTGGATTACCTACAACAATACCTCCAAGTTTTAACCCCATGCTTCCTTTCACGAAAAAGGAGGAATACCCAAAGACATCATTGGTGATTTATACCTCACGAAGTGGTTTGGGCTAAATGAATAGAAAATTACCCTGTCGATTCAAAGGTCAGTAGCTTTCGCAATTCTTCTATATTCTTGCATTGTCAAAAAATGGATGATGGCTTGACGAAACAGCATAGGTGTCGTTAGAATGGTTACTTCTTTTTAACCGCCAAAGTCGCTCATCAGAAGTTCAAATTGAATAAGCAGGCAGGAAGACGATTCAAGGCGTGTACCAGCCGCCCCACTCTGCAACCATGCGCAGCAGTTTTTGCATTGTCGCACCAGATAGATCGTCTTTCGTGTTTATACACAACTTGCGCATAGTCGTTGTGGCTGAGCATGATGCAATCGCGTCGTAGACCATTGCTCTGGCTTAGTCGCGAATTGCGCCATTAATGTTGACTCGCTTGCGACCTATACAATCAATTTCAGTCCTGTCCCGCGGATCAGCCTCTTCCTGTTTGGTGTTATGCGTCGGATGTACTCCATCTGAAAGTAAACCTCAGCATTTCCGCCGCTACCCGCTTGGAGTAAATCCGGCAATGTTCTTCCAGAAAAGCACGTTGTTCCTCTTCTTTTACTCAGGACCGCTTTGTTTGTTTGTAAACACCAGCCGATGCCAGATCCGCATTCCAGAGATGGTACAAAAGCCTGCCACATAGGCACACCAATATGGAATCTATATACAGATTTTCGTCGGGTGGTCACACAGCGTTGTTCTGTTCTTCAGTAAGCACCGCTTAGCTTTGCATTTCATATACCGTTAGCCCTTTTCTGGAAGGCTTTTACATCGTTATTATTGTCATCCAGCGTAAGACTCATTTGGATATCTTCCATGGACAGACCCCGGTGGAGCATCAGAAGAACCGTCGCTTTGATAAACCGACGGCGATGAAACCGATCCTTTTTCTGGATCCGTTGCAATTCTTTTACCTCTTCCGTACTCAAGTGTAGTTCCATGCCAAAATTTACGAATTTTCCCAAATCATTTCGCTACAAGTATAATCCCTGATAAAATGTATACCCAACAAGAAATTGGCGATTACCTCAGCACCATTAGGATTAAGTGCAAAAAGCTAATTGATTCTTTGACAGAGGAAAAATTAAGTGAACGATTTACGGAAGGGACTGAACCAGAAGATATGGATTATCCAATATTGGAAATAACACTTTATAATCTTCGGCATACACAACACCATGTTGCACAATTAAACCTGTTAATACGCCAAGACCTAAACCAGCACATGGAATGGGCATTTAGAGCAGAGGAAATAAAAATTACATTTTGAAATGGAATAGCCACGACTTGATCTGACAGTCAGGGTTTAAAATCGGTTTGTGCTGTCAGATTAGTGTTAGCCTGAACAGGCCTCCACCAAATCTCCTTTGCTTGCCATACCCTCCGATGGGTTGCCTAAAAGGAATTTATCAGTCAAATGAGTTTCGGCTGCCCACCAAGGTAACTTATCCAGCTGTTTTCCAACGCTAAATGTTTGGACCTGCCTCTTGCAAGTTGTGGTTAACCTACCAGATACACCCGACTGCCTTTTGCTAAGCTACCAAATTCCGCTGCACGCTCTAAAATGAATATGTTTTTCAGCAAAATCTATTCCAAAAAATAACCCCTTACCAAAAGCAC
This sequence comes from Lewinellaceae bacterium, assembly GCA_020636445.1. Taxonomy (GTDB): domain Bacteria; phylum Bacteroidota; class Bacteroidia; order Chitinophagales; family Saprospiraceae; genus JACJXV01. The sequence goes on along the minus strand of JACJXV010000047.1, from coordinate 19,385 downwards.
TTCTGGCACTTAGCATACAAAATGAATGCCGTTCAGCGCTCCCTGTAAAGATCGAATGAACTATTTTTACCAGCCACCAAGAATCTATTCCTAATGAAATATGTAATCTCGATACTCTTTTTTTTGCCTTTATGCTTACGCGCACAACCTAGCCTGGTAATCGAACCCATTTCTTCCGGCTTTAACCAACCCGTCGACATCGCCCACGCTGGCGATGGGTGCCTGTTTATCGTCGAAAAAGGAGGTACAATTCGCATACTGAGGGCCGACGGCAGCCTTTCACCCCAAGCCTTCCTGGATATTGACAGCCGCGTCAATTCCCAAGCCTCCGAGCGTGGCTTGCTCGGACTGGCTTTCCATCCCGATTACGAAAACAACGGCTATTTTTTCGTCAACTATACCGCCAATGACGGGGATACCCGAGTATCCCGTTTTTCCCGAAACCCCGGTAATCCCAACATCGCTGATCCTAATAGCGAGAAGATTCTCCTCACCATCGAACAACCTTTTTCCAACCATAATGGCGGAGACCTGGCCTTCGGCCCCGACGGCTACCTGTATATCGGATTGGGCGACGGAGGTTCCGGTGGCGATCCCGGTGATCGATCACAAGCTACGCAGAACCTGCTGGGCAAAATGCTACGAATCGACGTAGATGTAGCGGATGACAATATTCCTTACGACATTCCCGCGAATAACCCCTTCATCGATAGTAGCACTGTAGCCGACGAGATCTGGGCCATCGGCCTGCGCAACCCCTGGCGCTTCAGCTTCGACCGCGAAACCGGCGACATGTGGATAGCCGATGTCGGTCAGAATGTTGTGGAAGAGATTAACTTCCAGCCTGGTGACAGCCCAGGTGGAGAAAATTACGGTTGGCGCTGTTACGAAGGCAACCAGGTCTTTAACCTCAATGGGACCTGCCCCGACCAAAGTTCACTAACATTCCCCGTGTGGCAATATGCGCACATGAACGACGGGCGTTGCCGCTCCGTGACTGGCGGTTATGTCTACCGTGGGACCCGCCATCCTGACCTGGTGGGACACTATATTTATGCCGACTTCTGCACTGGCCTGATCTCCTCCCTTACGCCTGACGGTGCGGGCGGCTGGGCCAATACCAATCTACTCGACTGGACCAACAACCAGATTGTCGCCTTTGGCGAAGACGCAGCGGGTGAGCTCTACATGGCGGCCATTGGCCAGGGTACGATCTACCAGGTGCAGACCACCGTGGTTAGTTCCTCCAATGATTTCCCGGAACTAGGGAAGGTCACTCTCTCCCCTAATCCTTTTACCGATCAACTACATCTATACCTGGAAACAGCGCTCCACGGCGAGCTTGCGGTCAGTCTGATCAACCTGAACGGGCAAGAGGTCTTCAGGCAGGAGGAGCCGTTTGCTGCTGTTTTTTCAAAAACTTTTGATGTTGCACAGGTGCCCGCCGGCGTCTACTTCCTTCGCCTAATAAGCAGGGATAAGGTCGCCAGCTTCAAGGTAATTAAGCAGTGAGAAGCGTGAGCGGTATCAACGCACAACTGTTTTTACTCCAAGGAAAATGAAGTAGTCGAGCTATGCATTCAGCAAGGTTCTCTGATGGCGCAGCTCGGCGACTTCACCTGATGGGCTTTTAACGCCCGCACAATGCATTTCCTAAACGGTTTTGTTATGGTGTTTACGATGTCCGTGAGTACCTGTTTTTTCCAATAAAATTTTATCAAAAATTTCTTTTGTGATGAAACTATACCCCACAGGGAAAGGTTTAGGAGGGCGCAGCCAATCTGGGTGGTATAAGTAGCTTTAATCAGGGCTTGGCAAGCCAGCCTTGGCCCAGGATAACAAGCTAAAAATGTACAAATCACTCCGTGAGGCGTATAGAAAAGAATAGGAATCTTCCATAAATTCCGGAGGGCTACAAGCTTATCATCAAGAAGAAAAGCGAACAACAGCGATAATATGACTTACAGGGTTTTCTTCTTAACTGGGCTAATTTTTATGCTTATTGGTCAGCTTATTTTAGCTCAAGGCAATGATTTTGTATATAACCAGAAGCCGATTGATTATGCCCATTGGTTTTTATGGGTTGGTTCGGTTTTTCTAATTCCACAAATAGTATCTTCTCCGAAAAGCATTTACAGTTTGGTGGGAATTCCTGTTACCCTTTTGGGGGTTGCGTGTGTTATTGGAATGTGTGTACTCGATTTTATTTGGTGGAGTTTTCCCAACGAAGAAGCACGGATGGAATTTACTAACCATATTTCTCAAGTTCCCTCCATTTGGAAACCTTTTGTTGAGATAGGGTCAAGCGCCAAGGTGTTCAATACGGGGTTACTTATCCTGAGTTTACATTATTTCAAAAAAGAAAAAGTTGGGGTGATTAGTATTGTTCTTGCAACGCTTATCCTGTGGCATTTAATTCCCGTACCCCACAGGCTAATCTGGGGATATTTATTAACATTAATCGGGTACACGTTGATTTTACTTAGATCAGGAACCGACGACGAGCTGCAACAGCGTATTTAACGGTTCCGGCTCGATTCAGACCTTCACAAAAGAGATGGCACCCAAAAAACTTGCTCATCGGAGTACAGTGCAAATAGAAAATACCCTTGGGTGAGCTTGAGATGCGAATACTTTAAAGCCCGATATATCGTTGTATCTATTGTGCGAAGTGATTTGAGAAATTGATGATTTTCCAGCCTGGGCTGGTGCCGCTAGCATTGTTCAAGGCAAAGCGCCAAATGCAGGCGCCAGCCGAATGCAGGCCCTCTTACCCTACGGCAACAGCGGGTCGCGGAAGGTCCACAAAGCACCGCGGGAAGCGGCATCCTGCTTTTCTTTCAATTTGCGCTGCAGGTAAGCATCGGAAAAGTTGATTTGCAATTCTACCCACATAGGCAGGTGGTCACTCATCTGGTGCGTACGCCAGTCGCGATAATAGTTTCCCGGATTAGTGCGGGGTTTTCCCGCCGAAGTAGTGAGGTAACCCTCTCCCATATAGGGTACATAAATTTGCTCATCGGATTCCCGGAAAACCGTTTCATAGAAATCAAAAACGCCTGCTTTCCCGGTTGTTTCAAAGCGATCGTTGCGCACCATGAAGGCTATTTGATCATAGTATTTGTTGCGGGCGACATTGGAAGGCAGGTTCTGGAGTTCTTCCGGGACATTAAATTTGGCATCCTTAAGCGCCTTCATGGTAGCATCTTCCGGGTCAAAAATATTGAAATCTCCCAGGAGGATATAGTTATGTGACCACGACCCTACACTTTTGGATTGTTTAGCCAGAAATTCGGCGATTTCACTGATTTCCTGCACCCGCAGGGGGTCTTCAGCTTTGGCTTCGCCATAGTAAATATGGACGGTGGTGAGTACAAAATCCGTCCAGCCACTTTTCCACCCTACCGCAAAAGGCGTGCGGGCGAGCTGGCGGGCGGGCTCGATAACCGTTTTGCCATCGGGTGTGCGGACCGTCCGGGGCGGAATCACCACTTCGCTGGCCAGGCCGCCGAAGGTAATTTTCCGGGAATCATAGAGCATCGCCAGGCGCTCCATGTTGCCTGCCCTGCCGGCCGTTTCATCGGTAAAGATATATTTCCAGTGCGAACCCAGAATACGGATGACCTGGTTGAGAGCATCCAGATCCTTATTAACCTCCTGAACAGCCACCAGGTCGAAGTGAGAAATAATTTCAGCAATATAGTAGTAGGCTTCGGCCATACGGCGGCCGTACTTAGGGCCGTCAAATTCCCGGATATTCCAGGTAGCCAACAACAGGGTATCCTCCAGCGTTCGCTGGGGAACATTAGCTTTCAATTGTTTGCGCAATTCCAGCAAGCGTTCAATAATGCGTTCGCCGTCGGGAAGTTGGTTGGTCAAATACTGATAAAAAGGCATGGGTTCGGGATTTTTTCGAACACCCGGCGGGATTGCCGGGCGCTGGACATTTACTGTTTAAAGGTAGTTAAAAATAGCTTTCGAAAGCGATCTTGACTTAGTGGTTTTTGGGCCAGCCCAGCCAATTTTCTAACAAAACATCTTCGCCCAGGAATTCCCGGCCCTGATGGGTATACCACTGGCGACGGGCGGGAATTTTCAACCCCTGGTTCGATAATTCCCCCTGCAGTAAGATATACTCCCCGTCATTTTTGGCTTCATCATGATAAAACCGGTACCCTCGCAAGGCAAACGTTTGAGGGTTGAAATAGAAATACCAGACATCCTTGCCTACTTCCGGCGAATAGGTGACCCGCACTTCCAGCAAATCCTCCCCAAAGAAGTTCCTTCGTTTAGCCTGAGGATCAATTTGTGTACCCGAATCCGTAAGTTTCATGGGCAGCCCCCAAAGATAGGCGTAGTAGTTGCGAAAAAACTGGGTACCGGCACAATCCATCCGCTGCCGCTGTTGTTCCGCAGGACTCAAATCATTCCGGCCATTGAGCCAGCTTTGGCAGGTATCCGCACTGACTATCCGGAGAAAGAAATTAGTTTCCCGTTGCTGCCGAAGTTCAAAGCGCCCCTGGCCATTATCCAGATAAAGCTCCGTAAAGCGCCCCGTTCCTCCCGGTCGGCTTTCATACAAGGCCAGTTGAAATTTTCCCTGCGCCCACTGATTCCCCGGATCGTGGTAAGCAATGCTGCGGCGAATGATTTCCGCTCCGGCCAGTCCGGCAGGTTGCCAGGTCCAGTCTTGCAGGCTACGTTGGTTCATGCGTACATAATGCTCATTGCCTGCCTGTTGCGCCAATTCCAGGGAGCGCAGCATGGTCTGGCGGGCTTGCAGCGTGTCGCCTAATTGATATTCCAGCAGGGCTTTGTAGCGGAGGATGCCAAACTGTTCACCTTCCAGCGCTACGCGTTGTTCCATCCACTGACGGGCCTGCTTTAAATCCCGGCCATTATCGAGGTAATAGCGCGCAGCATTGTAATAATCCGTACCCGTAGGCTTAGCGGCCAGGGTAGCTTTAATGCGGGCCTCCACTTCGGCATCGGTATCCACCCGGATGGGCAGGCGAACCCGGGTATTCTCCCAGTCCAGTACCAGATCGCCGCCATGAAAATTCATATCCTCGAAATGGAGCTCCATGCGCTCAACCCGGTTCGGGATAACCTCTGGGGAAACCGTGGTCCTGAGCAGGTCGGCCTCCTGGCGGTATCCCCGTTCCCCCCACAAGGAGGTATCGCGATTCAGGATCCAGGTCCACTGGGTGGCTCCGGGAATGGCGTAGAGGGCATAGGTCCCTGCTGGCACCTCGCGGTCAGCGATCTTGACTGGCCGGGAAAAGCGAATCTTGGATGATTCATTGGCTCCCAGGCGCCATAGCACCCCGTAGGGTTGCAACTCACCGAATATTTTGCGACCATTTACAGCCGGCCGGCTGTATTGAAGCGTGATGGTGGTAAAGCCAATATCCTGGGAAAGTTGTGTCCGCGGGCTCGCCGCAGGCGTTACCAATTGGCCCAGAGCAGGAAAAACGTTGACTAAGACAGCAAAAAGTGCAACGAAAAACAGCCGGCAACGTGTCATACTAGTTGGTTTTAGGCCTATAAAATAAGGACTTCCTAATTCCTAAAGGACATTTTCAGGGACCGACCTTTTTATATGACAACAATTTGACTGACTTAAACTCCATATTACCGACCGGAACCCCGTATTTTGCGTTATTTACTAAAACGCCCAACATGAAGAAGATCCATTTCGTTGCCATTGCCATGATTGTCGTAGCCATCGCCCTACTGGTGAATGCAGCTGGTGACATGAGTACCTATGCCACTTTTCAGCAAGCCAGCACCCTTGACCAGAAGGTGAAAATCGCCGGGCAGCTGGCGAAAGACAAGGAGATGGTGTACAATCCGGAAAAAGACCCCAACTATTTCAGCTTCTTTATCCGGGATGCTGATGGCGAAGAACGCCAGGTGGTGTTACTGGCAGCTAAGCCGCAAGACTTTGAACTTTCCGAGCAGATTGTCGTTACCGGCAAGATGGAAGGTGACCAGTTTATCGCCACCGACCTGCTGATGAAATGCCCTTCGAAATACAAAGACGAGGAGATTTACATTAAAAGTGAAAAAAGCGCACAGGCCGGATAAGCCTGTTGCGAACTTACTTGACCATTTCCTGCCACTCGTGTGGTTGGCAGCCCTTACCATTTTTACCATATCAGGACCATGGAGGAGATTCAGTACGTAGGAGAGCATTTATGGCCAGGGCGCATCGGCCATTTCGCCATTTTAACCGCTTTTGTAGCAGCCCTGCTGGCTGCGTTTGCCTATTTTAAAGCGACGCAACGGCGAGAAACCCCTACGGAATATACCGGCTGGCGCTCCTTGGGGCGAGGTGCATTTATCACCCATGGGGCCGCCGTATTTACGGCTATTGGGGTGATTTTTTATATCATGATCAATCGGTTCTTCGAATACCAGTATGTTTGGGCGCACGTATCCGAAGAATTACCCTTTAAATACATTTTTGCGGCCTTTTGGGAAGGCCAGGAAGGAAGTTTCCTCCTCTGGATGTTCTGGCACGTTATCCTGGGGTTTGTACTCTTACGGTTTGGCCGTAGCTGGGAAACATCAACCCTGGCCGTAGTCGCCCTGGTAGAGGCAGTAATCAGTTCGATGATTGTAGGTATCTACTTTGGCGGCGGCGAAGGTGCCTTCAAACTGGGTAGCAGCCCCTTGATGATGTTGCGCGAAACGATGGCTGCCCCAATTTTTGCGAACGCGGAATACGTCAAACTCATCAAAGGTAACGGGCTGAACCCACTGTTGCAAAACTACTGGATGACCATCCACCCCCCTACCCTTTTCCTGGGTTTTGCCTCTACTACCATTCCCTTCGCTTTTGCGATTGCTGGTTTATGGATGCGCCGACATGAAGACTGGCTGCGGCCAGCGCTTTCCTGGGCTCTTTTCAGTGGTGCTATCCTCGGAACCGGCATCCTGATGGGAGGTGCCTGGGCTTACGAGGCCCTCAGCTTCGGAGGATACTGGGCCTGGGATCCCGTGGAAAATATGTCACTGGTTCCCTGGTTGGTCCTGATTGGCGGTATTCACACCAATTTGGTGGCCCGCAGCACCGGGCACTCCATTCGCAGTACCTACCTGTTTTATATCCTTTCGTTTGTCCTGGTGGTGTATTCGACGTTCCTCACCCGCAGCGGGGTGCTGGGCGAAACCTCCGTTCACGCCTTTACAGAAATGGGGCTGGAGTGGCAGTTGGTGGCTTTTATTGCCATTTTCCTGCTCATGGGTGGTATCCTGCTGGGCGCCCGGTATAAGGGCATTCCGGCACCGGCCAAAGAGGAAGCCACTTCTTCCAAAGAATTCTGGATGTTCATCGGCTCCCTGGTATTGTTTTTCTCGGCAATCCTGATTACCGGATCGACCTCCCTGCCGGTGTATAATAAAATCATGCAGTTCTTCGACCCCACCTTCCAGGGGCGGGTAATCGCAGATCCTATTCCCCATTACAACAAATATCAACTCTGGATTGGCGTCTTTATCGGCCTGCTTTCCGGTATGGGCCAGTATCTGCGCTTCCGGGAAGTAAACTGGGCAAAAAACAGAGGGCGGTTCGCAGCGCACCTGGGTGGCGCCGCAGCAGTAGCTATGATTCTTACCTTCCTGACTACCCAATGGATTGAAGCCAAGGCCTGGCAGTATTGGACATTACTTTTCGCCGGAATTTTCACCGTCATCACCAACCTCGATTACCTGGTCAGTTTCCTGCGTGGCAATCTCAAGGCCGGCGGGTCTGTCATGAGCCACATGGGTTTTGGCATTATGATTGTCGGCATTATGGCTTCCGGACTCAACCAGCGGGTTATCTCCAATAATCCGTTCATCATGGAGGGGCTGATTGAAGGTGCCGACGACGAAAGCCTGCGCCGCAATATCCTGCTTTTCAAGGATAACCCCATGATCATGAGTGGGTATGAAGTCACCTATACCGACGACACCCTCGACGTGTATACGCGTACCTATACGGTGAACTTCAAACGCAAAGATGCCGAGGGAAAAATCCTGGAAGAGTTCGACCTGCACCCAAACGTGTTATACGATAAGTCCTTCACTAAAATAGCGGCGTCAAACCCCTCAACGAAGCATTATTTGAAGAAGGATATTTTCACCCATATTGCCTCTCTGCCCCAGGTAGAAATCGATATGGAAATGCGTCAGCAACGGGAAGACAGTCTGAATTACAAGGTGCATGAAGTGCTGCCTTATTCTACGGAAACCTTCCTCGATACCGTTGAGTTGCGCGACCAGGATACCAGTCTGGTCAAAACCTATTCGCTGACCCTGGAAGAAATCATCCGCAACCCTACTCACCCCGACTACCATCCGGAAGCAGGCGACCTGGCTGTTGGGGCTCGTATCCGGGTACATCGCGATGATGAGGACAGCACCTATACGGTTGAGCCGATGGTTGCCCTGCGTGGCCAGTTGCTTTACAGCTATCCGGTGCAGATTAATGAGCTTAGTACCCGCGTCCGCCTCAATGAGGAGGTATTCGAGCGGGTGTTCACTATGGAAGAGGAATTGAATTACCAGGAATTTAACCTGGCTCCGGGGCAGCAAACGACCTTCGGTGGCAATACAATTACCTTCCAGGGCTTCAACCGCAACCCGCAACATTCCAACTACATACCGGAGGAGGGTGATCTGGCCGTAGGCGCCAGTATGCTGGTACAGACGCCTGATGGCAGCCAGTATCCCGTAGAGCCCATTTTCCTCATCCGCCAGGGCCAGCCTCTGAATATCAAATCAGAAATTGAAGAGCTCGGCATTCACGTCCGTTTCCCGGTACTGGATCCCAAAACCGAACAGGCAAAACTACTGCTGGCAATGGCTGCTCCGCGGGAGGCTGCCATTCCCATTGATGTGGCAACGGATTCGCTACGTTCGGACTACATTGTCCTGGAGGCTATTGAGTTCCCCGGAATTAACTTTTTCTGGTTGGGCTCAATTATGATGATGCTGGGCATGGCGGTTAGTATGGGCTATCGCATGAGCCAAAAACGCCCGGCATGACCATTGCCCTGATTGGTGCGGGGAATGTTGCCTTGCATCTGGGGCAGCGGTTACGAGCTTGTGGGATCGTGATTTCCCAGGTGTATAGCCGGCGTTTGGAGCGGGCAAGAGACCTCGGCGATTTGCTGCATGCGACGCCCATTAGTCAATGGGATGCGCTCAAACAAAACGCCGATGCCTACCTACTGGCCGTCAGTGATGATGCAATCCGCCCCGTAGGCGAAGCTCTGGCTAAGCGATTACCTAAAGATAGTCTGGTAATCCATACTTCCGGGGCTACCCCCTGCGGTTTACTGGCTGATCTTTTCCCCCGGGCAGCTGTTTTTTACCCCCTGCAGACCCTTTCCCGGAACCGGCATCTGGATTTTTTCATCGAAGTGCCGCTGTGTTATGATGCCGGAAATCCGGATGACCTGGCACTCTTGGCCCAGCTGGCCCGGCAAATGAGCGCCGAAGTACACCACCTGAACGACGAACAACGGGCGCGTTGTCATCTGGCGGCTGTTTTTGCCAATAACTTTAGTAATCACTTATTTCAAATTGCCGCAGAGCTACTGGCTGAGCAGGAGCTGCCCTTTTCACTGATCCGCCCCCTTATCCGGGAAACGGCCGCCAAAGTGCAGGAGCAACTGCCGGAAACGGCACAGACAGGTCCGGCGCGGCGCGGCGATCAGGCTACCCTCCAGCGGCATATAGCCCAGCTATCGGCCTACCCCGAGCTACAGACGATCTACCAGCTCCTTAGCGACCATATTCAGCAATCCAACAAATAACCTTGTCATGCGTATTATCGGCTATATCGAGCACCCCTCACTCAAGATCACCGTCTTCAAAATGGATAACCGTTTATCGGTAAAATTCGAATCCGGTTTGTACGAACAAATCTATAAATTCCGGCAGGGCGAAGGCATGGAAACCCTGGCCGATATCCAGGCACTCGTGGATGATACATTCTGCCAGGAAGTCCTGCAGGGAATTCAAACCATGCATAACGTGCGTACGCGGGCCATCAGCCGCAAGCTACCACAGCCAGATATCGCGGATGAATTTGAGGAGATTATCTGAGTGTGTTGAGCGTGACTTGACCGCCGAAGTATCTGCGGAGGTTAGGATTTCTTCTCTCACTTCATGCTAACCCAAAATACCTCACAAAGTCACAAAGCCGCAATTAAGACGCAATGAGGGGTTTTGTCTGCTCACTGCTCACTCTTCACTAAGGACTGCGCAACCTTTCTCCTTTCCGATAGTTATACTGTTATCATTCACCAGTATTCAAAAGCAAATACCCATGTTCGGCTTATTCAAAAAAGACCCTATAAAGAAACTGGAGCAACAGTACGAGCAACTCCTCGAAGAAGCAATGCAACTGCAGCGTAAGGGTGATATCAAAGCTTATGCGGCTAAGACAGCGGAAGCTGAAAAAGTTATGGATGAAATAGTAGCCCTGCAAAAAGATAAGGAAGCCAAGAAATAGGAATTACTGAGCCGGATTTTCTCGTAGATAATGGTGTACAAATCCCTGCAGCATCAGTAAAGCCTGATCAAAATGGTGGTTGTTGTTGATCACCACGTCCACCTCTTCCATGTAGGGCTTGATGTACTTTTCAAAGGCCGGTAACACGTGATTCTCATAGCGGTACAGGACATCCTCAATCGGGTAGTTGCGCTCTACCTGATCGCGCTTGATCCGGCGGATAACTTTGAGATTTTCTTTCGCATGTACGAAAATACTCAGGTCCAGTGCGTGGCGGATTTTTTTGAAGTGCAGGACGAATAGCCCTTCTACGATGATTACCGGAGCCGGATGAAAGATGAGGCGGGCAGCCTCTTTGGAGCTGTTATTAAAGGTATATTCTATGCGTTCTACAATCTCCCCCCGCACCAGGGCCCGCAGATCCTCGTAAAACGATTTTTTATCAATTGATCGGGGCAGGTCAAAATTAACCACCCCCCGATCATCACAAGACTGCACCTCCCTGGGTTTGTAATAATCATCCTGCGAGATGATGCACACCTGGTCGGGTGGAAAAGCTTCCCGCAATTGCCGGATAAACGTGGTCTTACCTGATCCGCTACCGCCGGTTATCCCGATCACCAAAGGTTTCATGAGTGGTCCTTTTGCGCAAAAATACACAACCGCAGGAAGAAGCAGCTACTCCCTCCCCGCTAAATCCTATTTTGGCCCCAGATTATTCCTTAGGCGAGTAAATGTTCATCGCAAACAGAAGAATTTATTAGCTTTGGTGGCGTCACTGAAAATCGGACACCCGCTATGAGTATACTGATGACTATTCTACGTGCCGTATTGGGCATGGCTGTTCTTACCGGCGTTTGTTATTTACTGAGTAGCAACCGCAAAGCGATCAACTGGCGCACCATTGGCGTGGGTATTGCCATGCAGCTGATCCTGGCAATCATGATTTTAAAAGTTCCCGGGGTAAGTTACATTTTTGACGGCGCAGCGAAATTCTTTCAGCAGGTGCTTAAATTTTCCGAGCAGGGAGCAGCTTTTCTGTTCAGTGGACTGGTAACGGATACTTCTACCTTTGGGTATATTTTTGCCTTTCAGGTGCTTCCAACCATTGTTTTTTTCTCAGCCCTGGCCGCGGTGCTTTATTATTTTGGCATCCTGCAGAAGATTATCTATGGCTTTGCCTGGCTCATGACCCGCACGATGCATCTTTCCGGCGCGGAAAGCCTGGCTGCTGCCGCTAATATTTTTATTGGCCAAACCGAGGCTCCACTGATTGTACGGCCTTACCTGGAGAATTTCTCCCGCTCCGAATTAATGTGTCTGATGACCGGCGGGATGGCCACCATTGCCGGTGGTGTTTTTGCCGCCTATATTGGTTTCCTGGGCGGCACCGATCCCGAGCAGCAACTATACTTCGCCAAACACTTGCTTACGGCGTCCATCATCTCGGCCCCGGCGGCTATTGTAGCTGCTAAATTACTGGTACCCGAAACCCAGGAAAAAGACATTGAGACCCAGATGAAAATGAGCGAAGACACTGGTTCCAACCTGCTCGACGCTATTGCCCGGGGCACTACGGACGGCCTAAAGCTGGCCATCAATGTAGGCGCTATGCTGCTGGTGTTTACGGCCCTCGTTTATATGCTCAACCAAATGATGCTCTCGTTCCCCGGAGAGTGGTTTAACCTCAATGAAAAAATCAAAGCCTCCACGGGCGGGCGGTTCGAAGGGCTGACCTTCACTTATCTCCTTGGCCTTATATTCTCCCCAGTAGCCTGGTTACTGGGTACACCCAACGCTGATATCCTTGTCGTTGGACAGCTCTTAGGCCAAAAGACGGTCATCAACGAATTTGTCGCCTACTCCGACCTGCAGGCCATTCGCAGTGCCGGCATCCCGATGGATCCTAAATCCGTGCTGATTACCACCTATGCCCTGTGTGGCTTTTCCAACTTCGCATCCATTGGCATCCAGATTGGGGGCATTGGCTCACTGGCCCCCGGCCAACGGCAGTCGCTTACCGAATTAGGCCTGAAGGCCCTGATTGGAGGCACCATCGCCTGTTTTATGACGGCCGTGATTGCCGGCTTGATGTATGAGTTTTAGGACAAGACCGAGTGAAGAGTGAAGAGTGAAGAGTGAAGCGACCTGCCTACGCTAAGCTTGTCCGCCTATGGCGGGCTTCGGCGGGCGACCCGCCTGCACTAAAGTTTCGGCAGGCGAAGGGGAAATTAGAAACAAGACACCAGTCAGTGGTAACGGCTTACTGGCCTTGGGAATGACCCAACCAGCTCCCCACTTCAAAAAAAGAATAGTTCCCGTTAATTTAGGCGTGCTCAGTCTCCCCAAATGAGGCCAAATTGCCTATGGATCAAAAAAGGGAATTATGCATTGGGTTAAGTTCATTCCGCTCCTGGGCTTCCTGGTTACTACTCGTGTCTCCGCACAAACTGCGGAACAGGGAACGCCAACAAATTATCTGGAAATGAACTGGAAAGAGGTGGCTACCCAAATGCCCGACCAATGGTATGGATCAACAGAGGCCAAAGCAGTAGCAGAGAATGTGCTGATGGCGCAAAAAGAGATCGGGGGCTGGGCCAAAAACAAACCCTATCATCACCAACTTTCCGACACCGAAAAAGCCCAGTTTCTCGAAGAGAAAGATAAAGTAGGAGCAACCTTCGATAATGGGGCAACTATCACCGAATTAACATTTCTGGCTAAAGTCTACAGCAATGCTCCCGACGACCGCTACCGGCAAGCCTTTATGCTGGGTGTCGACTACATTCTGATGGCCCAATATGAAAATGGAGGCTGGCCCCAGTTTTTCCCGGTTAGAACAGGGCAAAGCGTAGCTTATTCTGCACATATCACTTACAATGACAACGCCATGGTAAATATCATGGCATTCCTGGAAGACCTGTATACTGGTGATAAAACTTTCGCGGCCCTGCAAATCGATAGCACCACACTAGCCAGGGCCAAAAAAGCCTTTGAGCAGGGAGTTCAATGTATCCTAAAAACGCAAATCATCGTTGATGGGCATCCCACGGTATGGTGCGCACAGCATGATGCCGTAACCCTTGCCCCGGCAAAGGCCCGCAAGTATGAACTCGAATCTTTTAGTGGATCGGAATCGGTGAATATTGTTTTGTTGTTAATGAAAATAAAAAATCCTTCCCCCGCGATCATTGCGTCCGTAACCGGCGCAGTGCAGTGGTTTGACAGCCATAAATTAGAAGGGATTAAATTAGTACGGAAAGTAGGGGCAGATGGTAAAAAGGACCTGGTGGTTGTAGCCGACCCTAATGCTCCGCCGCTATGGGCCCGCTTTTATGATTTAGCAACGGAGAAGCCCTTCTTTTGTGACCGCGATGGTATAAAAAAAGACTCGGTAGCCGAGATCGGGTATGAACGCCGCAATGGCTATGGCTGGTATACCGATACGCCCGCTAAGCTTTTCAGCAAATATCCGGATTGGCTCAACAAGCTAAAGTAGCCCCAATGGTAGATGTGAAAGCTGTTATTGTTATACCTGATCACTTCGTGATGGGTAAATGATAGCATTGAAAAACCTAACCGGATGAACCGAAATTTATTAGCCACCTTTTGCCTCGTTGTTGGACTCCTTCCTGTTGAGCTGTTGTCGCAATCGTCCGATTTAACGCCCCAGGTCGAAGCTGCCCTCCGGAAGGGAGTCGCCTTTTTCCGCACAACAAGCACCCATGGCGGGTATGTATACCAGGTAACACCGGATTTGTCGCTGCGTTGGGGAGAGGGACTTAAAGATGCCGAGACGATCGAGGTACAGCCCCCCGGTACACCAGCTGTCGGAATGTCATTGCTACGGATTTACCAGGCAACAGGTGATACGCAAGCCCTGATTGCTGCTAAAGATGCCGCCTACGCCCTGATTCTCGGACAAAATAAATATGGCGGCTGGGACCATACGATCGACTTCGCCAACCTGAACAGCGAAACCGTCAGTTTCGATGATAACCAAAGCCAGTCGGCTATCAGTTTTTTGATGGCGCTGGACCAGGAAATCGACGATCCTCATCTTACGGCTGCCATCGATAAGGCATTGACAATGATGATGACCACCCAACTAAGCAATGGCGGGTGGCCTCACCTTTATCCAACCCAGGGCAATTACCATGATTATGCAACCTTCAACGATGCCGGCATCAATGACTGCATTCGGGTCATGATTGAGGCCCATCAGTTTTACCCGAACAACCCGGAACTCGAAAAGAGTCTGCGCAAGGCAGCGCGGTTCTTGCATATTTCCCAACTTCCCCCACCCCAACCCGGTTGGGCCCAGCAATACAACGAATACCTGCAGCCTGCCTGGGCGCGCACGTTTGAGCCCCCTTCTGTTTGCCCGACCGTCACTATCCGGAATATCAACACCTTAATCGACCTCTACCTGGCCCTGGGGGATGGCACTTTACTGGAACCTATTCCCGATGCACTGCGCTGGCTCCGGGAGATCCGCATGGAAAATGGCAAATGGGCCCGATTTGTCGAACTCGGCACCAATAAGGCCCTCTACTACGATCGCGGTAGAATTCGGGTGAATAGCGTTGCCGAGCTCCACCCCGAGCGCAGTACCGCCTATGCCTACGAAAAGGATATCTCAGCAGAACTGGAAGGGGCAAGCCAACGGTATGTGCTGGCAATGAAACTGGGGCACCGCACCATGCTTAAGGCCGAACAGGCGCCCCTTACTCCCGAAAATGCAACCAAACGCTTACAGGCCCTCGCTAACCCGGTGAAAAAGATTCTCGAACAACAAGAGTCCTCCGGTGCCTGGATTACCCGAAATGACCGGTTCAAAACCGAATTGCCGAAGGGCGAACGCTGGAATGGCCAGTACACCGTGATGGATCGCATCAGCAGTGAGGTTTTCAATCACAACGTGGCTGTACTCTGCGAATATCTTGAGCTCCATCAGCAATTGGAGGGCAAGTAGGATAGCAGTTCGGGGAGGTAAAATAGTTGCTCGCCAAGCCGCCAAGGGGTGCTTTGCGTCGTTGCGTCGTTGCGTGAAACCAGGAAAACTTACAACTGAGGAAAGCATTTATTGCTCGCCATGACGCCAAGCCGCCAAGGGGTGCTTTGCGCCGTTGCGCCGTTGCGTGAAACCCAGCAAATGACCACAATTCAATCTCTTCCGACATTGCTTCGTAAGCAGGATAATCCATATTTTTAACCTGAAGCTAGTGGGGTTAACATCCTCCAACTTTAGCATCTTCAATAATACACGACTAGAACTAATACCTGATGGGACAAGCCAAACCATTAGCGGATCGTTTCCGGGAAGTCATCTTAACGGGTCGTTGGATTGCCAATACCAATTTCCAGGATCAATTAGCCGAAGTTACCTGGGAACAGGCCATTCAGCAAGTAGGAACATTCAACACCCTGGCGGCGCTAACCTTTCATGTCAATTATTACATTGCCGGAATACTCAACGTTTTCAAAGGGGGCTCGTTGGACATCCGGGATAAATACAGCTTCGACCTGCCGCCGATTCAATCACCGGAAGATTGGGAAACATTGCGGACAGCATTATGGGATAATGCTGCACAATTTGCCCAGTATGTAGAACGCTTGTCCGACGAACAACTCGCCGACGTATTTGTCGAGGAAAAATACGGCACCTACCTCCGCAACATTGAGGGCATGATTGAGCATAGCTACTATCACCTCGGACAAGTGGTACTGCTCAAAAAGATGCTTCAGCCTGAAAAGCTTAACGGGTAGGGCAAGTCTTCTCTGCTAGCAGTTGCTACCCCAGCGTGCGTCGGATCTGGGCAGCATGGCGCCGGAAATGCTCCGCAAAAAACAGGATCATCCCGCTGGCGGAAAGACGCCCGGCAAAAGGATGTTTATAAATAGCACGACCCGCCGCATCGGCCGGTAAGGCCTGCAAAAAAGCACGCAGTTCCTGCCGAAAAGCCAGGTAGGGAGCTGCTACCTCATCGAGAGAATTTACCGCCGGTAAATTGCCCGGATTTACGCCAGCTGGAGCTTTGATTTTCACCGGCAGCCGCAGGTTTACAACAATCAAGAACTTACGCCACGCCTCTATGGGACCAACCTTGGGAATCCCGGCGACGCCCGAGCTGGTTTTTTTCATGACGTACCGCAACGATTGCTGCTCAGCCTGCCACAGATGGTAAATATTTTCCAATGCTGACCACTTTCCCGGGGCAGGGTGTTGAGTCAGTTGTGCGCCCTCAAAACGACGCATATCAGCAAGTAAGCTTGCCAGTTCCTGATCTAGTTGATCCAGTTGGTGTTGCCAGCTCATAGGGAATGGTTACCCCCTCCGGGCTACCAATGTAGCCTGGAGGGGGATAGGTTATTGAATAATGTCAATTGAAATTGGAAACTTGTCCGCCTCCGGCGGGTGGAAATTGGAAATTAGAACCTCCTAATTTCCCAACTACGCCCTTATGGCGCCTATCGTCTCTTGAACTAATTAGCCAGGTATTTCACCGGAACATTCATATTGTAAAACGTAAACGCCCATTTGTCGGCCTGCTCCTCGATGATCATCGCTGTAGGTTTACCGGCACCGTGGCCCGCCTTGGTTTCAATGCGAATCAGGGTGGGGTTATCGCCAGTTTGGGCAGCCTGCAGCGCAGCAGCAAACTTAAAGGAATGCGCCGGCACTACCCGGTCATCGTGGTCACCAGTTGTTACCAGGGTTGCCGGATAAGCAGTTCCGGGTTTAATATTCTGATAGGGCGAATACCCTAACAAGTAGTTAAACATTTCCGGGCTCTCATCGGCAGTACCATAGTCATAGGCCCAACCGGCGCCGGCGGTAAATTGGTGGTACCGAAGCATATCCAATACACCTACTGCCGGTAGCGCTACTTTCATCAGGTCAGGACGTTGTGTCATAACAGCCCCTACCAGCAGTCCACCATTGGAGCCCCCACTGATTGCGAGGTATTCCGAAGAGGTGTAGCCTTCCTTAATCAGGTATTCGGCGGCGGCAATGAAGTCGTCAAATACGTTTTGCTTTTGCATCTTGGTTCCGGCCAGGTGCCACTTTTCCCCATATTCACCGCCACCGCGCAGGTTGGGAACAGCGTAAACGCCCCCATTTTCCATCCATACGATATTGGAGGTGCTGAAGCTCGGCGTCAGGCTGATATTAAATCCGCCATAGCCATACAGCATGGTGGGGTTTTTGCCATCCATTTTCAGGCCTTTCTTGTAGGTGATCATCATCGGCACCCGGGTACCGTCCTTGGAGGTATAAAACACCTGTTTGGATTCGTAGGCGGCCGGGTCAAATTTCACCTTACTCTCTTTGTAAAGGGTGGATTTACCAGACCCTACTTCATAGCTATAAATGGTAGGTGGATAAACATAGTTGGTGAATGAATAATAAAGGGTTTTCTCTTTCCACTTGCCGCTGAAGCCGCCTGCGGTACCTTGTCCTGGCAACTCAATTTTGCGAATGACTTTTCCGTTGAGATCAACCTGTTCCACTACGGAAAGCGCATCTTTGAGATACTGCGCAAAGAAATAGCCTCCTCCTGTGCTAACGGTCAGGGGTTCTTCCCGTTCGGCAATCACGTCCACCCAATTGGCTTGCTGAGGCTGCGAAGCATCTACTTTTACCAGACGGCCATTCGGGGCCTGCCAGTTGGTGTAAATATACAGGGTACTGCCCTCGCTATGAACGACGTAATGATCATTATCAAAATTGCCCACTACAGGAACAATAGGAGCATTGGCTTTCGTCAGATCCTGGATATACAGCTCATTTCCGGTAGTCGACACCGCCGCAGAAATCACCAACCAATGGTTGTCCTCCGTGACGCCACCGCCAATGTAGCGCCGTGGTGTTTTCTCGCCCCCAAACACGAGCTTATCCTGGCTTTGGGGCGTTCCCAATTTATGGAAGTAGAGTTTGTGGTACTGGGTCTTTGCCGACAATTCACTGGCGCCCTTCGGCTTGTCATAAGAGCTGTAGTAAAACCCTTCTTTTCCTTTCCAGGCCAAGCCCGTAAATTTTAAATCTACGAGGGTATCGCCCATAATTTGCTTACTAGCCGCATCCAGCACGATGACCTTGCGCCAGTCGGAGCCGCCTTCCGAAATTTGGTAGGCCGCCAGGCTGCCATCTTCCGAAAACTCGATACCCGAAAGCGAGGTGGTTCCATCTGCAGAGAATTTATTGGGATCCAGGAAAACCTCCGGGTCACCTCCGGCTTTTTGCCGGTAGAGGACAAACTGGTTCTGCAGGCCGTCATTTTTATAAAAATACGTGTAGTCCCCTTCCTGGAAAGGTGCGGAGTACTTTTCGTAGTTCCAAAGTTCTTCCAGGCGCTTGCGAATGGGCTCCCGGAAGGGAATTTTCTCCAGATAACCAAAGGTTACTTCGTTCTGGGCTTTGACCCAGGCACCGGTGGCTTCAGACCGATCATCCTCCAGCCAGCGGTAGGGGTCCGACACTGTTTTGCCAAAATAGTCATCCTGATGGGCGATGGTGTCGGTGGTGGGGTAAGTCACTTTCATACGTGTTTCATTCGTTGTCTCCTGGTCCTTAGGTTGGCATGCTGCCAACCCTGCCAGGGCCATAAACATAAGCATATACCTTTTCATATAATATGGTTTTATTTGGTAATTTAAACGCTATGGTTTGATCCCGGGTTGTGCAACTGACCAATATATCCCGTGCTCCATTTCAATTCCTGAAAGATAATAATCAGGCAAATACAACAACCGGGCGAATCCATAGGTCCATCCATTTGGCATGGGGCAATATCCCTTCGTCCAACCAGCATGGTTGCATACCTTTCCCATCCGAACAGTTTGGTACATGAAACCATGAAACGTCATCAAT
>JACJXV010000046.1 GCA_020636445.1 Lewinellaceae bacterium | reverse complement strand
GCAAAACACCTGGCCTCCGTAACCCTTGAACTGGGGGGTAAATCCCCGGCCGTAGTAGACCACACCGTCAATCTTAATCTCGAAGCTGAAAAATGCGTCTGGGCCAAACACCTCAACAACGGCCAAACCTGCATTGCCCCCGATTACCTGCTGGTGGAAGAATCCGCTAAAGATGCCTTTGTCGAAGGTTATCAAAAAGCGATCGACAAACTGTATAACCGTGAAGGCAAGGGAGTTCAGGCTTCGCCCGACCTGTGCCGCATCATCAGTGACCGCCACGTGAAGCGCTTGAGCGGTCTGCTGGAGGATGCCCTGGCCAAAGGAGCAACGGTATTAGCAGGAGGCCAGGTTGACGAAGCCGACCGCTTTATCGCCCCCACCTTACTGGGCAATGTCACCGACGACATGCGCATCATGCAGGAGGAAATCTTTGGCCCGATTATGCCCCTGGCTACCTTCACCAACCCTGAAGAGGTGGTAGCGGCAATCCGCAGGCGCCCCAAGCCACTGACCATGTACATCGGTAGCCACCGCAAGGATTTTGTCAACTACCTGCTCAGCAACACCTCCGCAGGGGGAACCATCATTAACGACTACCTCCTCGGATTCAGCAACCCCAACTTGCCTTTTGGCGGGGTAAACAACAGCGGTATCGGCAAATCGATGGGATTACATGGTTTCCGTGAGTTCTCCAATGAGCGCGGCATTGTCCGGCGCTTCCTGGGTGATTTACGCGTCATTTTCCCGCCCTTCACCAAGGCGAAGATGCGGATTGTTAACATCCTTACGTATTACCTGTCCTAAACACCCCTCATGCAACAAGCAATCATCACAGGTGGGTCAAGCGGCATTGGACTAACCCTGGCGAAAGAACTGGCAGCCCAGGGCTATGCTTTGCTGTTGGTAGCCAAACCACCGGCAGAACTCGACCAGGCTGTAGCCCTGCTGCGGGAACAATTCCCGGACCTTGTCCTGGCAACCCTGGCTATCGACCTGTCGCTTCCCAACAGCGCACAGGACGTTTATGATTATGCCCGCGAAAATGGCTGGACAGAGGTAAGTCTGCTCATCAATTGTGCTGGATTCGGTACTTTCGGGTTTATCGATGAGGTTGATATGGACCGGGAGGCGGCCATGATTCAACTGCACATCCTGACCCTTTACACGCTCACCCGGCTGTTCCTGCATGAGATGATCCAACGCGACCGGGGATACATTGTCAACTTATCCTCGATTTCGGCCTTCCAACCCAATCCGCAGTTAGCAACCTATGGTGCAACGAAAGCCTTTGTCCTGCAGTTTAGCCGGGCCATTGATGTTGAGTTACGCGACCGGGGCAGCCAGGTCAGGGTGATGGCGGTTTGCCCAACGCCGGTCCGCCAAACCGGATTCCAAAACACCGCAGGAATGGCCCAGACCAATACTTTTGACAACTGGATGGTTGTCACGCCCGATGTCGTCGCCCGGGCGATTATCCAGGGGATGGAACGCGGCAGGAACCTGGTCATCCCGGGCCGGGGCTTTGGGCTGATCCACAAACTCAGCAAGCGCTTGCCTGATGCCTGGGTTATCCGTTTGTCCAAAATGTACTTACAACACCGTCCGTAAATCTGCCACTTCCATGAAACTAACGTATTATCTACTCCTGACGAATACCCTCCTGGAAGGGGCAATTGGCATCTTATGTTGGTTTTTTCCGGGAACCATCAGCACCCTTCCGGGCTTGGAAAGCCTTGCTGAAAGCCCTCCGTCTGCGCTTTTACTGGCGATGTACGGCTCGGCAGCGATAACGCTGGCCCTGGTCTCGGCATTGGCCCTGCGGCAGGCACCCCAAACCGAATTCAGGTTAGGGCTGCTCCTGCTGCTATTCGTGTTTCATTCCTTGCTGGCCTTGAGCCAGTTTGTCCATAACCCCGATATGCGCCCGGGAGTCATTCACATCCTCTTGGCGGCAGGCTTCGTCGCCGGCTGGCGACGCGAAAAAGATTTGATCAATATCATTAAACCACAAGCGTGAATCAATCCGCTCTTACTCCCTATCCATTTACTTCCGACCACGAGTTGTTCCGGGAATCGCTCCGGCAATTTCTCGACCGGGAGGTCATGCCCTATATCGATGATTGGGAGGCGGCAGGGGAAATTCCCCGTTCTCTATGGAAAAAGATGGGCGACCAGGGCTATTTTGGCCTGACGTTTCCGGAAGCCAGCGGTGGCCTGGGGCTGGACTTTGGTTTCCAGGTCATTTTCATCGAAGAACTTAGCCGCTGCTATTCTGCAGGCCTGGGAGCTGCCATCGTGGCGCACCCGGTGTTAGCCCTCAGTCATATTGCCGCGGCGGGCAGTGAATCGCTGCAGCAGCGCTACCTGGTACCCGGTATCGTGGGGGAGCAATTTGGCTGCCTGGCCATTACGGAACCCGGCGCCGGCTCGGATGTCGCCAATATTCAGACCAAAGCCGTTCGCCAGGGCGATTATTACCTGGTAAATGGCAGTAAAACCTTCATCACCAATGGTGTCCTCAGCGACTTCCTGGTGGTGGCGGTCAAAACCGCACCGACTGCAGGAGCAGCAGGCATCAGCTTGCTGGTGATCGATCGGGATACCCCGGGTGTTTCCGCCCAAAAGCTGCGCAAACTTGGCTGGCATGCCTCCGACACCGGAGAGATAGCCTTCGCCGACGTTCGGGTACCCGTTGAAAACCTGATTGGCGAAGAAAATGCCGGGTTTGCCTACATTATGCAGCGCTTTGCCCTCGAACGCCTGGTCATGGCCATTGCGGCAGTAGCGGGTGCCGATCATGCATTGGAATATGCCCTGCGCTACCTGAGCGAACGCCAGGCTTTTGGCCGCCCCCTCAATAAATTCCAGGAGCTGCGCCACCGGGTTGCCCAGCTAAGTGCCGAGCTGGAACGAGCCCGCACTTTCACCTACCAGGAATGCCGCTATTATCAGGATGGCCACTACCGCGTCAAGGACTGTGCCATGGCCAAATGGCTGACTACCGAACTCTCCGATAAGGTTATGTACCAATGCCTGCAGTTTTTCGGCGGGTACGGCTATATGGAAGATTACCGGATAGCACGCATGTTCCGCGACAGCCGTATCGGTACCATTGGTGGTGGCACCAGTGAAATTATGTGTGAAATTATCGCCCGAATGGTGATCGATGAGCACCAGTATCAAATTTATTAATTGCCAGCGCTGAGTGGAGTTTACATGGGCCCGCCTGTGCTGCGGTTCGGCGGGCGAAGGAAATGAGAAATGAGAAATGAGAAATGGGAAATGGGAAATGAGACACTTGTCCGCCTACGGCGGGTGGGAAACTTGCCCCGACTGCGTCGGGTGAGAAATCAGCCTACCTTGGTAGGACGACATAGCGCAAAACGCTCAACGCTTAACGAGCCCGCCAGAGGCGGATAAATAACGCTAAACATTTTTAGCGCCAGCGATAACTGTTTACCATTAAATTCTAAATTAACAAATAACTAGCCCTCAACAAAATAAACATTATGTCCAGTTACTATTTCACCGAAGAACACGAATTATTCCGGCAGGGTCTGCGGGATTTCCTGCAGCAGGAAGTAATCCCCCATATTGATGACTGGGAGGAAGCCGGCCGCATCCCCAAGGAGCTGTGGAAAAAATTTGGCGACATGGGTTACCTGGGGCTTAACTACCCCGAAGCCTACGGCGGTTCCGACGCCGACTTTTTTTATTCTGTTGTCTTTCTGGAAGAAATAGCTCGCTGTTTTTCCGGCGGATTCACCATAACGCCCAGTGTGCAGCAGTTCATGGCTTCACCTTATCTGTACAAGCACGGATCGGATTTTCTGAAGGAAAAATACCTGCGCAAAGCCATTGCCGGCGAGTGGATATGTGCTATCGCTATTACGGAACCAGGAGCCGGATCGGATGCCGCCAATATTCAGACCCGGGCCGTCCGGCAGGGTGATTATTATGTCGTCAATGGATCCAAAACCTTTATTACCAATGGCGTTTATGGCGACTTTCTGATTACGGTTGTCAAGACTGACCCCGAGGCGGGTGTCAATGGGGTAAGCTTATTGGTCATCGACCGGCAGGCACCCGGAGTATCCGCGCGAAAACTCAAAAAACTAGGCTGGCACGCCTCCGATACCGCCGAATTGAGCTTCGACGATGTGCGGGTGCCGGTTGAAAACCTGATTGGCGAAGAAGGCCAGGGGTTTTTCTACCTCATGGGCGGCCTGCAACTGGAGCGGCTAGCTGGAGCCATCAGCGCCGTATCGGGATCACAACATGCGCTGGAATATTCGCTGCAATACCTGAGCGAGCGGCAGGCCTTCGGTCGACCATTGAATAAATTCCAGGTTTTGCGCCATCGGGTAGCCCAGCTGTCCTCCGAAATCGAAGCAACGCGGGCCTTCATTTATCATTGCTGCCGTATGCACAACGACAACCAGTACGCGGTTAAGGAAAGTTCCATGGCCAAACTGCTGGCTACCGAGTTATCGGACAAAGTGATGTACCAGTGTCTCCAATTTTTTGGAGGCTATGGCTACATGGAAGAGTACAAAATTGCCCGTATGTTCCGCGACAGCCGTATCGGGACTATTGGTGGCGGCACCTCCGAGATCATGCGGGAAATTATCGCCAAGATGGTCATCGATGATAAGAGCTACCAACGCGAGGCACCTGCAGCCGCACCACGGGCTAGCCAGGCCACGAGTCCGGTGAACAACGGGCATGCCAATGGATCAACTACGGCAACCCAAACCAAAACCACCATGAGTACGGATATGATTCTGGGTATGATCCAAAAGCGGGCAGCCAAAGCATCGCCCCTGGGATCCTCCCTGAAATTTGATTTCGGGGGGCAATACATCTTTATCGACGGTAGTGGCAGTGCTAATACGGTAAGTACGGATAATGCCGATGCCGATTGTACCGTTAGCATCACCAGCGAAGATTTTCAAGCTTTGCTCAGTGGCGAGCTCAACCCAATGAGCGCTTTTATGAGTGGTAAAATCAAAGTCAAAGGCGATATGGGTGTGGCGATGAAGCTGCAAAGTTTTTTGGGGTAGGCAGATTTCCCGAAGGTTGAGCTGGTGGCAAGCTAAAGGCTGGTTGGGATGACGGATGAAGGTTTAGAACCCGAAGCGGATGGTGTGTCCGCAGGCGCGGGCTCTTCGTAGCCCAAGACAAAGTTAATTTTTTTGCCATTTGGCTTGGTAATCCTGAGTATAACTACGCTTAGTAACCACCCGCCTGCGCAAAGCTATGGCGGGTAACCCTTTACCCGCAGCGCCTCGCCTGAACATTCAAACTTAAAAAAGCCTTATCGCTGGTGCAAAGCAGGAATTGCTAACCCAATCACTGCCCCTACCGCATACCCGGTAAGGACATCGGTAAAGTAATGCTTACCGGCCCGGATCCTTTGCCACCCCATAAAAGCGGGGACCGCGGCGGCCACTGTCCACACCACCGGCCGGGCTTTGCTTTCCGGATAATAATCCGCATAAAAACCAGCGCTCAGGAATGACATAGCCGCCATCTGCGAGGTATGCCCCGAAAAGAAACTATACCGGGAAGATACCCGTTCCCGGAGTTCCAGCGAAACCTCCGAGCGGTATAAATATGGCCGGGGACGCTTCACCAATACTTTCGTCAGGTTGGTAATGCCACTATTGAGTAAAATGGTTTGCAAACTCAGTAAGCCTACCCGACCAAAATCCTGGCGGCTGGCTTCTCCGGCGACCAACATGGTTAGGGGCAAGGCGAATGAACTGTACAACATTCGGTCGCTCGTGGCCCGCGCCCGTAACGACTGTTGCCGGATGGAGTATTCATCGATTCCCCACAACCTTGTAGCATCAAGTTGCTGCAACGCTTCGTCGTCCAGAGGTTCCTGTTGCTTGCCCAGCACCCAACTGCTCAAATTTAAGCCCACGCCAGCGCCGCTTAATGCCCACTCCCGGCTGCTTTTCAATGTGTAGGGCGACGTATACTGCGCCTGTAACGCATTGCTCCCAGTGAATAGCGCCAATAGTATTATACCACCGAACACTCGGGTTATTGCTACCACAAAAACCCTGACGTAAACTGGGTCGCCCCCATTATTCCCCTTCATGTATTCTTTTCTATTTTACTTCCCCCGGCTCTTCCCCGGCCCTGGTTTGCGCAACTCATCAATTTTCTGCTGAAATTTAATAGCAACATCCTGAAAACCCTGGCTATTTGGATGAATTTCATCCCACCACAGGTCCGCGCGAACGGTCCCTCTCAGGTCAATATAATGGACATTGGGAAACTTAGCGGCTATCCTGCCCAGCATGGTATTAAAGCGATCGATAATTAAGTCGACTACTGCTTTGCGATCTGCCTGGTGTTCAATACCCTTTTCAATCATATACCGCCCGAGCCATCCCTCGCGGGTAGACTCCAACGGAATTATGTAATCATACCCATGGACCAGAATATGCAGCGTCGGATAATCCGTCAAAACGCCGTGTAAAAGCGTTTGGTAAATGTCTCCCAGCGCGTCAATTTCCTTAAAGCAGGTAGGCTGTAAAAACCGCTCCGGCTGTTGCCCTTGCTTGATATTCGTCGCAAAGTCGCTACGCAAATAATCCTTAAACTGCTCCCCGAGAATATCATTTCCCCCGCCGCTGAGCAATAAAAACTCGGGGCGGTATAGGGCCAGGGCCTCTGCATAATCTCCAGCCTGGAAATAATGGCGCAAGCGGTCGCCAGCCGAATCCAGACTGTAAACAGCATACTGGTTAAAGAGGTGATCGATGATATCCTTGACCCGGGGATCAGGGTGTTGAAACCAGGAATCTCCTTCGGAAACTACCCGAACCCGGTTGGGGAATTTCTTTATAATCTGGACAAATTGGCGTTGCCGCATTTTTTGGGAGACCCAGTTGGCCACCGCTAATTTGATATCGAAAAACAGCCCCCGGCCAAGGGCGTCTTTGCCCTCCACCAATTCAATACCTTCCTTAACCCGGAATTTGCCACCAAAGGGGCTTTGCTGATCCAGATATAAGCCATAAACAAAGGGGGCTGCCGCTGACCCCATCCACTCCTGTAAATCGGCAGCAAAAATTTTGTTATACTGGGGGTTTTTCAGTTTCAACGCCAAGGTTCGGGTCATCCAGGCATCGGCGGATGCGTTCCGTTCCTTACGTCCGAATCCCCAATCTCCTTTACCCCGGTGTGCCTCCGCTAGTCGAGCAGGGTCCGCCATGGGCTCCTGTTCAAGCAAGTTGACATTGAAAGGCTGCCGGCTGGCAATCAGCTTCAGGTATTGGGTATGCTGCGGCATATTAAATACCCAGGCTGCTTTTCCCAGGGGCAACACCAAATCATCGCCATCCAGCACCTGAACCTGGCCGCCACGAGCTTCTCCGGCGCTCTTGGGCGCTAGTTTTTCCACTTTATTGGCGAGGAGCGAACCCGTTATTCCAAACGTAGAGCTCAGGAAAAGCAAACTAACATGCACGGGAAATGTAGACGTATTGGTGATCGACAACCGCAGGTTTACGCCATATTGGGTTCCATCATAATCTCCTTTCTCCGGTTCAAGCATCAATTCATCTCCCTGCCAGGTGAGTACTTGTTCCCGCCCATCGGCCAGCACCCGGGTTACCTCCAATTTTACTGAATCCTGAGGCAAATGATTGGTTCCATCATTGTGGAGTTGCCGCACATATTCCCACTGGGATATTTGCCGCAAGTTTTGGAAAGTCTCGTCAAGCGATTCCGGTCCGAGGTCGTCAGCAGGAAGCGCCAGGGGCCGAAAAGGATCCCCGGCTCTGGTGATAACATAGCGTTCCTGATAAACATTGACCGTGTAATCAGCTTCCGCTTCTTTGTCTGCCAGCAGCACATTACGCCCTTTCCGCTCAATCATCTTCCGCAATTGCATCACGGCGGAGAGATTTAGATCCTGATTTTGGATAAAGACCCGGATCGGGGCTGAAAAGAATCCATCCACAAACCCCTGGTAAACGCCAGCTTTATCGGTAGTCTCCGGAAGAGTGAGTAACGTATCAGCAGGCCGTACGTCGGCAATCTTGGCGGTGAACATTTCCCTGGGTTTACCGTGCGGAAAGACCGTAATTTCTTTCGCCTGTGGCGATATACCATGCATCACGCCCATATCAAAAAGCCATCCTTCTTTAGGATTATAGGTTACGTTCCCATAAAGTGGCTTACCAGTATCCGAGCGGTTTAGAAAACTTTTGTACAGATCTATATTTCCGCCACCCCCTTCATATACCTGAGGGGTTTGCTGGTACTGCCCCTTAATAAACGTGCGCAATCTCGAACTGAGATCATAATAACTGATCCCCCCCTGCGAGCGCTCCAGTACCTGAATAAGGTTTTTGGAGAAAATGCCGGAACCACCTACCTCATAAGAAGACTCGTCGCTGGCACAAGCCGACAATTGAATGTGCCGGCCTTCCGGTAGCACATCGGAAATGACTTTGCAGTTCTTAACTTGCTCGCTGCTTATTTCCTTACTAAAGGCAAATAGCTTCCAGTCGCGCACTGGCAGGATAGTACCCATCCGCGGATCAGCAGGCCGAAACTGGCGTTCTCTGACTTCCCGATCTTCTTCCCCTATGAAAATATTCCGCGTGTTATCTCCTGAATGGCAGCAGTCAAAAATGGTAACCACATGGGGGCGTTTATCCTCCGGCCCTAATTTGTTAATAAGATACCTGAGTTCTTTGTCCACCAACAAATTAAAAGGTCCCTGAGGCCCGGGAATGGAATCGTAGCAAACCAATCCTTCCAGTTTGCCATCCGGTTCAAAGGTCCAGATCCGGGTATCGGCCGCTTCCTGAGCTCCATGCCCGGAATAGTAAAACAACGCAACATCCTGCTTACCCGCTTTACCCAGGTGTTCCTGAAACATGCGGATGATATCTCCTTTTTTGGCCGCAGTGTTTTCCAGTTTTTCAATATGCAACTGGTAGTTATCTTTTTCAGCCCGTTCCAGGTAATCACTAAAGGCCCGAATATCATTAACACACCCTTTTAACGGGCGGACGGGATAGGGATACTGGTCAACGCCGACCAGCAGCGCGTATAAATGAGGTTTAACGGACTTAGCCATAGGAAAATCTTTTTATATGGGTCATATATGCCGGCAAGCAGATAGGGAAACAACAATGATCCTGTGTTTTAGCACCCGAAACCCAGATTGCCAGCGGCAAGAAATTAACTTGAACGCACATCAGAGAGGTTTGGTGCAGCCAGACATCTGCAATGTACGTATGCGTCATTTCGCGTCAGTTATAACGACAAATAACCCACGGTTTATTGAGTAAGATACGGAAAAAAGAGATATGCTATCTTCCCCCCAGACTAAGGCAAGTGTTCTTTTACCAGAGAGCCCGTAGGTAGCGAAATACGCCCTCTTATTCTGGCAACCCGGCGACTCCAGAAAAAAGTAAGCCCCCCTATACCCAGATTGAGCAACCCCCAGAAGCTTTCCGCCCAATTGTTTACCAGCAGGTAACCCAGTATCCAAAGGCTTATAATTAAAAAGACGATCTGAATCCAGGGAAACCAGGGGCTTTGAAAAGGGCTTACCCCGCGCCGCCACCGAAGAATAATTACCCCCGCAACACTCAAGGCAGTAAACATTTCCAAAACGAATCCACTATACAGTATTACCTGTTGGAAAGAACCCGTTACCACTAGCAGGATACTGATGAACGCCTGAAACCATATCGCCAGCACTGGAATCCCCCGGCGGTTATCCTGTCCTAAGAATTGCCAGAGCGGGTAATCCTTGGACATCGCCCTGGCTACCCGGGGGCCTATCCAAATCATGGCACTTAACCCGGAAACGAGGACTGCTACAATGGCAAGGGTTACCCAGTGACTCCCCGCAGTACCCAGCATATTTTCCGCAGCCAGCTGCCCTACCGCTACTTCGCCTACCAACGAGCCTACAGGAGTCTGCCGTAAAAAAGCTACCTGCAACAACAGGTACATGATTGTCACAACCAGCGCACCACCCAGTAATGCCCGCGGTAAATTTTTCACCGGCTGCCGAATTTCTTCTACAATATAGGCAGCCGCATTCCAACCAGAATAAGCAAAATTGACAAACACCAGCCCTACCGCAAACGAGGACAAGTCGCCCGAAACCTCCCATGACCAATGCCAGTCGGTTCGGGCAGGCAAGGACCATCCCAAGACAATCAGGAAAATAACCAGCGCTATTTTCAATCCTGTTAATACCAACTGGACAGTGCTGCTGGAGCGCAGACTATTCGAGTGCATCAGGGAAACGAGCAGGATAACTCCAACACCAATAACCTGCCCCGGAAGGGATAACAGGGTGCCCAGGTAATCGCCAATTGCCAGCGCCGCCAACGCCACGGAAGCCGCAAAGCCTACCGTAAGGGATACCCACCCGGCTAAATACCCCACAAAGGGATGATATAATTCACTGAGAAAATGGTACTCTCCTCCCGAGCGGGGTAATCGGGAACCCAGCTCCGCATAGCTCAGTGCACCCATCACGGCAATGGCCCCTCCACCCAACCACAACAGCAATATTCCCGCCATGGAGGGTACTACCGCCAATTGCAATCCTAAGCCGGTAAATACACCCGTACCTACCATATTGGCTACTACAATTGCCGCCGCACTGATCCAGCCAATCTTTTTGCGCCCCATGAAACGATTTTAGTTATTCCTGACGCGAAGGGGTTCGACGTCCAGAGTAAATGTCTTGCCCTTTCTAACGAAAGATAAGGCCTTTTCATGGGCCCGGTGGCTGGAATAACACAACCTTAACTTGACTTTAGCCTTTGTTAAAAAGCTTATTCGGACAATGGTCGTTTCTACCTTGATGGTCACAGGTTCTGGCTTTTCAGGCCGCAGGCGGTAAAGGAATCTACGCGAAACAGAATCCTGCCTGAAAGAATATCTTCTTTTTAGCATAGCCTGATACTCGTCCGTCTGAAAAGGCGGACTAACCGCTCCGCTCAGTAACCACCCGCCCGCAGACTGCCAACTGGTGACTGGTGTCTGGTGTCTGGTGTCTGGTGTCTGGTGTCTGGTGTCTGGTGTCTG
This sequence comes from Lewinellaceae bacterium, assembly GCA_020636445.1. GTDB lineage: Bacteria > Bacteroidota > Bacteroidia > Chitinophagales > Saprospiraceae > JACJXV01. Next base: position 18,136 of record JACJXV010000046.1, on the reverse strand, counting down.
GTGTCTGGTTTTGGCTACCGCCTATTCTAGCAATGCCTCACCCGCAACCAATAATTGTTGCCCCTGCTCCCAAAGCGCCCGTCGCCTGGCGCGATGGCCTGTCTTAGAAGTATCAATCCAGCGGGAAACCTCCTCCTGGTAAGCGCGGGCTTTATCCAGAAAGGCCAGCTCCCCGGAAGTCAGTGCACGACCCTGAATCTGGATCTGATTACTGCGTTGAACCACTTCCTCCTGCACTACTGCTAATTGCTGGCCCAGGGTTGTGAAATTCATTTCGCCCCCTACCCCATTGCTTCGGTTGCAGGAAAAAAACACCAGCGAAAAAAACACCCAGTAAACCCAGTGAGAATTTCTGCCTAATGCCGATAGATTTTTCATGCCTGTTGCATTTGACAATCAGCACAAATACCTTGTAAAATCAAATGTGTCTGATTGATTTTATACCCCGGCGGGGAATTCAATTCCGGCAATTGCGTTTCCTCCAGACATAAGGTTCGGCTGCATTGTTCACAATGAAAATGGGCATGATCATCCTGATGCGTATGGGCAGTACAAAGACCCTGGCAAAGGGCAAAGCGCAATTTTTCTGTCCCATCAATAGCGCGGTGAATTAATCCCTTCTCTTCAAAAGATCGCAATGTCCGGTATAAGGTGATCCGATCTACTTCGCCCAGCGCCTCTTCCAAATCATGTTGTGACAAAGCCTCCTGGCGTTCGAGAAACAAAGCAAGAACTTCCTTGCGAATACTGGTGAGCCGCAGTTGATGACGTTTCAGTACTTGAATGAGTTGCTCTTCCATAATGGGTTATTGCCTGCCAAATTGCGCATTTTTTTCTCAACTTGAAACAATGTTGCAAAAAATATGTATTTTTGATACCACAGCAAATGCGAATGAAAAATCCTGCCGGACCGAACTTTTACGGCTATTCCAACTGGCAGGCCCTTTTTTTGTTGGGCCTCTTTATGCTACCCTGGGTAGCTAAAGATGTTCATTGGCAGATCTCAACCCCGCACCAGGAAACCATTGCCCGTACGCTTCATCAACTAGCAGCCGATCATCCTGGATGTTGGCAGGCCGATTCCAATGACGGCCACGATTGCCCCATCTGCCATTTTAACTACACTGAATTTCAACCTGAAATTCCCGCTATCGCCTTATGCAGTACCCCACAGCTTCTCTGGGGTAAGCCCTCCAACTATGTTATAGCCTGGCATTCGGTTCAAATTGCTTCGCTACGGTTGCGCGGACCTCCTGCAGGCGTCTAACAATCTCCCGCTACACTTTCTTGAGTATTCCTGGTTAGTAATCAGGACCTTACTCCGCGTTTTCAGTCAAAAAACTCAGGCTTATGCTTTCATGGAAACTATCCTTAGGGGTAGCGATCATTGCGATAATGGGTACCTTGAACCCTGCGATGTCGCAAAACCCGGCGAATTGCCGCATCACCCTCAGTGGCCGGGTGGTTGATGAAAAGGGTGGGCCCAGCACCTATGCCAGCATTCAACTTCTGGAAAACCAGCAAGGTGCCCTGGCGGGCGAGGATGGTCGCTTTACCCTTCGCAACCTTTGCCCGGGGCAGTATACCTTGTTATGCACCCGGGTAGGCGCTGAAGAATTAAAATTATCTTTCACGCTGGTCAAGGATACGACCCTCACACTCCAATTGGTCGAAACGGGGGTCACGCTGGAAAGTGTTACCGTTGCCGCCTCCGAAATCAGAGGACAAGGCGGCCAGGCAGCAGCTGAGCTTAGTGGCTCCGACCTGGAGGCCGGCCAGGGCCTGGGGCTGGGAGAAAGCCTGAAGCGCCTCCCCGGCGTTACAACACTAAACACGGGCGCTACCATTGCAAAACCGGTGATTCAAGGACTGCATAGTAACCGGATCCTGATCATGAACAACGGCGTCCGATTGGAAGGCCAGCAATGGGGTACTGAACATGCCCCCGAAGTCGATCCCTTTATCGCCGACCAGATTACCGTTGTCAAAGGTGCCGGCAGTGTGCGTTATGGTGCTGATGCACTCGGTGGTATTATCCTGGTAGATCCCCGCGCCCTCCCGCACCGCGCCGGAATAGGGGGAGTTGTCTTTGCCCAGGGGCTTAGCAATGGACGAACTGGCATCCTTTCGGGAATTCTGGAAGGCCGGCTTCCCGGTGCTAAAGTTCCGCTCAGTGGCCGCATTCAGGGCACGGTCAAGCGAGGAGGGAATTTACAGACGCCCGATTACTTCCTCAATAATACCGGCGTAAAAGAATACAATTTCTCCTGGGCCCTCGGCTGGCAAGGGGACAATTGGCAGACCGATACCTATTATTCGCGTTTTTACACCGAACTAGGCATTCTCAGCGACGCCCATATTGGAAACCTCACCGACCTGAACAACGCCATCGCCCGCGGACGCCCCCTGACGGATGCGGACTTCAGCTACAACCTGGGACGGCCACAACAGCGCATTCTTCATGAACTGGTCAAAGTACGGAGTCAACTCAAAACCGGAGACCAGAGTAAACTTGATCTTACGTACAGCCGCCAATTCAACCGTCGCCAGGAATACGACGCCCATAAGGCTTTCAACCAATTAGGTGCTGAAATTACCGACCCCAGCATCCTTTTCGAAATTACTACGCATCGACTGGAGAGCGATTGGAAACACGCTATGGGCCCCAACACCCATGCACATCTGGGGGGGAACGTCATGCTGCAACGCAATACAACCGATCGGGGCGCACTGCTCCCTGATTACAGCGCCGACCAGGCTGGTTTCTACTGGACGGCCATTCATCGTAAACTCCCACAACCCTTTGAATTTGAAATAGGCCTACGCTACGATTACCAGGCCCTCCATGCTGGCATTCAAGGTGCCGACACCCTCAACGCTAATCGCTATTTTAGCGGCGGATCGGGTTCGCTGAGCATGGTTTACTATTTTAAAGAAAACCTGCGCCTGCGCATGAATACAGGTACTGCCTGGCGGGCCCCGCACGTCAGCGAGCTCTTCAGCGAAGGTGTTCACCATGGCTCTGCCTCCTACGAAACAGGAAACGCCTCCCTGGTTGCCGAACGCGCGTGGAATACCAGCCTAACCCTGGAATGGAACCAGGAAAAACGCTGGAATACAACACTCACGGTGTATTATAACCTTATTGCTAACTACATTTTTTTAGAGCCTGCCGGCACGCCCCGACTTACCATCCGGGGTGCATTTCCCGCTTTCCTGTACGCCCAGGCCAATGCCCGGCTGATGGGGCTCGACTGGAACGCCGAACTTAAGCTTCATCGCCAGCTGACGCTGGAATCGCAAGTTTCCCTCCTCCGGGGATGGAACCGAAAATTACAGGACCATCTTATATTCATGCCGCCGGATCAATTTCGCAATGGTTTGAAAATGAACCTGCCAGCCACGATCCATGGCGAAGAGTCTTTTGTTCGCCTGACGGTGCAAAATGTCTTACGCCAGTCGCGAACGCCTGCCAGTGGTGATTATGCCCCCGCACCTGCTGCTTTTACCCGGCTCGATCTGGAAGCAGTGCGAACCTTGCACTGGGGTGCCCAACCCATTGAGGTTGGCCTGGCCGTCAATAACCTGACCAATACCCGCTACCGGGAATACCTGAACCGCTTCCGCTACTTCACGCAGGAACCTGGCCGCAATATCATCTTGCGCGTAAAAGTACCTTTCGGTATCCGGGCGGAAGCACCCAAAATGGAAAATAATTCTCTAACCCATTAATACTTGACACCATGACAAGCAAACCATCTTTTCTCTTCGGATTAGTTATCCTTTTAGCCCTGAGCTTTTCAAGCTGTGAAAAGGATAAAGACCTGGACGCGGAAAACGAACAGGAATTGATCACTACGGTTAGACTGTCCATTACGAATACCACAACTAACCAAACCACCGTTTTCAACGTTCGCGACCTCGATGGTGACGGTGGCCTTCCACCCACGGGCGATGAGGTATTGCTGAAAAGTAATTCCAGCTATACCCTGAGTGTCTCCTTCCTCGATGAATCTGATTCAGGCAAGATCGAAGACATCACCGAAGAGGTAGAAGAAGAAAGTGCCGAGCATCTCATCTGTTATGCCAGCACAGGATCTATGCCTACGGTAACTGTAACGGATAAGGATACTAACAACCAAACATTGGGATTAAAGGGGTCTTTCTCCACTACAGCAGCGGGGACGGGCACCCTGAAGGTTACCCTGAAGCACGAGCCGGAGAAAGGCAGTACCGCAGCCTGCAGCACCGGAGAAACAGACGCAGAGGTCACCTTTAATGTAACGGTAAGTAATTAAAGGCAGCATGTTGGCGTGTCATCCAGAACTGAAGCGCCAACATCTCCTCCTCCTGTAAGCTATTCTACCCGCACCGACTCAATCGCTACCCCCTGCGGCATCTCCAGCGCTGCTGCCGGCAGCCCAGGTCCCAGAGAGATCTGCAGCGATTCAGCCTGCCTCAAATCCAGTGTCTTTGCATTTCCATCGGCAAAAAAGTAGGGTAAAAAAGTCGGATAAGGTCGTGGCAAGGTGACCACCGGTACCCGCTTAAAATCCGCTAAAGGCACTGCACAATCTCCCGACTGCGGTGGCACGGTAACCAGGGCTCCAAAGGCAGAGCCATCCTGCAATATGACGGCTACCTGAATCGTGGATGGCCCGTCAGTCAACGATCTGCCCCGTAATATCAGCTTCTTCTTGAATCCTAGCTCCTCCCGAAAACCAGCGACTTGTGTACCAAAGAAGTGCCGAAACGAATAATCATCAATCCGTTCGCCATTCAGGTTCTCTTCGTCCGGGCGAAACAACTTGTCTACCCAAACCTGATACTCCCACTGCCCGGGCACCGCTGTTGGCACCCACCGTAATCCCGGCAACCAGGTGCCATCAACCCAACCGCGATCCCGGTTGGCCGCAAACAAGTAAACGGGGCTACCGGTCGGCAATACGACTACTTCGTAGGGTTGTGGCCGGCCAAAATCCCAATCACGCGTACCGCCTGGTCGGTTCTCCGGCCAGGTATGTACTCCCTTAGCAGTCTCTACTACCAAATGATAAGTCAACAAGCCTTCCCTCACCATTTCTTTGGGAATCCGGGCTGTATATTGATTCGCCCCGGAGGGCTGCATGACTATCCGGGCAGGTCGCCAGCCGGCATTTACCTGTAACACTACCGACCGGGGAACACCCGGGCTAACCACCTGGGCGCTGATCGTGATCTCTTGCCCAGCCAGAACCGATACACTCGGTTCATGCCGCACCATTATTTTATCCACCGCTGATGGTGGTGCCGAAAATTCATCCAACCGAATATTTTTCCACAGGGATTCCCCGGTAAGTTGGGTCGACGTGCCCGCTTTTACCAACAGATATGTACCCGGCTGGACAGTAACAATACCCCGGTCCGCCTGCCCACGGTACGTATTGCCAGGCTGCAGACCTTTGATCGAAAAGCGCTCTCCCAGATCCGGGAGCCGAATCTGCATAGGCCAGGTTCGCCATTGTGTTTCGGCTAATCGCTGATGGGGTGAATTCCACCCGAAAGGATCCTGGGTCCAAACGGCATCGGGCATCACTTCCAGCCGCCAGACACCCGGAGCCAGGCGGTCCAGAAAGTAGGCCCCACTGCCCGGGTAGTCCACGACTGGTGAAAGGCCCCAACCTGCTACTTCCTGCAGGCGTTCTGGCGCAGGAGGCCGGGTAGTGGTGTGATTGGTATAGAAAAACTGCTCACTGTTGACCAGCTCCGCCAGGTCTTGTTCATAGCTAACCCGGAAATCGCCGAAAGACAGATTAGCAGGATACGCTCCGTAGGACTGGTAGCGGGGAACCTGGTGAAAAACCGCAGCGGCAATTTTTAAACTCAATGCCTTTTGTGGTGCATACACCAGGTTCATATAATGAGTATTGTACTCGGTATTAAAGGGACCTAAAAATGTTGGATCATAGGCAAAATGGGTCGCCACCTGAATACCTGCTGTCCGGAAACTGCGGGCCATTACCGGATAGATATATGATCGGCCCACATCGGCAGCATCGAACTCATAGACGATTTTAGCTCCTCCTGCTTTGCGAATTACGCTATCAAAAGGAATTGCATACCGGTCCACATTAGGAAGCAGGTTGCCGCCTAATTCATGCCGGGAACCGAGCCCAGTAGGGTACCACTGAAACGTACCCCCCTGGATACCGGATGCGAAATAAGCCTCCGCCAAATGCACCCGGTGGCTGACATTGTAAAAAATGGGCTTTTTACATCCGGTACTCCGCATGGCTCCTACCATCCGTTTGATAAAAGCCGTTACAGCGGGAGCTTCCTGCTGATGGTGCGGTTCATTACTTACTTCAAAAGCCAGTACAGCCGGATCCTCTTTATATGCCAACCCGGTATAAGGATTGACATGGTTCAGAAACTGAGCCAGATAGTTTTCCTGGGCCTTGATGGCCCCTTCCTGGGTCAGACAGCCGTCCTTGCCATATTTAGCTGAAAACCCCGGGGTGGGTTCATCGGGTTCCGGCCACCCATTGCCCCAAAAAGCAATAGGCGTAATCACCAGGTTCATACCCCGGCTTTTGACTTCTTTTACCAGAAAGTCAAAAAGCCGCAAATGTTCGTTTTCCAGTAAATTACCCAGCGTGTCACTAATTTCCGTGTCCCAGACATGTACACGGTAGAGATCAAACCCCAGCCGGGCAAAATGGTAGACATCGTCGCGGATCGCCTGCTCCAGGTTTATCCCCATTCCTTGGGCCTGGCGATAGGCATGCGCAAAAGGCGCCGTATAATTAACGCCAAAACCATAGACCTCTTCCTGGGTACCTCCCCAGCGCATCACTCCCTGAGCATCCACGACAACGTCAGCTTGCCGGGGTTGGGCTAAAACAGTCAGCCCTGTGATGGTCATTATCAGGGTTATCAGGTTGAGCTTCTTTCGCATCATCATCTGGTGTTTAACGGTGATATACTCCGGGAAAAATACCCTTTTTAAAAACGTTGCGCAGTGGGTTGGAAAATCCTGTCCTATGACATTTTCCAACCCAGCGAAGGATCAATAAAAGATTACATCATTAGGGATAATACCTACCTGAATGGACTGCAACGGCTCCCCCTGCGGCGTGTACTCCCAAAGATCGCCACGCTGCAGATAATCCTTGGCATCGGTAACAAATATATGGCTGTTCGCCGGGTTTACCGCCAACCCATAGAAGGTTCTTCGCTGGGCAGGAATTAAAGGTTGAGTGGGTAAAGCATTCGCCGTTATCGGCAGCGCGTACACGCCTCCCTGCAGGTAGTAAAGCGTATCCTTAGCAGCATTCATGGCCAGCCGCGGAAAAACATCCGCATTGGCAGGAAAGATAAAGGAGCGTACTTCGCGGTTCTGCGGATTGACCCGATAAATACCCCCGGATTTACCCGCAAGAGGATCACCTGCACCAAATACCCACAATTGCCCCGTCTTATCTATTTCGATAGCCCCGCCACCGTAACCGATGAGCAGGCTGTCAATAACCCGGTCCACAGCAGGGTCGATTACGTATAGGTAATCTGCGTAGCGATTCGTCACATAAACCTTTCCCTGGGTATATGCTAGCTCCTCTGTCCAGCCGGGCAGGGGTATCTTTCCCGTGCGCTGGCGTGTAGCCAGGTCAACAATCGTAACTCCCTGGCTATAGAGGTCTGTCACATAGGCCTTCGTACCTGCCAGGGGTTGTATGTAGCGCGGCGAAACGAGACCGACGATCGCGCCCAGCGACCGAAAGTCCTCGACGTCGACCAGCTCTATCCGGCCGGAGTTATTGAGCACCAGCATAGCGGTATCGCCGCGGATATACATATGCTGTAGCACATCGCCCAGAGCCCGTTGGTTAGCTTGCCGAAATAAATCTGTCTTGTAGGTTCCCGTTGCCTTCTGCCAGAACCCAACCATGGCGTTGCCGTAGTTAAACCCTCCCTCGTTAACCACATAACACCCCCCCACTGCCTGCGAAGGGGAGTTGCCGGGATCAACCGGAGTCGGGGGGGGGTCGGGGTTACACCCCGTCATCAGAATACCTAACCCGAAAAGCAATATCCCTAGGTACTTTCTCATCGTTTTATCGTTTTTGCACGCGCAATATACCCCATGCAGTTCCTTGTTGCCAGCGCAGCCACCCCATGCCGGACGGCATACCAGCCAGCGAAAGGAAAGAGTCCTGGGCAAAGCCACTACCTAATTGTCTGCCCAGGGAATCAAACCACTGCCATGACCAACCGGCACCAGCTTGTGGCAATGCCAACCAGATACCCTCATCAGCGGGGTTGGGCCATACCCGAATGGCTGTCGCTGGATTGGGTTGTTGTGTAGCGGATACCAAAGATTGATGAATTACGCCTACGGCATCCAGGTCAAAACCACTAGAGGGAAAAGCCGTTGGCCAGGGATCGTTGATGGGGCGCCCGCTGGCATCATAGCTGGCAAAAGCGGGATCCAGGCTACCCACCACATCAATCAGGCGGACATGGGTAATGCGGCTAATATCCAGGCCCGGGCGCCCTTCCAAAACCCGCAGGTCAAAAGGAGTACCCAGACGAGCCGGAAACTTTCCTGCCAGATTTACCAGCTGTTCCGGCCGCATCGTTCCAAAAGCACCGAGTTGCGCGCTGGTATCCACCAGGCTGTAGGCGGGAAAACGTACAAAATTTTCCCCATCCGAACTGACTTCTACGAAAGCCAGCTCCAGGAAATAGCCGCCACTGGCTGGAAATCCGTTTTCAAAGACGGCAAAATCAGCTCCGGGTCCATCGGTTATCGGTTGGGCAAAGGTAAGGGTGGCTATTCCTCCATCCCCGAGGCTAACGGTGCCGTTTTCCCCTGGCCGCCCCAGTGCGGCATCCGGCAATCCAGCGCTCGCATAGCCGGAATCCGGTTGCGCAATATTTTGCCACCCGCGCTGCAGGTCAATCCCGGTAGCCCAGGCAACAAAAGCGGCCGAATCAGCAGGGAATGCCGCCTCCGTGGCCGGGTCATAAGTGAGCACCTCATCCAACGCAAAAAATAGTGGGGTATTTATGCCAAAATCACCCCGATCGGAAGAATTCAGTGTAAAAACCAAGCTATCCGCAGCGCCCAGCGAGGTTACATCTACATACTGCCAGTGATCAAGTAAAAAATCAGCAGCAGAATCATCCGACCGGAAATCTGCCAGGTATACCACCACACTATCCACTTGTTGTACCCCGGCATGCCAGGCACGGATAGTCAAGGAAAAAAAATCGGGATCCTGCCCGGTCACGCCGCCAAATTTTTTAGCAAACATATCTCCATCCCGCATACTGTAATAGGTGTATGCCGTATTGGTCACCGAAAGGCCCTGAACCGCCCGACCCGCAGCAATCCCCGTCAGTCGCAGTACTGCTCGTTGCTGACCAATAGCATAAGCGAGGGAGCCATTGGCACCGCTTCCAGGACGGGCACTATACAAATTCCCAAAACCCGGCGTGAGGCTATCCGTCATGGTCGAAACCGCCCAACCTGAGGCCCAGTACCCTCCAAAATCCGGACTATAGACACACGGGAAGAATACATCCCCACTTGCGTACCCACTGCTGCCATCCTGGCCATTGAGCACGGTATCCACGGGTAATGAAAAATTTTCAAAGCCAGCAATCCGCTGGGCGTTCAGTGCTGGCAACGTTCCGCATAATACCCATACATAAAGGAAGACCTGTTTGCGCATAAAGACTATCGTTTAGCTTTTCGTGAAAATTGTATGCCTATTTCGCCGGATCGGCCGGGCATCGGTCGGCCGGTGACCACCTGGTAATCGGCACCCCAGACATTACCAACCCGCAACCAGCATTGCCAGGATGCTTGTTTTTGAGCAAGTGTGTATTGCAGAAAAATATCCGCAGTGGTGAACGCCGGTAAGCCCTCAGAATGGTCCGGAAGGGTATAAACCTGCCCAAGCCATCGCTGCTGGTAGGCCAGTTTCCAGCCGTGGTGCTGTGCCGATACCTGCAAACTTGCCTGGTGCTCCGGAACATAAATAAGTTGTTTTTGCCAGGCAGGATCTGTTACGCTTCGTCGCAAGTCGTTACGGGAACGTACCCAGGAATACTGCCCTTCTATCCCCATGCGGAAACTATTCCGCACCCAAAACAGCGTCGGCTGCACTTCCAGGCCATAACTGCGGACCCGCTGGATATTTTCCGGACTCCAGATTTCCCCGCCCTGGGGCACCCAGCTGATCCAGTTGCGTACCCGCCGGTGAAAGATTGTTTGTCGGCTCTTCCAGGACCAGCCGTTTTTCACCCGGCTATTCAGGCGAACGCCAATCTCTTGTCCCCAGCCTTGTTCGGGTAAGAGTTCCGGATTTCCGCCGGGCAACCAATAGCGATCATTGAAGGTAGGAATGCGGTAATTCTGTTGCAGGGTGACCCAGTACTGTTGCCTCACCGAAGGCTGATAGGTAAGCTGCAAATCCGGAGTCAGGGGTCCGGTAATCCCTGGCGCCCATTCCTGGCGGAGGGTTATTTTACCCTGCCAATGGCCATCGCGGCTTAGCCCTGACGCCTCCCCCCAGAGTGCCCGGCGATACTCCTGTTCAATGCGCGCATAGTTATCGGCTTCCCCCCGTAACCAGGCCTGGTATATGCCGACCTGAAACCGCCAGGAAGGATTGACCGGCCAGGCAACAATACCTTCCGTAATCAGAGAGGTACCCCGGCTGCGACTATCCAGGCGGGCTACCGAGTCGGTATAATGAAGGGTTTCGTCGAACCAGGCAGCTCGAACCTGCCAGGGCAATCGGCCACGATCATGCCGGTATTCCAGGGTATTGCGCCAGGCGGCATCCACTTGCCTCGCCTGGCTGCTGGCCTGACTCCAGGTAGGCGGTATTTGCCGATCAGCCGATTGATACCAACTATTCCAGCTCCAGCGCTGCCCCTTACCCTGCCAGTGTTGTTCACTGAGGATTCCTCGTTGGCGGTAGCGGGCATTAGTCTGCCGCCGGTTCTCACCAAAAAGGTCCGTATAAGGAAAATCAAAGTCTCCTCCCTGCTGAAGCACCCGTAAGCCGCCACTCCAGTGCTCCGAACTACGCTGCAACTGAACCATTTCCTGATGCTGTCCAAAACTCCCTCTGCTCAGTTGAACACCAGCCTCCCACCCGGGGGTGAACTGTGGGCGTGACTGCCAGTGGATTATCCCACCGATCGCACCGCTGCCCCAACCAGCACTACCTCCACCATTCTCGACAATGACTTCGCTGGCGAAGGCCACCGGCAGCAGGGATAAATCTACCTGGCCCAACAAGGGGCTGGCAATATTGAATCCATTCCACAATACAGCGGTATGAGCAGCAGCACCTCCACGAGCCGACGAAGTCGCTAACCGCCCAGGGCCATAGTTTTTTATATACCAGGTGCCGGCAGCCGCTAAGACATCCCCAAGGCTACCGGTACGTTGGATCTCCCGTTGCAGCGTATCCAATTGCCAGGTCGTTCGGGAGGTCCCCACATAAAGGCGGCCCGCGCGAATTTCTACCGGGCGCAGCGATACCGTAGTGTCCAGCGTAGATTCCTGAGCCATAACCGGCACGGTTATCCCCAAACTAATCAATACCCTGATAAACCGTATTGGTATTCGCATAACCGGTAATCGTTACCGGCTAAAGGAAGGTAAGGTGCCAGGCACCCGGGAAGTAGCGGAAAGCAAAGCCGACCGGGCAACAAAGCCCTGGGGTCAACCCAAAACCAAACACTACCCCTGCCTTTAGCCCGAAAGCAGTAGGAAAACAATGGCTGCGGCAGGTCTTCTGACTTGTTTCCTCCAGTCGCCTTCCCACTCCTGACGAGCAGTGGCATGCTTGACTGAAATTGATATGAAACTTACAGCTGCGGGTACAGTCCCTGATTTTCACAGGATTCCCTTTTCATCCGCCGAAACGGAACCGAAGCACGACAAAACTACTATTTTTTTCCCTCCCCCGAGTACTTTTTCGCAGGTTATCCGGTTATTGTGATAGCCACCCTGGCAAAATTGTTTTCTTTTTTAACCCTGGTCATTTTCATCATAATGCTATCCATGAAACATTTAACCCTCCTGGTATTATTTGCCCTAACGGCAAATACCCTTGCCATTGCCCAGGACGAAGGAAAATCCTGGAATGACCTGATCGCATCCGAACAGCGGTCGGCCGCTGCCCGGATGACTGGCTCCCTGCGCAGCTCCGCGGTCCCGGATAACTACGATCTTAAATACCATCGCCTGGAATGGGATATTGATCCTGCTGTTCGCTTCATTGCCGGTACGGTGACTTCTTATTTTGAGGTTACAACAGGGCCGCTGAGCAGCATCCAGTTTGACCTCGTTGATGAGTTGGCCGTGCAACAGGTGAAATACCACAACCAGCTGCTGAGCTTTCAGCAATACCCGGATGAACGGGTAGAAATTTTCCTTCCGGCAGCCCTCCCTGCCGGGCGTCTTGACTCGGTATCCATTACCTACAACGGAGTACCTCCCCGGAGTGATTTCGGATCTTTTTCGGATGGCACCCATAATGGAGCTCCCATAATCTGGACGCTCTCAGAACCCTATGGTGCCCGCGATTGGTGGCCTTGCAAACAAAACCTCAATGATAAAATTGATTCGATAGATGTCTGGGTACGCACGCCAAAGGGACAACGCGTAGCCAGCAATGGCTTGTTAGTCGGCGAACAACAGGAAGGGCAATCGGTCCGATTTCACTGGAAACACCGCTATCCGATTCCGGCTTATCTCATTGCCATTGGGGTAACCAACTATTCCGTGTACTCCGATTTCGCCCAGCTTCCCGATGGCAAAAGCCTCGAAATCTTAAATTACGTATACCCGGAATCCGAAGTCGCAGCCCGCCAACAGACGGCCGGTACTGCCGCCATTATGTCCCTTTTTAATAATTTGTTTGGGACCTATCCGTTCGCCAAAGAAAAATATGGCCACGCCATGTTCGGTTTTGGTGGCGGCATGGAACACCAAACCATGAGTTTCATGGGGGGCTTTAATCACCTGCTCATTGCCCACGAACTCGCCCACCAATGGTTCGGTGATAAGGTTACCTGCGGCAGCTGGCGGGATATCTGGCTCAATGAAGGCTTTGCCACCTATGCCGAAGGATTGACGTACGCCTACGGCTTGGGCAATCGATCGTTCCCGAGTTGGTTAGTGGAAAAAATCATTAGCATAACCAGTAACCCCGGAGGCTCTGTCATTGTACCGGACACGACGAATGTAAGTCGCATCTTCAGCAGCCGGTTAAGTTACAACAAAGGGGCAATGGTCCTGCACATGCTCCGCTGGAAGCTGGGCGATGCGGCCTTCTACCAGGGGCTTCGCAATTACCAAAACGACGTCGCCCTTGCCTATAACTATGCCCGCACGACTGATCTGCAAGGCCATCTCGAAGCCACCAGCGGTCAGAATCTCCAGCAATTTTTCCAGGATTGGATCTATGGCCAGGGGTATCCTTCCTACGAAGTACTCTGGGGGCAGGGAACCAATAATCAAATGGAGATTACCCTCAACCAAACTACTTCGCACCCTTCTGTTTCCTTTTTTGCGCTGCCCGTACCGCTACACCTGATAGGTTCGCAAAAAGATACTACCCTGATCGTCGACCATCGTTTTTCCGGGCAAACACTAACCCTCCCCGTTTCTTTTCCCGTTGAGCAGGTAGAAATTGACCCCGACCACTGGTTGCTTTCAGCCCGCAATACCGTAACCCGGGTAGTGACAGCTACCGAAGATCCCGTACTCGCTGAGGTTACGCTTGCACCTAACCCAGCACGTTCAGCTACCCGGCTAATCCTGCCTCCGCAGGTACAGGTCAAAGGGCCACTCCAAATCAGACAAATCGACGGACGCCTCATGCGCACGGAAACCTATCAGCCAGACATCTCGCTGCGAGGACTTCCCGCCGGTAGTTACTGGATACTGCTGCCTACCCAGTACGGTATGTTACAACGACAGGTAATTGTGGAGCGTTAGGCTTTTTGGGTTGCTGGTTACTCGTTACTGGTTGCTCGTTGCTCGTTGTTGATTGTTGATGCCTAAATAACGTTGACCGTTTTTAACCCGCCGTAGCCTAGCATAGGCGGTTGGTTCCTGCCCTTCGGCTACGCTAAGTAACCACCGCTAAGGAACCAAGCGTAGCCGAGGGGCCGATTTCTGATTTCTGATTTCTGATTTCTTTTTACCCTGTTCGTTGGAATCTTCAGATTCTACACGCACTATTGGCCGGTCTTCAGACCGATGACTGGATCTTTAAGGGTGAAACCAAAACAGCTAGTGCTTTGTCAAGTTTGAATTTAATGGTCAAGTTTTGTCGAAAATTCAAACGGAATTCTTCTTTTTTTCTTAGAAAAAAAGAAGCAAAAAACCCAAGGCTGTTACCGCTGGTGCTAAAATGAAGCGGCAATTAGGGTGAAATTTCAACCTTGTTGCAGCTTTCTTTAGGGTGCACTCCACTGCCGGAAAGAAACTCGCCCTTACCTTGCTGATTTCAATTTACCTTTTAAGATTTCCGAAATAATGTATTGTGCATCAGTCAATTGCGTCGGCTCAAACACCTTTCCGACGGACGTTTCGTTGGTTTTTATGTCTACTTTAGGCCGCTTCATTTCTTAACGCACCACCGGTAAAGGCCGATTAATAGGAACTAAGCGTGGTCGCAGGACTGATCCGCCGGAGGCGGACAAGTTTCTGATTTTTTACCCGCCGTAGCCTGGCGAAGACGGGCCGATTTCTGATTTCTGATTTCTGATTTCTTTTTACCCTGTTCGTTGGAATCTTCAGATTCTACACGCACTATTGGCCGGTCTTCAGACCGATGACTGGATCTTTAAGGGTGAAACCAAAACAGCTAGTTACTTTTGACCGGGAGGGACGACGCGAGGCCTCGCGTCGTTACAGATGGAGGACGTACCCTGGACCGAGTGCTGTACAATACGATTTTCTTCGCCTGCGGAAACATTAGTGAAGGTGGGTCGCCCCCTTCCCAAAACCATCAAAACTGCCCACCGGACGAAGTTTTCCAATCTTTTTGTAATTTGGAAAGAAAACCCATTGTCCATGAAGTCCATTAACCGCCGTGATTGGCTGCGGATTGCCGGATTAGGCACCGCCGCCACTGCTCTCAATGCTATTCCCGGACCTGCGCTGGCCCGGACAACGCTATTTCCCGGCCGCCCCATTGCTCCGGATGGGATTGTTCGCTTGAGTTCGAATGAAAACCCCTATGGCCCTTCCCCGAAAGTACGCGAAACGATGCGCGATTCATTTGATTGGGCCTGCCGCTACCCTTATGCCTATCAAAACGAGTTGCTAAAGGCCATTGCCGCCAAAGAAGGTGTTCCGGAAGATCATATTATCCTAACCGGTGGATCAACCGAAGGACTTAAAGTGGCAGGATTAACGTATGGTCTTTATGGAAAAGAAATTATTGCCGCCGATCCTACCTTCCTGGCACTGATGAGCTATGCCGAACAATTTGGTGCCCACATCCATAGTGTGCCAGTTGATAAAGATATGGGCCATGATCTGGAGGCCATGGAAAAACGTATTTGTGGCAACACCGGCCTGATTTTCATTTGCAATCCCAACAACCCAACCGGAACGCTTTTGCCCGCCAACGATCTGCGCAATTTTTGCCGGCAGGCGGCAGCCCGGACCCTGGTGTTTGTGGATGAAGCCTATTTTGAATATATCACGGAACCTAACTACCCCAGCATGATTGAGTTGGTTAAGGAAGGATTAAATGTGATCGTTTCCCGCACCTTCTCTAAAGTATTCGGCCTTGCCGGGGTACGGATGGGCTATTTGATTGCCCGCCCCGACATTGCTGAACGCCTGATGGCGAACCGGGTTGCCTTTGTTAGTACCATTGGCCTGGCGGCCGCCAAGGCGGCCCTGGACGATCAGGAGTTCTATCGGTTCAGCCTTCAAAAAAACACCGAAGCGAAGAAGCACCTCTACGGCCTGTTTGACAGTATGGGGTTAAAATATACCCCCTCCCATACCAACTTTGTCTTTTTCCATACGGGTCGGGATATTCGCCAGGTAATGGCAGCCATGGACAAGCAAGGGGTTCAGGTAGGTCGACCATTTCCGCCGTTCAACGACTGGTGCCGCATCAGTACCGGAACGATGGAGGAAATGGACCGCTTCGGGCAAGCCCTACGAAAAGTAATGGCCTGATTCACCTTATTAATAGTATCTGAATCATGAACCTGGAACTTTCGGATATCGTCCTACTGGGCGACCCGCGCTTATATGAAACCTGTGCACCTGTTCAGCGGGAGGAGATCGAAAGCCTCCTCCCGCTAGTGGACGGTTTAGCAGGGCTTATTCTTAAATTCCGCGCCCGATATGGCGCAGGACGGGCGATTGCGGCACCCCAGGTGGGGGTAATGAAGCGCCTGGTGGTGATGAATATCGACAAGCCCATTGCACTGTTTAATCCGGTGCTTTTTGATTGCAGTACGGAGATGATGGAACTCTGGGATGACTGTATGAGTTTCCCCAATCTCCTGGTTCGCCTCCAGCGGCACCGTTCCTGCAAGATGCGCTTTCGGGATCTCAACTGGCAAGAGCAGGTGTGGGATCTTCAGGATGATTTGTCCGAGCTCCTGCAACACGAAATCGACCACCTCGACGGCATCCTGGCTACCATGCGAGCCCTGGATGATCAATCGTTGCGCTGGCGGTAATGGTAAACCCAAATGATCTATCTATGCTACCTAAGTTCCTCTTATTTTCGCTACTAATCAGTACAACCTATCTGGCAGCGCAGCGCCCGGAGGCCCGCGCACTTGACGGACGGAAACTGTATCCCAGCCCGCTTTCCGCTAAAACACAGCATCGCTATGATAGCCTGCTTGCTATTGCCCAGGCTGATTACGCGACAAATCCGCAAAGTCTGGACAACATTATCTGGCTGGGACGACGTACCGCTTATCTCGGTCGCTATCGGGAGGCCATCCGGATATTCTCCAAAGGAATGAAACTATTCCCGGCATCTCCCGAGCTATATCGTCATCGTGGCCACCGCTACCTCAGTATCCGCGAATTCGACAAAGCCATTGCCGATTTTGCCAAAGCGGCCGATCTCGCCAAAAACTGGCCAATTGAAATAGAGCCCGACGGCTTGCCCAATGCGATGAATATTCCCCTGAGCAGCCTGCAGTTCAATATCTGGTATCACTGGGCCCTGGCTTACTACCTGAAAGGGGATTTTACCCAGGCCGCAAGCCTGTTCAAAACCTGTTTGGAAAAATACTCCGATAATGACGATTCCCGGGCCGCTGCCGCTGACTGGCTGTACATGTGCTACCAGCGCGCTAACGCCCCCAAACTAGCCCAAGGGCTGTTGGCCTCCTTACCCGCCGAGATGACCATCATCGAAAATGATGCTTATTACCAACGGCTGCGGATGTATCGAGGCCTGCAATCCCCGGATGCCCTGCTGCAACTCGACCGGATCGATGATCCGGACAACCTGCTCAACCTCGTCACCCAAGGGTACGGGGTAGCTAACTGGTATTTTTACAATCAAGAACCCGCCCGCGCCCAGCAAATTTTGGAAAAAATCCTGGCCACCTCCTACTGGTCGGCATTTGGGTATATTGCTGCCGAAGCTGATTGGGTACGTTTGCAAAAAAAACGTAAATAAATCTCTTCTTTGACAAATTCTGTGTCGAACTAAAGAACCATTAAATCTTATTTCCCGCACCTGCAATCCATTGCGTTATGAAAAAATACTATCTCTCCTTGCTGCTTTGTGCTACTGTCATGTGCTCCCTCAATGCGCAATCAACAGGAAAGAACCCTAGCTTCGAAGAAGTCATTTCTCTGCGCAGCGGAAGTAATGCGCAGGTTTCTCCAGATGGGCGCCACGTTGCGTTCACCGTGAATTCCACCGACTGGCAAGCCAACCGGTTTGATACCGAAATTTGGCTTAGCAAAGACGGAGCGGCACCCTTTCCCCTCACCCGCACCGAAGCCAGTAGCTCGAGCTCACCCAGCTGGTCACCTACGGGGCAATGGATCGCCTTCAGAGCTAGCCGGGGGAAAAACACCCAGATCTGGCTAATCAGCCCGCAGGGAGGCGAAGCCTGG
>JACJXV010000045.1 GCA_020636445.1 Lewinellaceae bacterium | reverse complement strand
GGACGGGGGCGGAACTGGTGTTTTGTCAACCGAGAAATTTTAGATTGGTAATCGTCATTAGTGAAGGGTGAGGAGTGAGGAGTGAAGCGACCCGTCTACGCTAAGCTTTGGCGGGTAAAAAATCAATTCTTCGACTTGCGCTCAGGAACCACTCAAAAAGGTAAGCAGTGGGTATTCCTGCCTACTGCTCGCTGATTTCTCATTTCTCATTTCTAAGTCAGGCAGCGGCCAGAATCACTATTACTACCCCTTAACTGCTAAGTTGGCAGAACACTATTATTTATGTTGAATTCCTTCCTCCTGAAAGTAACGGATTACCTGTCTGATCAGGTATTGTTCCTGTGCTTCCAGGCCTTGCAGCGGGGGAGCGGCCAAAAGTTCGTAGTGGGGCCAGCCATCAGCATCGCGGCCCTTAAAGGCATAGTAGCCATCGTAGGTCATGAGTTGGCAGACCGCGATATGCATCAGGTCCTGTTTTTCTTCTTTGGTGAAGGCTTTTTGCCAACGGCCCAGTTCCTGGATGCCAATTAAAAACAGAATAGCATTCAGGTCGGGTAGGGAATCGCGTTGGAAGCGATCTTTTACCAGGTGGCGGATCTGCAACCACTCAAACTCCAGTTCCCAGGATTCAGCCATGGTAAGTATTTCTTTTCGGGTAAATGTTCAGGATTATTCTTCACGAATTAGTGCCGATACCCTTACCGCACGCAAGGCGGGCGGCAGGGAGGCCAGGGTGCCAATTACAGCTACCGTGAGCGCGACAATCAGAAAATCAATAGCGCGGATACTGATGGGGTAGGCTTCTACTACAAAAGAGCCGGGGATGGTCACCAGGTTAAATGTTTTTTGGGCACCATAAATGGCTAGCGCCAAAACAAAGCCTGCCAAAATCCCCAGTCCGGTAAGCAAGAGGCCCTCGAGCAGGAAGATATTGCGGACGGCTCCATCCAGGCAGCCCATGGATTTTAGCATGGCGATGTCTTTCTTTTTTTCCAGGACAATCATCCACAAGGCGCCGACCAGGTTAAAGGCCACCAGCAACAACATCAGGCTGGTGATGGCAAAGCTCATCCATTTTTCCACCTGCATCAAACGCATGAAAGAGGCTTCTTGGGCATAGCGATCCTTAATGGCAAAATCGTCACCGATAATTTTCTGGATCTCAGGGATGACGAAGGCTGCTGTATAGCCGGGTTCCAGACTTATTTCCAGGGCGCCAAGCGCTTCGGGATCGCCGAGGAGCTCGCGTGCCAGGTCGAGGGAAGTCAGGACGTACTGGTTGTCGAAATCCTGCTGGATGACAAAGGTGCCGGCCGGGTAGGCGCGCCGCCTCCGGAAGGGTTCCTCAAACGGGCCTGTTTCCTTTCGTTTGGGAAGATAAATACTGAGGTCAGCAAAAGCGTCGTCGATATTGACGGCTAGTTTGTTTCGTAACCCCAGCCCCAGAACGGCAAATTCGTTACCGCCGGCGTGCAGGCGAAAACGCCCTTCCTGAACGGTGGAGTCGATTCGGGTGACGTCGACGTAGTTATCATCAACACCTTTGAGAATGCCAAAATCCTGGTTGTCTTTATAGGTGAAAAAAGCAACTTCTTCCAGGGTGCCGGAAACATCGGCCACACCACGGACTTTTTGCAACTGGTTCAGCACGAGGGTATCTGCCGGAAATGTTTTTCCTTGTACCGGGGTGATCTTGATTTCGGGGTTGAAATTGCTGTACATCGAGGTGATCAGGTCCTCAAAACCATTGAAAACGGAAAGGACAATGACCAGGGCACCGGTCCCGACAGCCAGGCCAAAAACTGCAATACCCGTGATCAGATTGATGACGTTGGTAGATTTTTTGGCAAAAAGATAGCGGCGGGCTATCCGCAGGGGTAAGTTCATCCGGTGATTACTTTTCGGCAAAGATAATGGATTCTTGGCGAACGGTGTAAGAGGGATTAGAGAAGCCTTTACAATGGACTTGTCTGAGATGAAAACGTGCAGTATACTGGGCACTATGCACGGATTTGGCCTGGTTTACAGCCAAGAGAAGCGTTTTGCGCGTAAATTATACCTCTGATGAGATGATCTGCGAATTTTCAGCTGTGTAATAATTTTCCCCACCCACGTTGGCATGGCTAGAAAAGTTTGGGAGTATTGCCAACTGCCAACTGCTTACTGGGCGCTGTTTTTACCCGCCGTAGCCCGCCATAGGCGGACAAGCTTTGCGTGGGGGGGCGCTTCACTACTCATCTGATGACTATCGACAAATTTTAGTTCCGAATTTGAAAGACCACTATCAGCTACTGGTTTTCATTTTTAATGTGATATCCCCGATGTTATAGGTGTATACGGAAGCAGGTAAAAATGAAAACTGTAAATTTTCTACTTCCTTCGTGCCTAGTTGGTCAATAGATGTAACTAACGCTTTGTCAAAACCATTCGCCTTACAAAACTGAATGAGGCTTTTTAATTCCTGAGGTTTTTCGTAATAGCGATTGCTCCATTTTATTTCTACACCCCAAACAGGTTTGTATCTCTTATGATCTACCAAAACCAAGTCTACTTCGCCTTCGCTGCGTCCGTCTTTCCATCGAGCATAGGTTAAATCAAGTTTTTCACGGTGCATCCATTGCGATAAAACAGCCGTTTCTACCATATTACCCATTTCCGTATCGGTTTCTGAAATAGGTGAAAACAAAGCAGTGCGTAGGGAAGGATTGGTGAGATATACTTTAAAACTGGTTACTCTTTTCAATCTTTTTGCATTCACATCTACTTTATTCAAAACTTTCACCAGGAAAGCAGCCTCTAAGTATTCCAGGTACTTTTTTAGTGTAGGTTTCTGGATGCCACTTTCTTTGGACATTTTTTCATACGAAAATTCGTTACCGGTGTTGTATGCAATATAGGTGAAGAAGCGGTTAAGTTCCTGCACATCCTTGATTCCGTAAAGACTAGGTAAGTCTCGTAGTAAAACCTTGTCTACAATGTCATTTTTTACATACCGGCCCATGTCGCTTTGAATTTTTTCGGATAGCACCACTTCGGGATAACCGCCAAAATTCAAATAGTGTACAAACTCCTTGTTTAAGGCTTTCACATCGTGTGTCAAACAGTATTCCAGGGGTTTATCTCCATATTCAATGGTACCTCCATGAATTAAGTGATTCATGTTTTTTAGATGTATGTATTCCTGAAAGGTAAGTGGGGGCAACATGAAATCGGTAAACCTGCCTGCACCACTTTCGGTACTATGCCATTTTAGGGCCGCAGCGGCCGAACCTGACACAATGAATTTGGTGTATGGGTATGAATCTACCAATACTTTCAGGTGGCGTTCCCAATCTTTGAGATATTGGATTTCATCAAAAAACACATAGCAGCCCTTTAGGTCCGTGAGATGGAGTGACCTTTTACAAAGGTTCAATATATCTTCTAAACTTAAATGCACATAAATGGGGTTGTCAATGCCTACAAAGAAAATTTGCTGCGGATTGACTTCCTCTTCCATCAATTGGTGAATGCTATGAAACAGCATAACGGTTTTGCCCACACGCCGGGGACCCATTAGCACCAAAGCTCGGCGTACATTTTTTTCCTTTACGAAAGGAAAGAACAAATCGAAATACAAACGCCTTGAAAGGGAATGGTAGGTCTCCGGTATTTGTTTGCTTAACCACCAGGGGTTTTCGTACCGAAGGCGTTCGATGATTTTTTCAGTAGGAATAGTGTTCGATCCGCGCATAAAAGCATTTATTTGTGCAAAATAGTAAAAATAAGAGCTTTGTGATGTATCTATTTTGACATTAATGTGCATTTATGTCCTTTTTTTTCCTTTTATGAGCATAGATGGGAACAAGTGTTCTATCAATTTTAAAAATAAAGGTTGGGAATAGTCCCTAGTGAAGATTGAAGGGTCCCGCCTGCACTAAAGTTTCGGCGGGCGAAGGAAATCAGCCCGCCTGTGCTGAGCTTCGGCTGTTAAAAAATTGGAAATTGGCCCAAGCTATGACGGGAAAAAATCAGGTTTTACGGCACCTCAGATCCGGAGTAGCTCCGCCAGGTGTAACGATGCGATGCCTCGCGTCGTCCTCCTGCTGAAAAAACGGAGCTTTACCAAGGGAACGAGCCCTTTAACATGGGTACGCAGGTGGGGCTTTAGGGACTGAGGGGTGTGCGCTGGTTGCGGAGGAGGAATTGGAAAACGAGTAACCAGCAAGCAGCAGACCCAAACAGCGGGATACCAGATACCAGACAACCAGACAACCAATGCTCCTCGCAACCGCAGACTGAAACCAGTATGCAGTTCCCTTGAATCAAAGAATAGTCAGGAGTTTTTTTTCTCCCGCAGGATTTTTACAATACGCTTATAGACTATTTCCGATATCGTCCAGGCGTATCCTCCATTGGTATTCACAAATTGAATGACAACCGTATCGATGTCTTTGTGGTATTTGGCAATACTTTGATATCCAGGAACCAGCCCGGTATGTTCGTACACGTAAATGGAGGAATAGATGTCCTGTTCATCCTCTTTGAATAAGGAGCCATCGTTTAATGCCCGCAGGAAAATACCCACATCTTCTGCAGTAGCAAGCATGGAGCCATGGTCGTTCATTTTTATATCGGGTTCCCAACCGATAAAATAACCGCTCATGACATCATCTATATTCACCTCCCGGAGCGAGCTGAAGGTGTTTTTCAATCCGAGGGGAGTCAGAATTTCCTCTTTGATGTATTGGTGATAACTATACCCCAAAACCTTGTCCATGATTTCACCAAGCAGCAAGTAATTCGTGTTGCAATAAGCATACGCTTCATTGGGGGCAAAATCGGCAGGTAAATCCAATGCATATTCAAGCGCCTCTTTGCTGGATTTCGGCGGGTTGTCCCAGGGGTAGTTGGGGTGGTCCGTCAGATTGGGAATGCCACTCCTGTGTTGCAGCATCATTCGCAAGGTGATTTTTTCGGCATTTTCAATTCTTCCGGCCAGTTCGGGAAAGTACTCAGCGAGTGTATTATCCAGCGACAATCGTTGGGCATGCGCCAATTTGGCTGCAGCAACAGCAACATATAACTTGCTGATACTGGCAATTTTAAATAAGGCTTGCGGGTCAGCTGGGATTTTGTTTTTGCGATCTTTCCAGCCTGCTGCGTAAAATGCCGGTGGCTGGCCTCCTTCATCCACGTAGACAATAATTCCATCCAGGCCATGCTTAATGGCTTGATTGGCTTGCTCCTGAACCGTGTCCGGCAAGGGCAGTATCCATGCCCAAACCAGAATCCAGGGCGGCAGCACAATGACACAAGTCAGAGCCACTAAGGGCATAACGATCCTAAGCGTTCGAATAATTTGTTTTTTCGTCACGATATCAGCTTTTATGAAGAAATCGGACCAGAGATGAGCTTACCTCCGGTCCACAGTGCTATGGTCGGATTACTGCTACGACGTGGTTGCCAATAGCTTGTCCAGGTTGTCCAGTGTCATGGTAAACCCTTCCCGGAAACCTTTTTCAATCATCATCTCCAGGATGGCGAGAGATTTATACTTTATGGTCATGTCAAGGGTCGTAATGCCATTAGCCTCGCTAAAATTCAGGTTATTTTCGGAGCCGTAAAAATCAGGATGGGTATTTCCGTCTTTATCCGAAAAACCGGAGATATACTGGAGGTTAGTCATCGGCGTAATGGCCGTAAAATCCTGAACTGCCCAATGTTCTTCTCCTTCGGGGCTATACATGGCATATAACCTGCGCCCGCCAACGGCAAATTCCATGGAGTGAGTTCGGCACCTCCAGGGTCCGGGTGCGCCCCATTGGTCCAGGATTTCCTTTTTCGTAAAGGCATCCCAAACCAGGGAAAGCCTGGCAGCAAACTCCCTTTTAATATGGATCGTATGGGTTGGTTTATCTGCGGTAAAGGCAAAGAATAATGGACTATTCATTTTCATTTTTTTGGAGGGTTAACAATACCTGATCTAACTGATTGAACCGGTTTTCCCAAATCGATCTGAATTGTTCCAGCCAATGATCAATCTCCTTCATTTTGTCCAGGGCAAGTGAGTAGTATATTTCTCTCCCTTGTTGTTCTTGCTTGACGAGCGCACATTCGGTCAGGATGCGCAAGTGTTTGGACACCGCCTGGCGGGTAGTGTTGAAATTGTCGGCAATAGCATTAGGGGTCATTGCCTGTACGGCAATTAAGGTGATAATCGCGCGCCGGGTCGGGTCTGCTATGGCTTGAAAAACATCTCGTCGCATAGGGGGTATCTGTATTTGCGAAACCAATTGGTTGCAAATATATGTGCAACTTTTCGGTTGCGCAAATTTTTTTACTTTTTCCTATGCTGGAGAAATCCGTCGGTAAGTAAAGGTAAAGGGGAGGTGGGCTGACCGGTTGGTGTTAGTAGCAGACACCGAGTGCACTGCACGTTGTGGTGGGTAAGTACTTCCCGCCAAACTTATACATCCTCCATCGTATCAACAGTTATTTCTGTTACTCGCTTCAGTTTCCTGTCGTTGGTAATAAACCGGCCACATTTCTCATTTACAGAGAGTGCCAACTGGAAAGCGTCCATACCTTTGAGAAATTGATATTTTGCTCTCAGTTCATAGGCTTTTTCCGCTGCGGATTGGTCTACGACTCAAATTTATACATCCAACCTTAACAGTAATTCCTCAAATTTTTTGATTATATCTGAGCGATTTTCTTTGGTAGGTTTTACTCTGAATTCAGCAATCGTTACTACGCTCGTTACAATTTCGTCACCATTTACAATAGCATCTGTGATGAGCATTTTCATTTTATGAGCAAATACCGGATGGTTCTCGATAAGGTATATGAATGGGGCTGTATCAATAAAAATTTTCACTTGGGCAGGCTTTTTTCTTCTTCACTTCTAAGTTCTTCAATATATACTTGCGCGTCTGTTTGCCAACAACCTTCTCCAATGCCAATATATTCCTCAAGTATCGACTCCACACGCTTTTGTTGGTCAATCTGCTTGAGGATCTCCTTGAGAATTACTTCAAGTTCCTCAAGCTGGAGGTGATTGATTTCATCGATTATTTGTTGCGTACGTTGTGTCATATTCATTTGACGTAACTATTTAGGTCCAAAATAAATATTGATAATCAGCAAGTTGGGAATTTTAACTAATATGAAACACCTTGAAATGGTGATTTCATCATTGTGTAAAATGCTGTTTTTCAGATTATTAATTTTTGATCAAAAAATGGCAATTCCATAACTCATTGATAATCAAAACAAACACCACCTAAATAGTTACCATTTGACTTTGTTTCTTCAATTTAAAAAAATTCTGATAACCGGGGGATAGGTAAATCCAAAACCACTTCGCTTCATCTATATTCCTTCAGCTCGCCAGCGCCCGACTCCCGCCAGCTTAATCCGTGAAAATCGGTGTATATCGGTGGTGAAAAAAATCACAACTCAGGCTCCCCCTGTTCATTAAAGGACCAGAAGCGTAGATAAGAAAGCACAAAGAATATTCGCCCGATGTTTACTGATTTCCCAACCCTGCCTGGAGAGATTCGGGGAGCTCCGGAATATCGTAAACCAAAAAGGACTCTTTACCCAGGGATTTGTACAGCAGGGCATGCAGGGAAGTGCGGATGCCCATCCGGTTGAGCCGGCCGTTGTTCATGGAGGGGTAAGTGCGGTTGGTTAGAAATACAAAAAGCAGTTGGTTATCGGGGTCGGCCCAAACGCAGGGGCCGGTGAAGCCGGTGTGCCCAAAGGTGTGTACGGAAGCTCGCCGCGACATGCTGGAGGTACGGCTATTGACCTGCTGCATATCAAAACCAATGCCCCGCCGCTGACTTTGCGGATGGTGTTGGGTAAAGGTTTGCACGGTGGCCGGGCGGAGAAATTGTTCCCCCCCGTAGGATCCGCCTTGCAGGAGCATTTGAAAAATAACGGCCAGGTCATGTGCGGACCCAAACAAGCCGGCATGACCACTGACGCCCCCCAGCATGGCGGCACCCATGTCATGGACGTACCCCTGTACTTTTTGTTGGCGAAAATAGTGGTCTTCCTCGGTTGGCGGAATGCGGTTCAGGTCAATGGTCTTCCAGGGGTTGTAGGTGAGGGATTGCAGGCCAAGCGGGCGGTAAAAAACCTGCTCAGCATAGCGATCGAGCGTCATACCCGTTACCTGGCGAACCATCTTCGACAGCAGGTAGAAGCCCAGGTCGCTATAGACATAGCGGTTTTGTGGCCCCAGTGCCGACTGGCCAATCTGCTGCCAGATACTATCCACGTAATCCTTGCGCAGGTACAGGTTTTCGGTGACGGGGACCACGAAGTCCCCTTCGGGGCTGTGCCGGTAGTAAGCGGTATCCGGTTGGTGGTCGGGGGTGATGGTTTTTTCGTAAAAAGGGATCCAGTTGCGTAATCCGGCGCGATGAGCCATAATGGCATCGATAGTGAGTGCCTGCTTGTTTGTTCCTTTCAGTTCAGGCAGGTAGGTACTCAGCGGCTGGCGGATGTCTACTTTTCCGGCATCCACGAGGCTCATCACACTCAGGGTCGTCGCCCCCACTTTGGTTACGGAGGCCAGGTCGTAGACGTCGTCCGTCAGGACGGGTTGTTTTTTGGTGTAGTCGTGATACCCAAATGCTTGCTCGTAAACGATCTGGCCGTTTTTGGCCACCAGTACTACGCCCCCGGGCATAGCTCCGGCACCAATTGCCTGGTTGATGATCTTGCCGATGCGTTCCAGGGTGTCGGCATTCATGCCCTGGGCAGCGGGGATGGAGTAGCCCATCCGTATCCCGCCTTTCGTATCCACGCCCATGTTAAAGGCGCTGCGGGGCGATGCTGTAATGGGCAGACGGCCATGCATACCAATGGCACCAAAGAGCGCCTGCGCAGCCAGGTCCTGGGTAGTTGCATCGCTTTCGTAGGCTTCCAGCACCCACTCCATGCGGTCAAAATATTTAAGGCTGTAGGGGCTGCCGAAAACCACCAGGACAACTTTGGTACGTTGGTTCAGGGCCTGGAGGAAGTCGATGGTACTGGTTGTTAGGCCGAAGTTGCGGGCGGCATAAGGATTCATATCGTGGAGGCCTACCACTACAACATCCTTTTTGCCCAGCGTATTCAGGAGTTCTTGTTGCCGTTCAGCGGAAATATCCTTGGCGGTTTGGAATTGTTCGACTTTGGCGTAGCTGGCCAGGCGTTTTTGCAACGGCGTGATTCCGCTGGCGCCAATGCTCAGGGAAGCCATGCGCAGGGTATCGACCCGGCGAAAGGGAATCAGTTGGTCTTTATTGCGCACCATTGTCAGCGCTTCCTGCAGGAGTTGCCGACGGAGGGCTTCGGCTTCCGGCGTATGGAGGTCGCGCTGCAGGTTGGCTGTGGGTAGTGGGTTGGATTGTGTAAGGCCCAGGCGGTATTTGGACCGCAGGATACGCCGTACACTTTCGTCTACCTGCTTGGGATCAAGGCGATTGTTGGCCAGGTAGGCGTTGATTTCCCGAATGGCGGCGCCCATATCTTCGGGCAGGACCAGCATATCGTTACCGGCGAGGAGGGCTTCGGCTTCTACCTGTCCGCTGGCAAAATGTTTGGTGACGCCTTTCATTTCCAGGGCATCCGTAAAGATAACACCCTGGAAACCCAGTTGGCGCCGCAGCAGATCGGTCACCGTACTTCGGGAGAGGGTAGTGGGGCGGTTGGGGCGGTCATCGAGTGCCGGTACGTTGAGGTGAGCCACCATAATGCTGCCTACGCCATAATCGATGAGGGCGCGGAACGGATAAAGTTCAATGCTGTCGAGGCGCGCCCGTTGGTGGTTGATCACGGGCAGGTCAAGGTGGGAATCTACATCGGTATCGCCATGGCCGGGAAAGTGTTTGGCGCAAGCCATGACGCTGTTATCCTGCATTCCCCGCATATAGGAATAGGTCTTGATGGTAACATTGAAGCGATCTTCACCAAAAGAGCGGGTATTGATGACCGGGTTGGCGGGGTTATTATTGACATCGGCAACGGGAGCGAAGTTCACGGTAACACCGATGGCCCGCATCTGGCGTCCGATTTCACGGCCCATCTGGTAGATGAGATCATTGTCCTGGATCGCCCCAAGGGTAAGCTGGCGCGGGAAGCTCATGGTGTTTTCCAGGCGCATCCCAGGGCCCCATTCCCCATCGATAGCAACCATAAGCGGGACAGTACTGAGGGCTTGGTATTGATTGATTAATTCAACCTGCTTTTCCGGCGTTCCCTGGAAAAAGCACAAGGCTCCCACTTTGTACTGGCGGATAAGAGCCTCAACCTGGGCAATATGATCGGGGCCTTTGTCGGAGTGTGCCCGAATCATGAAGAGTTGCCCCAGCCGTTCGTTGGGGGTCAGGGCATTGAATACGGAATCGACCCAATGGTCCTCAGTGGCCCCCGTTGATTGGTTCAGTAAAAAATGGGTCTGACTGCTCAAAGAGTAGGTCAGGCAGCACAGGCAGCAGGCTACCAATAAGGGGATGCGAAGCAGAGGCGTCCGAAATTCCATGGTCGTGATTTGGTTAGCGAGCGCTGATGCGCGCTGGGTGGTTAATCGCTTTCCAATATACACTGATTGTGGAATTTCTAAAGGTGGGCAAAGAAGAAAGTGTTGGGAGGAATAGGAAATTAGAAACTAGAAATTGGAATTACACTAATTTCCAATTTCTAGTTTCTAGTTTCTAGTTTCCCATTTCTAGTTCCCGGACATCAATCGCGGGAGAACACCCACTTGGCCAGTTCTTTAAATCCGGCTTTTTTACCATAGAGAAGGATACCCACCCGGTAGATCCGTCCGGAAAGCCAAACAAAGAAGAGGGAGGTTAGCACCAGGAGTATGACGGAAAGGGCGATTTCCCACCAGGGCGGATTGAAGGCAAGGCGAGCCGGCATAACGATCGGCGAGAAAAGTGGGAAGATAGACGACCAGCGCGCCAGACTCGAATTAGGAGCCTGGACGGCAACCATCATAATATACAGTGCCAGGATCACAGGAATTGTGATCGGCAGGGTTAACGACTGGCTTTCGCCCATATCGTCGCCAATAGCTGAGCCAACTGCTGCGAAGAGCGAAGCATAGAGGAAGTAGCCACCCAGGAAGAAAACAAAGAACAGGGGCAGAATTAGCCACCAATTGAGATTGTTTATTTCCTGAAGGGCCAGGGCCGTCATCGCCTGAACATCATCGGGGTTAACTTCTACTCCCGGCTGGTTGAGATTCATCGAGGAGGGGTCAATGCCGAAAAGGAGCTGAACGAGAATGGCCAGGGTAGGAATCATGATGGTCCAAACGGCTACCTGGGTCAGGCCTACGGCACCAACGCCGATGATTTTACCCAGCATCAGTTGGAAAGGCCGCACGGAGGACATCATCACTTCGACAATGCGGTTCGTTTTTTCTTCCATAACGGAGCGAAGCACCATCATACCATAGATAAAAACGGTGAGGTACATGACGAATCCCATCAGGCCTCCCATGCCGGCGGCGATAGCACTGGTAAGGCGGGTAGCATCGCTGGCCTGCGGATTAATGGGTTCGGGTTCGAGCTGGACCCGGGTATTGAGGGCTTCCAGTTGTTTCCGCTCGAGCTGTAAGGCCTCGATCTTATAATCGCGTACGGCTTCGGTAACCCGTTGTTCAATCAGGGCTTCGATATCGGGTGTCGGCTGATCATTGGCGTAATAAAACACTGTGAAGTTGCGATCCAGGATATCCTCCAGCTGGGGAATCAGCAGGATGCCGTCGAAGTCCAATTGCTTGAAATTGGCACGCAGCGAATCCAGCGGGCCTTTCTCGAATTTAAAGAAAAGGTGCTGTTCGTCTTTGATCGCTCCTTTGAGCAAACCGGCTTCATCAATGACGGCGACGCGCTTGACATCATCACTTTGGTAGGAGAAAATCAAACTTACGATAGCAAAAAACAAGGCAAAAGCCAGGGGCGTCAGCAAGGTCGCCAGGATGAAACTGCGGCGAGTAACCCGGGAAAGGTACTCGCGCTTTATAATGAGTAGTAACTTATCCATTGTTGGTCGAGGATTTATTGGGCGAAAAAGAATCAGGCCGTCTGGGGTTCCTGTACCTGTCGAATAAAGATTTCATTGAGCGAGGGCAGAATCTCGTTGAAGGCCGTAACCGGAACGCCTGCTTGCAGGAGCTGGCGCAAAAGCTGGTTGGAATCTTCTCCGGCTTTCAGTTGGATAATCACATAATTATCACGGTGTTCTACCACGGTATGAGCATCTATCAAGGCTGCGGGCACTTCGCCGGAGAAATCAATTCGGTAGCGGTTCAGTTTAAACTGGTCCTTGATGTCTTTGACCGACCCTTCCAGGATGTTCCGGCCCTTGTTGATGAGCACAATGCGGCGGCATATTTCCTCTACCTGTTCCATGCGGTGCGTAGAAAAAATAATGCTGGTACCCTGGCGGTTTAGTTCATAGATCTCGTCTTTGATCAGGTTGGTATTGATCGGATCCAGTCCGGAAAACGGCTCATCGAGAATAATCAGGGGGGGGCGGTGCAGGACGGTGGCAATAAACTGAATTTTTTGCTGCATCCCTTTGGAGAGTTCCTCAATTTTTTTGCCCCACCAATCCTGGATTTCGAACTTTTCCATCCAGTGGTGAATTTCCTTACGGGCCTGGGCAGGGGAAAGCCCCTTTAGGCGGGCAAGGTATATGAGGTGCTCACCGACCTTCATTTTTTTATACAAGCCCCGCTCTTCAGGCATATAGCCGATTTGCTCAGGGTGACGACTATTGAGGAGTTCGCCATTGAGGTAAACAGCACCTTCATCCGCCTTGGTGATCGTCGTGATAATGCGAATGAGAGAGGTTTTCCCGGCGCCATTGGGCCCCAGTAGTCCAAAGAGTGCACCAGGAGGCATGGTGAAACTTACCTCGTTAACCGCCCGGTATTTATCGTATTGCTTTACGACTTTCTCTAGTCGTAGAATAGGAACATCCATAAGGAATTAGCTTTTATTGGGTGTGGTTTAGTTGCTGAAAAGTATGATTTAAAGCCTTGCTGTAAGGTATTAATTCTACTGATGATCAACGTCCATCGACGGAGGATGTTTGTGGAAATCTGTGACTTTTTACTACCCTTGGCGTCCAAATAGCGAGAAAACCACTATTTTCTTTGGAAATAACCCGTAAGTAATGATTAAAAATATTGTATTTATCCTTCTGTCCGTAATCAGTTTTTATGCGGTGGCGCAAGCACAGCAGACCGGAGAACTGACTGCCAAAGGAATCCCTGAAAGTAAGCTTCGTCCGGAATCATATGATCAGCCGGCTGATCTGTTTTTACATAGCGAGGAGTCGGAGCGGGCCATGAGCCGGGGTATGCGCAGCAGTTTGACTATTGAGTTACCCGAAGTGGACCGCAAGCTGGTAAACCGTATTTGGGCGGAGTACACCCGAACGAATTTCCGGAGTCGGTCAAAATATGACCGCAAGGCAAAAGAATGGATTGCTGCCGAAGCGCGTGTTCCCGCTATTTCTGCGGAACCGGTTAATCTGCATACCCGGACCACGCAGTTAGGAGAGAATGCTTTATTTACCTTGTGGGTTGCGGAGGGCAGCGCTTTTCTGAGTTCTAATGCCTTCCCGCGGAAAACCATGGAAGCCCGATATATTCTGGAGGACTTTTACCGCAATGTAGAGCGGGAGAAAGTGAATCTTCTGGTAGCGGAAGAAGAAAAGAATTTGCGCAAGCTCGAGAATGAATATCAGCGGCTGCAAGCTGCTCAGGAGAGGTATTACCGCGAAATAGAGTTTGCCGAAGAACGCATCCGCAAGGCGAAAGCCAATATTATCCAAAACGAAAAGGACCAGGTTTCCGCGCTTGACCGCATTGAGGCACAACGCCTGGCGGTGGAGGCGGTGAAACGAATGTTGGAGCGGATATAATTACCGTAGGAAGGAAAGCAGCCTACGGGTTTAGAGTCATAGGTCGTCCCGCTCCCTACGCGTTTAGAGAACTCGCTTCGCTCGAGGTATAGAAGGTTTAGACAAAGTTTACCTAAGCCTTCTATACCCAGCCTATCTCCTTTCCCGTTCAACCATCCGGCCATTCAGGTGTTCAGCAAAAGTGCTTATCTTGCAATCATAACTGAAGACCTTGGCGAATATTAACTCCAACCAATTTGATCTGGTTCTCCTGCGGCGGGTACTCGCCGAGGCTCGTCCCTACCGGGGAGTATTTATTGGAACGGCAGTATTAGCGATCCTTCTGGCGCCCCTGGCTACTATTCGCCCGTATTTAGTGCAGCGCATGGTTGATGATTATGTGTTTCGCTTTGATATGGCCGGCCTCGGTAAGATGGCCTTGCTCTTCACTATTATTCTGCTGATTCACGGCATTTGCCAGTATCTTTTTCTCTACGGGAGCAGCTGGCTGGGGCAGGCGGTTATCCGCGACTTACGGGTGCGGGTGTTTAAGCACATCAACAGCCTGCGCATGGCTTATTTCGACCGGACGCCGATTGGGACTTCCACCACCCGGACGATCAATGATATTGAAACCATTAATACCGTTTTTTCTCAGGGGGTGATTACGATTATCGCCGATATTCTGACGCTGATCGTTGTGCTGGGCATTATGACATATACCAGCTGGAAGCTCACCTTGATAACATTAACCACCTTACCGTTTCTGGTTGCGGCCAGTTATATTTTTAAAGAGCGGGTAAAAGCCTCTTTCCAACGGGTTCGCACGCAGATTTCGCGCATGAATGCTTTTCTGCAGGAACGCATCACCGGGATGCGGATCATGCAAATTTTCCATGCCGAAGAGGAAGAGATGGTGAAATTCAAGCGGATTAACCGCGAGTATACGGATGCTAACCTGGAATCGGTTTTGTACTACGCTATTTTTTATCCTGTCGTTGAAATTATTTCGGCGGCTTCGCTGGGCCTGATGGTGTGGTGGGGTGCCCGGGGGGTTATTGCAGAGGACGTAACCTTGGGGGCCTTAGTTGCTTTTCCTATTTACCTCAATATGCTGTTCAATCCGATTCGTACCCTGGCAGATAAGTTCAACACGCTGCAAATGGGATTAGTGGCATCGGAGCGGGTATTTTCCCTGCTTGATCGCCAGGAGCAGATTGAAAATACAGGAAATCTTGAACCAAAGCGGCTACAGGGAGATGTAGTTTTTGAACACGTTTCTTTTGCGTACACCGCCCGGGATTATGTGCTCAAAGACATTAACCTGCATATCAAACCAGGGGAAACATTAGCCATTATTGGGGCCACGGGTTCCGGCAAAACGACCATCATCAACATCCTCAATCGCTTCTATGAAATTCAAAAGGGGCGCATTCTGATTGACGGAGTTGATGCGAAGGAATACGATATTTTTGCTTTGCGTCGACGCATTGCGCTTGTTTTGCAGGATGTTTTTCTTTTTTCTGGCACTGTTTTAGAAAATATCACGCTACGGGATACCGATATCACCCGGGAAACGGTCATTGAAGCTGCCAAAATGATTGGCGCCCATGGCTTCATTGAAAAGTTGCCCGGAGGGTATGATTACCAGGTTATGGAACGGGGAGCTACGCTTTCCATGGGGCAGCGGCAGTTGATTTCTTTTGTGCGGGCGCTGGTGTTTAATCCTGATATCTTAATTCTCGATGAGGCTACCTCGTCGGTGGATCCAGAGACGGAAGGCGTCATTCAGTTTGCCATTGAAACACTGATTGCCAAGCGAACCTCGATAATCATTGCGCATCGGTTATCGACAATACGCCATGCCACTAACATCCTGGTTCTGCATAAAGGAGAAATTCAGGAATTTGGGCCCCACGAGGAGTTGGTGCGCAAGGAAGATGGCCACTACCGGAAATTGTATGATATGCAATTCCTGCAAGTGGAAGAACTCAACGATAATTAGGGGAACTTTCAACGTTATTTTTTGGGGTTACTTAGCAACTGCAGTAGCTACCTTGCTGGTTTTTAGCTGGCAAAAGGCTTTCCGCTTTACCTGTTTCCAGTAGAAAATTGTACCTTAATTGGCCCAGGCTGATTAAGGAAGGTTAGATGGAAGAAGGAGCAGTAAACCAAGGACGAATTATTGGCAAATACAGCAGTGGAATGCCAGGCGGGCCCCTGCTGGTGGTGATGGGAGCCATCCACGGTAACGAGCCGGCTGGCGTGGATGCGCTGAGGGAATTGTTTGATCGCCTGGACCAGGAACCCCGACACAATCCTACCTTTCAATTCCGGGGCCATCTCCTGGCGATGATTGGCAATCAAGCCGCGTACCGCAGCGGCGAACGCTTTATCACCAAAGATATAAACCGCCATTGGACGCCGGAGCACATCCAATGGTTACGGCAACAGTCGCCTGCGGACTTGCAGAACGAAGATGCTGAAATGTCTGCTTTGGTCACGATTATTGAGGACCATTTGCGATTGTGGCAACCTACCCGGCTGATAATTCTGGATTTGCATACAACTTCTGTGCAGGGAGGGATCTTTGCAATCAGCCGGGACGATCCGGCGGGTATCCGGCTGGCCATGGGGCTGCACGCTCCGGTCATTACGGGAATGTTGGGTGGGCTGCGCGGAACCATGTTGCACTATTTTACCGAAGCTCATTTTCCGCTGCCAACTACACCGTTGGCCTTTGAAGCCGGTCACCACCAGGATCCCCTGGCGGTAAGGCGCCACCTGGCTGCGGTAATTAACTGCATGCGCAGCCTGGGCTGTGTTCGTCCCCAAGACGTGGACAACGAACATGATAACTTGTTGCTGGAATATTCGCAGCAATTGCCGCGGGTTAGTCGGCTGATTTACAGCCATGGGATTTCTGCCGAAGATAATTTTACGATGTTGCCAGGTTTTCATAATTTTCAACCCATCTATGCAGGGCAGGTACTGGCTCAGGATAAGAGGGGGTGGGTAGTGGCCCCCGAGGATGGGTTGTTATTAATGCCGCTTTACCAAAAGCAAGGTTCGGAAGGATTTTTTTTGGTCCGGCCGTTGCGGGAATACGGAGGCGTTCTGGAAAGCAGTATTATTTGAAAAAAATAAGCCCGGATAGTAATTGGACTATCCGGGCGCATTTTTTTTCGCGTTCAGCCGGCCAATTAGTTATTAAAGCAGGCTGCGCATGTTGGGAGTAAACTGTTTCGGTAATCAGGCAGAAGCCGCTTTGGGTGCTGCTGCAAAACGAAGTTCTACATAAGGGGTTTTAAAGCCCATCCGTTTAAACACTTTCAGAATAGGACTATTTGGCTTGAGGTGAAGTGCAATATCGCCATTGGTAAAATCGATGGCTCGGAGGATAAGTTCCTCCAGCGTTTTCTCTTCATCGGAGCGGTCCGAATGGAGGCCAGCGAAAACCAAAAGGTATTCCGGACTAAATCCGCTCATGCCGGTTTTGTTGACAACTAAGGCGGCTAGTAACTGGTTTCCTTCGTAGGAAGCGAGAACAAAACCCCCAAAGGAAGGTTTCGTTTTCAGCGCATAGTCAATAGCCTCGGTGACGGCACCGGGGGTGGCATCGTTACCGTGTTCGCACAAAAAGCGGATGAGTGTCTGCCTTTCGCCTGGGGGTAGGCCGGAAAAGGCATTGTAAACCTGAATGCTGCGATTCATGGTAGTTTGTTGTTAAACCATAAATGAATTCCTGTGGATATGTACGATGGGACCAGGGTAGAAGGGTATACACTGACTTAATAGTCAAGGGGCTGCAAGCTAAGTTAAAGGAAATCTGCTAAAAATAAAAATTTGATTATCACTTTGTTCCAAATCACGATTTTAGAAAACATCCCTCACGCAAGTATAAAAATGAAAATGAATAAAGACCTGCTACGGCCTGCGTTATCTACGCTTGTTCTAACGTTGTTTCTGGGTAGCCTGTATGCTTCGGCAAAAATTAACACTTTTGCGGAGCCCTGGCGGGCTAAAGTCAGTGCTGACCTGCAGGAACAGATGGAGCGGTATGAAACCATTGAGGCTATTGTGGTGCTGAAAAGTCAGGCTAGTCTGGCTGGTGCAGCGTCGATTCAGGACAAGAAGGCCAAAGGGCGTTGGGTGTTTCAACAGTTACAAACCCAGGCTCGACAGTCTCAAACGCTGCTGCAGGAATTTTTACAGCAACAGGGTATTCCTTTCCAATCACTGTACCTGGTAAACGCCTGTCGGGTGGTAGCAAATGCTGCCCAGTTACAGCAGCTGGCTATCCGGGCAGATGTTGGATACTTGTACGGGAATCCGGCAATTACCTATTCGCATCCTTATCCGGGCAGCAATACTGGCGGCTTGCGCAGTAGAGTAGAATGGAACCTGGAGCAGATTCAGGCCCCGGCGGTGTGGGCAATGGGTTATACCGGCCAGGGAGTCGTCGTCGGCGGACAAGATACAGGGTATGATGCCGCCCATCCTGCGCTGCGCCGACAATTTCGCGGCTTCCGCGGCGATTCCCTCCCGCTGGACCCTGATTATAGTTGGTTTGATGGCATCACCAGTGCCAGTACGCTAAATACAGACACCCTGAACCCATGTGGATACCGCTTGAACTTACCTTGTGATGACAATGGACATGGTACCCATACCATGGGAACTATTGTGGGGGACGATGGCGCAGGTAATCAGGTAGGGGTGGCTCCTGGGGCTAAGTGGATTGGCGCCCGAAACATGGAACGCGGTTGGGGTAACCCCTGGTCGTATTTGAACAGTTTTCAGTGGTTTTTGGCACCTACCGAAGTCGGTGGAGCAAATCCCAACCCCGACATGGCTCCCGATGTAATTAATAACTCCTGGTATTGTCCGGACATTGAAGGATGTTCTGCGGATACCTGGCCTTTGTTTGAGCTGGCGATTCAAAACTTACGGGCAGCGGGCGTGGTGGTGGTGACCTCGGCCGGGAATTCCGGGAGCAGCTGTTCATCGATTGGTTGGCCACCAGCTGGTATTCCCGGGGCTTTCGCTGTGGGGGCAACTGATGCCCGGGATAGCATTGCTCCGTTTAGTTCGCGGGGGCCGGTTTCTTGGGGCGATACCCTTTTGCTAAAACCAGATGTAACGGCGCCCGGAATGAATGTACGATCAGCGATCCCCGGAGGCTTATATGCTTCGTTCAACGGCACGAGCATGGCGGGACCTCATGTGGCTGGAACAGTAGCCCTGATGATCTCTGCCAATCCAAGGCTGGCTGGGCAGGTTGACGAAATTGAACAGATTTTGCGCAAAACCGCTGATCCCTTTTACAGCAATCAGGATTGCGAAGGGGTTGACGGAGGTTCGTCGCCTAATGCGGTATACGGATATGGCCGGATTAATGCACTGCGGGCGGTAGAGGCAGCCAGGGCGTACACTTCAGCGACACAATTGCCCCCGATTACTCAGCAGGCCCGGGTTTTTCCCGTTCCTGCTTCAGGATCGGTTACGCTGGTTACCGGACCCCTTGCTGCCCCTGCGGTATTTACCCTCTTTACAGTGACTGGCAAACCCGTTTGGGAGCAAACGTTACCCATGGGGGCAACGCAACAAATCCCTCTTGAACTGCATTCCCTGCCATCCGGAATCTATTTCTATCAACTGGTTTGTCAGGGAGTTAGGCAAACGGGAAAGTTGATTCTGCAATAGGTTTTGGTTGTATTTGTGCTGTTTAGTCCGGATTGCCATATATTCGTAAAAAAAATATTTAAATATATTGTAAGCACTACCAATATTTAACACATAATAATTTTCACCTAGTGATGTTTGCAGGTTCCATAAGAGCAGGAAATTCAGTAAATTACCTCTTTCCATGAACCCAAGAACTAATATGAGAAAGCTTTACAAACTAACCCTGCTGCTAACTTGCCTCTTCGGCGTTTCGCAATCCCTTTCAGCACAAGCGGACTATGTTCCTACCGTAATTACCAATCCTGTAGCGTTATGCCCGGGTGGAAGCGGAAGTTCCTTCATCATTGTAATTGAAACTGGTGCTAATGGAGCGAGTACGGATATTAGCTATAGTACGTCCAGTCCGGAAATAACAGTACCCCCATTGGTTACTACGATTGCCAATGGAGCATTTCTGGCCTATATCCCCGTCCAGATTTTTGCCAGCCCGATGGCGAGTGGTCCTTACCAGGTTTTTGTAAAATTTTCCCACTCGATGGGAATGAATCCGATTACGGTATCGATCAATGTCAATGTTACCAGCCAGGTAATCACCTCGGTAGCTAATTTGAGTGGTACGGATGTAGTTTGCCCGGGTGGCAGTATTACCCTGTTAGCAAACACCATTTCCGGAGCTCCTACCAGTTACGTTTGGTATCTTAACGGCAACCCCATCCCGATGCAGACCGGGACATTCCTGAATGTCACCAGTGCCGGGAGTTATTCGGTAGCGGGGGTCAGTAGCTGCGGGGTGACGGGCCCACAATCGGCGCCGCGCGTGATAACTGCCGGTGTAACTACCAATATTACGGGAGAGACCTGCAGTATGCTACCGGGGAATGTGGAGCAAGTTCAACTCAACGTGGTTGGGAATAACCTCACCTATCAATGGCGACGCAATGGCGTGCCGATCACCAATGGAGGCGATTATACCATCACCAATACACCTGCTTCGACCACGTTGAAAGTAGCCAACGCCACTACCAATCACTTGGGCGCTATTTTTACTTGTGTGGTAACCGGTACCTGTGGCTCGGCATTCAGCGCGGGCTGTTCGGTAGCCTTGCCCGTTACCTGGGCTGGATTCACTGCGCAGCGGCAGGCAAATGGCTCGGTTGATTTGCGTTGGGAAACGGAGAATGAAACCAATAATGAAGGTTTCCACATAGAGCGCTCGGTCGACGGACGGACCTTTGAGACCATTGGGTTTGTTGCCGGGGCGGGTACCCGTGCCGAGCCACAAAGCTATTTCTATCCCGATGGGGAAGCTGCTCGGTTTACGGGTACTATTCTCTACTATCGCCTGCGGCAGGTTGATTTTAATGGAGAATGGAGTTACTCGGTTTTGGTGAGTGTCAACCCGGAAGCGTCCAGCCAGGCGTTTGCGGTGCGACCGGTTCACCTGCAAGCCGGGGATTGGCAGTATGCTGTCCAATCACCGCGGTCGGAATCCCTCCGTGTGGTATTGAGCGATGCAATGGGCCGTACATTGGACCAGCGCCGGGTTGCTGTGCAATTAGGCTCCAATGAAGTGTTTTTCGCTCCCCCCGTGGAGCTTCCCGCCGGTATATACTTCCTGTTCTTTCAGGGAGAGGGTCTTCGGCATGCAGAAAAGGTTTGGTGGCCGGGAAGTGAACAGTAAAACGATAAATGCTAATGTGCATTACGAGTTACATACCTGAGAGGTGTGGATAATCTAACGGCGAAGGGGTTTGGGATATGCTCAAACCCCTTCAGCGTTTGGATAACCTGCTTTTCCAGGTTTCGCATAAGGGGTAAAATATGTATATTTGCCCCGCTATTGGTACAGTTAGCAGTTGCGGCCTCCGGGCCAGCAAGCCTGCAACTTGCTTATTTTTTTGTTAACGTACCGCTGACAAAACATGAAAAATTTACACAATCGCGTCAACCGCGAGGAGTTGAAGCGTCAATTGTTGACGAGTGAGGAGGCCAGAACTACGCTTTCCTTTTACCAGTATCATGAACTTCAGGATCCCCTTGCTTTTCGCAATGAGCTTTATCAGGGTTTAGCAGCGCTCGGTGTTTTCGGGCGCATTTATATAGCCCGCGAGGGGATTAACGGCCAGATTTCGGTACCTACTGCCCAACTGGAAGCCTTTAAAACGTACTTGTATAGCATTGATTGGCTGGAGGGCGTTCGCCTGAATATTGCCGTCGATGATGATGGCAAGTCCTTTTTTAAGCTGGCAATTAAGGTCCGGGAAAAAATTGTCGCCGATGGCCTTGATGATCATAGCTTTGACGTGACCAAGAGGGGTAAGCACCTGGCGGCCCCGGAAGTGAATGCCCTGCTGGAGGATCCGGAGACGATTATCGTTGATATGCGGAATCACTACGAAAGTGAAGTGGGGCATTTTCAGGGAGCTATTTGTCCGGATGTTGAAACCTTTCGGGAAGCCCTTCCCATCGTGGAGGAGATGCTACAGGAGCAAAAAGAAAATAATATCATCATGTATTGTACTGGTGGTATTCGATGTGAAAAGGCCAGTGCGTATTACCTGCACCAGGGTTTCCGGAACGTATACATGATTGATGGTGGGATCATTGAATATACGCG
Source organism: Lewinellaceae bacterium (assembly GCA_020636445.1). Taxonomy (GTDB): domain Bacteria; phylum Bacteroidota; class Bacteroidia; order Chitinophagales; family Saprospiraceae; genus JACJXV01. The sequence goes on along the minus strand of JACJXV010000045.1, from coordinate 8,986 downwards.
GCAGTGCCAGGAACAGAACCTACCTAATAAGTTCATTGGCAAAAATTTTGTCTTTGACGAGCGTCTGGGTGAGCGGATCAGTGAAGATGTCATTGCGCATTGCCACCAGTGTGGTGCTCCTTGTGACGCACACAAGAACTGTGCAAATGATGCCTGCCACGTGCTGTTTATCCAGTGTGACACCTGTGCTGAAAAATACCACGATTGTTGTTCGGATACCTGCAGTGATTTCAGCCAGCTACCCGAAGAAGAGCGGGAGCGCCTCAAGAGAACTATCGAATTCAACGGCACCCGTTTTGGCAAAGGCCGGTATAAGGCTATGCGTAAAAAGGAGCAGCTGACCCCCTAAGGCATATTTTTGCAACCCCGGGATGTGGATCATAGTAGAAAAAATTCACGAATTTTTTCTACTATGACGGGTAGCTGTATTCCCTCCGCCTATAGGCAGGGTAGGTGTTATCACGCCTTTTCCCAGCATTACAGGGCATTAAAGGTGTCTTCATTCCATTTTTCAGGATTTTTGATGATATAATTTTTGATACGCAGGTAGGATGCCTGGTTGCGTATGACGTGGTCATGGTAATTAGGTTGCCAATTTTTTCGACCGGGGGTGTTTTGTCGGATGTTGATTTGTTTTGATGATTGCATTTGCAACCTGCCGATAATTTTGGGGATTAACATTTTGCGCCGCATTTTGCGGTATTGTTTGATGGCGTCGTCACCGGGGGGGATCGGGGGTGGCGCGGGGGATGGTACGTGGGATGGTAGAGAAAATTCATGAATTTTCTCTACTACGGTGACGCCATTGTCATAATCATATGCCCCCAATTCAATTAATAAATGGATGTGGTTAGGCATGATCACCCATTCGTCCACCAGGGCACGAGGGTGGTATTGGGGGATTTTTTCGATTTCTGTTTTCACCATTTCACCAAATGGCGATAATTCCATTTTCCCATTTACCACCCTTCCTAATATGCATTTTCGATGCTGGATGACGATGGTAATGAAATACCTGCCGGGTGCTGAATAATCCCAATATTGCCACCGATTGGATTCTATGCGGTATTTATTTTTGAACTTTGCCATGGGGTTTTCCTTTTCCGCTGCAGACTTTACCTGGACGAGCCGTTTTTGCTTTGATTTTCAACGGTTTATTGGTGGGTGTCTTAGCAGGAAAAACCTTTTGGCGTATGCTCACCTTGTCATTGGGGAACAGGTCTATGGCGGCCTGAGGTGAGTGTACCCGGCAAAGATCGTTTTTTTGCCTTTTCGAGTCAAGAACTGACTAGCTGCAGTCAGACAGGAGATACCGCAGCAGATAGCGTAAGCCTCGTGGAAAGTCCGGATGGGATACTACTGTTAACGTAGGCAAAAGACTAGCCATTTGTCTTATCGCGGAGTTAAGATGCGATGGCTACTAGGGTGCAGGTCTTGACTGGTGACTGCGTACGGACTATTTGAGGACTGGAATAGTGATCTAAGGCTTGATCACATCGCGGATTTCATTGATTTTGGGTTTCCAGTATGAGCTGGTCATCAAATCGTCGATAACAACCCCCCGGGAGGAGGTGCTATGGATGACTTCTAATTTTTTTCCGTCATTAAAGATGACCAGGGCGACGTGAAAAACAGGTTCGCGGGCACTGCGCCGGAAAACAACCAGGTCGCCAGGCTGTGCTTTAGCCAGGGGCTTTTCTTTGCCTTGCAAGGCCTGGTCACGTGAGCTGGGTGATAAGGAAATATCAAAATTACCCAAGACATAGGAGGTGAATCCAGAGCAGTCGAAACCCGTGCTAGGTTTTTTACCGGCATACAGGTAATGAGTTCCTTGATATTTTTTGGCAAAATCAACAATATCTTGCCGGAGTGCCAATTCTTTGCGGGCCGCTGCCGAGGTAGAGGAGGTAGTTCCAGGCTTGCTACTATCCGGCCGTTCAGTCGTTAAGTCGCGAATGATATTGCACTGGGAAGTCAATAAAACAATAAACAAGAGTATGCCCCAACGAGGGCTGGTTTTGGCCAGAAGGTAACGGAAAAGAGTCATAATAAACAGCTTGGCAACGCGGTCCAAAAAAAGATTTCGATTCAAGAACGCCCAAAAAGGGCATCTTATTTCAACAAGGCTTTCCCGGCGCTAGTTGTTAAACAGGTTGTTGACTGACCTTAGGGTTTTGTATATCAACCAAGGCACCCTGGTGAGTAGGGAAGTTAGCGTCCTCCCCCGGAGGAATCAATAGGCAATTTTATCCGATTTATCCTCCCATTCCTGGAACAGTTGCCGGGCATCTTCGCGGGCTACCTGGGTAAAAGGCAGGCTTCGGTCCGAAATGGGCAGACTAACTTCGTGATAGATGAAGGCATCATCAAAGCCAGCAGCGGCGGCATCCTCGCGCGAGCCTGCATAAACCACCCGGTCGGGGCGCGCCCAGTAGATAGCACCCAGGCACATGGGACAGGGTTCGCAGGAAGTATAGAGGGTGCATCCGGTGAGCTGGAAATTTCCTAGGTGGCGGCAGGCAGCTCGAATTGCTACCACTTCCGCATGAGCCGAAGGGTCGTTGGTAGATGTTACCTGGTTGTTGCCGCGGGCGATAATTTCTCCATCTTTAACCACAACAGCCCCAAAGGGGCCTCCCTGGTTTTTCTCCATACCCCAGCGGGCGAGGGCAATAGCTTCCCGAATAAATAGTTGGTCATTTTGCTCCATTTTCGCGAATTATCAGGCTTGTTACAGTGGGGAAAGATACGACGATTCTGGTTCATGCCGATCGCTATCGCTCACTCGGTTTATGCCACTCACTTCGTTCGTTTGGTTTATACCGATCGCTATCGCTCACTCGGTTTATGTAGTTTATTTAGTTGAAATTGAAGCTAATGCGCCAACACGCTAACAGCTAACGCGCCAAAAAATCATCCCGAACTTTGGGCGTTACCAAAATTCGGGATGACCAATGTTGCTAAGATATTTCAGGAGCGTTTTTCCTAAAGTGTCTTAGATATACTTATTTCCGTACGCCGGGGGTCCGGTTCAGGAATTCGTGATACAACTGAATATGGCGGCTATCCAGGGGTATCTGGTAGCCATCAATGAACAGGTGCATGATTTTCGTTTTCGTTTCCAGAGGATCACCCGTGGAGGCAAAAAGGGTTGCATTTTTGCCTACTTCCAGGGAGCCCAGCTTATCGGCAACGCCAAAAATCTCAGCAGGAACGATCGTGACTGCTTTGAGGGCCTGTTCTTTACCGAGCCCATATGCGGCCGCAAAGCCAGCGTGGAAAGGCAGGTTGCGGACATTCTCTGTTTGATCGGTCCGAATGGCTACTTTCACACCTGCTTTGTGCATCAGACCAGCATTGGAATAGGGTTTGTCGTAGCGATCAGAAGTCCGGGTAGGCATGGCTTGTACCGGGCCGGTAATCACCGGAATTCCGGCTTTGGCTAGTTGATCCGCTACCCGCCAGCCTTCGGCAACACCGGTGAAGGCTACTTTGGGTACTTTTTTCTCCTGCGTCCACTTGATGGCTAACTCAATATCACTGGCTTTGTTCACTTCTACCAACAGCATCATCTCCCCATTCAGTACTTGAGCGACGCGAGCCATTTCCGGGTTGTAAGGCGGCTTCATGGAAGCATCCTTTTGGGCAGCCATAGCTACCTCGTTGTAGAATTTCGCCTGGTCCCAGATGTCATTGAGTTTCTTCAATGCTTTCTCGGTCTCCTTCTTCAATTCTTCATCGGTGCGCTGATCGCGAAATCCCCGCCGGCCAGCGGTTGGGAAATTCAGGACGACCCCCTTGAAGCCTGCGTACATCTGGTCAGGGGTATAGCCCACGAGGTTGATCAGGGATGCCGTACCTGGCAGCAAGCCATTTTGAGGTACCGACAGCACAGTCGTAACCCCTTCAACGCGGGTCACCGGGATGGCTGTAGCATTAGGGTTGACAGCCGTAAGAGCCTCCATGTGGGGGGTGATGTCACCAATTTCATCGGCATCCTGAGTCAATGAAATAGAGCCAACTTCACCCAATCCCAGTTGGGTGCCGCCATCAATCATGCCCGGATAGAGGGTTAATCCCTGGCAATCGATAACGGTAGCGCCGGCGGGAACGGTTACATTGCTACCCAGTGCAGCAATTTTTCCATCGCGGATCAGCAGGGTTCCCGTAAGGGTACCTTTGGTGACGGTTTCGATGGTGGCGTTGGTCAGGGCAAAAGTGCCTTTGACCGGCTTTTCCACCTGGGCAAACAGGCTGTTTGCCACAGCCCAGCAAAGGAAAAGGGTTATATATCCAAATTTGAATTTCATAATCTTTGCATTTAATGCTTCGCAAAAAAATAACTCAAAAAGGTTCCTGAGCCCTTATTCGCGTTCGAACCCAAATAGTTCATTAGCGAAATCAAAGGCATCTTCCAGGCAGTGGTCAGCATTTTTGTGTTCCTGTGCCAGGAAAAAGGCCGTTTCTGCTTTCTCGGGATCCACTTGCATCCGCTGATCATCAGCATCTTTGGCCCGGTCAAAACGAACGATACCATCCACGATAGTCATCATCGGAATTGCGTAGACGGAAAGCGGGTGGGCGTTGAAGATCGCCACATCGCCATCCTTACCAACTTCCAGGGAGCCAACACGCTGATCAATACCCAATTGCTTGGCTGAGTTGATCGTGATTAAAGCCAGGGCCTCATCGTCGGTAAGGCCACCATAGCGCTGTGTTTTGGCCGCCTCGTGATAAAGGTGGCGAATCAGCTCTTCACTATCGGAGTTAATTGAAGTAACGACGCCATTTTTGGTCATGATGGCTGCGTTATATGCCGTCGAATAGTAGACTTCAAATTTATAGGCCCACCAGTCGGCGAACACCGATGCACCGGCACCAAAGGCTGCCAGCTCAGGAGCCACCTTAAACCCTTCATTGGTATGCTGGAAACAAAGGCGTTTAACGCCGTAATCGCGGCATACGTTCATCAGCATCAGGATTTCATCAGCACGGTATGAGTGGCAGTGGATGATAATATTCCCTTTGAGGATCTCAGCAAGGGTTTCCATCCGGCGGTTGAACGTAGGAGGTAAAGCGGTAGGGTCCGTTGCCTTCACCGCGTTGTACTTATCTTTGGCAGCCATATACTCCTGCGCTTCGGAGAACGCGCGCCGGATAACCTGTTCGACACCCATCCGGGTACGGGGTACAATGCCGTTGCCTTCACCATGGCTCCGCATGGGGTTTTCTCCGAGTGCAAACTTAATGGTGCGGGGAGCGCCTTGCATCCGTAGATCTTCCGGATCGTAAGTGCCATAGCGAAGCTTGATCGTTTCGCACTCACCGCCTATGGCGTTGGCCGAGCCGTGCATCGCGTGGATGGTTGTAACGCCACCGGCGAGGGCTCGGTAAATGGAGATATCCAGGGGGTCAAGCGCATCACCAACCCATACATCAGAAGTTACGGGGCGGGTAGCCTCGTTCACTACATCCAACGCGATGTGGGAGTGAGCATCCAGAATGCCGGGCATAACGAATTTCCCGGTAGCATCAATTTCCGTTACGCCTTGTGGTGTCCGGATATTTTTACCGATTTGCTTGATTTTACCATCGACGACCAGGACATCGGTATTCTCAAAAGTCCCTTTCGTGACGGTAAGAACCGTTCCGTTTTTGATTAACAAACTACCGGTAGCCGGTTGAGCATTGCCAGCCCAGGCCAAAACCAGTAGAAAAAGTATTGAGAGAAATGGTTTCATATCTTTTCTGAATTTAGAATCCCAATTAATTTTTGGGGTCGCCCAGGCGGCTACCCTCTACATCAAAAGTTCCGAAAGAACCTACATTTACTTTGCCCGAGAAGTTGTTGCCTTCAAAGACCAGGTCAAATTCAAGGGTCATGGACTGTCCACCAGCATCAATACTGGAACTGAAGGTGAGGTTATTGCCTTTGAGAGTAACCGCAGCCATATTGTTTTCACCGGGCATGGTAGTGCTGGTCCAGGTACCTGAAATATTCCCGCCCTCGTCTTTAAAGTTAAAAACACCGGCGGCTTCCTGTCCGGGAACGGCAATATTATAGCTCCAGCGACCACCTACTTTTGCGGAACCATTGGGGTTGCCTTTCGGTGCGGCTTTCACTTCGTATTCGTACATCATTCCATCGACGAAAACATAGCGAACGTTGGACTTTTCATTGAAGTAAGGCTGATCGGTTACTACGAGGTTAGCCATCTTTCCTTTTTCCACGGAACCCATCATGGCGGATACGCCAAAGATATTGGCGGGAGTAGTCGTAAGGGCTGCCAGTGCCTGATCCTCTGTCAATCCAGCCTTAATCATGCGGCGTAAATTCTCGCGAATTTCGGCTGGCTTGGCATTCATGGCACTAAACGCGAAGGGAATACTCTTGGTGGTCATAGCCGCGGCCTGGCCTTCATACAGGGCCATTTCGGCTGCGCGACGCGCTTCGAGCGCTTCCATCTCGGGATCTTTGGGTTTGGCCTCTTCAGCTGGCTTTGCATTCTCTTCGGCTTTAGGGGCCGCCTCAGCACCAGGGCGATTGCCTCCACGGGCTCCACCCGCCGCTGCGGCTGGTTTTGCATCTTCTTTTTTAGCCTTCGGCAGATCCAAAGAAAGGAAGGTAGGCTTATTCAGGGCCTTCATCTGGTCGGCCAGGGGCCAACCCTGGCGAACACCAGCGATGATCATCTGGAAGCCCAGTTCTTTTTGCAATGCCAGTGCCCGAGCGGTAGATTTTACATCCGGAGCCAGGAAATAGACCGGCTGCTTTCCATCCAGCACAGGAAAAAACGCTTCCAGCACACGGTCAGAAGTAGGGCGAACCATGCCGGCAGGGTTGGCAGCATAAGCCTTGGTGTGGGCCTGTAGTTGTTGTGCCTGGCGGTATAGCTCCTCAAAGCGGGAAATTACCCCAATTTGTGTAGCGGGATACACCCCTGGCGAGGTAGTCAGGGTAGCTACCAGCGACGTATTTTCTTTTACGATGTAGTCATCGGCTGTTTTGCCGGATCCGAGCATGATCAAGGAACCATTGCCAGGCAACATCCGTCCGTTAGGGACTACCTGTGCGGCAGTAAATCCAAGTTTACGCATGTCATCGATCGACCGGTCGCCTGGTTTCAGGGCTTCCCTCACGGTTTGCTGAGGCATGATGCCTGCTGTTTCATAACTGGGTTCACCACGCTCAACTCCTTGCGGGCGTTGCTGCTGCCCACCACGGCCACTGCCAGCTTGCGCAGGCTCTGGGCGGGGAATTCCCGTTTGCGAAAGGCCGTCAATAAAGCCAGCATACACAAACATAGAGTCCCCTTCAATCACTTTCGCATTCGCCGGAATAGCGACATTGGGTCCCACGGCGTGAATCAAACCATTTTTAACCACCACGATACCTTTTTGGATTACTTGTCCGGGTTTCTGAATGATGGTCACATTTTTTAGGGCGTAGGTATGGGTCACCGGAGTCATTTCCTCCGTTCCACCTTGTGCCCGGGAAATTTGGATTCCCAGACAAACCCACGCCAACAATAAGCATAGAGCCTTCTTCATATCCTTCTTTTGGCTAATTAGGAAAAATGTAATTACACCCCTGACGAGGAGCTTGGTAGTGAAACAAAATTAGGCCAAGGGTGTTTTTCGGCCAACAAAATACAAAAACTTACTACGATTGCCGGTAGGGGCTCTGTTGGTAACGGACTTATACCAGCTATCTGCATACCAGCAGAGGGTATTTGTCGACCATAAACAGCTGAGGGTCGACCAGCCGCTTGTGGTAGCCAGGTATAGGGTATTACTGTTGCGGGTTTTTAAACGGGTTAGGGCCGTAAGAAACCCGGAAAAAATAATAACTTCAACCTGCCAATGACCTACGATTATGGCCAAAAAGAAAGGAAAAAAACAACCATCTCCATCCGTTACTCCTCCGATTGGGCCTGCTCGACCGGCATTACAACCTGCCTGGTGGCTTTATTTACTATTGTTTGGTATCAGTGTTTTGGTTTACCTCAATACACTGGGTCATTCCTACACGCAGGATGATGCCATCGTGATTACCGATAATCAGTTCACCCAACAAGGCCTGGCAGGGTTACCCGGTATTTTTGGAAAAGATACTTTTTTTGGCTTTTTCAAAGTAGAAGGTAAAGCCAAGCTGGTCAGTGGGGGCCGTTACCGGCCCCTTTCCCTGGCGACCTTTGCCCTGGAGTGGGAGTTGTTCGGCAAATCACCGGGGATAAGTCATCTGCTTAATGCATTGCTTTACGGCGGATGTACGGTGATGTTCTTCTTATTCTTGCTCTTGGCCGGTGGGATGCGATCACCCCTTTCCGCGCAGACCTTGTGGTGGTCGACTGCGGCGGCGTTACTTTTTGCTGTTCATCCTATCCATACGGAGGCGGTAGCCAACATCAAGGGGCGCGACGAAATTCTGGCTTTACTCGGGAGTTTGGGAGCGCTATACGCTGTCCTGCGTGGAATTCGCGATAATCGGTTTGGATGGCATCTGTTGGGGGCAGGTTTACTGCTTCTGGGGCTATTAGCCAAGGAAAATGCGATTACTCTGCTGGGGATTATTCCCCTTAGTTTTTACTTTTTCACGGATTTGTCCTGGCGGAAATGGTGGAAGCCGCTGCTGCCTTATGCGATGGGTAGTTTGATTTTTCTTGTGATCAGGGGTGGTATCTTGGGTTGGGCGCTAGGTGAGCCCGTGCTGGAATTGATGAACAACCCTTTCCTGAAGTGGACGGGAACGCAGTATGTTCCCTTTTCACCGGGTGAGAAATCGGCAACGATCATGTATACGCTGGGCAAATACCTGCAATTGCTTTTCGTTCCGTTTCCGCTGACCCACGATTATTACCCACGGCATGTCGGCATTATGACCTGGGGTGATTGGCGGGTGCTGTTAAGTTTCTTTGTCTATCTCGGCATACTATTTATGGGTATCCAGGGACTTCGGCAGCGAAGGATTTGGAGCTTTGGCATC
>JACJXV010000044.1 GCA_020636445.1 Lewinellaceae bacterium | reverse complement strand
GCCACCCAGTGGCAGCTTCCTGCCGAATTTAGCCGGTGGATTCAACAATCCTGTTTTTGGTGTAATACCCTGGTTGATCGTATCGTCCCCGGGTATCCGAAGGAGCGAGCTGATGAATTAACCTCCCAATTGGGCTACTCGGATGCCCTGCTGACGGAAGGAGAACAATTTCACCTCCTGGTTATCGAAGGGTCGCCAATCGTTGAAAAGGAGTTCCCGGCACCGATGGCTGGGCTGCAGGTGGTTTTCACCCAGGATATAACTCCTTACCGCACCCGTAAAGTTCGAATCCTCAACGGAGCACATACCGCCATGGTTCCGGTGGCTTATCTGGCCGGCTTGCGCACCGTGCGCGAAACAGTCGAAGACCCGCAGTTCGGAGCCTTTGTCACACAATTGATTGAAAAAGAGATTATCCCAACCCTGGATACCCCCCGGGAGGAACTCGAAAGTTATGCCCGGGAAGTAATCCAACGGTTTCGCAATCCCTTTATTCGGCATGAGCTGCGGAGCATTGCCTTGTATTGTACCGCTAAATTCGTTACCCGGCTTTTGCCCTCCCTTTTGCGCTACCAACAGCAAACCGGTCAGCTGCCCCGGCACCTCGTTTTTGCCCTGGCTGCTTTAATTCGTTTCTACCAGGGAACCACTGCCTCAGGTGAGGCCATACCCCTGCAGGATGAGGCCGACCGGATTGCCTTTTTTCAGGAAGCCTGGCAGCAGCACGCTGACGACCTGGATATACTGGCAGACACCATTCTCCGTCATGAGGCTATTTGGGAACAAGATCTGCGGAAGGTTCCGGGGTTAGCAGCACTGGTCGTAGACTATTTGAAAGGCATGCCCCTGCGTGGCGAACCCCTGCAATTGCCGCAATAACCGAAGCAGCACCTGCTGTGGATTTTTGCAGGGATCCTGTGAAAAAATGCGCTTATCTACCAGGGATTAGTGTGTAAACTTGTGAACAAACCGAAAACCTGTCTACCATGAAAATCCTAAAGCTTTTCCCGCTCCTGCTGCTTGGCCTGCTGGCTGGCTGCAAAACCGTTTCCGAAGCAACCCTACAGGTGACAAATCCTGGTAAACTGGCACAAAAGGATGCCTTTTTTCAGCTTGACCTGGCACAATTGCCCGCCGCTGTCAGCCAAATGGCACCCGATGAAATGGCACTCCTGGTTGAAGGCAGCCCCATTCCTTTTCAGGTCAATGATCGAAACGGCGACGGGACTCCTGAGGATATTTCTTTCGTCCTGAACATGAAGTCGGGAGAAACGAAGTCCGTTACCATTAAAAAAGGGGCCGCAGGAAGTTCGGCTAGCTTTCCTAAACGCACCCAGGCCGAGCTATCCCATAAGGTAGGCGGTACCTGGGAGAACCGTAAATATATCGGGGGTGAATTCCAAAATATCCAGCAACTTACCCTCCCCCCCGAACATACTGATCACTCTTTTTTCATTCGCTATGAAGGCCCTGGCTGGGAGTCCGACAAGGTTGGCTATCGCTTTTACCTCGATTGGCGTAACGCCACGGATGTTTTTGGTAAAACCACCTCTGACATGGTACTGCAGGATGTCGGCCAGGATGGCTTTGATTCCTACCATGAAATAGCAGACTGGGGCATGGACATTTTGAAAGTTGGGGGATCCCTGGGGATTGGCACTCCCGCCCGTTGGCTGAACAATAAAGCCGAACGGGTGGCCGTCACCGACTCTGTAGCCAGTGAAGTTGTCCTCAATGGTCCCGTAGAGTCCCTGATACGGACCCATTACTACGGATGGAAAACGGGCGAGAAAAAGGTAACCCTTACGTCGGAACTCTCTATTGTTGCCGGTAGCCGGTTAACCAAAAATCATTTGCAATTATCTGCACAACTCGACAGCCTGTGTACCGGCATTATTCAATTGCCTAACACGCAGGTACTCCAGCGCAGCGAAGGCAACTGGGGGTATCTTGCCACCTGGGGCCAGCAGAGTCTCAACCAGGACAACCTGGGGCTGGCTATTATTTACCGGACGGCTGATCTGCTTGCCAGCACCGCCGATAGCCTTAATCACGTAGTGGTTTTACAACCGCAAAATCAGGAACTCACTTACTACTTTCTGGCTGCCTGGGAAAAAGAACCCAATGGGATAACTACCCAGGAGGCCTTTAGCCAATACCTGGATAACTTATTAGCCAGTTTTCTCCAACCCGCTACGATACAATCTCGTTAACCTAAATTTTCATGAATACTTCAATACAACCAATGGATAATCGATATGCCGTTCACCCTCAGGATGCGGCCAGGTACGACACCCAGCAACTTCGCGATCATTTCCTGTCAACAGCATTGATGCAGCCAGGGGAAACCCGGTTGACTTATACCCATTACGACCGGATGATCTACGGTGGGATAATGCCTACGGATACGCCTATCCGATTGGAAACCTACCCGGAACTGCGCTCAACATACTTTCTGGAACGCCGCGAACTGGGTATCCTTAATGTCGGAGGTCCGGCTATCGTTACCGTTGACGGAACCTCCTTTGCTATGCAGAACCTCGATATGCTGTATATCGGCAAAGGCAGTCGGGATGTTTCATTTGCCAGTCAACTCCCCCAACAACCCGCACAGCTATACGTCAATTCCTGCCCTGCCCACCGGGAGTTCCCCACCGTTCTCTGTCCGCAGGCCGATGCTAACCGGGTTGAGCTGGGGGATCAGGCTACCGCCAATCGGCGTACTATCTATCAGTACATCCATGAACAGGGTATCGCCAGTTGCCAGCTTGTCATGGGTTTCACGGAATTAGCGCCAGGTAATATCTGGAATACCTTCCCACCGCACACGCATGATCGCCGCATGGAAGTGTATTTTTACTTCGATCTGCCGGCTGATCAAATTGTCATTCACTTCCTGGGGCACCCCCAGGAGTCGCGCCATATTGCCATCCACAACCTGGATGCCGTGTTATCGCCCCCCTGGTCGATTCACGCAGGAGCCGGCACCAGTGCCTATAAATTTGCCTGGGGAATGGCCGGAGAGAACAAAGCCTTTACGGATATGGATCCGGTAGCCCTGGCTGATTTTCGTTAACCACAATCGTCACATGCTTATGCAACCATTTAGTTTAGCGGGGAAAATAGCTCTCGTAACCGGCTGTAAGCGAGGCATCGGATTCGCCATGGCGGAAGCGCTGGCCGAAGCTGGTGCTGATATTATCGGGGTTTCCGCCTCGCTGGAGATCCAGGGATCGGATATTGAAGTGGCTGTCAAAAAGCTGGGGAGAAATTTTACGGCTTATCAATGTGATTTTCGCAACCGGGAATCCATTTATGCCTTTCTCCAGGCTTACCGCAAAAACCACCCTGCTCCGGATATTCTGATCAACAACGCGGGTACAATTCTGCGCAAGCCCGCCGCCGAGCATCCTGATGAATACTGGGATGAAGTACTGGCGGTCAACCAAAGTGCTCCGTTTATTCTGAGCCGGGAATTAGGACGGGAAATGGTTAAACGCGGGTCGGGAAAAATTATCTTCACGGCCTCACTGCTCACCTTCCAGGGGGGAATCACCGTTCCTGGCTATGCAGCCTCCAAAGGTGCCATCGGCCAGCTAACGAAAGCCCTGGCTAACGAGTGGGCTCCCCATGGCGTGAATGTCAATGCCATTGCCCCGGGCTACATTGCCACCGACAACACCGAAGCTTTGCGCAATGACCCCAATCGGCAGGCGGCCATCCTGGCAAGGATTCCCGCCGGACGCTGGGGTGAACCCGATGACTTCAAAGGCCCGGTCGTTTTCCTGGCTTCGGCAGCAGCTGATTATGTTCACGGCACCATCCTTACCGTCGACGGGGGCTGGATGGGGCGCTAATCGAATACGTTGAAAACATTCCGAGATAATCTATTTAGAGAGACCCTCTTTTATCGTGTTTTATTTTTGATCGGGGGAAGTGTAATGTGCCAGCAATTGCCGGCTCAGCAACCTGATTTTACGGTTCCCGTATGGGTTGCCGACCAGGGTGATGGCACATACACCAACCCTATTCTGCACACCGATTATTCTGACCCGGACGCTATTCGGGTGGGCGATGATTACTACATGACGGCATCCAGCTTTAACTGCATCCCGGGCCTGCCCATCCTGCATTCCAAAGACCTGGTCACCTGGCGGTTGATTAATTATGCCCTACCCCAGCAATACCCCCTGCCTGTTTTTAACCAACCCCAGCATTTCAAAGGCGTGTGGGCGCCCTGCCTGCGGTATCACGAGGGTGAATTTTTCATCTACTATGGCGATCCCGATTTTGGCATCTACATGCTCAAAACAACCGATCCCGCCGGAGCATGGTCGGAGCCGACCCTGGTCCTCGCCGGCCAGGGACTGATTGATCCTTCTCCGCTCTGGGATGATGACGGGCAGGTCTATCTGGTCCACGGCTGGGCAGCCAGCCGGGCGCAAGTCAATTCCCTGCTTACCGTACATCGCTTAAATAAGGAAGGAACGCAAACCATCGGGCCCGGCCGACACGTTTTTGACGGCCATGATGCCCATCCGACCATTGAAGGACCTAAGTTTTACCGGCGCGATGGCTATTACTACATTTTTGCACCGGCTGGTGGAGTAGCTACTGGCTGGCAGCTTGTTATGCGGTCGAAAAACATCTGGGGCCCTTATACCGAAAAGATCGTCCTTGAGCAAGGAAAGACCCCCATTAATGGCCCTCACCAGGGAGCCTGGGTAGAAACCCAAACCGGGGAATCCTGGTTTTTACACTTCCAGGACAAGGAGGCCTACGGGCGGATCGTTCATTTACAACCCATGCAATGGCGGGAGGATGGCTGGCCCGTCATCGGATCGGATCCCGATGGTGATGGCACGGGGGAACCGGTACTCCGGCACCCAAAACCTAATGTGGGAAAGGTTTCTTCCCTTGCACCACTGCCGGAAAGTGATGATTTTAATGGCAGTGATCCAAATCTGCACTGGCAATGGCAGGCAAACCGCAATCCGGTTTGGGCAGCCCAAATCCCCGGATCAGGCTATCTGCGTCTTTTTGCGTTGCCGCAACCGGCTGATTTTCGCAATCACTGGCAAACGCCCAACTTATTGCTGCAAAAGTTTCCGGCAACGAATTTTACCGCAACGACCAAAATCAAATTTACACCCAGTGATTCCACCCAACGCACCGGACTTATCATCATGGGACGCAACTACAGTTCCTTAGAACTCGTGCAGCAAGCTCAAGGACTCCAGCTGCGGCAAGTCATTTGCAAGCAAGCGGATAAAGGTGGTGCGGAAGTCGTGGTGGCCCGGCAAGCGGCGCCAGCAACGGCTATCTATCTGCGGGTCACGGTAACTGCTCCTGAGGGCGTTTGTCGCTTCAGCTATAGCACCGATGGGAAACGGTTTCAGCCCTTTGGCGAACCTTTTACCGCTGCTGCCGGTGGTTGGATTGGGGCCAAACTCGGGCTATTCTGTGACAAAGGCCCGCGGTCGGCCCGCGGCGGGTATGTCGATGTGGATTGGTTTCACCTGACTGGCCAAAAACCCTGATAGGGAGATGATAAACCGTTTATACTACTTTCTTTTTCTCCTGGTGAGCATCCCAGAAGGATACGCCCAATCACCGGGTTACCCGCTGATCATCACGGTCGCCAAAGACGGCAGTGGCGATGCCCTGACCATTCAGGCGGCGATTGACCAAACCAAAGCATTCCCCGACCAGCGTATTACGATTGTCATTAAGCCAGGTATTTACGAAGAGAAAGTCCACGTCCCTTCCTGGAATAATCAGCTGACCTTACAAGGCGAAGATCCCGCTACGACGATTATCCGTTGGGGCGATCATTTTTCCAGTATCAACCGCGGGCGTAACAGTACCTTTTTCACCGCTACGTTATGGGTTGAAGGGGATGACTTCCGTGCCGAAAACCTGACGATTGAAAACACCGCCGGCCCGGTAGGTCAGGCACTTGCCCTGGGCGTAGTGGCAGAGCGCGCCGTTTTTGTCAATTGCCGGCTATTGGGGCACCAGGATACGCTCTATGCCGCTGGTGCGCAGGCCCGCCAGTTTTTCTACCAATGCTATATTGAGGGAACTACTGACTTCATATTTGGGGAGGCCACCGCACTTTTTGAGCAATGTACGATTCACAGCAAAGCCAATTCTTTTATTACAGCAGCCAGTACCCCCCAGGGCCGTCCATTTGGTTTTGTCTTTCGCTATTGTACGCTTACAGCGGCCCCGGGGGTCAATGAGGTATACCTGGGCCGCCCCTGGCGTGATTTTGCCAAAACAGCTTTCCTTTTTTGTGACATGGGGCCCCATATTCTGCCGGCAGGCTGGGATAACTGGTCCTCCCCTTCCCGGGAAAAAACCACCGTTTACGCAGAATATGGCAACACCGGCCCCGGAGCGGCGCAGGCCAACCGGGTAGCCTGGAGTCATCAGCTACGTAAAAAAGAAGCCCGCCGCTACCTGGCGGAGCAAATCCTCTCTCCCTTTATGCTTCCGGTAATGCGAACCCCATGATCCGGCCGGGTATTACACTCTGCTAAGGGTGATCCAATCTCCTTTTGCTACAACCCCGTAACATATTGATTCAGCGGCTGCAGGGGCAGATCGCGAATTGCAGTGGCAACCAAGCGAGCAAAGGCAGTTGCTCCTGTTAAGTTCAGGTGGGTATTATCCTGTACCCCATCTAAAAATCGGGGATATTCCCCCGGCTTTGTCCACAAATAATATTCCTTGGACTTTTCGGGTCCCAGGCTGGCAACCAGCTCTTCGGTCAACACCTGCATATCGATGAAGGGAACCTCTTTTTCCAAAGCCACCTGCCGGGCGACAAAGGGATAAGGGCCGTGCGTATCCACCAGAGTGCCTTCCGCATTAAAATTTCGGCGGACAATAGACGATAAAATGACGGGAAAAGCACCCTTAGCTCGAATTTCATCGACATAAGTTGCCAAATTGTGCCGATAACCCGACCAGGGGTTGGTGTAGCGCAGGGGGTCGGCTTCTTTGGAGTCGTTATGACCAAACTGGATGAACACAAAATCTCCCGGTTGGACTTCCGCAATTACCTTAGCCCAATGCCCATCTTCCCGGAAACTTTTGGATGAACGGCCATTAACAGCGTGGTTATGGATAACTACTTCCTCACTAAAAAACTGGGGTAATAACTGCCCCCAACCCCGTTCGGGGTTTTCTGCTGGTGTACCCGGTTTGTTGGCCATGGTGGAATCACCTATCAGATGGACGGACAGTACAGGGTCCTGGGGATACGTCCAACTCAGAAACAACCCTAAAACGCACATCATGCCCCATATCCACCCCCATTGTTTTTTGTCTTTTCGTTTCATCAGAATTTTTTTATTTCACCTTGCCGAATCAGATAATTTACCAAACCGGCCTGGCAAGTCCATTTTCTTCAGTCTTGTGTCGGGTCCCAGGCATCATTCCCCGCCAGAACCTTTTGTACGGTATATTCACGCGCTTCCGCATCAGTCAGGCTGCGAATGCCCACCCAATTAGCCCGACCCTCCATCGCCGACCCCGGGCCGGTATTCCGGTATTCATATAAATGTAGGTCTGGACTAGTGTCCGCATAGGGCATCCGCCATTTATCCGGCCACCCAAGGGGATTAACCATTTCCGACATTTCGCAATTTAACCAGGCCACTTTAGGGTAATTATGCCAGGGCCGCCCCAGGGCGAACAAGGCCCCGTCATCACCTGCACGCGGGCTGCCGGTGGCGTAGCTTATCTTACAGGCATTGAAAACAAAGCCATAGCGTTGGTTCTGCCCGGTGGCGGGTGCTGTGATCCATCCTTTACCCCAACTGCGAATTTCGCAGCCCTGAAAAAAGACAATGCCTCCACCGTAGATATAATCTGTTCGGCCAATGATTAAACAGTTTTCCAGGTAGGTCCGATTACCCTCACTCCAGAAATAGGCAGTATCCTGATAGCTACTAAGCGTGCACTGGCGAAAAACAACTTTATCCGCCCTCACTGTAACCGCCTGGGCCTGCCCCAAAGGTCCTGCCGTATTCCGGATTGTAAGGTTTTCAGCCTGGAACCC
The DNA here is from genome assembly GCA_020636445.1 of Lewinellaceae bacterium. GTDB lineage: Bacteria > Bacteroidota > Bacteroidia > Chitinophagales > Saprospiraceae > JACJXV01. Next base: position 24,246 of record JACJXV010000044.1, on the reverse strand, counting down.
ATTGCCTAAAATTGTTAGTGTTGCCGAGGTGCGAATCACGTCCCCTGTCCAGTTGACCGCATCGGCTGCCGGACAAAAGCCATTATACCCTCCTTCCTGACAATTGTAGATATGATAACTGATGATGGTTTCGTCGCGGCTTTCGCCAACTAACCGAATATTGGTTTTGTCTGCCGGCACGATGAGTTTTTCCGTGTCGTAAACACCCCGCTTCAGCCAAATCACCACCGGCTCCATACTATTGGCAGGTACGGCATTAATAGCCTCCTGGATACGGGTATAATCCCCCGTGCCATCCAGGGCCACCCGAATATCGGGGGTTGGTTTTTGGGCAACAACAGGTTCCAGAGGATGACAAGCTCCCGTTAGCCAAAGCAATAACCAGTAAACCCCTTTCTTCATAGCTGCACTGATTTAGAGCGTATTTGGAATAATATCACCAAGGTAGTCGTATCCAAAACCCTTATACTATCTCAATTCAACAGGCAGTATCCATCTTTTAACATCAATCGGTTGATGGGCAACTGTTGACCCAAAGCTATATTATCTTTATTTTGAGGCTTATGAACCAACCAACTATCCAATTCACCTCCATCGTCTCGGAACTCCATAACAACGTTTACAACTTTCACCTGCCGGTACCCGCCGCCCTGGCCGCCCCGTTTATTGACGACCAGGGTGACCGGAGGGTGGTCGCTACCCTCAATGGTGAACATACCTATCAGTGTGCCCTGATGCCGAAGGGGGATGGTGATTTTTTTATCATGCTCAATAAGAAAACCCGCGAAAAACTGGGGCTATTTACTGGCGTTCCCGTTGATGTAGTGCTCCTCAAAGACACCAGTGAATACGGATTGCCTATGCCCGCAGAATTTGCTGAACTACTGACGATTGATGAAGCTGGCGATCGCTATTTCCATGCCCTGACCCCAGGTAAGCAACGGACCATGATTCATTGGATCGGTTCTGTAAAGAACCCCGACCTGCAACTGCGACGTGCCCTTATCGTGGTGGAACACCTGAAAAACAACCAGGGTAAGATTGACTTTAAGTTGCTCAATGCTGAAGTCAAAAATAGCCGTAATGACTTTTAGATTTTCCCCATAACGAGTCCCCAATTCCCAGCATTCCCGAAAAAACACCTCTGGAGGAAAACATTCTTATCACCTTAGTCCTTTACATGATGGGAATATTACCTATTTGACACCTTAAAACATGGCAACTATGCAAAAGAATTATGTAATACTCGTAACCCTTGCTCTGACGTTTTGGGTATTCAGCTGCGGCAATCAGCCCGTACAGGAAAATACGACTGAAACGACCCAAACGGAAGCAAGCGATGCACCCCTTTCAACTACTATGCCCTATGTAATTACCGTACTGAAAGGCGATATCCCCAGCCCTCGTAAAGAAATGAAAGGCACCATTGGCGATGCGGAAGTTACCGTGAACTACGGCAGCCCCTCGGTAAAGAGTCGCGATATTTGGGGTGCCCTGGTTCCCTACGGCGAAGTTTGGCGGACAGGGGCCAATGAGGCAACGACCGTTACCTTTTCCAAGGATGTAGTGGTCGAAGGCAAGCCCCTGGCTGCGGGCACCTATGGCCTGTTTACCATCCCCGGTGAAAACAGCTGGACGATTATCTTCAACAAAAATGCTACCCAGTGGGGCTCCAATGACTATAGCGACAAGGAGGATGCCCTGCGTGTTACGGTTACGCCACAAGGCACCGATGAGGGAAGTGAAACCCTCGATTTTGTTATCGACGGAAGTACCCTCGTACTTCGTTGGGAGATGATTGCCGTTCCGATCAAAATGGGGTAATCAGCACTTGTGTAAATCCCTGGTGGATTAACAGTTAAATTCTTAGAGGGGATGCAAACATTAGTAGGGATGCGATTAATCGCATCCCTACTAATGTTTGCATCCCCTCTTTTATATCCCAGGTCGATTTGTTGGTGGCCCTGGTCGGCAATAGGAGCACCCTGGCTTGCGTTTTTGTCCAATACCTGTTTATTTCGCTCCCATAAAATCACCTGAAAGGTTATGACCAAACCCAACAAGCAACCCTCCTTGGGCCGAAAAATCGGTCAGCATGGTATGAGTTTCTTCTTTTGCGTCATTCTGCCTGCTTTCATTACCGGTATTGCCCCTATTTCTACCGTTCAACTCACCCGGACGACAATGGGAGTGCAGGCCTGTGTCAGCAACAATATTTTTTTTGTGATTCCGGTGCGCCAGCGCACCATTGATCCCGTCGTTGCGGTAGGGGATAAATACATCGGCGGCCAGAAAGGGTCTGCACGGTTAACCCGTGCTGAAGATGAAGGTTACTTGCTCATTGAAGGACAATACCGCGTAGAGCGGGTTCCCGTTTCACCAGTCAACTTGCGCAATTTGCAAACCCGGGCCGATGACTTTCTGCAAAACGAACAGCTTCCTTCACTAAAACTGTGGTGCGTTGCCAACTGGAAATTTAGCGTCCTGGCCGGGGGGCTGGTAAGCTTATTGACATTACTCTACCTGGTTGGTATCTCCATCAGCGTCGCCCGGTGGGTAATTGGATAGATGCTTGGGGAGAAAAATGGGAACCCTAAGTCATCCCGTATGTTGATCGTCTGATTTCCTGAATGCGACACCCGCCACCAAACGCGATTTACATAAGAATCACTTTTTTCGCGATACCCAGGCAGCGAATTAACCAACAAGTAGGTCTACCTATTGAAATGACCAATACGAAGTGATTTTCACACCGAGTTTTCCTTGTAAAAAGAACGCCTATCCGTTTTACGAAAGGCGTTCTTTTTTTGCCCGAAACAGGGAATCTCTGGATTGGATTGCGGTTATTCTTCCCGAAAATCCTTCACCCAAACCATTTCTATCTGTCGGCGCTGCAGGTTGGTATCTACCACCCGTACTTTGATTGGATCACCAATCCGGTAAACCTTTCCGGAATACACCCCTTTAACCCGCAAGCGGGAGCTATCTACATCAAAAGGTTCATCCATGGTTGAGAAAGCAACCATCCCTTCACAGCGGTTACCCTCTAATTCAACAAACAAACCCCGGTCGATAATACCGGAAACAAACCCGGTGAAGACCTCACCAATGTGTTGCTCGATGAATTCTACCTGCTTGTACTTAACGGATTCACGCTCGGCTTCCATGGCCTTGCGCTCCTGGCTGGAAATGCGCTTGCACTGCTCGGCAAGTTTGGCCTTATTCATGCGCCAGCTCCCACTGAGGTTGGGCTCTAGAATCCGGTGAACGAGTACATCGGAGTAGCGCCGGATAGGCGATGTAAAGTGCGTGTAGTATTGAAAGGCCAACCCGTAATGGCCAATATTGTCGGGATTGTATTCTGCTTTCGCCATTGTCCGGATGGCAATAGGTGCCAGGATTTTCAGCCCCGGTTCTTTTTCAGCCAACTTGGCCAGCCTGTTGTAGCTGCGCGCGATATCTTTGGGGGTGTTTGTATTCATTTCCACTCCCATTTCCCGGGCAAAACGGGCCAACTCCTCTACCTTTTCAGGATTGGGTTCATCGTGAATCCGGTAGACAAAAGGAACCTCCATGCCTTCTTTTTCCCCTTTCTGATTGATGAAAGTAGCCACCTCACGATTCGCCAGCAGCATAAAGTCTTCAATCAGCATGTGGGCTTCCTTGCGCTCCTTGACGAATAATTCAATAGGCACCCCGTCTTCATCCAGGCGAAACTGAACCTCTTCGGAATCAAAATCAATGGATCCGTGCTTAAAGCGTTGCTTGCGCAGGTGAGTAGCGAGTTCATTCAGGTGTTTAAGCTCCTTGGCGAAATCACCTTCTTTTGTTTCCAATACTTCTTGTGCCTCTTCATAGGTAAAGCGGCGATCTGAATGAATCACCGTTTTTCCAAACCAGCGACTGGTGATTTTATGGTTCTTATCAAAGGTGAAAATTGCCGAAAAGGTTAGCTTATCTTCATTCGGGCGTAGCGAACACAATTCGTTACTGATTTTCTCCGGAAGCATGGGCAGTACGCGATCCACGAGATATACCGAGGTGCAGCGCTCATAAGCTTCCTTATCCAGGGCCATTCCTTCCCGTACGTAAAACGATACATCGGCAATGTGGACACCCACTTCCACCTCTCCGTTCGGGAGCGTACGATACGACAGAGCATCGTCAAAATCCCGAGCGTTGAAAGGGTCGATGGTGAAGGTGGTAGTGGTACGCAGGTCGCGGCGCAGGGCAATTTCCAGTTCAGGAATTGCCGTAGGCAAGGCTTCTGCTTCGCGTTCGGCAGCTTCGGAGAATCCCAAGTTGAAACCTGCGTTCAGCAGGATGGATTTCATCTCAATGTCATGGCTGCCGGCAGCCCCCAGCACGTAAGTTACTTCACCAACGGGATGCAGGGTTTCCAGACCGTCCCAGCCGGTTATTTTCACCACTACTTTATCGCCGTTTTTCGCATCGCGAATTTTATCCAGGTCAACTTTAATATCTTCCGGCACATAACTGTCGGGAGCGACAACGGCATATTTGGGATAAATCGTAATGGTTCCCAAAAAGTGGTCCCGTGCCCGGCTGAGTACCTCAAGGACCTCGCCTTCCGGCTTGCGCCGCCCGCGGGGTGTCCATACCCGGAGCTTCACCCGGTCACCGTGCAAGGCCGTATTCATGTATTTGGAGGCGACAAAAACATCCTGGGCCTGGCCTTCTACCACCACGTAAGCCGACCCGGTACGCGTCATGTCAATAATACCTTCATACGCCTTTCCGGAGAAATCCGAACCGGCGGTGCGGTGCGGGCTGAGCTTGAATTTATAATCTTCGAGGGGGATAATGTAGCGGTCAGCGATAAGCTGCTCCAGCGCATAATGAATGGAATCCTTATTATTCTCGAGCTGAAGCTTCTTGATTAATTGCTTGGGGTTATAGCGTTTTTTCGGTTCGGACCGAAATAGTTTCAGGAGGACGGCCTGCAACTGGCGGGAGGTAAGTTTGCCTCCTTTATTGCGACCGGAGCCTTTTTTGCGTTTCTTCATAAAAATTTTTTCAATGCATTCTGCCCATTGTCCGTAATGGTTAGTTTTTTAGTTTGTCGGCACAATGAACCCTTCCGGGAGTAATTCCAACTGATAACTGGTACTGACGGCTGCCTCATAAGAGGCATCCACACCCGATTGCCCGGAAACAATCTGAATCACCCAGTCTTCCGTAAACGTGGCTACTGACTGCGTTAACGTCTTTCCGTCCGTATAGGTTCCGGCAATGACCTGTTTTGCAATCAATACTCCTTGTTTGGTAAAAGTCGCTAAAATGTAGCGGTAATCCATCAGTCCGGCCCGCCAATACACCAGGGCATGAAAATTCCCTGTGTCCGGAACCTGAAAACAAGGCACAAATTCCGTATACTCGTCAATGGGATCTTCTTCCAGCGGAGCCAGGAATTGATCAATCATCAACATAGGAATAGGGTCGTTCTCCTGGCTAAAAACCCGCTGTGACTCGGGCGTAAGCGTTACCGGAAGCGTAACTTCGGGAAATTTTCCTAAAAATTGCTTGAAGGAAACCTGTTGTTCTTGGTTTTTCATACCGTAAATTGCCTGTTTAGCCGGCAAATAATTTTGATTGATTCTAAATAATTTAGTCCTAACAAGGAAGTGCGAACAATGGTTGGGCTTATTCGCTTTAAGCTATAGTTTTGCAAGGATTTTGGCTTTACCAAACTACCCTGGGGAAATTACCCTGGCCCCGGCACTACAAAAATAAAAAAACACAAAAAACGAAAAACATGAGTTGGATTGCGAACACGCTAAAACCGGTAGGATTGAGCTGGTTCGGCGATTTTTTAACCTCGTCGATAGGCCGAAAGTTCGTCATGAGTCTCTCCGGGCTTTTCCTGATTCTCTTTTTACCGGTCCATTTACTCGGCAACCTGCAGTTACTCAAGCAGGATGGTGGCGAAGCCTTCAACCTCTACACCTACTTTATGACGCACAATCCGCTGATCAAGACGGTTTCCTATGTGCTGTACTTTTCCATTCTACTGCACACGATTCAGGGAATCCTGCTTTATCGGCAAAACCGTAAAGCCCGGGGCAACCAAAAGTATGCCGTACAGGTAGTACGCGCCACCAATACCAATGCTAAGGCGGCAGCCAACATGGCCTGGCTGGGAATCATCATTTTTGTCTTCATCGTCATCCATATGTACCAATTCTGGCTGCAGATGAAGCTTGACTATGTGCCGTATGTAACCATTGCAGGTGAGGAATACAAAAACCTGTATACACCGGTGGTTGAAGCTTTTGCCAATCCACTCTATGTGATCATTTACGTCATTTCCATGGTGGTTATTGCCTTTCACCTGAACCACGGATTCCAGAGTTCCTTCCAGACCTTAGGCATCAATCACCATCGCTACACCCCGTTTATCCAAGGACTCGGCCGGTTTTACTCGGTCATCATACCGCTTGGTTTTGCCATCATCCCGATCTTTGTTTTTGGCCGGGTTCAAGGCTGGTGGTAATGATCTACAACTAAACCCAATCCTCTAATCCACACAAACGCAGCATATATGAAACTCGATGGAAAAGTGCCTGCCGGGCCCCTCGCAGAAAAATGGACTAAATATCGTTCAACCATCCCGCTGGTCGCTCCTAACAATAAACGTCGCATCGACATTATCGTTGTTGGCTCTGGGCTAGCCGGTGCTTCAGCAGCCGCTACCTTAGGTGAGCTGGGCTACAATGTGAAGTGTTTTACCTTCCATGACAGTCCGCGCCGGGCACACAGTATTGCCGCTCAGGGCGGTATCAACGCCGCCAAAAACTATCGCAACGACGGTGATAGTGTCTATCGCTTGTTTTACGACACCATCAAGGGGGGTGATTACCGTTCCCGCGAGGGCAACGTACACCGCCTCGCTGAGGTGAGTACCAGCATTATCGACCAGGCGGTTGCACAGGGTGTTCCTTTTGCGCGTGAATACGGTGGTTTACTCGACAACCGCTCTTTCGGAGGGGTGCAGGTGAGTCGTACCTTTTACGCACGTGGCCAAACCGGCCAGCAGCTCCTGATTGGCGCCTATCAATCCCTGTCGCGCCAGATTTCCCTCGGGAGTGTGGAGATGTTCAACCGCCACGAGATGATCGATCTGGTGAAGGTGGATGGCAAAGCGCGGGGTATTATCGCCCGCAACCTGTTGACTGGTGAACTCGAGCGCCATGCAGCGCACACCGTAGTGCTGGCCACTGGTGGTTATGGCAACGTTTTCTACCTCTCCACCAATGCGATGATGTGTAATGTCACAGCTGCCTGGCGGAGTGTTCGCCGGGGAGCCTACATGGCCAACCCTTGTTTCACGCAAATTCACCCTACCTGCATCCCGCAGTCGGGCGAATACCAATCGAAGCTGACGCTCATGTCGGAGTCGCTGCGTAACGACGGTCGCGTTTGGGTTCCCAAAAATCAGGAGGATGCTAAGGCTATCCGGGAAGGGCGCAAAACTGCCCTGGATATCCCTGAAGATCAGCGAGACTATTTCCTCGAACGCCGCTACCCGGCTTTTGGTAACCTCGTACCCCGCGACGTAGCTTCCCGGGCCGCCAAAGTTGCCTGCGATGAAGGGCTGGGCGTTGCGCCAACAGGGCTGGCTGTATTCCTGGATTTCTCGGCGGCCATCGAGCGCTATGGAAAGTCGAAAGCACACGCCACTGGCCTGCACGATGTCTCTGCTGATAAAATCCGCGAACTGGGTGAAGCCGTAGTGGAAGAGAAATATGGCAACCTGTTTGAGATGTATGAAAAAATCACCGGCGAGAATCCCTATAAACTGCCGATGAAAATATACCCGGCCGTTCACTATACCATGGGTGGCCTTTGGGTAGATTACAACCTGATGACCAACGTCCCAGGTCTTTTCGCCGCCGGAGAGTGTAATTTCTCCGACCACGGCGCCAACCGGCTAGGGGCTTCAGCCTTGATGCAAGGCCTGGCGGATGGCTATTTCGTTCTGCCCTATACCATCGGCACCTTCCTGGCTGACGATATCCGTACCCCACGGATTGACCCCAACGGTCCCGAATTCATGAAGGCCGAACAGGAAACCCGCGACCGGATTCAGCAGCTGATGTCCGTTGGAGGCAAGCAGTCGGTTGAAAGCTTCCACCGCCGCCTGGGTAAAATCATGTGGGACTACTGCGGTATGTCACGGAATGCTGATGGCCTGAAAACGGCACGCAAAATGATCCGCGAATTGCGGGCCGAGTTCTACCAGGATGTTTTCGTACCGGGTAGTGCCAATGACTTCAACCCTGAACTGGAAAAAGCCCTGCGCGTGGCCGACTTCCTCGAAATGGGTGAACTGATGATTCTTGATGCGCTTGATCGCCAGGAATCCTGCGGTGGTCACTTCCGCGAAGAATATCAAACACCGGAAGGCGAAGCCCTCCGCGATGATGCCAACTTTGCCTACGTTTCAGCCTGGGAATATAAGGGCTGGGAAGAAGAACCCGAACTGCACAAGGAAGAACTGGTGTTCGAAAACGTCGAACTCAAAACCCGGTCTTACAAGTAAGGGACACTGCTGGATTAATTTAAAAAACCTTTAGCCGACAAAAACGGCTGTAAATGAATAAATCATGAAGTTAACGCTGAAAGTTTGGCGCCAAAAAGATGGACAAGCCAAGGGTAAGCTGGAAACTTACGTTCTCGATGATGTCAACTCGCATATGTCCTTCCTGGAGATGCTGGATGTCCTCAACGAACAACTCATCGCCAAGCGCGAGGAGCCCATTGCTTTCGAACACGACTGCCGGGAAGGCATCTGTGGCACCTGCAGCCTCGTCATCAATGGCCAGCCGCACGGCCCAATGCAAAAAACCACTACTTGCCAGCTGCACATGCGGCACTTCAATGATGGGGATACCATCGTCATCGAACCGTACCGGGCTGTTGCATTCCCGGTTCTGAAAGATTTAGTGGTTGACCGTGCTGCGCTCGATCGTATCATCCAGGCCGGTGGTTTTGTTTCGGTAAGCACTGGCCAGGCCCAGGATGCCAATGCCATTCCCGTTGAAAAAGATCAGGCTTCCCATGCGTTCGACGCAGCTGCCTGTATTGGCTGTGGTGCCTGCATCGCCGCTTGTCCGAACTCTTCGGCAATGCTCTTTACCAGTGCCAAAGTGTCTCATTTGGCCCTCCTGCCCCAGGGCAAAGTAGAAGCTAAGCGCCGGGTGCTCAACATGGTCAAGCAAATGGACCTCGAAGGTTTTGGCAACTGCTCCAATATCACTGCCTGTGAAGCAGAGTGCCCCAAAGGAATCTCTGTGGAAAATATCGCCCGCATGAACCGGGAATACCTTTCCGCTTCGTTCACCTCGGAAGAACTCTAATAAACACTCCTGAAGCATCAGCCTAAGGACATGAATCAGGAATGGGAAATCAGCGGTATGCTGGTTTCCCATTTTCTTTTGGACACTCCGGTTGCTCGTACAATCCCGACATCCTTAAACCAACCCATAATGAATTAGCTAAAGCCCAATTTACTTCGACCGCAACCGCACTACCGGACAAATCATCTCTTCCAGCGAAATGCCACCGTGCTGGAAGGTGTTTTTGTAGTAGTTGTAGTAATAATTGTAATTATTGGGGTAAAGGAAGAATGAATCTTCTTTGGCGAAAATAAAGGCCGAGCTTACGTTGGGCCGGGGTAGGCCCGCCTCCGCGGGGTCGCGAATTTCGAGTACGTCTTTCCGATCATACTGCAGGTTACGCCCTACTTTATAGCGGAGGTTGGTGGTGGTTTCGCGGTCGCCAACCACTTTGGAGGGGTTGTTCACCCGGATAGTTCCGTGATCGGTGGTGACAATCAATTGTACATCGCGTTCTGCTAATCGTTCCAGGGCGCCCCATAGCGGCGAGTTCTGGAACCAGGAGCGCGTCAGCGACCGGTAAGCCTTCTCATCGCCGGCCAGTTCCTTGAGCACTTCCATTTCCGTACGGGCATGGGAAAGCATATCGATGAAGTTATAGACGATCACCGTAATATCATTGTTGAGGTAGTTGAGGATGTTATCCTGCATCTGCCGGGCACTGTTGACATTGGTGATTTTCAAGTATTCCTGTTTAATATCTTTGCGAAAGGTGCGCTTCACCTGTTCGGCAAACAACTCGCCTTCGAAGAGGTTTTTGCCCCCTTCGTCGTTGTCGTTTTTCCACCAATCTTTATAGCGTTTCTCAATATCGACGGGCATCATCCCGGCAAAAATGGCATTCCGGCTGTACTGGGTCGCCGTAGGCAGAATGCTGAAGAAATAGCTTTCCTCTTCCAACCGGTACAGCTCCGTCAGGATAGGCTCAATCATCTTCCACTGGTCATAGCGCAGGTTGTCGAGCAAGAGGACTACGGTCGGCCGCTCATCGCTCATCAGGGGGAAGACTTTTTTCCGTAACAAGTTGGCAGACATAACCGGGGCTTTCTCTCCTTCTACCAGCCAGTCCAGATAATTTTTGGCTACGTATTTACCGAACTCGGCATTAGCTTCTTTTTTTTGCATCGCCAGGATATCGGCCATTCCGGTAGAGTTGGAATGATCAATTTTCAACTCCCAGTTAATTATCTTACGGTAGATGTCGACCCACTCTTCATAATTTAATCCCGAGTTGATCTCCATGAAAATCTGGCGGAATTCCTGCTGGTAGTCCGAAGAGGTCTTTTCCCGCACCAGGCGCTTGTTATCGATAATCTTCTTAAGGGTCAGTAATATCTGGTTGGGATTGACGGGCTTGATCAGGTAGTCGGAGATTTGGGAGCCTAAGGCTTCCTCCATTACATTCTCTGCCTCGTTCTTGGTGATCATCACCACGGGCAGGTTGGGATAGCTGGCCTTTATGCGCGAAAGAGTTTCCAAACCCGTGATCCCGGGCATACTCTCGTCCAGGAAAACGACATCAATATCGCGATCCTGCTCGCACTCCTCCAGGGCATCATGGCCGTTGGTGACGGTTACTACCTCATAACCTCGCTTTTCCAGAAAAAGGAGTTGGGGTTTCAGCAAATCAATTTCATCGTCAGCCCAGAGTATTTTGATGTTTTCCATGTCGGGTTTGCGTTTTGCGCTGGTAAGGGTAGTAAATTTACGGGAAATACCGGTATTCTCCGGCAAACTTCTGCTGCAAAACGACTGAGGCCCGGCAGTTATTGTCAGTTTTGTTTTTTGGTGGCATCTGCGTACCTGACAGCTCGCTTGTTTTCCTTCCTTGCGTAGTTGACGGCTCGCTTGAATACCTTGCTGGTGTACCTACCCCTTACCACTACCGTCGCCCTCAAGCCTTGACCGACCCAATGGCTTAGCTCCCGTGCATATACTCCCAGGCCGTACGGTAGGCACCGTGCAGCTCACAGTACTCCAAAAACTGTTGGTAAAAGGGGGTGGCTCCGATCGTAGCACTATCCCCGACGACGACCAGTTGTTTGCGGGCGCGAGTCATCGCTACATTCATCCGCCGGAAATCCTGGAGAAAACCGATCTCCGTTTTGCCGTTTGAACGTACCAGGGACAGGTAGACCACATCGCGTTCCTGTCCCTGAAAACCATCGATTGTGTTGATGGTAAGTGGCATTCCCATCAGGCGCGGGTCTTCGCGAACGGCTTCCGTCATATGTACCACCTGTTCGCGGTAGGGTGAAATCAGGGCGATTGAGGGTGATTCAGTGCCCTCTTCACTGGCTACCGCATCCAGCAACTGGTAGAGGTGCTCCCGCAGGATCATATATTCCTCCGGATTATAGCGGCTCTGGTAAGCGGCATGCATTTTTTCTTCAAAACCCGTCCCGGCCGTATCAATGAAAATCAGTGGTTGATGATGCGGTTCCGGCAAACACCAGTTCTTCACCTGGGGAGCAGCTTCCAGTGCGTTCCCATAGAATTGTTGATTGGAAAAACCCATGATGATAGCATTCATCCGGTACTGCGTTCGCAGGAGGGAGGCAGTACCTTCCCGTTCCAGCCATTTTTCCATCAACGTGATATTGAATCCACCTTTTTGGGCTATTCTGGACTTAACGGTGGGAGGCAGCTGGAAGGGATCCCCGGTAAGTACTACCCGCGATGCCCGTAAAATTGGAATCCAGGTTGCGGGTTCCAGCGCCTGAGCAGCCTCATCGACCACCACGGTTCTGAACTTTCGCTTTTCCAGTACCGGATGGGCGGCACCTACCAGGGTACAGGTAATCACCTGGGCCCCATCGAGGATTTGCTCAACCAGTCGGTCTTCGAGCTGGTTAGCCCAGGCGGATAATTCGTTGGCTTCTTCTTTTAAAGAGCGCCGCTGATCACGGGCTTCGTGGTCAAAACGGCGTTTGAAGCGGTGGGCTTGCTTGCGCAGTTCTGCCGCCTGCATTTTTACCTTCTTAATATGCTTGGCATCCGGATGCTCGGCAACCTGCACTTCCAGGGTATGGCGAATGAGGTTTTCATCGACCCGGGAAATGTTGCCCAGGCGTACCACCCGTAACCCGGCATCTGCCAACCGTTCGGTTAACAAATCTACGGCCGTGTTACTGGGTGCCGTTACCAGCACACAGGCCTCCGTCTGGCACAGCTCCCGGATCCCATAAACCAGCGTGGTGGTTTTGCCGGTACCCGGTGGGCCGTGGATGATGGCGACATCCTCGGCAGACAGAATCGTCTGGATGGCTTCATTTTGCGAGGGATTGAGCTCCGGAATAATCGGAGGATCAATTAAGGGGCGAAAAACGGGCTCCCGGCTTCCCAGTAATACGGCCCGTAACTCCGCCAATCGTCCTTGTCCGGCTTTCATGACTTGTTCCAGGGCTTTCTCCATTTCCAGGTAGGTCCGCTCGTCGAACTGTAAATCGACCGCCAGTTGTCTCAGGCCGAGCCAGTCCGGCAAATCCCGGGCATTGAGCACGATTCGCATCCGGTCCTTATCGACCCAGTACACTACCCCAATGCGTTCCGGGTTGCGAACACCCGCTACCTGCGAAAACAACCGCACCACTTTGCCGGAGCGAAATTGGTGCTCTGTCCCTAATTGGGAGGTACGCTCCACGGTGAGGAAGGCGCGCTCCCCCAGCGTATACCCCTGCTGCGTTACCTGCAAAGGGTCCAGGCCAGGCCCTGCGCCCGGCGTTTATCCAGGGGAAGTTGTTCCATTAACTTGCGGAAAGCCTCAAAATCCTCCTGCTTTTCCTGCAAGAGTAATTGCTTTAATTCCTGCAATACCTTTATTTCCTGCTCAGGTTGCATACCCCTCATCCATTGGTTCTGGCAAAGGAAAGGGAATTCGGGGTAAAATGGTTCATCCTACCGGCAAACTTCTTCCGCTTCAGATTATTTTTAGCCGATACAACTACTTTCCGGGAAAGGTGTTTTTCATACCAAGTCCCTAACTTAACCATTTTCGCTTACTACAAATGCTCTATGGCCGAATCCCGCAAATTTCGCGAGCAATTTACCGCCCTGCAAAATCTACCCCGCTTTTTCCGCCTGATCTGGCAAACCAGCCCAGGCCTGACGATAGCCAACATTTCCCTGCGCCTTGTCAAGGCAGGCATTCCTCTGATCACCCTTTACCTGGGTAAATTAATCATTGACGAAATTATTCGCCTGATAGACGCTCCCACGAAAGATCTCAATCAGTTGTGGTGGTTACTTGGCGCAGAATTGGGAATCACTATCCTGAGCGATATTTTAAACCGGGCTATTGGCCTGACGGATACCTTATTAGGTGACCTGGTTGCCAACCAAACTTCGGTTGATATCATGGCACACGCAGCTACGCTTGATATGTACCAGTTCGAAAATCCCGAATTCTACGACAAGCTCGAACGGGCCCGGCGGCAAACCTCCAGTCGTACCGTACTGATGTCACAGGTGCTTTCCCAATTTCAGGATATCATTACGGTAGTTATCCTTTCGGGCGGTTTAATCGCTTTCAACCCCTGGTTGTTACTTATCTTATTGATTGCCGTTATCCCTACTTTTCTGGGCGAAAGTTATTTCAACCAACGCTCCTACTCCCTCACCCGCAGCTGGACCCCCGAGCGGCGCGAATTGGATTACCTCCGCTACATCGGTGCCAGTGATGAAACCGCCAAGGAAGTTAAAATTTTTAATCTTTCTGACTTCCTGACTAATCGGTTCCGTGAATTATCTCATCGCTATTATCTGGCTAATCGCAAAATAGCAATCCAGCGGAGCAGTTGGGGGGTCGGCCTGGCCGCCCTGGGAACCATGGCCTATTACGGTGCTTATGTCCTCATCGCAATGCAAACCATTAGCGGAGCGATTACGGTAGGATCACTAACGTTTCTTTCGGGCTCTTTCAGCCGGATGCATGGCCTGCTGGAAAGCATTATGAGCCGCTTCTCCCGCATCACGGAAAGTGCACTCTACTTACAGGACCTTTTTGATTTTTTTGAAATAAAGCCCAGTATCGTTTCCCGCCCCAACTGCCGCCCCTTCCCTACCCCGATCAAGGAGGGGTTTGTCTTTGAAAACGTCAGTTTTCGATATCCCGGCACGGAGCGCTGGGCAGTTCGCAATCTATCCTTCACCCTGAAAGCCGGTGAAAAACTGGCCCTGGTCGGCGAAAATGGTGCAGGAAAAACAACCCTGGTAAAACTACTCGCACGCCTCTATGACCCCACCGAAGGTCGTATTCTGGTAGATGGGGTTGATCTGCGGGATTACGAACTCCACGACCTGCGCAGCCATATCGGCATTATCTTTCAGGACTACCTCCGTTATCAGTTGTCCGCAGGCGAAAATATTGCCGTTGGTAGTATTCAGCACCGGGAGGAAGAAGGACGCATTTCAGATGCCGCCCGCAAAAGTCTGGCCGATTTGATTATCAAGCAGTTTCCCACTGGCTTCGATCAGGTGCTGGGCAAGCGTTTCCAGGATGGCGTAGAACTCTCCGGTGGCCAATGGCAAAAAATTGCCCTCGCCAGGGCTTACATGCGCGAAGCCCAACTGTTCATCCTCGATGAGCCTACCGCTGCGCTTGATGCGCGGGCAGAACATGAAGTATTCCAACGCTTTGCTGAGCTGATTAGCGGTCGTTCCGCCGTACTCATCTCGCACCGGTTCTCAACGGTCCGAATGGCTGATCGCATTCTGGTACTCGAAAACGGGGAAATCCTGGAGCTGGGATCACATGCCGAGTTACTTGCCCAGAATGGTAAATACGCCGAGCTGTTTAACCTGCAAGCACAGGGGTATCAGTGATGACTGGTGGCTGATGACTGGTGGCTGGTGACTGGTGGCTGGTGACTGGTGACTGGTGGCTGGTGGCTGGTGGCTGGTGGCTGGTGGCTGGTGGCTGGTGGCTGGTGACTGGTGACTGGTGACTGGTGGCTGGTGACTGGTGGCTGGTGACTGGTGACTGGCCCCGACTGCGTCGAGGGTAAATTTTTTGTTACTTGTTATTCGTTACTCTTTGTTCTGACTTCGCCCGCCGAAACTTTAGTGAAGGCCGGGTCGTCCGCCAAAGCTATTTGCAGGCGGGCGGTTCCTGAGCGCAGTCGAAGGGCTCATTTCGCCTCTACCCCAGTGACCACGATCACCAATCAACACCCCTATTTGCTGCATCTTTGCCGAAAATCGAACAATACCAATATGATAACCTGGTTGAAAAACATTTTCCAAGGGCCCGATTTACAAGCCATCGCCCAACGGAATGCTGTAATTATTGACGTGCGCACGCCTGCTGAATTCAAGCAAGGGCATTACAACAAGTCCAAGAATATTCCTTTGCAGGAAATTGGCAAGCAAGTAGCACAACTAAAAAAACAAAACCGCCCGGTAATCACCTGCTGCCGCTCGGGCAGCCGTAGTGGGATGGCCGCACGGATGCTGCGCCAGGCGGGCATTGAGGCCCACAATGGTGGAAGCTGGCAAAATGTAGCCCGCAAGTTGGGATAGTTACTCCGTCAAGCGCGATTCAGGATCTGAATCGCGCTTGACGTCATCTCCAACACTTACCACCTCAGGTGAGGGCTTTCCCGGCGCCACTCCCAGACTAATACACTGGCTACTACCAGGTATTCCACGGCTATGAGATAATAGTTCTCGCGGAACTGCCCACCCAGGTAATGACTGTAACTGAGCACCACCATGGCCGACCACCAAACAGGGTAGCGAAAGGGGGTAAATAAGCAGCAAAAAACCGGTAAGGCTAAGTACCAGGGATGGACGATCGGGGTTCCAAAAAGATAGAGGGATATCGCGAACAGCATTCGCCCGGGCAGGCTTTGCCAATCCCGGCGCGACTCCCCAGCCGCCAATACCAGAACGCCCAGCAAGGTATACAGCGCCAGTTGTGGGCCAAACGTTTGGATCCGGTTATACCCCCGGGTGAGGTATCCCCAGGCTTTAAATAAATAAAAGCCGCTGGCATTAAATTCAAACTGCCGAAAATACAAGCGCAGACTCTCCAGAAAGCCGCCCTGCAGCAGGCCGCCCACCAGCGGCGTAAACAATACGACCAGCAGCAGCCCCAACACCAGGCTAAAATACAAGAATCGCTGCCAGCCCAGCCGCCCCAGCAACAGGGGTATGAAAAGCAAGGGCAATAATTTAGCCGCAACCGAACCGGCAAAAGCCATTGCCCCCCAGGCTACTTTCCCCCGAACCAATAGCCACAAGGCCAGGGTCAGAAAAAAGATCAGCAGCCCTTCCAGGTGTAGGTTGCCCATGATCTCGATGACGAGCATAGGATTGAGTGCGTATATAAGCACCCGGTTTTCCGGTACCCCCCAGTGCTTTAACAAGCGCGGCAACAGCAGCAGGGTGCCTGCTTCTGCGGCCAAAAGCAACAGCTTCATGACCACAACACTCCCTGGTAACCAGGTAGGAAACACCCCAACTCCTGTTAAAAAAACGAACTGTGCCAGCGGTGGATAGACCGAAAAGTAATCTGGCGAATTCAAATGCCCGAATAATTCCGCATCTACCCCGGGTAGCGAACCTCCCTGCGCCAAAACCTCCCGGGGTAAAGCGACAAAAGGGTTAATGCCCTGCAGCAGTAAACGGCCATCCCATACAAAGCGATACACATCATCGGAAAGTAGCGGGAAACTAAAAACGAGCAGCAAGCGAAGCCCGATACCTAAAGCCCGGTAAAAACGCCAATCATCACCCGCCAGGTTTGCCCACAGAACAGCAGCATACAATGCAAAGGCCGGCATATAAAAAGCGATGAGCAGTCCGAAATCCGCCTGCCGGGGTAACCACCCCAACGCGAAAATCAAACTGCTCATCAGTAAGGCAATGCCCCAGCGGCCTTTGCCTTGTATTATGCTTTTGCTTATGTCCAATGGCGCTTTATTCTATCCAGCGCGCAAGGTAAGGATCTTTAAGCGGCAGTACCAGCCTGACGCTTACTCCATATTCAGGTGACGGACCGTATAATAGAAAATTGTCCCAAACCCGACAGCCAACATCAAGTGAAATACCAGGAATATGTTTATCCCGCTGGTCAACCCATAGATGAACGCTACAGAGTAATAGAGCGCCAGAACGCCTTCAAAAATCGTCGACCATGACAATTCCTTGATGATGTATTTGTTCTGGTTGAAGCTATCCTGTCCTGTCCGGATATTAAACTTCGGCGTACGCACAAAGGCAGATTTACGCCCCATGTATCCTTCCATCACCGCAATGCTGTTATGCAGGGATAAGCCCATCGACAAGGACAGAAAGACAGGAAAGAGGGAAAAGAACTTGACTATGGCCTCTCCCTTGGGTTCATGACGAGCCGGGGATTGGACGTTAGCCACAAAATATACCGAAGCTACCGACATCATCCCCAGGAAGAAATATGTAAAAATATCCTTATTGAAGCCTGCGGCAATCAGGTCATCCATAAAGAACAACAGCGGCACACTTGATAATCCTGTAATAAAAACAAATAGAAATACACTACTCCCCAGAAGGTGCTGCGTGGCATGAATCTTCTGGCGCAGCGTCAAGGCTGATGACTTCCACAGTGTAGGCAGCATTTTCCGGGCGGTTTCGGCCCCTCCTTTCATCCAGCGGAATTGCTGCCCCTTCAGTGCGTTCATCTCAGCAGGCAACTCTGCTGGTGAACCAATTTCTTCGAGGAATTTAATTTTCCAGCCTTTGATTTGCGAACGAATGCTCAGATCAAGATCTTCGGTAAGCGTATCCGCTTCCCAGCCACCGGCATCTTCGATGGTTTGCCGACGCCACACCCCAGCCGTACCGTTAAACTGCAGGAAGTAATCTCCCTGCATCCGGCCTACTTGCTCTACCGTGAAGTGAACGTTAAGCTGTAACGCCTGCAGGCGGGTAATCAGCGAATAATCTTCATTGATGTGCTCCCAGCGGGTTTGTACAACACCCACCTGGCCATCCTGAAAATGGGGAATAGTCAGACGCAAAAAGTCAGGGCGGGGAAGGAAATCGGCATCGAAGATAGCCATGAACTCTCCTTTCGCAAATTCCATACCATCCCGGAGAGCGCCCGCCTTATAGCCCTGGCGCACTTTACGGCGGATTTGCTGAATCTGAAATCCCTTCGCCTGGTATTCTTCCACTTTGCGGCGAACGATATCAATCGTTTCGTCCGTAGAATCATCCAGTACGTGAATTTCAAAGCGATCACGTGGATAATCAAAAGCAGCGACGGTATCAATCAACCGTTCAACCACATACTGTTCGTTATACAACGGCAGCTGTACCGTTACCATCGGCCACTCATATTCTTCTTCTTCCTCGTCCTCAAGGCCATCTGCACCAGCATACACAGATGCAGGGCTAAGATCGACCAAAGACCCATCGGCAGCGACGCCGGCAGTAGCTCGCTTGGCTACCCGCGAACGGGCGGCTGCAGCCTCTTCTTCCTCACTGGCTCCGCGCTTAGCACCGCGCTTGTAGTAAACCAGGAGATCAAACTGCATTACGCAGTATAAGGTAATGTAAAGGAGGGCTATTGAATAAACCCCGAGCACGACATAAGCAAATATCGACATAGTATAAAAGCGTTTTCCGTTTGGTTGACGGTGATGAATTCCCTCTTTAGAATACAGACCCCCGTTTTGGTCACTGGGGTTTGCCAACTATTTTTATTACAACAGCTTAAAAATGGTCCACAAGATTTTATACCCAGCCAGTACTGAACCTCGTATGGTTCCGGAAACCTTGCTGGTACCAATCCTGCGCCGGTAACTGACGGGGACTTCCGTACAGCGCAATCCCATTTTGGCCGCCCTAACCTGCATCTCCACCGTCCAGCCATAGTTGGGGTCATTCATCCCCAACTGTTGCAAAGCTGACCAGCGAATAGCCCGAAAAGGCCCCAGATCCGTAAACCGCACCCCATACAACCAACGAACCAGGGTAGTGGCTAACCAGTTCCCAAATCGTTGTTGTGGCATTAAGGACCCTTTTTCACGTTGCCCCAACACACGCGAGCCGATCACTAAATCAAAATTATGGTGGGTGATGGGAATTAATAACTGCGGCAACTCTTCTGGATGATCAGAAAAATCTGCATCTAAAAAAACAACGCAATCCAACGGATCTGTCGCTGCTTTCTGCTGCAGATAGGCTATACCGGTTAAACAAGCACTGCCATAACCTTTGCGAGGCTCGCGGAGAACCGTAGCCCCATGCGCCCGGGCTACCGCTGCCGTATTATCGGTACTGGCATTATCACAAACCACAATTTCACGAACCAACTCCCGCGGTATGGCGCTCAACACTTGTCCGATAGCCGCCTCTTCATTGTGCGCGGGTATAATAATATCCGTTACAAATTTGTCCAATTGATCTTCATTGTCCAACAGTAAACCCAACAGGAAAAGATTTTGCCGGGGCTACCATTTTACTTGCAGTGCAAAGGTACATTAAAGTCAGCAATTTGGCTAGACTCCTCAAAGTTAAGGCAATCTGCGAAAAAAAGCAGCGTTAAAATTTGCCGGACTTTACAATGGCCAAGGCATAGGGACGTCGAACTCGCCCGACTTGTTGGCTTTACCACTACCCGGGGAATTTTGCCTGTACATGGTGCCGGGCTCATTTCTTACATTATCTTTGCCAGGCAGAAATTTGGCGTCATGAATAGCATTCGTTTGTGGGGAATGGTCTGCGGAATCTCCGCTTTCCTGATTATTTCCTGGTCGTGCGACCGGGAGCTCGATTTCATTACCGATAGTAGTGCCCGGGTAGCATTTTCAGTTGATACCCTTCGGTTCGATACCGTTTTCACCGAAATCGGTTCGGCCACCCGGTTGTTCAAAGTCTATAATCGCAACGACCGCCCCATTCGCATTTCCCGAATCTATCTGGAATCCGGTGCCCAAAGTCGTTTTCGCATCAACGTCGACGGCAGGCCTGGTGGTACGGATAAACGTTTGGAGGATATTGAGATCTACGCCAACGATAGCATTTACGTATTTGCGGAAGTTACTGTCGATCCAGATCAGCCCCTCTCCATTAGTCCTTTTGTGATTGAAGAAAATCTCATTTTTGAAACGAATGAAAATGTTCAGCGTGTACTGCTCGAAGCCTGGGGACAAAATGCCAATTACTTTCCCAGCCGGTTTAACGGTGGTGTTCCCGTGGTGCTGAGTTGCGACAATGGTGTCATCAACTGGAACGACCCTAAGCCCTACGTCATTTATGGAGTTGTTTTTATTGATAGCTGTACCCTGAATATTCCTGCCGGCACCCAAATCTATGTGCATGGTGGTATCGCCCGGAACGATATTTTCGACGTTTATAATGATGGGATCCTCTATATGTTGCCCAATGGCAAACTCCGCATTCAGGGCACGGCCGAAAACCCCGTGGTTATCCAGGGTGATCGCCTGGAAGAAGATTTCCAGGAAAACCCCGGGCAGTGGACGGGTATTGTTATCGGCCGGCGGAGTCGTGGGAATCTCATCGAATACGCTACGGTCAAAAACAGCATTTTCGGAATTTACGCCGATTCTGCTGCAGAAGTCACGCTACGCAATACCCGGATTTTCAACACCAATAGCAGCGGCCTGATCGGCGTACGCTCACGAATAACCGCTGAAAATTGCCTGATCTACAATAACCAGGCAAACTCCGTTCAGCTCTTACATGGCGGCGATTACAATTTCACTTATTGCACGGTAGCTAGCTATGGGGTGAATGCCTCCGCACTTGGGATGAGTAATTTCCTGTGTTATGACGATGCTCTCTCGTGCCGGGTAAGGTCTGATTATCGCCTTAATGCTTCCTTCCGGAATTGCATTATCTACGGTTCTGATCGCGACGAAATACGGCTTTCTGATATTTCCGGAGGACAGAATGCGGGCCTGTTTAACGTTCGCTTTGAAAACTGCCTGGTTCGCGTTGATGATTTACTGCGGGAACAAGAAGGCCGCTTCGCCAACTTTTTTGACACTACCTGCAAGCCCTGCCTGAACGGAACATTCAGCGACAAAGTCTTTGCCGATGTCAATGAGGATAATTACCGGCTGGACAGCCTTTCCATCGCTCGTCGAAAAGGACTACCCATCCTTTTACCCCGCATTATCAATATCGATATTGAAGGAAAAGTCCGGGATGCGCAAAATCCTGATTTGGGTTGCTTTGAACGGGGAAATTAACTAGACCGGCGAGATTTGCGCATTACGATTTACGGTTGCTAAACTTTAAAAGTTTAGCAACCGTAAAATTGTGGGGCTGCGGGTCTTAACAATGGGCAGGTGGAACTTTGCCGTCGATAGCCTGAATCCGGTCCAGGCGAATTTCGACGCCACTATCCAGGATCATAAACTCCTCTTTGTTACGGGTTTCCAACGTCCGGATGACGCCTTCCAGCATATGGGTCCCCCCCTGCTCGTCCAGATAATGAATCTGAATTTGTTTTCGCTTCAGGGCCCAGGCTTCGAGGAAATCGTAATAATCACAGCTAATCGGTTGGTAAGGACGGTCCATGCGCTTTGATTTTGCTTATTCAAAACAAAATTAGGTCCGGAAAGGTTAGAAGACCAAATATAGCCAGGCCTACCTGATGCTGTATCCGGCACAAAAAGCTAATTATGCTAAAAGAAAAACCGCAACCCACCCTTACAACTATCAGTATCCTGGGCGCGGGATGGCTGGGGCTACCGCTGGGGCGTGAACTCACTGAAGCGGGATATTTTGTCAAAGGATCTACTACCCGTACCGAAAAATTACCCGAACTGACAGCTGCCGGGATCGAGGGGTTTCTGCTCCGGCTGGAGGAGGACCTACCTGCTAAGCTGTCAGCAGACTGGCAGGCATTCCTGGCAAGCGAGGTACTGATTATCACCTTGCCTCCGGGTCGTCGGGACGCCGAAATGATTATACATTACCCTCGCCGGATTGCCGCTATTCTGGAAGCTGCCAGGCAAGCAGGTCAGGTAAAAAAGATCCTGTTTACCAGCTCAACTAGTGTTTATGGTGAGGCGAACGGCTGGGTCAGTGAAAAGACTATTCCTTTGCCGAATACCGATTCCGGCAAAGCCTTGCTCATTGCAGAACAAGGGTTACGGGAACAAGCGAAGATTGAGGTTACCATCCTGCGCTTAGCCGGGCTCGTAGGCCCCGGCCGGCCGGCGGGTCGCTTTCTTGCCGGTCGCCAGGATCTGCCCCATGGCCAACAGCGGGTAAATATGGTCCATCAGGACGACTGTATCGGTGTCATCCAGGCAGTTATTGAACAGGATGCCTGGAGAGAGACGTTTAACGTCTGCGCTGACGAGCACCCGACGAAAGCCAGTTACTACCCCCATCGCGCCCAGCTGGAGGGCTTCGAGGTCCCCAGTTTTGCCCATGATGAAGTGCAGGCGGAAGGTAAAATTGTGGATAACACCTACGTAAAACGTAAACTCACTTATACATTCCGGCATCCGGATCCTATGACCTTTCCTGTTTAGGTCAGAAGCCTTTACATCCAGGAAGGTCTGAGCCCTTGTAGCCTTTAGCCTGTAAAAAGCGAGCCCGGATCCTGACCTTCGTCAAAATCCGGGCTCCGGGGATAAAGTCTCTGATCTAACCACTAGGGGTTATTCACCAGCGCACTTGATTCCTTATTTCTTCGACCACTCAGCAATCGATGCTTTGTTCATCCGAACGTAATCGTCGTTCTTAGCCTTTTCAGCCATTTCCAGTGACTTCTTAGCCACATTGATAGCGTCAGTTTTTTTACCCATGTCGGCCAGAATCAACGATTCACGGCGCAACGTCCAGAACTGAGGGCTCATAGCATTAGCCTTTTGGATATATTCCAACGCCTTGTTCAGATCCTTGCCCGTGTCGTGCATATAAGATGCAGCAGCATACAGATCGTTTGCACTTGGCCCAGCCATCATGCGATCGATGGCGGCCATTACCTTGCCATCAACTTCAACGGAAAGCGGAAGGCTAACCTTCGTCATATCCCACATCAGGTCGATATGCGCGCCATCGTTGGAATAATTGTTGATATCCATGGTGAAGCTCTCCACGCGATTTCCCAGTTTTTCCGGTTTAACGGTAAATGTAGCTGCCGGCGTTTTTTCGGGATAACCTGCCCAGTTAGTGCTTTCGTAAGGGAAAAGCATAACGGTCCATTCATTGGCACCTGGCTTGGTCAGCAAAGCATAGGAACCAGCCTTTAGTGCCTGTCCACCTAATTTCACATCATCGCTGAAGGAGAGCTTAGTGGCCGAGTTGGCACCCGTACGCCAGACACTACCAAAAGGAACCAGTCCATCAGCAGCAAAAATAGTCCGGCCCTTCATGCTGGGGCGAGAATACACCAGCGTAACATCCGTCAGACCCACCCGGGTTTTCATTTCAGCTGTTGGGCTGGGAGCGGGCGTTTGAATTTGTGCATTAGCCATTGGCTGGCACATCATTATGCTTCCTAATACCAGGAAACTGAATAATACTTTCCTCATCATAACTTGGTTTTAAAATAAGTTTTGGTGATTTTAGGGGCAAATTTACGTTTTTTAAACGGGTATTTATACCGGATAAAAAATGTTCAGCGAAAACTTTCTATCCGGATCCCCCCAAAAGCCTATGGCTTACAGGGTATTATTTTCGACGGCCATCATTTGGGGTAGTAAGCACCCCCTATTTCTCTACCGCTAAACGAATGTAACCTACTACAGATATGTCTATTTCCACCACACCTTTTACCATTGCCATTATCGCTCACGACACCAAAAAGGTGGATATGGTAGGCTTTGTTCGTGACTACATTAACTTTTTCCAGGAACGC
>JACJXV010000043.1 GCA_020636445.1 Lewinellaceae bacterium | reverse complement strand
CAGTAACAAAAGCTTTTGGAAGGTACAATTTTCCCTTAATTACCCCAATACCTGTACACTACACCTTGATTTTTTTTGCATTCATTTCCTCGCGCAAAAAAAATTGGTATTCCAGCTGAAAATGCTGTACATTCTGATGAAACAGAAAATCGTTACCTGGCAGTATATTACCGTCTTAACCTATACTGGTTCATCTGTAAGAAACCAGCAAATTTTCGTTCAGTAAATCGACGCTTTCATGAAAACAACGCTTGTTCAGCCTATTTATCGCTTGCTCCTGATTGCAGTGGGGCTTTTACTACTTACTACCTGTGCCCGTAACCCTGTGACTGGCAAAAAGCAGGTTATGCTGATGTCAGAACAACAGGAAATTGCCCTGGGTGCTCAGTCAGACCCTCAGGTGTTGGCTGAGTTTGGCCCCTATAACAACGCTGCTATGCAGCAGTTCATTAATGAGAAAGGGCAAAAAATGGTGGCCGTTTCACACCGCGCCAATTTACCTTTTCAATTCAAAATTGTGGATTCTCCGGTGGTAAACGCCTTTGCACTGCCCGGAGGTTATGTATACTTCACACGAGGTATCATGGCTCATTTTAATGATGAGGCTCAATTTGCCGGCGTTTTGGGCCATGAAATTGGTCACGTCACTGCGCGTCACTCTGCAAATCAATACACCAAACAAATCCTTGGACAGGGCTTGCTCATCGGCGGCCTGGTTTTCATCAAAGGCTTTGATCAGTTGGCCGAAGCTGCCAGCTCAGGACTGCAGTTACTCTTTCTTAAATTTGGCCGCGAAGATGAATCCCAATCGGATATGCTCGGTGTTGAGTATTCCACCAAAATTGGCTACGACGCCCACCATATGGCCAGCTTCTTTACCACGCTGGATCGCTTAAGTGGTAATCCGGAGGATCGGATTCCAACGTTCCTGAGCACTCACCCCGACCCCCTGGATCGTAATAAAAAAGTGGAAGAACTCGCTAAAGAATGGCAAGCTAAATATCCCGGGCAACAATTCGCCATTAACCGTGATCAATACCTGCGAATGATTGACGGGCTCGTCTATGGGGAAGACCCTCAACAAGGATTCGTGGAAAATGGAATTTTTTACGCCCCCAATCTGAAGTTTCAATATCCTGTCCCGGCCGACTGGCAGGTGCAAAACAGCCCCCAACAGGTTGCTATGGCTCCCAAGGACGGCAAGGCCATGATTATCCTTAACCTGGGTCAGGGTCAAACGCTCGACGAAGCAGCTCAAGCTACGCTCACGGAATACAAACTCACGGCGGTTAGTTCCAAACCAATTACAGTAGGAGGTTTCCAGGCATTGTCGGTGGTTGCTGATCCTGCCGTGGACCCCAACGTTCCGGCCAACCAACAACAGCAGCAGGCTATCAGACTTGAGATTACCCTCATTCAGTTTCAGAATATGATTATTCGGTTCCTGGGGGTATCGGCCCTGGCTGATTTCAATACGTATTTACCAAGTTTCCAGTTTACCGCCCGTAATTTCCGGACCTTGTCCGACCCTGATAAATTGAACCGCAAACCAGAATTCATTCGTATCGTAACCGTTCCCCGCAATGCGACACTGGGAGCCACTCTGCAAGGCTTCAATATGCCAACCGATCGCCAGGAAGAACTGGCAGTCCTCAATGGAATGCAGCTTACCGACATGGTTACCCAAGGAATGCTCATTAAAGTACTGGGCAACCTGAAGCCAAGCACGAAATAATTAGATAAGCTACCAGAACTAATACCCATGCGATTACTATTTAGTGTAATGATTTTACTGTTGCTGAGTGGTTTGCCGCAAATAGCGGCCGCCCAGCAGCTTGAACTGCAAGATGGCTCATATAACTACCGCAACCAAAACTGTCCTGCTGTCCAGATCAGTTTCCCTGTTGAGCAAAAAACACTGGCCCGTGCCTGGCGTGATTACCTGCGCCGCAAGTATGATGTAAAGCTTAAGGGTATCGGAATCCTGGGCACGCGCGATTTGCTTTCCGCAGTAAATGCCCCTTTTCCAGAAGTGGGCGGTCCTGGCAACATGGATTTTTTCACCCATTTTGCAGCGCAAAATGAAGGAATAATTCGCATGAGCGTCTTTGCCAGTATTGGCGACACCTTTATCGGTCCCTGGAACCAACACGCTGGTCCCTACCAAACCACTCGCAATATAGTTGGGGCTTTTCTCAGTGAATTCATCCCCGATTATTATGCCGCCGAACTCAAAAACGCCCGCAAAGAAGTGGATGCGTTGAAAAAGGCACTATCCACCTACCGCCGCACCATCGAACGCAATGAGCGTACCGTGCTCAAGTTGCAAAAGGAAAATAAAGACCTGGAAGAACGGATTCGCGAAGAGGAAGCCGGATTGGATAAAGCACTTCGCGACCTTGAAGTAATGGAACAACGCTGGCGTAACGCCAAACGGAATATTAACTAGTATACAGAATGCCTTCGCGCATTCACGGAATGTGTAACCCTTAAAAATAAATATAATGGATCAGGAAAAGCTCAAACAGGATTTCGATGAAGCTAAAGTCAAAATTGCCGAAAAACTCGAAGAGCTGAAAGGCAAATGGCACGAAGCTTCGGCTGAGGCTCGGGAAGAAATCGACGAGCAAATGGCCAAGCTGAAAGAACTCCAAAAGGAGCTTCCCCACAAACTCGAAGAGTTCGGTGAAGAAATTGAAGAAGAGTGGGATGAGTTCAAGGAAAAGGCCGGGGCCAAAATCAGTGAGCTGCGCAAAAAGCTCAAAGATTGGTTATAGGTCGTGCCATGACTAAAGGGGTGTTGCTAGCGGATATCCGCTAGCAACACCCCTTTAGTCATGGCACGACCTATAACCAATCTTTGAGCTTTTTGCGCAGCTCACTGATTTTGGCCCCGGCCTTTTCCTTGAACTCATCCCACTCTTCTTCAATTTCTTCACCGAACTCTTCGAGTTTGTGGGGAAGCTCCTTTTGGAGTTCTTTCAGCTTGGCCATTTGCTCGTCGATTTCTTCCCGAGCCTCAGCCGAAGCTTCGTGCCATTTGCCTTTCAGCTCTTCGAGTTTTTCGGCAATTTTGACTTTAGCTTCATCGAAATCCTGTTTGAGCTTTTCCTGATCCATTATATTTATTTTTAAGGGTTACACATTCCGTGAATGCGCGAAGGCATTCTGTATACTAGTTAATATTCCGTTTGGCGTTACGCCAGCGTTGTTCCATTACTTCAAGGTCGCGAAGTGCTTTATCCAATCCGGCTTCCTCTTCGCGAATCCGTTCTTCCAGGTCTTTATTTTCCTTTTGCAACTTGAGCACGGTACGCTCATTGCGTTCGATGGTGCGGCGGTAGGTGGATAGTGCCTTTTTCAACGCATCCACTTCTTTGCGGGCGTTTTTGAGTTCGGCGGCATAATAATCGGGGATGAATTCACTGAGAAAAGCCCCAACTATATTGCGAGTGGTTTGGTAGGGACCAGCGTGTTGGTTCCAGGGACCGATAAAGGTGTCGCCAATACTGGCAAAGACGCTCATGCGAATTATTCCTTCATTTTGCGCTGCAAAATGGGTGAAAAAATCCATGTTGCCAGGACCGCCCACTTCTGGAAAAGGGGCATTTACTGCGGAAAGCAAATCGCGCGTGCCCAGGATTCCGATACCCTTAAGCTTTACATCATACTTGCGGCGCAGGTAATCACGCCAGGCACGGGCCAGTGTTTTTTGCTCAACAGGGAAACTGATCTGGACAGCAGGACAGTTTTGGTTGCGGTAGTTATATGAGCCATCTTGCAGTTCAAGCTGCTGGGCGGCCGCTATTTGCGGCAAACCACTCAGCAACAGTAAAATCATTACACTAAATAGTAATCGCATGGGTATTAGTTCTGGTAGCTTATCTAATTATTTCGTGCTTGGCTTCAGGTTGCCCAGTACTTTAATGAGCATTCCTTGGGTAACCATGTCGGTAAGCTGCATTCCATTGAGGACTGCCAGTTCTTCCTGGCGATCGGTTGGCATATTGAAGCCTTGCAGAGTGGCTCCCAGTGTCGCATTGCGGGGAACGGTTACGATACGAATGAATTCTGGTTTGCGGTTCAATTTATCAGGGTCGGACAAGGTCCGGAAATTACGGGCGGTAAACTGGAAACTTGGTAAATACGTATTGAAATCAGCCAGGGCCGATACCCCCAGGAACCGAATAATCATATTCTGAAACTGAATGAGGGTAATCTCAAGTCTGATAGCCTGCTGCTGTTGTTGGTTGGCCGGAACGTTGGGGTCCACGGCAGGATCAGCAACCACCGACAATGCCTGGAAACCTCCTACTGTAATTGGTTTGGAACTAACCGCCGTGAGTTTGTATTCCGTGAGCGTAGCTTGAGCTGCTTCGTCGAGCGTTTGACCCTGACCCAGGTTAAGGATAATCATGGCCTTGCCGTCCTTGGGAGCCATAGCAACCTGTTGGGGGCTGTTTTGCACCTGCCAGTCGGCCGGGACAGGATATTGAAACTTCAGATTGGGGGCGTAAAAAATTCCATTTTCCACGAATCCTTGTTGAGGGTCTTCCCCATAGACGAGCCCGTCAATCATTCGCAGGTATTGATCACGGTTAATGGCGAATTGTTGCCCGGGATATTTAGCTTGCCATTCTTTAGCGAGTTCTTCCACTTTTTTATTACGATCCAGGGGGTCGGGGTGAGTGCTCAGGAACGTTGGAATCCGATCCTCCGGATTACCACTTAAGCGATCCAGCGTGGTAAAGAAGCTGGCCATATGGTGGGCGTCGTAGCCAATTTTGGTGGAATACTCAACACCGAGCATATCCGATTGGGATTCATCTTCGCGGCCAAATTTAAGAAAGAGTAACTGCAGTCCTGAGCTGGCAGCTTCGGCCAACTGATCAAAGCCTTTGATGAAAACCAGGCCGCCGATGAGCAAGCCCTGTCCAAGGATTTGTTTGGTGTATTGATTTGCAGAGTGACGCGCAGTGACGTGACCAATTTCATGGCCCAAAACGCCGGCAAATTGAGCCTCATCATTAAAATGAGCCATGATACCTCGTGTGAAGTATACATAACCTCCGGGCAGTGCAAAGGCGTTTACCACCGGAGAATCCACAATTTTGAATTGAAAAGGTAAATTGGCGCGGTGTGAAACGGCCACCATTTTTTGCCCTTTCTCATTAATGAACTGCTGCATAGCAGCGTTGTTATAGGGGCCAAACTCAGCCAACACCTGAGGGTCTGACTGAGCACCCAGGGCAATTTCCTGTTGTTCTGACATCAGCATAACCTGCTTTTTGCCAGTCACAGGGTTACGGGCACAGGTAGTAAGTAGTAAAAGCCCCACTGCAATCAGGAGCAAGCGATAAATAGGCTGAACAAGCGTTGTTTTCATGAAAGCGTCGATTTACTGAACGAAAATTTGCTGGTTTCTTACAGATGAACCAGTATAGGTTAAGACGGTAATATACTGCCAGGTAACGATTTTCTGTTTCATCAGAATGTACAGCATTTTCAGCTGGAATACCAATTTTTTTTGCGCGAGGAAATGAATGCAAAAAAAATCAAGGTGTAGTGTACAGGTATTGGGGTAATTAAGGGAAAATTGTACCTTCCAAAAGCTTTTGTTACTGTGGTTTTTATTGCTTTGTTTCTCGTTCATCTCAGTAGTGTCCGGTTATAAATCAAAGATATTCAATTGATTACAAGGGTCGTCCTTGGATTTTTGGTGTCTCAGGTTGTTAAATAGCTGATTTACAGGCTTTTTCTCAAAAATTGAGACGCTGGTTATTTGTAATAATTCGTTCATACTTTGTAAACTTTTCGACTTATGCTTCCAAATGGCCACCAGCACAAAGGTGCAGATGGCGATCCATATTTGAGTCTTGACAGCGTTGGCGCTTTCACCCCAAAAACGTTTGATGCGTAGGTGCTGCTTGATCCATTTGAAGAAAAGCTCCACTTTCCAGCAGTTCATATACAGGTGGACAATCTGTGCCGCTTTTGCTTCAAAATGATTGGTCAAGTACACATACATTACCTGGTGCTGAGGATCTACGTATTTGATCCTCCGGAGTTTTCCCGGATAATGCCGTGCGGCATAAAACCCTTTGAGTCGTCCAGTTTGATCGCATCGCAGTCCGGTGGTTTTATCCACAGGCGCAGAGTAGATGCGCTCAAAGGCCAGATTCTTTTTGGCCCGGATAACGAAAAAGGCGCTCGCATCATGGATTTTTTTGAGGCGCGTCCAATCAGTGTAGCCTCTATCCATGACATAAAAAGCGTCCGGCTCAAACTCAAGTATGTCCATAACATTGACATCGTGGAACTTACCATCAGATATGTGGACAAAGCAAGGGATCTCGCACCGTATGTCAAACAAGGTATGGAGCTTTACAGCCGCTTTATGCTTGCGGAATTTAGCCCACCAAAACACATCCAGACATAGTTCAACGGTGGTTGAATCCAAGGCATACGCCACATGATCTAAATCATCCGCAGTGGATTGTCCCTGGTACAGCTTGCGGGCTTTGGCAATAAGGGTATGCGCCAGCGCTTCGTAAATCCGATAGTCTCGTACTTCATTAGCATCCGCCAATGTTGAGCGCTTGACTCCATTGGTCAATCCCATGTGGTAAAGCTTCTCCGGATGCGCATTGAGGCAGGTCACTACATCGCGCAAGCTTTCCCGGTGCGTGAGTTGTCCGAAGCTCATGCAAAGCAGTTGATGCCAGCAGGAAAAAGTCCGGATGCGTTCATTGCCACCAAATTTTTCGACGATTCGTGCAAAGGTTTGGCGGTGAATCAGCCCCATAAGCTGCGAAAAAACGTACGTTCCATCATTCATAAAGACCCGCTTTTGGGCCTCTAGTTAAATCAAATCGGTCACATCAAAAAGTGAAAATAATTTATTGGTTTACAAATATTTATTCAACTATTTTAATTGCTTAACCGGACACTACTGCGTTCATCTGTAAAATAAAACCTCATGCGCACCAGAAAAATTTTATTGACTGAAAACGAAATTCCGGATCATTGGTATAATATCATGGCGGACATGCCCAATAAACCGCTGCCGCCCCTGCATCCGGGAACCAAAGAACCCATTGGCCCCGAAGCACTTGCACCTTTATTTCCCATGGAATTGATCAAACAGGAAGTGAGTGCAGAAAAATGGGTTCCTATTCCTGACCCGGTTCGGGATGTGTATACCATGTGGCGGCCCACGCCCTTGTACCGGGCCTACGGTTTAGAAAAAGCCCTGGATACACCCGCCAAAATTTATTATAAATACGAAGGGGTAAGCCCTGCCGGATCCCACAAGCCTAACACGGCTGTTCCGCAGGCTTACTACAATAAAATGGAAGGGGTTAAGCGGATTACCACTGAAACGGGTGCAGGGCAGTGGGGGAGTGCCCTGGCTTTTGCTTGTAACCTGTTCGATATCGAATGCGAGGTGTACATGGTCAAAATCAGCTATGACCAAAAGCCTTACCGCAAACTGATGATGAATACCTGGGGGGCCCAGGTATATGCTTCACCCACCAATCTTACCCAAGCAGGCCGGCAGATCCTGGCTGCCGACCCCAATTCCCCCGGCAGCCTGGGGATCGCTATTTCTGAGGCAGTGGAGCGAGCTGCCACCGATGAGCAAACCAAGTATGCGCTGGGCAGTGTGCTGAACCACGTACTTATGCACCAATCGATTATCGGGTTGGAAGCAATCAAGCAATTGGAAAAGGCGGGCGATATGCCTGATGTGGTCGTCGCGCCTTTTGGTGGCGGGTCCAATTTTGCCGGAATTGCCTTTCCCTTTCTGCGCCTGAATTTTGAAGAGGGGCGTACTATTCGGTGTATTGCGGCTGAACCCGCCAGTTGTCCGAAACTTACCCGAGGTGTTTTTCGCTATGATTTCGGTGATACAGTAGGAATGACGCCCCTTTTGCCGATGTATACGCTGGGGCATAATTTCGTGCCAGCGCCCATCCATGCCGGAGGCTTGCGCTACCATGGCGCGGGCGTTATTGTAAGTCAGTTACTTAAAGACAAGCTCATTGAGGCGCGTGCTTATGACCAACTGGATTGCTTTGAGGCCGGCGTACTCTTTGCCCGGAGTGAAGGCATTATCCCAGCTCCCGAAGCTACCCATGCACTGGTCACCGTGCTGGAGGAAGCCAACGCCGCCCGTGAAGCCGGAGAGTCACGCACTATTCTATTTAATCTTTGTGGACATGGCCACTTTGATCTCAAAGCCTATGAAGATTACTTCGCCCAAAAGTTGGTCAAGCACGAAGTAACGAGTGCCGAAATTGAAGCATCGCTGGCGATGCTCGATACGCCGTTGATTGATTAGGGTTGGTAGCTGGTTATTGGTAGCTGGTAGCTGGTAACAAATAACCAGTAACCAGCTACCAGTAACCAAAAACCCGTTTACCAGGCAATTCCGTAATCTTCGCCATGGTTGCTGGAACCACCCCAGAAGGAGCCGTGTTGCCAGTCGAAGAAAATGGCGTTAATAGGGCCGGAGGTACGGCGGTCAAAGCTAAGTTTATAGCCCATTTTTTCCAATTGCTGGCGAGTCCAGTCGGGTACGGATTCTTGTAAAAGTAAATCTCCGGGTTTGGTTTCGTGGGCCCCGAAGGAGCTGCGCATTTGAAAACTATTGATATTGGGGGCTTCGCAAGCTTCCTGGACGTTCATGCCGAATTCAACCACATTCAGGAAAAACTGTAAGAGGTTTTGATCCTGGGAGTCGCCACCCTGTACCGCAAAAGAAAGGTAAGGCTTGCCATCTTTCAGGGCCATGCTGGGGGTGAGGGTAGCCCGGGGGCGTTTACCTGGTTCCAGCACATTGAAGGGCCCTTGAGCCGCATCGAGAACGAAGCTTTGCATCCGCTGGCTCATCCCGACGCCGGTTCGCCCGGCAATCGTTGCCGGAACCCATCCGCCGCTCGGGGTTACGCTGACCACCCAACCTTCGGCATCCGTGGCCTGGATGGAGGTCGTGCCAGCATAAAAGGCATCCTTGTAGTTGGGATCCGCCAGTGGGCTACGCACTGGTCCGGGTAAGAAAGAGGTGGTGGTACTCCAACCATCCAGGTATTGTTGGAAGGGATTGACTTTACCTTCGAAGGGATAGGGGTCTCCCGGTTTTGCCGCGGCGTCATTTTGTTGAAGGTTGATCAGCGCCGCCCGTTGCTTGGCGTAGGCTTTGGAGAGTAGCCCTTTGATCGGTTCTTCCGGTGGAAAATAAGGATCGCCGTAATAGAAATCGCGATCGGCAAAGGCCAGATTCATAGCCTGATACAGGAGGTGAATGTAACTGGCCGAATTATAATCCATGGATTTCAGGTCGAAGTTTTCCAGGATATTCAAGCTTTGCAGGAGTACGGGGCCTTGTACCCAGTGGGTGAGTTTATATACATCAATGCCTTTGTAGCTGGTCTTTACCGGTTCTTCAATATAAACCTTCCACTTGTTCAGGTCGTCGAGGGTAATTAAGCCGCCCTGCTCCTGGCAGCCGCGTACGAACTCCTGGGCAATATCCCCCCGGTAAAAGCGGTCGTAGGCTGCATAAATCGCTTCTTTACGCGATTTCCCGGCTTTAAGGGCAGCTGCTTCCGCGGCAACCAGCTTTTGCAGCGTAGCCAGCAAATCGGCCTGGCGGAAAATTTCACCCGGATAGGGAGCTTCCCGTTCTTCCCCAAGGTGGGTCAGGAAAACGCTTTTAGAATAAGGCCATTCTTTGATACGCGCTTTATTGCGTTCAATATTATTAGCGGTTTGGGCTTCGATAGGGTAGCCTTCCGCCATTTGCATGGCGGGTTGCAGCACTTGCTGCAGGCTCATGGTTCCATATTCGGCCAGCATGGTCATTAATCCGCCGGGTGTTCCAGGGGTAACGGCTGCCAGCGGGCCATAAGCGGGAGGATAAGGCATGTCTTTGCTACGGAAAAATTCGGGGGTGGCCCCGGTAGGAGCAACACCCAGGGCATTAATGCCGATAACCTTTCCTGTCTTAGGGTTATAAATTAAGGCTTGGGTTTCACCTCCCCAGCTCAGTACATCCCACATGGTACAGGTGGCGGCCAGCATGGCACATGCGGCATCGACGGCATTACCTCCTTGCTGAAAAGTCATGGAGCCGGCGGTGGCAGCCAGGGGTTTTCCGGTTATGGCCATCCAATGGCGTCCGTGAAGTACTGGCTTCTGTGTGGTTTGTGCAAATAAGCTGAGTGTGCTAAGCCCAAGGCAAAAGCAGATGAGTTGCTGACGAATGGACATAATAGATTAGATTTAATATGGAGCTGATTCAAGAAAACATTCGGAAATTACCACTTTTTTTGGGGCTAACGGCGTTATGCACAGGAATTTCCGGGGAAGAGTGGCTAATCCCGGTGAAAGCCCCTATTTTTAGGGATTCTGGTTAGCTTAGGCTGCTGGTTTTATGAATTTAACTACCCGACATTGGATCTATGATAAAGGAGCGGATTGTTGTTAAAATCGGGACGAATGTGCTGACGGATGAGCGGGGGGCACCCGACCTGGGGCACATTGCGCAGTTGGTGGATCAGCTGGCCATTGTTCGGCAGCAGGGTTATGAGGTAGTTCTGGTATCTTCTGGTGCGGTTGGCATGGGCCGAACGGTCCTCCCGGAGTTAGATCACGTTAACCGGGTGTTGCGTCGACAGGTGCTCTCGGCGGTTGGGCAGGCACGGTTGATGCATGTGTACCAGGACCTGTTTGCCCAACACAAATGCCATGTTGCCCAGGTATTGGTAACTAAGGAAGATTTTCGCGACCGTGAGCATTACCTGAACATGAAACACTGCCTGCAGGGACTATTGCGGGGGGATATCATACCAATCATCAATGAAAATGATGTAGTAGCGGTAACGGAACTGATGTTTACGGATAACGATGAACTGGCTGGGTTAGTCGCTGCTGCTATTAATGCCCACCGGTTGATTATCCTCAGCAATGTGGATGGCGTTTTTGACGGTCATCCGGATGATCCCCATAGCCGGTTGCTGCAGACCATCGATCCTGCCGACGGGCAATCACTCCGGTTTATTTTACCCTCGACCTCTACGTTTGGAAGGGGAGGAATGGCAACTAAATTTCGGATTGCCCGCAAGGCGGCCCTCCTGGGCATCCATACCTATATAGCCAATGGGAAAACGCCGGGAATCTTACCTCAATTATTAGCCGGGGAGGGGCTGTTTACTTGTTTCCCCGGGCAAAAATCCACCTCCAATCTGAAAAAGCGCCTGGCTTATCAGAATGCCGTGCGCAAAGGAGCTGTTCATATCAATGAGGGGGCAGCGGCTGTACTTCGCAACCGGGAACAAGTTTCCAGTTTATTGCCAGTAGGAATCACGGAAGTAGAAGGAGAGTTCGACAAGGGTGACCTGATTGGGATTATTCTGGCGGGAGAGGAAATTGGCTTGGGGATGGCTCAATATGGGGCGGCAACTGCCCGCAAGTACCTGGGGCAAAAAGGAAAAAAAGCGTTAATTCACTACGATTATCTTTTGATCGGCTAACTTTAGCTTGACTATGATAAATACTCAAACCATTGAGGCGAATGTCCTGCAAGGCCTGGTGCAACTACGCAAGGCTAGTCGCCAACTGTTGACGGTGACACCTGCGCAAATTAATGAGGTGCTGCTGGCATTAGCCGAAGCGGCGCTGGAACAGCAAGCAGTTATCCTTGCCGCAAATGCCCGTGATTTAGGTCGGATGGACCCCCAGAATCCGATGTATGATCGCTTGTTGCTGAATCCTTCCCGGTTAGCCCAAATTGCGGCCGACTTACGCAATGTGGCGGCCTTGCCTTCCCCCCTACAGCGGGAATTAAGCAGCCAGACCTTACCCAATGGGATGCAATTGCAAAAAATGACTGTTCCCTTGGGGGTTGTTGGCGTAGTTTATGAAGCACGCCCTAATGTTACCTTTGATGTTTTTGCCTTATGCCTGAAGGCTGGCAATGCCGTCGTCCTGAAGGGAGGAAGTGATGCACATGATTCCAACCAGGCCATCGTCAAGCTGATTCATCAGGTACTGCAGCAGGCTGGGTTGCCGGAGGTTGTTTTTCTGGCACCCAGTGAGCGGGAAGCGCTGACTCCTATTTTACGGGCCAACGACCACATTGATCTGATCATTCCACGTGGTGGCCAGGGACTGATTTCGTATGTGCGGCAAAATGCTACGGTGCCCGTTATTGAAACCGGAGCGGGGATTGTTCATACCTATTTCGATGCCAGTGGTAACCTGGACAAAGGCCGCCGGATTATTGAGAATGCGAAAACCCGACGAGTCAGCGTGTGCAATGCCCTGGATACCTTACTGATTCATGAATCACGGCTGGCGGATCTTCCCGCCCTGGTTAGGGAGTTAGGTTCCCGCCATCAGGTGCGCATTTTTGCCGATGCCGCCGCCTATCAGGTTTTACAGGGGCATTATCCGGCTGAATACTTACACCCAGCTCGGGAAGAACATTTCGGTACCGAATTCCTTTCGCTGCAAATGTCCATTAAAACAGTAGGCAGTGATTCGGAAGCTATAGCGCATATTGATCACTACAGTTCACGCCATAGTGAGGCCATTGTTGCGGAGGACCCGAAGGTGATTGACCGGTTTTTGACCCAGGTGGATGCGGCGGCGGTCTATGCGAATGCCTCCACGGCATTTACCGATGGTGCCCAGTTTGGGCTGGGGGCAGAGATTGGCATTAGCACGCAAAAACTACATGCCCGGGGGCCAATGGCCTTACAGGAATTATGCAGTTATAAGTGGATCATCCGTGGGGATGGCCAAATTCGGGACCAATCTTAAAATCATTTGGTTAAAGGGGGATCAAGGGACAACTTTTTTGCCTTCAAGCTCATTTTTAAGGTGGTATGCTTATACAATCTATCAAAGCGCTGGAGGCTGATCTGGTTGAATTAATCACCGTTTCGCTTTCCAGCACCGTCAAGTTTGTTTTTGGTCCAATCGAAGGACTTGCTATGGGCTTACCATGGCTGGTAACCGCGTTGTGTACAGCTACCGGTATGATGTTAAGTGTGGTGGTGATTACTTTTTTTTACCACTTTTTGAAAAAACACGTTTTTCCCCTTTTTCAGCGACGGAAAAAGCTTTTCACCCCGACCGTACGCCGTAATGTTCGGCTTTGGCGGAAATACGGTATTTATGGGGTCGCTACGCTCACTCCGTTGCTGCTTACCCCCATTGGCGGGGCTGTTATCGCGAATGCTTTTGGCGAAAAGAAATATCGTATCTTCTTTTGGATGACGCTGAATGCCCTGTTCTGGGGCATAGCTATTACCCTCATGGTGTATGAAGTAGGAGACCTACTGGGCATTACCAAAGAAATCCACCCGTAAACGGCATTAATCCCTCAGCAGATAAGCGGAAAAGCCTATTTTGTTAATGAAAGCGTTTCCATGCACCATGTTTAACCGATAATCAGGGTCCTATGCGGTATTTTATTTATTTCGGATTTCTTATGTTTTTGCTGGGGTGTAAAACTACCGATGACAAGCAAGTAGCAGATATGACTTGGCCGGGTGGTCTGCTGGTGGGCACCTATACGCGCCAGGAGCCTCATGTGCAAGGCAAAGGAATGGGTATGTATATCGTTTCCCGTGATTCGCTGAATGGCAGCCTAACCCTGTATGATACGCTAACTGGGGTGGTTAATCCATCCTTTGTATGGGTTAATCGGGAAAATGGGCTTTTACTTGCTGTTGAAGAAACAGGTGCCGGGGTAGATACTACCGGGCATATTCAGTCCTGGTATTGGGATGGCCAGCAAGCTCAGTTCCTCAGTCGGCAATCAAGCCATGGGTTTGCTCCCTGTTATGTTTCTACCGACGAAGGGGCCCGCCTGGTTTTTGCAGTCAATTACGTGAGCGGAACGATTACAGTCCTACCCTTGGATACGGCAGGACACCTGCAACCAGCCAGCCAGGTTATCCAACTCACGGGAAAAGGGCCGACTTCCCGCCAGGAAGCTCCTCATCCCCATGCGGCGGTGCTATCACCCGACGAACGGTATTTGTACGTTCCTGATTTAGGCACTGATCACATTAATATATTTAGCATCGATTACGCCAACCAGCGTCTGGAAGCAGCAATTCCTGCTCAAGTGACGCTGAATCCGGGAGCGGGGCCCCGGCATTTGGCATTCCACCCGGTATTGCCTTATGCTTATCTTATGAATGAGTTGCAGAGTACGGTTACCACCCTTTCCTGGGATGCCAGCAATGGCCAGTTGGATACCCTGCAAACGCATTCTACCTTACCGGCGGGTTTTTCCGGAACCAGTTTGGGGGCTGATATTCATCTGACTCCAGATGGTAAATTCCTCTATACTTCTAATCGCGGTGACAACAGCCTAGCTGCTTTTGCCGTCGATCTGGAATCGGGGCGCTTATCTCCTCTGGGGCATACATCCACAGCTGGCGATTTTCCCCGCAACTTCTTGATCAGCCCCAAGGGCGATTTTCTTTATGCCGCAAATCAGAATAGCGATAATGTGGTAGTCTTTCGCATTGAATCCTCCGGGGCATTAACCCAGGTAGGGGAGCTTGCGGTCCCAACGCCTGTTTGCTTGCAGTTGCTGAAGTGAGCAGGTTATTCGGTGAGCAGTGAGCGGCTCTTCACTGCTCACTGCTCACTGCTCACTGCTCACTGTTTAATACCCCTGCTTGATTCCCTTTTCCATTGCGGGAACACCCCGTTCCATCCACGATGGTTTAGGGGCATCTTGTAAATAGAAATCAAAGAACTGTTGCATGCGCTTTTGGAAATCCTTGCGGTTTTGCAGCTTCACAGGCCAGTGGGGTTCACCATTGTAATTGAGCATCCAGGCGGGCTTACCCAGGCGGCGCAGCGCCATATAGAACTCAATGCCCTGATACCAGGGTACAGCTGAATCGGCATCATTGTGCAGAATAAGTACGGGGGTATTAATCTTATCGGCAAAAAACAGTGGTGAATTTTCCAAAAAGCGCAGGGGCATTTCCCAAAGCGTACCACCAATGCGGCTTTGCGTATGTTCGTATTGAAACATTCGGCTCATACCTGTTCCCCAGCGAATTCCGCCGTAGGCTGAAGGCATATTAACCACGGGGGCTCCCGCCTCAGCACACCGGAATAGATTGGTTTTCGTAAGTAGGTAGGCAATTTGGTATCCACCCCAACTATGCCCTTGGATGCCAATGCGGTCTTTATCCACAAAACCCTGATCAATCAGGTGGGTAGTACCTGAAACCACGGCATTCAGGGCACTTTCCCCGGGGTACCCAATTTTATAGGGAATATCCGGGTTGAAAACCAGGTAGCCCCGGCTGGCGTAGAAGGAATAAACAATCTGGGAGCGGTTGGGTACCGGCGCCCGGTGATTGTGTAAGCCATCCGTACTCCGTTCGTAGAAATTTACGATCATCGGATACTGCTTACTGGGGTCGAAGTTATCGGGTTTAACCAGCAATCCGCGCAGCGGTTGCCCGTCAAGGGAGGTCCATTCTACCAATTCAATACTGCCCCATTGATAGTCTTGCTGCTGGGGGTTGGCGTCACTTATCCGATCGAAGGTTTTCAGATCCGTGCTGTAAAGCAAGTTGGGGAAGGTTAGGTAGTTCTCCCGGGTAAAGACCCAGCGGTCGGCTTTAGTCGCCTTCATCGGACGGTTCGAATAGGCAAAAGGCGCTCGCTGTAAGATGGTTTTAGTGCCCGTATGCAAGTTGAACCAGACATATCCTTCCTGTTTGTTGTCTTCTTCCGTAACATGAAAAAGCATGGGTTTTACTTCTTCAATCGCCCGTTCATCGGGGTCATAGCGGATATAGCGATAGATGGTCTTACTATTTCGGCCTTTGGTTAGGTTGTTCGGGGCTACCGAGCCCCGGGGATCAATCAGCCATGCATCGTACCGGTCATAGATGATAACAAAGTCATCATTCGTCGTCCAGCCAGCTATACCGTAAGGCGAAGGAAAATCAGGAGAGTCATTCAGCTCGTCGTAAAAAGGAATTTTCTGGTTATTGCCAATCTTCAGTAGCTTACTTGTTTTCAATTCGAAAGCCACCCAGGCTGTGTCTTCCACATTGTACCAGTAGGCATAACGTCCTGCAGGGGAAAAACCAGGTGTGTAGCAGCGAACCCCCTGGGCAATAAGCCGCCGCTCACCCGTAGTGGAATAGATGAGATACAAATCTTTGCGAGCAGGGCCGCCTTCCCAGGTAGTCGCCAGGAGGTAGGGCTGTTCATCATATCCCAAAACGTACTGGGAATTGCCTTCTTGCGCAAGTTGGATTTCGGGAATGGTTTCATCGGCGAGGCGAACCAGTTTACCTGTTGCGACATGGAGTACGCTGAGGTAGGCACGCTTACGCTCATCATCAAGCTGAACTTGCTGCATAGGGTAAATCAGGGGGTCCTGGGTGGTCCAGACTTCTACCTGAACAATTTCTTCATCCAGGAGAGTCGTATCCGGTAAGATAGGAGGTGGGGCGATGCCGAAAAACAGCTTGCCACCATCGCGGGCAAAGGTAAGGGATTGGTGTGGGCTCACCGTCCAGCCTTCGGGGAGGAAAGAATCGCCCGGGGTGGTTACCAGGCGTGCCGAATCGGGACCTGGCCGCCAGTGGTAAAGTTTCCAGGGACGAACAGGGGCTTTGGTGGTGTCGGTATCGGCAACGAAGGCTGCCTGGTCACCTTTTTTATTAAGGGTCAGAGATTGGAAGGTTCCTTTGCCCCTGAATAAGGGCCTAACCGTCCGGGTAGTACCATCAAACCAGTAAACACCTGGTGCTTGTTGGGCATTATCCCCGGTGGTGGTGAAAACCACCCGGGAGCTTTCCTCGGCGAGGGTATAGCTTTTTACGAAGGTAAATCGGTAGTTTTGGTTGTCAGTCAGGGACATGATAACTAGTTCGGCACCGTTATCGTTACTTTCTTTTTTGGGCTTTACTCCACTACTGTCGGCTACCGCGGGGCGTGGGTAGTGGTGGTAGGCGAGCCATCCGGCCCATTTTTCGGGTAAGCGGAAGGATTTTACTGCGGGTATTTTGCGAAGCTGCCCGGAGCTCAGTTCGAGAATGGCAAGGGTATCTTTGGGTAAGTCATCACGTTTAACCTTACGCCGCCGCATTTCCAGCAGGCTATCCCGGGAAGGCTTGATCAGGAAGGCAGCAAAGCGGCTATCTGCACTCAGTGCGCCCCGGTCGCCCCGGGCAAAGCTAACCGAAACTTTTTTTTCACCATCATACAGATAAAGCATAGGATCACCTTCGCCGGGTTGAACGGTGTAGATGACCCACCGGCCATCAGCAGAAACGGATTCATTTTCAATGGTTTTCCAACGTGCGAAATCGTCGTGATCCAGAACGCGCTGCTGGGCCATCGCTGTGCAGGTGGCAACCCACAGTATGGCGAGGGTAAGAAGTAAACGTTGCATAAGACCGATTTTTTCTGGAAAATAGGAAAAGTGGCGGAAATTCTGGTTTTTCTCGGGCAAATGGGAACTTATTTATTCCATTTAAGGTAAACCAGGGTTGGAATTCCTAACCAGGGGATAGCTGATTACCTTGTGCCCAAACCTACTGGTGATGCAAAAAATGATAGCGCTGTTGCGCGAAGCTCTTTCCGGAGAAGAAAAAAGCTACGTTACCGGGAGTATTAACCATGCGCTGATTCTATTGTCTATTCCGATGATTTTGGAAATGGTGATGGAAGCATTATTTGCTGTAGTTGATGCCTTTTTTGTTGCGCGGGTGAGTGTTGCGGCGGTTGCTACGGTAGGGCTAACGGAATCCGTTATTACCTTGCTTTACGCTTTGGCTATTGGATTGAGTATGGGGGCAACGGCGATGGTAGCCCGCCGGGTTGGCGAAAACAACAGGTTGGCGGCGGCGGTTGCTGCCCGGCAAGCTATCCTGATAGGGCTGTGCATTAGCTTTGTTTTGGGGATATTCGGGGTGTGGCTGGCTGACGATGTTTTACGCCTAATGGGGGCCGATGCAGAAGTACTGGCAACGGGAACTACCTACGCGCGGATTGCCTTCGGGAGTAATGTTGTCATCATGTTATTGTTTCTGCTTAACGGGGTTTTTCGGGGTGCTGGCGATGCTACATTGGCCATGCGGAGCCTGTGGCTGGCCAATGGCATCAATATCCTGCTGGATCCTATATTAATTTTTGGCCTGGGGCCTTTTCCTGAAATGGGGGTCACGGGTGCAGCCCTGGCTACGACGATCGGGAGAGGCACGGGTGTGGCTTATCAGCTTTATTTACTTTGGGGAGGTAATAGTATTGTTCCGTTGCGAAAAGCTCCGGCGCAGATCGATTGGCCGGTTATTCGCCGGCTGCTGAAGGTTTCCGTTACCGGGGCAGGGCAGTTCCTGATTGGGTCGGCCAGCTGGGTTTTTTTAATGCGCATTATGGCGCGTTTTGGCAGCGAGGCCCTGGCAGGCTATACGATTGCTATTCGCCTGGTAATTTTCACCATCTTGCCTTCCTGGGGG
Organism: Lewinellaceae bacterium; assembly: GCA_020636445.1. Classification (GTDB taxonomy): domain Bacteria; phylum Bacteroidota; class Bacteroidia; order Chitinophagales; family Saprospiraceae; genus JACJXV01. Next base: position 15,249 of record JACJXV010000043.1, on the reverse strand, counting down.
CTGGCAAATGCTGCGGCTACTCTGGTTGGCCAGAATTTAGGCGCAGGCCAGCCTGAACGGGCTGAACAATCCGTTTGGCAGGCGGGAAAGTATAATATGTACTTTCTGGTCGGTGTATCGATCCTTTTCTTCGTATTTGCTCCCGGACTCATTCAGCTTTTTGACACGACCCCGGGGGTTGTCGATACAGGGGTATTGTGCTTGCGGATCGTTTGCCTGGGGTATGTTTTTTATGCTTATGGAATGATCATTGCGCAGGCTTTTAATGGGGCAGGGGATACCCGCACGCCTACGCTGATTAATCTGGTTTGTTTTTGGGCCATAGAAATCCCCCTGGCTTATGGGTTGGCTGTTGGTTTGGAATGGGAGGTAGCCGGTATCTGTACAGCTATTGCTGTAAGTGAAACCATTCTTGCCGTTTTGGCAATTATGATCTTTCGACGCGGCCACTGGAAGACAGTTAAGATTTAAGTACCAAAAAATTGCTCGACTGCCTGGCGGCGGAACTTGAAAATCTCTTCCACTTTCCGCTCAACAAAAAGCGCATTAGCCAGACTCCCCAAGGGGCCCATTCCTACCCGGTAGTGAAGTTTGTCGACCATCAGGGTGCTGCCGTCCGGTTGCGGGAAGAACAAATGCTGATGGTGCCACATGGCGTAAGGACCCACCCGTTGTTCATCGATGAAATATTCCCCCTCTTTGATATGGGTAATTTCAGTTACCCAGTATAAAGGAATATTGAGAATAGGCCGAATAGTGTAATCAATGATCATCCCGGCAAACATTTCCTGGCCCGAGATATCGGAAAGGATTTGAAATTTAACATCTCCGGGAGTCATTTCGTCCAGGTTCTCAGGACGGGAAAAAAAATGCCAAACTTCCGCCAGTGGCCGTGGAATCCGCTGTTGCCACTCTTTATATTTTACGCGCATAGCTATTGTTTTATACATATCCTGACTAAACCTCAGGATAACCCACTGTAAACAGTATCCGGGTGAATTGGTTTTGAGACTCGGGGGAGAGCAACCTGGGTTCAGAGAAATTCAGCGCAGGAACAACCCATGGGGAATCAAAAAAACAAAATGCCGACCGGGAACGCAAAAAAATCCGGCAAAAGGATGATATGGATAAAATTTAACATTTTTTGCGAAAAAATAACCCCAATCGGGTATGCATCTCCCCAGCAGATCCTGTATATTTGTAACAATTGTTATAAAAACTGCATTTTGAGTGCAGCATCGTAATCCCTAAACTGATTTAATCCCATGCTAACTATTTACACACCCTGGCCATCAATTGGCCATTTCTTTCTTTTTAGTCCTCCACTGTCTGTATCCCACAAATTTTTTGCTGTTTCTGCTTGGCGTAGGTGTTAAGATTCGTTACCTGCAAGTGACCTTTGCGTCTTATTGTCTGACTTATCGAAACTTAACACCCATGTATACATCGGGAGCAATTCAGCGTATTCTGTTTTCTGCTTTCGGCATTGCCGGAGGTTGCGCGGGGCTTTTTGCCCAGACAGGAGCTGTGGGCACCTACCTCCAAAGCACCAGTGTTTATTCGCTGGATGCATTGCCAGTCTTTACTATCACACAGCCCTCCCCGGTAGCCCTGTCATGCCTTTCGCCGACAGATCTCTCTCAGTTGCCGGTTCCGGCACTGGTGGATGAAGGTAATCTGCTGGAGACATATACCTACCAGGACCAGGAATATACGTTGAGTGACGCCCAACAGGGATTTACCGGGTATTTTTCTGCCACTAATTGGCGGCTGATGCCCCGAAATGGTTCCGCAATTACCGTGGCAGGGGCGATTGCCCCATTTAATATCGACAACCCCAGCCAACAAATTAAGCTAATCGCCGGGCAGGCCTGGGAAATAACCATGCCGGCAGATGGCTATCTGGTTCTGGATTGGGAAGGGGCTTCGCAAGCCCGGCTGGCATTGGTTTCGAGCCAGGGAGAACGTCAGGAAGGCGGACCAGGGGCTATTTACTCAGGGTTCATCCCGGCTGGAGAGACACTGCAAATTCAACTGTTAGCTACCGGTAATCAGCCAGTAGCCCTACAAGGTATGCGGTTTCTGACCCAAGCGTATACGATGATTGAACGCCATTGGGTTGCTACGGCACAAGATGGCCGCGAAGCACAAGTCAGTCAATATATTGCATTTTACCGTCCAGCACTTATGGATGTACGGCTTCCCGCTGACCAATTGGATGCACTAGGCCAGGTGTCCCCAATCTACACCGGATCCCCATATCTGGAGTTTGAAGATCGGGATGCTTCTGTAAAACAAGTGCCGCTAAGCACCGCTCAGCAATGTGGATTTTCAGCTAACTATCGCGATGAGTGGCAATTGGACTCCCGCGGACAAGCGATCGTTATCCGTCACTGGACCGTTACGGATGCCGTCGGGCAAAATGTACTACAAGGCAAACAAAAAATTTCTCTTCCCGGTGGAGTAACCGAAGCCCGGGATACGAATAGTAAACACAATCCTCAACGTTTGAATTAACCCCCTCACGCATGATCAATCATAATCGACCCTTTTAATCCCATTCTGAACAAAAAGATACGTACGCCAGCGTACAGAAAAGTTTTTTTGTGAAGGGTTTCTTAACGAGGATTTTTGCGGAGCGACATTGTCGCTCCGCTTTTTTTTAGAAAAATTGACGCTACAGCTGGGGAGCGGGTTCATTTGCGGGCTCATAAACAACCTTGATATGACCGGTGCTAAAGTCGTAAATCCATCCGTGGATATGGATGGTTATTCCCTTTTTTATTGCTTTTCTAATTACGGAAGTCTGTTGTAGGTTCTTTATTTGGGCCAGCACGTTCAATTCGACCAGGCGATCATGGCGTAGCTGAGGATCTGTTATGGCATCTAGCTCCTTGGCATGAAACTCCATTACGTCTTTAATATTCGCCAACCAGTTGTCGATGAGGCCGAAAGCTTCGTCATCCATGGCAGCTTTTATGCCTCCACAGCCATAATGGCCAAAAACGATGATTTCTCTTACTTCCAAAACCTCAATGGCATATTGGAGGACGCTTAAAAAATTTAGATCGGAATGGGCTACTACATTAGCAATGTTTCGATGGACAAAAACTTCGCCCAACTCTGCTCCCATGACGACACTGGGTGAAACACGACTATCGGAGCAGCCCAGCAATAGAGCATGTGGTTTCTGCCCGGCTTTCAATTGGTCAAAATAGATGGGATTCTCATGTTGGTGGGCTGCGGCCCATTGCGCGTTGGTTTGCAGGAACTTGGCCAGTCGAGGGTCCATTTGCGTTTAAATTTGTATGATTACACTTGACATTCGTACGAGAAGCGGGTAACTTCCCTGAGAAATTAACCACCGCTTGTTGCTGCAAAAGTCACCCTTCGGATAGAACTATGCAGTGATGGAAGTCACATCCTTTTTTCACCCATAAGCCTTAAGGGCCGTTAAATGAATCCACACATGACCCTTCGATCTTTTTCTTTGCTGGTTTTGTTTGTATGTAGTGTTGGGAAGGTTGCTGCACAGGGGAATAGCAATCTTCAGGATGAGATTAACCAACAGATCTGGCGCCCATTCATGGCTACTTATGCCTCTCTGGATGGTGCTGCGTTTATGCAACTGCATAGCCCCGATGTGATTCGTGTACTGCGCGATCAGCAGAAAATTATTGGCGGGCGGGATTATTGGGATGACACAATGGAGACCAATCAGCGGACCCGCAGCCGCAATATCCAGCGATCCATCGTTTTTTCTTTTACAGAGCGTATTGCCCAGGGAGAGTTGGCTTATGAGTCAGGTTATTACCGGGTGGACATGAAAATTCCCGGCCAGGAATTGCGCTCTTATTACGGTCATTTCCAGGTAGTCCTGCGCAAAGAAAATGGCCGTTGGCGAATTCTGGTCGATTCCGACACTTCGGAAAACGGAGCGCTTACTGCCGATGATTTTGCTAAGGGCACTCCTCTGGCGAAAGATTAATCAGGGTTGTTTTAACTCTAATCCGTAGCCGCGATTGGAAGGTCGCAAGCTATTGGGCTAACGGTACGCTGATACCGCTATCGAAGATTTGTTGGGGGGAGTCTCCAGACTCCCGCCCAGGCCTGAGGCCTAAACGATCTTCGGATCGTTTTTCTGTCAGTTTGCCTCTTATTTCCGGATATTCAAATTTACCCGCTATGGCGGGCAAGCCAGAATTCGGGATGACTCCTATTGGAATGTTTACCCATCAGGTTTCTGTTTATAGCAAGGGGTTTTATCGGCGACAAAGCTGCTCCATCGGGTCTTAGCGATCCATCATTTTTCCCTACCTTTGGCGGAAAATAAAAAGCCATTATGTCGATCGTAGAAGAATTCAATAACTACCGTACCCGGATGAATGACAAGATCCTGGGGCAGGATAACAAGGTCATTAAACGGTTTTGGAGTCTGGATCACCAGGCGTATCAGGATGGGGCATTAGACCATAAAACCAAGGAGCTTTTGGGGTTGGTTGCCTCAATGGTTCTTCGTTGCGATGATTGCATCCGCTATCATTTAGGCACTTGTTATGAATTGGGTGTCACTAAGGATGAAGTTTTTGAGGTTTTTGCCATTGCGAACCTCGTGGGAGGCTCCATCTGTATACCCCACACTCGCCGAGCAGTAGAATATTGGGAGGCGCTGGAGCAAGCGGGGTAGGTGGGTTCGCCTCGCAACCATGAATGAAAACGACAGCCAACCCTGGACCTGATTTTGTAAATTAGCGAAATACGTGAAGGATGACGGGTAAATCCTATTTAGACGAGTTGAATGAAGTACAGCGTAAAGCCGTCATTCAGACCGATGGGCCGGTATTGGTCGTGGCGGGACCTGGCTCCGGGAAAACGCGGGTACTTACTTACCGGATTGCACACCTGATTGAAAAGGGGGTGGCCCCCTGGGAGATTTTAGCGCTGACCTTTACTAATAAGGCGGCCCGGGAAATGAAGGAGCGTATCGAGCGGGTAGTTGGCGATGCTGCCAACCGGGTTTGGGCCGGAACCTTCCACGCGATCTTTGCCCGTATCCTGCGGGTGGAAGCGGAAAAAATCGGTTACCCCAGCAATTTTACCATTTATGACAGTGATGACTCCGCCAGTGTAATCAATGCCATCATAAAGGAACTGAACCTTGATAAATCGGTTTATAACACCAATGCTATCCGGTCGCGTATTTCCTCGGCGAAAAGCTCCCTGATCACGCCCCGGCTCTATGCCGAGAATGAGGAGTTGATGGAGCAGGACCGCATGGCGAAGCGCCAGTACACCCATGTCATCTATCAGAAATACACCGAGCGCTGCAAGCGATCGGGTGCGATGGATTTCGATGATTTGCTGTATCGGTTATATGAACTCATCCAGCAGAATCCGGATGGTGTTCTGGATAAATATCGTGCCCGGTTTAAATACGTTCTGGTAGATGAGTTTCAGGATACCAATCACCTGCAATACGCCATCATCCGGAAATTAGTCCAATTTGAGGGTAGCCCTCGGAATATTTGCGTAGTGGGAGATGATGCCCAGTCGATCTACGCTTTTCGGGGAGCTACCATCCAGAATATCCTTGACTTTGAGGAAGATTTCCAGAAGTACGGTATCCAGGTATTCAAATTGGAGCAAAATTACCGATCTACGGATCAGATTGTACAAGCTGCCAATCATGTAATCGCCTATAACCGTCGTCAGATCCCCAAAACGATCTGGTCGAACAAAGGGGTTGGACACAAAATCAAGGTGATTAAAGCCCTTACGGATACCGAAGAGGGGAAACGCGTCGTCGATACTATCGTTGAGCAGCGCAACCGGTATCATCTCAGTAATAAGGAGATTGCCATTTTATACCGGACCAATGCCCAATCGCGGATTTTTGAGGAATACCTGCGCCGGTATAATCTTCCCTACCGGGTTTTTGGCGGACTATCCTTTTATCAGCGTAAAGAAGTAAAAGACCTGATCGCCTACTTGCGTCTGGCTGTTAACCCCCGGGACGAGGAAGCCTTGCGGCGGGTTATTAACTACCCGAAGCGGGCGATTGGCGATACAACAGTTGATAAAATCAGTGCAGCAGCAGGAGAGGCAAACCAACCTATGTGGGAGCTGCTGGGTACCGTTGATGTAGGGCCCCGTACCCATAAGGCAATTGCCGCCTTCGTCCGGATGATCCAAAGTTTTATGACGCTTGCCCAAACGGGCAATGCGTATGAGGTTGCTGTGACTATCGCCGAGCGGGCAGGGTTAATCGATACCCTCAAGACGGACACCACTGTGGAGGGATTGAGCCGACTGGAAAACCTGAACGCCTTGCTGGATGGGATTAAAACCTTTGTTGAGGAGGATGAAAGCTCTGAAACCACCGGACAGGAGGATAAGTCATTGGCTTCTTACTTACAGAATATCGCCTTACTTACCGATTTTGATAATGAGGAAAACAGTGAGGGGGATTATGTGACCCTCATGTCGGTACACTCAGCCAAGGGGCTGGAGTTTAAATCGATTTTCCTGGTAGGGATGGAGGAGAAACTATTCCCTTCGTTCATGGCTCTGGATACCCCTGAAGGGCTAGATGAAGAGCGGCGGTTGTTTTATGTAGCGATTACGCGAGCGGAACTATTTCTTACGCTATCCTATGCCTTGAGCCGGTATCGGTTTGGGCAGATGCGCTATAATGAAATAAGTCGCTTTCTGGAGGAACTGCCTCGCGAACACCTCGAAAGTACCGGAGCACTTCCAGGCACCAGTTTTGGCCGGGGAAGCAGTACGGCGTCTGCTGGTCGGGAATCCGCTTCGCCGGGTGCCAGCGTCAGCGGGAATTTTCAACGGCGAACCACCGCGCAGTCGGCTCCGCTCCGGGTTGATCCCAAAACCTTTTCCCCCAGTCCCAGTAATCAGATTCAGGCTGGGATGAAAGTGCTGCACCTTAAATTTGGTGAAGGAAAGGTAATCAGCGTAGATGGTAGTCAGGACAATCGGGTAGCCACCATTCATTTCAGTGAAATCGATAGCCCCGAGCGCCGGATCATGCTCAAGTTTGCCAAGTTGCAAATTCTGACTTAGTCACCCTGCTTTAGATTTTTGATCCCTGTGGAGTCGCAGGTTGTAAGCACATAGTCCGAAAAATAGTATCAGACCGACGAGTGCCGGTCTGATACCTATAGCCAATTTTACATTCACAACGAAATAAGAATAGCTTACTATCTATAAATTGGCGTACGCTTTAATTGTATTGTAATTTGAAGCGAATGGGCATGGTGAACTTAACGCGTACCGCGCGTCCCCGTTGTTTCCCGGGGATCCAGGGTTTAGCCATGCTGTTCATCAGTTCAACAATCCGGGCAGCTTCTTCCCCACATCCGCCGCCAATATCCCGGACGGTTTCAATGTCGGAAACCCGACCGTCCTGATTGACTACGAAACTGACGACGACGGTGCCGCTGATACCATTTTCCCGGGCAATAGCCGGATAGCGGATGTTGTCATAAACGAAGGCCATGAGTGTTTGCTCGGAACAGGCTTTACGTTCAGCTTCTGTTTTTTTGTCCTCACAACCAGGGAAGCGTGGCATTTCCTCAACCACCATAAAGATTTCCTTAGCCTCATCGCGGCGCATCGGCGGTGGCGGTGGTGGCGGTGGAACATCCTTTTTGGTGTTCTGGGCCATCACCGGAGGGGCTTCAATTTCTGTATTAGCTTCCACCGATTGGTCGACGAATTCCACTTCGTCCTCTTCAAGCACCAAGCCTTCCGGTACTTCCTGGATTAACGGAGGTGGCGGTGGTGGCGGCGGTGGCGGCGGTTCGGCACTCCGTGGAATATCGATTTCAACGTCCACATCCAGGACAAAGTCGTAATTTTCAGCCTTTTGCTTTTTTTCCATAGAGGTCCAGTTAAAGGCAGCCAGCGTTAGTGCCAGCGCCCCGATTAACCCCAGGCGGAAAAAGTAGGGTTGCATCTTGAATACATCCACATCGGGATACTTGTTCCGGGCGGTCAGGGGAGAAGCCCAGTGCTTGCCCTTGTACTTCGTGGTGAGATCCAGGTTGGAAACCTTGGAGAAGTGACGGCGACCAAAATAAATGATAGCCAGTACCACTACTACCAGTGTTGCCAGAGCCAACAATAGTTGGCTTGAGGAGAATGTTAAATTGGTCAACAACATAGTGGTAAGTTTTATACTCTGTTGCCAGAGCGAACCGACAATAAGAGAAAGTGAAAATTGCTACGTAAAATTGGCGCCTTACTGTCGGCTAATCCGAAGATTTTCGCTTTCCCCGTTTATGGTTCTAAATTAAGGCTATCCAAAGGCTGGAATGGATGACCAGCGTCATGCAGAGAATATGATCTTTGTCAGTTTATACCGAAAACCACCACATGGGGGAATACCGGAAAATCACTATTTTAATGGGCGTATTGTGGTCAATTAAGCGATATTGTGAGCAGCCCCGCCTACGCCAAGCTTGTCCGCCTATGGCGGATGAGAAACTTGCTCCGATGAAGTCGGAGTCAGAAATCAGAAATTGGTGAGGAGAAGGAGTCGCGTTCAACGAATAACCAACCCTTCGACTAAGCTAAGGGACCAAAACCAGACACCAGATACCAGACACCAGACACCAGCCCGCCTGAGGCGGGTAAAATACCAGATACCAGATACCAGCCCGCCTATGGTTGGGTTTGCCATTAAATGCTTAATTGACGCAGTACTTAGGTTATTTTACGTCTTTAATTCCCTCAGCTTGATGCAAGATACAGCCCGTTATACGCAATTGGTTCGCCAGGCCGCCCGGGAGCTGGGTTTCGGGCTCGTGGGATTTGCCCGGGCTACGCATCTTGATGAAGAAGCCCGCCGGCTGGAATCCTGGCTTAATCAGGGCCAGCATGGGACGATGCAATACCTGGCCAATCATTTTGATAAACGGGTTGACCCCCGGGAATTGGTGCCCGGGGCTAAGTCGGTGGTGAGCCTCATTTATAACTACTATTCTCCAGCCAGGCAGGTGGACCCCCAGGCACCCCGTATATCCCGCTATGCCTATGGGGAGGATTATCACTGGGTGATCAAGGATAAACTCAAAACGCTACTGGCCGTGATCCAACAGGAAATCGGTGCGGTCAATGGCCGGTGCTTCGTGGACTCTGCTCCGGTGATGGAGCGCGATTGGGCCGTACGTGCCGGACTGGGATGGATGGGTAAGAACACGCTGCTCATTAATCCGCGCAAAGGATCTTACTTTTTTCTGGCTGAGTTAATCCTTGACGTGGAGTTTACCTACGACAGCCCCATGCACGACTATTGTGGGACCTGTCGGCGGTGCATTGATGCCTGTCCCACGGATGCGATTGCCCAGAATGGTTACCAATTAGATGCCCGTAAGTGTATTTCTTACCTGACCATTGAGCTGCGGGATGCTATTCCTGCGGAATTCCAGGGGAAAATGGAAAACTGGATGTTTGGCTGTGATATCTGTCAGGAGGTTTGTCCGTGGAACCGCTTTGCGGAACCTCATGAAGAACCTGCCTTTATGCCTTCGGCAGAACTATTGGGCATGCGTCGGCAGGATTGGGTAGAACTAACCGAGGAGGTGTTTCAACGGGTTTTCCGTAAATCGGCAGTTAAGCGTACCAAATTCAGCGGGCTACAACGAAATATTCAATTTATTGCGGGCGACAAAGAAGATCCCTTATGAGTAATCCGCTTAAAAAAGCTGGGGTTTGGTGTTTGGTTGTTCTCCTGTTGTTGAGCAGTTGTCGCCCTAACCCCACAAAAGAATCAGGCATGGACCCGGAAATAAGTTCCCCTCCCGTACGAATCCTTTTTTTGGGGAATAGTCTGACGGCGGGTTATGGACTAGAAGACCCGCTGCTAGGGTTTCCCAGTCTGCTGCGAGAGCGCCTGGATCAGGCTAATTATCAGGTTGACATCCTTAATGCCGGAATAAGCGGGGAGACCAGTAGTGGCGGCCGGCAACGGCTGCCTTACCTGCTCACAACGATTCCGGATATTCTGGTGCTGGAGCTGGGGATTAATGATGCCTTGCAGGGATATCCACCCGATAGCACCTACGATGAATTAGCGGCAATACTGAAGCGGGTCCAATCGGTTAACCCGCAGGTGAGGGTGTTGCTGATCGGCTTCGTACCTTCCGATATCCCATGGGAGGCGATAAACCCGGCCTGGCCGATGGTATACCAAAAGCTGGCGACAACTTTCAATGTTACACTGGTTCCTTCTATTCTGCAAGATTTGCCCGCCGAGGCGCTCCTGCCAGATGGCATACATCCCAATGCAGCGGGTTATCAGGCCATCGCTGCACAGTTGTGGCCTTTGCTGACAGCTCTTCTGCAGCGGGGCTAGTATTATATGAATTGCAGTACTTAGGGAGCGACCGCTCCAGAATTTCTGTAAATTAGCTTCCTAAATAAACGCCATGCAAAACACCTCCTGGACCCGCTATGCAGCTATCGGCTTATCTCTGGCTCTGGTGGCTTTTCTGATTTACCGCTTCAGCAATATCGTTTCGTATGTATTGATCGCCTGGGTGCTGTCCTTGATGGGAGCCCCACTGATGCGCCTTTTTCAAAAAATTCGCCTGTACAAATGGCAGGTTGGGGTGAATCTGGCGGCCGTGATGACGATGATTTCGTTTTTCATCGTTAGTGTCGGGTTACTGCTGTTGTTTGTGCCTGTAGTGCTGGAACAGGCGGGTAACCTGGCCAACGTTGATTATGCTTCGATCGCCCAGGCCCTGGAAGAACCCTACGAACAAATGGTGCTATGGTTAAATAACCATGGATTGACACTGGAACAGGGAACGCTGGAGGATTTGGTAAAATCTGCATTGTCGGGGCGTTTTGAGCCGGCAAAGATTGGGAGTGTACTCACCGATTTTATCGCTGCTGCCGGTAATATTGTGATTGGTCTTTTTTCGGTCATTTTTATCACTTTTTTCTTTTTGCGGGAGCAAGGAATGTTTTCGGATTTTATCCTCAGCCTGGTACCTACCCGTTTTGAAGGTCAGACCCGAGAGGCTATCGATGATTCTGTGTTCATGCTATCGCGGTACTTCAGTGGATTGCTTTTACAGATGACGGTTATTACCATTTTCGTCAGTTTACTTTTAGGCATTTTAGGGGTGAAAAACGCCCTCCTCATCGGTTTTTTTGCTGCAGTAATGAATCTGATTCCCTACCTGGGCCCCCTATTAGGCGCGGCGTTCGGTGTTTTTATAACGATTTCCTCTAACCTTGATTTGGAGTTTTACAACCAGATGGTCCCTTTACTAATTAAGGTAATGGTTGTCTTTGGCGGCATGCAAATGTTGGATAACTACCTCTTGCAGCCCTATATTTTTTCCACCAGCGTAATGGCTCACCCCCTGGAAATTTTTATTGTAGTGCTGATCGGTGCAAACCTGCAGGGAATAACCGGCATGATTTTAGCCATTCCAGTTTATACCATTTTGCGGGTACTGGCCAAGGAGTTTTTCCAGCAGTTTAAAATTGTCCAGAAACTTACCCGGCAAATGAAAGACTCGGGGGTGTGATTTTTGGAAATCAGAAACGAGAAACGAGAAACCAGCCCGCCTACGCCAAGCTTGTCCGCCTATGGAGGGCTTCGGCGGGTAAAAAACCAGAAACCAGAAATTCACCCGCCTCAGGCGGGCCAGTCTCCTTCTGTTCTTTACTTAAACTCCCCTTTTTCTTCCAGTTCCTGGAAAAGGGCCCAGGCCTTAGTCGCTAAAGCATCGGTCAGTTGTTCGATGTAGTAGCTGCCCGCGGCAGGATCGGTGACGGCATGGAGGTGGCTCTCGAACCGCAGCAGGTGTTGCACGTTGCGGGCGATGCGCCGGGAAAAAGAGGTGCTGGGCTCTTTGAGGGCTGCATTAGCGGGAAGGACATACAGGCGATCCGCTCCGCCAATGATGGCCGACATCGCCTGTGTCGTGGCGCGAATCATGTTCGTATTGGGGTTTTCATCCTGCGTTTCTTTCGCTAAATGAACCACGATTTCAGTGGGAGCCGGGTTGGTTATGCCATACCCCCGGAGGACGTTATTCCAGAGGATGCGCAGGGCGCGTAATTTAGCAATGGCCACAAAATAGCTGGATGAAACGGCTACTGAGAATTGCAGGTATCGATTAGCGTGTTCGGGGCTGATGCCATGCTCCAGTAAGCGAGCCAGGTATTCACTCCCCTGGGCGATGGTGTACCCTAATTCCCGGGCAGCTTCCTGAGGGCCAGCATGGTAGTAGCGGCCATTAATTTGCAGGATTTTAAACCGGGGCAGTTCTGCTTCCACCAAATGCAGGGCACGCACCAGATCATCCAGTGGAGGCTCATTCCAGTCGAGGAGGGGATCAAAATCGATTGAGCCCTGTAATGCCTGCGGTTGTGAACTGCGCTTATTGGCGATTCGGCAAAACGATTCCAGGAGCTTTAAAGGTTCTTTTTCAGCATAAAATTCAGCGATGTTCAGGCTGATGGCATCCAGGTTAATGCCGTTCAGTAACTGCTCCAATTGCTGTTCGCTGATATGGCGCTTGAGCAGGAAAAGAGGGGCCTCAACACCCCCTTGTAACCCTTCCAGGGCTTGGGCGTTCGCCTGGGCAATATCGCCTTCGACTTCATAAGATTCCGCTATTTCCCAGTGCGACCCCTGTGCCGTTCGGCCCAGTGCGGAACGGTCAACCGGCCTGTCTTCGGGGAAATAGGCAGGGGCAATAGTGATATCATCCTCGAGGTGCCAAAGTAAATCCTCCCAGGGCTTTCCCTTAAGGTCCTTTTCGAGCCGGGCCAGCCATTCCACTTTGGAGATCGGGGGAAACTCAGGAAAAATTGCACCAGCCATAAGCAAAAATATCAAACGTTAACAATCATTTCCGGATGATAAATCACCTCCGGTGCTGTGAATTTACAGCCATATGCTATCATTTGCGATTTTTTGGAAACTTTTTTGCGGGCTATTCGTTATCTTTGTAATCGAATTCTTAAGATTAGACTCAATCTAAATAAACTTAACCAATGACGATGGATACTAAACGGGTATACCTCGATAATAACGCTACCACGCCTACCGACCCACGGGTGGTGGAAGCGATGATTCCCTATTTTCACCAAATGCCGGGTAACGCCGCCAGCCGAAACCACCCTTTTGGTTGGGAAGCTGAAGAAGGTGTTGATTATGCCCGCCAGCAAATTGCCGCATTGATCCAGGTAGATCCCAAGGAAATTATTTTCACCTCGGGAGCTACTGAATCAGATAACCTGGCAATCAAAGGGGTATTTGAAATGTACCGCAGCAAGGGCAATCACATTATCACCGTGAAAACGGAGCACAAAGCGGTGCTGGATACCTGTGACAAGCTGGAGCGTCAGGGTGCAGAAATTACGTACCTGAACGTTAACCGCGATGGCTTGATTGATTTGGCCGAATTGGAAGCAGCTATCAAGTCCAATACCATTCTGGTATCCATCATGTGGGCAAATAACGAAACGGGCGTAATCCAGCCGATGAAAGAAATCGGTGATATTTGTGCCCGTCATGGTGTTTTGTTGATGAGCGATGCTACCCAGGCCGTAGGTAAAATTCCGGTAAACCCCAAAGAAGTGGGTGTTCACCTGATGGCCTTCACCAGCCATAAGATGTACGGCCCCAAAGGAGTTGGTGCCCTGTATGTAAGCCGCAAGTCACCACGGGTTAAAGTAACTTCTCAAATGGACGGTGGCGGTCATGAGCGCGGAATGCGCTCGGGCACGCTCAACGTTCCGGGAATCGTAGGTTTTGGTAAGGCTGCAGAAATTGCCCGCCTGGAAATGGCCCAGGACGCAGAGCGTCTTAGCCAACTGCGGGATAAACTCGAGTTGGCACTGACGACGCAACTGGAAGAAGCTTATGTCAATGGTAACCGTGAGCACAGGATGCCGCATGTAACCAATATCTCCTTTAAGCACGTTGAAGGGGAAGGCCTGATGATGACCTTCAACCAGAACATTGCCGTGTCTTCGGGTTCTGCCTGTACTTCTGCTTCGCTGGAGCCTTCTTACGTGCTGGTAGCTCTTGGCTTAGGTGACGAACTGGCACACTCTTCTATCCGGTTTAGCCTTGGCCGCTTTACCACGGATGAAGATATCGACTATACAATCCAGAAACTGGTCGCTGGTGTTAATCACATGCGTGACCTGAGCCCTATCTGGGAAATGTATAAGGAAGGGATTGACCTGTCGACCATCGAGTGGTCAGAACACTAATTTTTAGCAAACACCTATTTTTACTAACATAAATAAACAGCTTGACCATGGCTTATTCTGATAAAGTTCTCGAACATTTCAAGAATCCACGTAACGTAGGAACGCTTGATAAGGGTAGCAAAAATGTAGGTACCGGATTAGTTGGTGCTCCTGAATGCGGCGATGTAATGCGCCTGCAAATTGAAGTGGATCCGGAATCCCAGACGATTGTGGATGCCAAGTTCAAAACCTTTGGCTGCGGCTCGGCGATCGCTTCCTCGTCGTTGGCAACTGAATGGCTTAAAGGCAAAACCATCGATGCTGCCCTGCAGATTGACAACATGGACATCGTGGAAGAATTGGCCTTGCCTCCGGTGAAAATTCACTGCTCGGTACTGGCTGAAGATGCCATCCGCGGCGCCATTGCCGACTACAAGACCAAAAATGGCATGCCGGTTGAAGAAACCGCTAAGAGCCACTAAGTAGTTACTGGTTACTGGTTTCTGGCCCGCCAGAGGCGGGTAAATTTCTGGTTACTGGTTAAGTTACTTAATACCAGACACCAGATACCAGGCACCAGATGCCAGATACCAAATACCAGATACCAAATTTCTAACTATGTTATTTGTTGCAGAAAGTGCGAAAGCCAAAATCGGTGAAATCAGACAGTCCGAAGGATTCGGAGATGATTTTTTCGTGCGGGTTTCTGTCACTAGTGGCGGATGCTCGGGGCTGACTTATCAAATGGATTTCGATAACGAGTCGCGGCCCAACGACCAGGTCTTCGAAGATAATGGCGTTAAAATCGTGACTGACCTGAAGAGTTTCCTCTACCTGTGCAATACTACCCTGGAATTCAGTGGTGGCTTGAACGGGAAAGGATTTTACTTCAATAACCCCAATGCTGCGCGTACCTGCGGTTGTGGGGAGAGTTTCGCAGTCTGATACGCACCCTTTGCTTGTTAAAAAAGAGCCATTTCGAAATTCGGGATGGCTCTTTTG
>JACJXV010000042.1 GCA_020636445.1 Lewinellaceae bacterium | reverse complement strand
AGGTTCTGGTTGATGCCTACGATGGGGAAGAATCCTGGACACTCAATCCCTTAGCAGGAATTTCGGAACCTACTGTTAAGGAGCTGGGGGAGTCGGAAAAGGTAGCTGACCCTTTTGAGGATGACTTGCTGAATTGGCAGCAAAAAGGCCACCAACTACAACGCATAGGTTGGGACACCCTCAATACGAAGCCCGTCATTCTGTTGCTATTGACAAGAAAGGATGGAACTATTACCCGGTATTTTCTGGATCCGGAAACAAAACTGCCCGTAATGACCCGGGAAAGGATTGTTGCAGTGGAAAAGGACCTGGATACCTATTATAGTGATTACAGACTGGTCGACGGGGTCATGGTCCCCTTCCGAACTACGCAGCGGATAGGGGGTGAGCCTTTTCTGGAAATCACCTACAAAACGGTAGCATTTAATGTTTTGTTGGATAATGCTCTGTTCAGCCGCACTTCCAAAGGCAAACCATAGCTTACGCCTCCGTGGAGGAATAGGCGATTGTCAAGTTTGAACTTGTGGGTTGCCAGCTTCTGGTTTTCGCAGTTGAGCACTGAGAAGGGTTGACCGTTTCTCGTTTCTCGTCACTCATTTCTCATTTCCTTTGCCCGCCGAAGCCCGCCATAGGCGGACAAGCTTAGCGTAGGCGGGTCTTCACTCTTTACTCCTCACCCTTCACTAATGACTATTTTCACCCCTTAATTTTTCGATTGACAGCACACTAGGGTTGGTCTACGCTAAACGCCAGTACCCAGCTATCCGGGGCACCCGCATCCCGCAGTGTCTGCTGGCGTAGCAGGCGAAACCCCGCTTGTGCCATCACATCGATAAGCTTGCTCCGGGACCAAAGATCAGGGCAACAGTCAACCGCACAGCTATCGGCAAACCGCTCGCGCAGGTAGAGGGTTCCACCCGGCACCAGCGCTTCGCGTATGGCCTGGAGCATCGCTTCCGGCGCTGAAAAATGATGGAGGGCATTCCGCATCAGGATTACATCAACCCGGGAAGGGTGGAGCCGGGGGGATTCAATGGTACCCAATACCGGTATGAATTGATCTTGCCGTTCCGTGAAGAAGGGGTGGCGCTGGATTTGCAGGGCGATATCGCTCACTAGTTGAGGGTCAATATCATTAATAAAATATCGGAGTGACTTCAGCTGGTTACCTGCCTGGGCAGCAAATTGTGCATTCCCGGCGCCAATTTCCGCAATAACCATCCCTTCACGCAGGTCATAAAAGATTAGTTCTGCCTGTAAATCAGTCGGGGGGATGGCCGGAAAGGAAGTTACAGTTGGGTCGATCAGGTGGTACGAATCTTCAAAACGTTGAATATCCGCCAGTGCCGCTTCCCATTGCCCTGATTTGGTAACCAGCACCTGGCGGAAATGGTCGGGGGTGCGATCAATGGGCAGGGTAAGTTGAATTTGATCTGCCACCGGGCGTTTAGCCTCCAGGGATTGTCGGAGTGCATCCAGGTAAAAAGTCAGGTTCTGAGAGCTGCTGGCTTGCCTACAAGAATCTACCTGGTGCAGCAGGAAATGGCGTAGCGTTTCTTCCTGCTGAAGTGCCTCCTGATAAGCCGGGACCGAGGAAAGGGTAGGGGGGAAAGCCATTCGGTAGACTTCCTGGGCCGGAAGGCTTGGCACCCAGCCAAGGACCAACACCTGTATACTGACCCAGATCGCTATTGCCTTGAATGGACTATGCTGCATACTCGCCTCGCGTTAAGTGTTGGATTTTGACCTGTTTAAGTAAACACAGAAAAGCAGGCAAAAGTTAGCTTTTTTACCCGAATGACGATAGCCCGATTAAGTCAGCCGGCTTTAGCGCAGGGAATGCAAAGGACGGAGGTGAATCGATCGCCAGGGGAAGTAGGTTTTAGTGGGCAGTGGGCAGTGGGCAGTGGGCAGTTGGCAGTGGGCACTGGGAACACTACTGTTCGCAGGAATCTTTCGATTCCAAGCGGCGTATTGGCCGGTCTTCAGACCGCGGGGGTGGGCCAAACGGTACTTGCCTGTACACGGACTTCTTCTTTTGGGCTTGGCCCGCTGCTGGAAAACGTTGAGCGTTACTCGATGCAGCCCTTTTAAAGTGGGCTGATTTCCTTCATGCGCCAAAACTTTAGAGCAGGCGGGTCGCTTCACTCCTCACCCATCACCAAGAACCATTGCCAAATCTCTAATTTCCCAGTTGACGGAGCACTGGGCTACATTGGGTAAAATACAGTAACGTTTTTACTAAGCAGCGAAGGGGAGGAAGCATTGGCAAAGTCGCTTGGGGGACTCTTTTTCGGTACTCAAAGGTCTGACAGGTCATTTTTCAACTTCCCTTAGCTTTAAGTTATTCCCTGGCCGCCTTTTTGATGATTAGTTACTATATTTGTGCCGGTTTTTATCGAACGCTCCTTTAAAGTTGCTTACATCCATGACTGAACCGTTACACAAGCCAGCAGTATTACTTTTAGAAGATGGTACTGTATTTCATGGCCATGCTGCCGGGAAAATTGGCACCACTACCGGAGAAATTTGCTTCAATACCGGAATGACGGGTTATCAGGAGATTTTTACGGATCCTTCATATTTCGGTCAGTTACTGGTGGCTACCAATGCTCACATTGGTAATTACGGGACCAAAAAAGAGGAAACGGAATCCGGCGCGATCAAAATTGCCGGGTTGATCTGCAAGAACTTCACCGTTCCTTACTCCCGGCTGGTGGCTTCCAGCTCTATTCAGGATTATTTTGAGCAGGAAGGACTGGTAGGTATCTCGGATGTGGATACCCGGGCCATTGTGCGGCATATTCGCAGCAAAGGAGCGATGAATGCCATCATTTCCTCGGAGATTCTGGATCTGGATATCCTACGGGAAAAATTAAAAGAAGTGCCTTCGATGGACGGCCTTGAATTGGCTTCCAAAGTAAGCACCACGGAAGCTTACACGTATGGCGATTCAACGTCAACGTTGCGTGTTGCTGCCCTTGATTTTGGCATCAAAGAAAACATCCTGCGCTGCATGTCAGAACGGGGTATTTATGTCAAAGTTTTTCCTGCAAAAACCCCTATCACCGAACTGCGGGCGTTTGATCCACATGGGTATTTCTTGTCTAATGGCCCTGGCGATCCGGCGGCTATGCCTTATGCAGTAGCCACCGCTAAAGAAATTTTGAAAGAGAATAAGCCCTTGTTCGGTATTTGCCTGGGCCACCAGTTGTTGGCGCTGGCCCTGGATATTCCTACCTATAAAATGCACCATGGTCACCGTGGAATCAACCATCCGGTTAAGAATCTGCAGACCGGCCATTGTGAAATCACCAGCCAGAACCACGGTTTTGGGGTGAGCCCTGACGCTATTGCCGCTAACCATGATAAAGTCGAAATTACCCACGTTAACCTCAATGATGAAACGATTGAGGGGATCCGGGTAAAAGGGAAAAAAGCGTTTTCGGTGCAGTACCACCCGGAGGCTTCTCCTGGTCCGCATGATGCACGCTACCTGTTTGATCAGTTTGTCCGGTTGATGGAAAACTAACAACCGGCAGGAAAAGCCATTTTAACCATTACGAATAAACATCAGGTCTATGAGTACCATTATCGATGTCCATGCCCGGCAAATCCTGGATTCGCGGGGTAACCCCACTGTAGAAGTAGAAGTAACTACCGAAAGTGGTTATTTTGGCCGCGCGGCCGTGCCCTCAGGTGCCTCTACGGGTAAACACGAAGCAGTAGAATTACGCGATGACGATGCCGCCCGCTACATGGGTAAAGGCGTGTCTAAGGCCGTCAACAATGTCAATGATATTATTGCCGAAGAAATTATCGGCATGGATGTCCTGCAGCAGGCAGAGATTGACGAAGTGTTGTTGCAAATCGATGGCACAGAAAATAAATCAAAACTAGGCGCAAATGCCATCCTGGGTGTTTCACTGGCAGTAGCGAAAGCTGGTGCTGAAGCAGCTGGCTTGCCTCTGTATCGCTATATCGGAGGCGTTAATGCCCGGGTTTTGCCCGTTCCAATGATGAACATCCTCAATGGGGGTTCACATGCGGATAACAGCATCGACTTCCAGGAGTTTATGATCATGCCGGTTGGTGCTCCTAATTTTTCTGAGGCGATTCGGATGGGTTCCGAGGTGTTCCACCACCTGAAGAGCGTTCTCAAAAAGAAAGGCTATTCGACTAACGTTGGGGATGAAGGTGGATTTGCGCCCAACATCAAATCGAATGTAGAAGCTATCGAAACGGTATTGCAGGCCATCGAAGCGGCTGGATACCGCCCCGGTGACGACATCATGATTGCTATGGATGCCGCCGCTTCCGAATTTTACCTGGAAGAGGAGAATGTTTACTATTTCAAGAAGTCATCCGGTGAGAAGCTCTCTCCAAACGATATGGTTGACTACTGGAAAGGCTGGATCGACCAATATCCCATCTTGTCCATCGAGGATGGCCTGGCAGAAGATGATTGGGATGCCTGGAAATTACTGACCCAAAACCTGGGTAACCGCGTACAGTTGGTAGGTGATGATTTGTTTGTAACCAACACCAAGCGCCTGCAACGGGGTATTGATATGGGTGCTGGCAACTCGATTCTGATTAAGGTCAATCAGATCGGATCACTCACCGAAACGATCAATGCAGTGAGCCTGGCTACACAGCACAGTTTCACCTCCGTGATGAGCCACCGTTCCGGCGAAACAGAAGATGCAACGATTGCCGATCTGGCCGTAGCATTGAATACCGGCCAGATTAAAACGGGCTCCATGTCGCGTTCGGATCGGGTCGCTAAGTACAATCAATTGCTGCGCATCGAAGAAGAACTGGGTGATCAGGCGATTTACCTGGGTAAGCGCATCATTCGGACTAAATAATCAAGGATATTGGCGCGGCTTCTCCGGGAGAGACCCCGACAAGTCGCGTCAATCCTTTGCCCGACAGTGGAAATGTATTAACTTTCGGAAAATTCCGTTCCAATGAGTAATCCACTGCAACCTTTACTCGAGTTAATTCCAAAACCATTTCGCAACCGCTACCTCCTGGTGCTTCTTTTTTTTGGTATTTGGATGCTGGTGTTTGATAAACACGATTTGATTACCCAGTGGCGATTGCAGCGGACCTTGAATAAGCTGGAGCAGGAAAAAACTTTTTACACGGAAGAAATTAAAGAGGCCGAACGAGCCCGCCTGAACCTGGATCGCAAAGGGGAAGAAATTGCCCGCGAACGCTACTTTATGAGCAAGCCTGGTGAAGATGTGTACATCATCGAGGAAAAAGAATAAAAATTCATTGTTAACGACCCATTTCAAATAAAATCAAAAACGCTTTATGTCTGTACTGGTCAATAAGAACTCGCGGGTCATTGTCCAAGGCTTCACGGGGAAGGAAGGTACTTTCCATGCGGAGCAGATGATCGAATACAAAACCCAGCTGGTTGGCGGTGTAACTCCCGGAAAAGGAGGCACTGAACACCTGGGCTTGCCGGTTTTCAACACGGTTGCGGATGCTGTTAAATTAGCTGGCGCCGATGTTTCCGTCATTTTTGTTCCTCCTCCGTTTGCCGCTGATGCGATTATGGAGGCTGCCGAAGCGGGAATTAAGGTGATTATCTGTATTACAGAAGGAATTCCTGTTCAGGACATGGTGAAGGTCAAGGCCTATCTGGATAACTACGACTGTCGCCTGGTTGGGCCCAACTGCCCTGGCGTTATTACCCCCGGCGAAGCAAAGTGCGGTATTATGCCCGGCTTTATTCACAACCCAGGTAAAATCGGGATTGTCAGCCGTTCCGGGACGCTCACCTATGAGGCTGTCGACCAGGTTACCAAGGCTGGCCTCGGGCAGTCGACCTGTATTGGTATTGGCGGGGATCCGATCGTCGGAACCAGCACCAAAGAAGCTGTCGAACTCCTGATGAATGATCCCGATACCGAAGGGATTATCATGATTGGAGAGATTGGTGGCGGTATGGAAGCCGAAGCTGCTCGCTACGTACGCGATCATGGCACTAAGCCCGTGGTAGGCTTTATTGCAGGCCAAACAGCACCCAAAGGCCGTAAAATGGGCCATGCCGGCGCGATTATCGGCGGTGCGGAAGATACGGCTGAAGCCAAAATGAAAATTATGGCAGATTGCGGTATTCACGTAGTCAAATCACCCGCCGAATTGGGCCAAACGATGCTCAAAGCTTTAGGTAAGAAATAAAAGACTATCCAGCAGCCATCACCAGATGGCTGTTCCCTGGCTACCTTTTGGAAGTCATAACCCGGCCATGCTGCTTTACGAAGCAGCATGGCCGTTTTGTTCCCCTTTGAGCTGAAATTCAGCAACAGAAACCCTGCTGCTGTACCGGTGGGCATTTTACGGAGCCGTAACTGCAAAAAACGCAGCAATCGCCAGCTTTTGGTCTCAGCATGGCCTCACAATTAGCGCAGGTATAAAAATATTGACAGGCATCAACCGGCATGATTTCTTCTTTTTGAAATCCACATTGCGGACAGGTGATTACGGAGCTTCG
Organism: Lewinellaceae bacterium; assembly: GCA_020636445.1. GTDB lineage: Bacteria > Bacteroidota > Bacteroidia > Chitinophagales > Saprospiraceae > JACJXV01. The sequence continues at coordinate 27,521 of JACJXV010000042.1, read as the reverse complement.
AATAACTTGTCCGGCAGGGGGTAAACGCTTTTGAAAGCACGAATACAGAAATTCCTGACCAGCACCGGAGGGCGTCTGGTGCATTATCCGACTACTTGACAAAGGCATGAATTGAGAGGCAAACCGGGCGTTAATGGTTTCTTCATTGTATTGCCGGACGGGTAATCCGCTACATTTATTTGGTCCGTCGGTAGAGAATGTTCCCAAGACCAAAAAACCACCTGGACGGACGTGCGCTTCAACGATGTTCAGGTAGCGTTGTATATGCATTTCTTCCGTTAAGAAGTGGAAGGTGGCCCGGTCGTGCCAAAAATCATAAGTCGTTGTGGGGTCAAAGTCCAGGATGTCACTGGTAATCCAGGTGATTTGGTCGGCCTGGTTGCCCAGGCGTTGGCGGGCTCGCGCTATGGCAGATGCTGCAATGTCCAGCACCGTAATGTCCTGATAGCCGAGGGCCAGAACATGGTCCACAAAGCGGCTATCACCGCCGCCAACATCAATAATTCTGGAATTTTTTGCAAGCCCTGTTTGGGATAGTAATGCCAGGGAAGGGGCAGGGGTTTCCTGGAACCAGCTAACCGCTGAGGTATCTTTATGCTGGTAAATCGAATCCCAATGTGTTTTTCTGTCGTCAACCTGCATCGCCATCAGCTTTTGTATGCGGATAGGGAGATTATATTGTTTGCAGAGAGGCTAACTCCCCTGGCATCGACTTCACTAAAGATACGCTAACTCAGACTGTTTTCGGGAATAAAAGGCTATGAAATAGCCCCGGCGGTTGTCTTGCTCCTGGAATTGTTGTTTTTTTGTGGCCAACAAACCTGATAGCTCATGTTGCTAAACCTGCAGAAGTGGTTTCGGTTGTTACGCCTGCGTCTGGGGCGGGGCATCCAATGGTTTGCCGACCACATGAATGAGCGCAGCCACCAAATCATTGTCAGTATCATTATTGGCATTGTTGCTGGCCTGGTGGCGACCATCCTGAAGTTTTCGGCCCATTCCATTCGGGAGTGGGTGTATGGAGATGATCCTGCTAGCCACAACCTGGGTTTCGTCGTTTTACCGGTAGTGGGCGTAGTCCTTACAGTGGTTTATGTTCGGTACTTTTTGTGGCGCCCGTTTATTACGGGCTTGTCAGGGTTGGTATATGCGATCTCCAGCAAGCGCATCAATATTCCCAGGGACGAGATGTATAATCATGTGGCAACCACTGCCCTGACCGTCGGTTTTGGGGGATCCGTTGGGATGGAGGCCCCCCTTGTACGTACCGGGGCGGCGATAGGGGCCAATGTCGCCAGCTGGTTGAGGGTGGGCCGGCAGAAGAAAACCCTATTCCTGGCTTGTGGCGTTGCAGCAGGTTTGGCCGGGATTTTCAACAGCCCGGTTGCAGGCGTGATTTTCGCGATCGAGGTTTTACTCACTGATTTTGCCGTTCATTCTTTTATCCCGTTGCTAATTGCCGCAGCCTCAGGGGCAGTAGTAGCCCGCATGCTCTATTATGAAGAGTTATTTATTTTACCCGTTCGCGACTGGCCTATTGCCGAAGTTCCCTACTACGTTCTTTTGGGGGTTTGCTGCGGTTTACTATCCGTCTATATGATGCGGATGATTGCCTGGGTCAACAAGCAGTTTCGGGGAGCGAAAAACCCCTGGATGCGCCTGATTCTGGGAGGACCGATCCTGGGTGTCCTGATTTTTGTATTTCCCCCGCTGTTTGGGGAAGGGTATTCTACGGTCAATGACTTGTTGGCGGGCAATTACCAGCAGATTACCAGCCATAGCATGTTTTTCAGCTTGTCAAATAATGAATGGTTTCTCATTGCATTTATGGCGGTGATCGTTCTGACCAAGGCGCTGGCGAGTGCTGTCACGATTGCCAGTGGGGGAAATGGCGGGGTATTCGCGCCCAGTATGTTTACCGGCGCAGGGCTGGGGTTTGTTTTTGCCCATAGCCTGAACCTCACCGGATGGGTTTCGCTTACTGAAGCCAACTTTACTGCCGTTGCGATGGCCGGTATTTTAAGCGGGGTCTTTAAATCGCCCCTAACCGGAATCTTTTTGATCGCCGAAGCTACCGGGGGCTACGCACTGTTTGTACCCCTGATGATCGTTTCGGCGATTGCCTACTTTATTGCCGTCTATTTTGAGCCCCATTCCATTTTTACCCGCGAGCTGTACCGGAAAGGCCTCTGGGTACCTCCTCACGAACGCGATTTGTTTATTCTGCGCAATTTGCGGCTGGATGGCCTGGTTGAGCAGAACTTTACGGTGGTACACCCCGAACAAACCCTGGGCGATTTTGTCCGGGAAATTGCGCATTCCAAGCGTAATGTATTTCCGGTGACCGAGGCGGAAGATGGGCGCTTCCTGGGAATCATCCTGCTGGATGATGTGCGGGAAGTCATGTTTAAGCCCGAGGAGTATGAACATATCCGGGTCAGGGATCTTGTGCAGGCACCACCGGCGATTCTCACCACCGCCGACCCCATGGACAAGGTGATGAATATCTTCGAGCAGACACAGGCCTGGAACCTTCCCGTGGTGGAAGAAGGAAAATACCAGGGCTTTGTCTCCAAGTCATCGATTTTGAATCGCTACCGGGAGGAACTACAAGATCATAGTGCGGAGCTGGGGTAGGGGATGAAAAGCACAGCATTGTGTGATTTAGCTGGGCCGATCCAGGCTTAGGCACCAGCGTTACTCAACTTCCTAAGTTCAGCAACCCTGATTCCGAATCAACCTTCAGCGATTTATAGCGTTGGAGATGAACCATTCTTGCTAATTGCATACTAATTATCGGCATAATATTTGGTTTTAAGTCAATTGCTTCGGGGGGGGGTAAAATAATATTGCGAAGTTGATTTTTGCGAAAATAAATATGGCGGTCACTATTGACAAGCTGATTGCCATGCCCTAATTTTAAGTTTGTTAGTGCCGAAGAAAATGTTTGGAACAAGTGCCAACTGACCGCGACGGGACATTTTTCTTTAGCATTATTCAGGCCAGTGATGCTGGCCGTGTAAGCGTTAATCTACCCACACGTTTTTTCTGTTGACACCGCTTTGCGGCGGGGGTATGATCATCTGTTTTCTTTTCCTGGCGATAAAATGTCGGTTGGCGGGGCGTGTTTTTCCTGCTAAATACCAAAGGTGTAGTTACCCAAGGTGATTGCTTTGTACGGCAAAGTAGTTATCCATAAACCCCTATAGTACAATGAAAAATCCCAGTGTCTTTTACCTGTTGTTACTGGTAGCTATTTCACCCGGCGTTCCTTCGGTTTTGTGGTCGCAGGATGCTCTCTTAGGAGACCGGATTTACCGGCGCTATGCTACGCAGGAGGTCCATCAGCGCAAGCTGGAAGCCTCCCGGGAGTTGGCGTTAGCCTATTCCGGGGTTGAAGAAACGCTAAAAGAGAAAAGCAAAAAACTCACCTTTAAGCAAGTAACGCTGCCCCTGGTATTTCACCTGCTTGTGGAGCCAGGCAAGCCTTCTCCCCAATTGGAGGAGATAATAGGACAAGTCGAGTCCTTAAACCGCGACTTTGGTAAGCCGACCCTCAAGCTCAAACACGCAGCTGACACCCTGGAACACTTTGCCGAGCGGGCCGTAGATACCCGGATCAGCTTCTGCTTGGCTAAGGAAGATCCCACGGGCAAGAAAGAAACCGCTATCCGGCTGGTGGAAGTAAATCGGGGGAGTTGGGGCCTGGATGAGTCCCTGAAATTCAGCGACCAGGGGGGAGCAGATCCCTGGGACACCCAACAATACATCAATGTGTGGGTAGCCGATTTGGGGGGTACCTATGCGGGCTATGCCCAACTGCCTGGCGGCCCGGCCACCACGGATGGTATCGTCATTGACTACCGCTTTTTGGGTAAAGGCAGCGGCCCGTATACCGAAGGAAAAACCCTGACCCATCTGATAGGCAATTATTTGGGACTACGCGACTTGTGGGATGAGTACATACCCTGTGGGGATGACGACGTTGCGGATACCCCAATTGCCAATGCACCCAATTATGGTTGCATGGGCTACCGGCACGTGAGTTTGTGCGGCGATAACCCCGTGGAGATGACCATGAACTTCATGGACAACAGCGATGATGCCTGTACTTATCTGTTCACCCTGGGGCAGCAGGTCAGAATGCAAGCGGCCTTAACGGAAGGTGGCCCGCGCAGTGCATTAGCCCAGACCAAAACACAGTGTGGCGCCAAGAGCGGAATGCTGAGTGCTGCCCCTGCCGTTAATAGTCCGATTAGCCCGGAAATAGCGCTGCAAACCTTTCCTAACCCAACCACCGGAGAACTGACTGTGCGCATCCGATCCACCCAAGGCGGGGAAGGCTCCCTGACGATTTATTCGGCTACCGGTGCCGTGGTGGCCCGGCGGCTCCTGCGCGCTAGCGGCGGTACGGAAGAATTTCGGTTTGACGGCAGCCAGTGGGGCAGCGGGATTTACGTGGTGAAAGTGACCCTGGCCGAACAAGTGGCGGTGGAACAAATTGTGATCAACTAGCCGTTTCACCCAACTGGCTCCCTTCCTTTTTAAGCAACAACAACCCCAATGGCTATGACTCATTACCTACGCCTCATACGCTTAAGCATACCTTTATTCGGACTGGTCATTTCCCTGCAGGCGCAGCCCGTCAATACCCTGATCAAGGATGTATCGATGGCGGCACCCAATGCCGCTGCGTTGGGTAAATACGGAGATATCCCCGTGAGTTATTTTACGGGAGTGCCTTCGATATCCATTCCCATTCATACGGTTCAGGAGGGGCCGCTGCAATTACCCATTTCGCTGAGTTACCACTCCTCGGGGGTGAAAGTAGGCGAAATGGCTTCCTGGGTAGGGTTAGGCTGGAGTTTAAATGCCGGCGGGATGATATCCCGGACGGTTCTGGGCTTAGCCGATGACAAATCCGACGGGTATTACCATACCGGATCAACGCTAAATGGCGGCTGGACGCACGTAGATCAAGCCGCCGCCGGCACCCGTGATAGTGAACCCGACCTGTTTTCATTTACCATCGGCGGGCGTTCGGGCAAATTCTATTTTGACCGGGATAAAAAATGCAACTTCATTCCCCGGGAAGACTTCAAAATGGAAGTTACGCTGGGCGGGGGTACCACCTTCAATGCCTTTAAAATCATTGATACAGATGGAACCTATTACCTGTTTTCAGAAGTAGAGCAAACCCAGGAAACAGCCACGGGGTCAGCCAGCCTGCACAACAGTAGCTGGTACCTGAAAGAAGTGGGCTCGGCCGATGGCAAACACAAAATCTTTTTGACCTACACGGCCGAGACGTACACCTACGGCGTAGCCCGCACGGGGCGGGTGATCAAGCACAAAGCGCAGAAGAGCGGCTGTATTGACCAGAACCAGCAGGTGGTTTACTCGGTACCGGCATCGCCCACGCCCTACGCGGCCAAATATACCAGTCAGGTGTACGGCAAGCGTCTGGCTACGATCAGTACGTCGACTGAAACCATCACGTTTGCAGCCCTGACACAACGGGAAGATATGGTGTCGGCCAACAACCGCTTGGACTACATTGAGGTCAGTACGGGCAGTGGTGCCTACTGCAAGCGGTACCACCTGAGTTACACCTATTTTCAGGACAACACCTGCGCCACTGCCGATTGCAAGCGCTTACAATTGACGCAGGTCCAGGAAAAATCCTGCGATAATAGTACGGTAGTGCCGCCCCATGTATTTACCTACGAAGGAGCCTTGATCAATGGCAAGCTGTTTTTGCCGCAGCGGTTCTCCAAAGCCATTGACCACTGGGGTTTTTATAACGGAGCGACCGGGAACGACGCCTTGAGTGTAAACGTACCCAGCACGAACGTGCCTTTTGAATGGACCACCTTCACGTATGGAAGCGCCAACCGGGAAACGAACGAGAGTGAAATGAAGCGGGGGGTATTAAAACAAATCACCTATCCCACTGGGGGGCATTCCGCCTTTCAGTACGAAGCCAACACCTATTCGGTTTATGCCGTTACCGGCACAACGACCACTAACCTGATCCAAAACCTCAGTAACTGCAGCGGGGGAAATACGCCGCCGAGCTGCTGCAACATGAACTCACCAACCCAGCAAGCTACGCTGAGTGGGCCCCTGGGTGAATATTTCTTTGACCTGAGCCTGGATGCTACTACCGGCTCGGGGTGCAGTGGCGGATTTTTCCCGTACGTGGAAGTAGAAGTGCGTAAAGCCTCCGACAATAGCTACGTAGGTTCCTACAGCATCAACACGCCCGATGGCACATACGGGGCCGTAACGAATAAGCCGCTGAGTTTAATCAGCAATTCCCTGCAAAGTGGCGTGGCCTACAAATACACCCTAATAGTCTGGGATGGGCGCGCCAATTTTTCGCTCTACCGCAAGGTCGACACCTATGGCTGGGTAAACAAACCCGTTGGGGGCCTGCGGGTGAAGGAAATTCGTTCACATGACGGCTACGACACGACCAAGGATGTGGTAAGAACGTATGTGTATACCGATTCCACGAATGCAGCCAAATCAAGCGGGCAATTGCTGCAAATGCCTACCTATGGGTTTTCGCGGAGCTATGATTCACTGGGAGTACATGTGGATCTGGCTATCATTGAAGAAGTGGGTGTCGTTCCCCTGAGTGATTTTGGGGGTTATCATATCGGGTATGCCCGCGTGGAGGAATTACACAATGGCAACGGTAAAACGGTGTATACCCATTACACAGAAACACAGACGCACGGCAACGCCTATCCTTACCCACCCGCACTCGCCACGGTACAAAATGGTAAGACAAAATCCGTGAGTCAATGGCGGCAAAGTGGGATTAACCCCGAAATAGCACGCCGGCAGGAGGTACCCCTTACTGTAGTGTACAACCAGGCCCCGGGGTGGGTGTACAAAGCCCAGCAATTACCGATTCCGGAAGTGATCTGCGGGCAGGCCGTAAAGTTTTATAATCGCCCCTTTTACCTGCCGCGCACGGGAGCCTACCGCTTGCAGCAGGTGGTCAGCAATGTGGATGGCGTAAGCACCACCACCACCTTCAGCTACGATAGCCAAAACCGCCATTTGGCGCCCACGGTCATTGCGATGACTAACAGCGATGGGCAGGTGACCCAAACGGTGAACAGTTACCTATTTGACTATCCCCTGACAGCCCTGCGCGACACCCTGATCAGTCGCAACATGATTGGAGCCCCCTGGAAGACCACGACGGTGGTGGGGAGTGATACGCTGAGCGGCAACAAGCAGGAGTATGCTTTTTTCACTGCTGCCGGAGCGCTGAACGGAAGCGGGCAAAGCAGTTGCACCGGGTGTTTTCCACGATTGTATAAAACATGGCAGCTGGAGCGCACCTGGGGAGCGGCGGGGAGCTTGTTAGCAGGCTCCTGGACCTTGCAAGGAACCCTGGGTAGCTACACCTCGGCCGGGCTACCCGCGCAGTTTACCCAAACCGGCTGGGCGGCCGAGACCTATGTATGGGATGCCAGCAGCAAGCAGATCAAAGAACGCGCGTTTCAGGGGTTTGTCACAAAATACGAGTATTACCCCGGCACCCGACTGCTGAAAAGCATCACGGAGGTGGATGGGCAGAAGACGGATTACAGCTACGATAAGCTCATGCGGCTAAGCGGGAGTAGTGCCCGGGGAGGGAATGTCAGCAGCGCCTACCAATACCAGTACAAAGACGGCTCGAACCCCTACAACTTCATCAAAACAACCCTGAACCAAACGACGGTGAGCGGTAGTGCCCTGGGGCAGCGGCAGGCAGTACAGTACCTGGATGGGCTGGGGCGACCCCTGCAGGAAGTAAAGCAGCAGTACCGCCCGACGAAGGGAGCTAATGATGCCACGTTTACCGCCGTAGACGTAGTAATGGCCTATACCTACGACAACCAGGGGCGAGTAGTACAGCAAACCGTTCCCTACCTAAGCCCCAACACCAGCGGGGCTTACTATGCTGCGCCGGGCGGCACGCCCTATGCCCTGACGAGCTACGAAGCCTCGCCGCTGAACCGGCCGCTAAGCACTACACCACCGGGTGGTTTTGCGACCAGCACCAGCTATGGCACCAATAGCACGGCCATTACCTTGCCGGGAGTTGGCGGATTGAGCTACGCAGCCAATACCCTACGGGTAACCACCGTTACGGACCCCGATGGTCGCAAGCAGTGGACCTATACCGACCGTAAGGGGCGCACGATCCTGCAGGAGCAGGAGGTAGCCCCTGGAAGTACGGCCAAAACCTACTACCAGTACGATGGCAAAGACCGCCTGCTGCGGGTGCTGCCCCCGGAAGCCACTGCGGATAGTGTTGAGCTGGTATACCGCTACCGCTACAGTGGCGACGACTTGCTGGTATGGAAAAAAGTACCGGGGATGGACTCGATCCGGATGGCCTATAACGACCGCGACCTGCTGACCCTTAGTCAGGATGGACGGCAGCGGCAGCAGGGCGTGTCGGTGGGAACGACCTATGATACCTTCGGGCGGCCTACGCAGACCGGGCTGGTGAGTGGCTACCCCGCCAACCCCTCCGCCCCGCTGAGCTATACCACATCGCTAACCAAGACCTATTACGATGGCTTTGATGGTACCACCAGCTTAAACCTGACGACCTACCCCCAGTACCGCGGCCGCATCCGGCGCACGGAAGTGCGGGCGCTGGACGGAGCCAGCCAGCCCTGGCTGCACAGCACCTACACCTACGACACCTACGGCCGTACTACCCAGGTGACAGGCAACAACTACCTCAATACCGCCAGCACCACCGCCGAAAGCATCGTAAACACCTACGACTATGCGGATAACCTGCTGACCACTACCCGCACGCATCAGCCGGGAAGCGGCGCTGCTACGGGCAACCAGACGATCAAATTTACCAAGCAATACGACTCCCAGGGGCGGCCCATCAACTACCTGCTGGACCTCAATACTGTGGGCACCCACCTGGCCGAATATAACTACGACCACCGCGACCGGCTCATTGAGCGCAACCTGCACTCGGGCCTGTCGGGGAGTACCTGGTACTGGCTACAGAGCGTGGACTATGCCTACAACGAGCGCGACTGGCTGACGGCGATCAATACCAGCACCGTAACGGGTAGCGCAATGGCGCTGCCGGGCAACTGCGCGACCACCTTGCCCAGCCCGGGAACGACAACACTGGCTAAATTCCAGGAAGGCAACGACCTGTTTTATGAAGAGCTGCGCTATGACCAATTGCTCAGTACAGCCTCGGGTACCAGCCCGGGTGCGATCACCGGCATCACGGGGGGCGTAGCCGAAAAGGGCGGCAACATCAGTCAGGTGATCTGGCGGACCCGGGGCCGCGAGCGGCAGGCCTACAACCTGGTGTACGACAAGCTGGGGCGGCTGACCACGGCCACCTACTACGATGTGAACAACAGCCATGCGGCCACGGGCAGCAACCGCTACAACGAAAGCCAGAGCTACGATGTGCGGGGCAATATCAAGAGCTTACAGCGGCAGGGGTTTGTGGCGGGCAGTTGCAATTTTGGGCAAATCGACAACCTCACGTACAGCTATCCGCAGGGGAGCAACCGCCTGAGCAGTATCACGGACAGCAGCGGCAAGGCCGAAGGCGCCCGGAGCAGCACCTACCTGTATGATAGCAATGGTAATGTGATCAAAGACACTGGTAAGTGTGTATAACAAATTGCACAAAAGCGTATCTTAGGATGGAACCAAACAAGACATAGTTTATGGATTCCAAAGAGAAAGTAGACGCGATACTGGAATCGATTCGAGAAGAGTTGAGGCAATTTGTGGAAGAAGAATCACAAATCACTTCCTCTACCGAATATGAAGAGCGGGTATTGGCTTTGTCGCGGAAGTTTGCAGTGGAGCTAATCGCTAAATCACAGGGTGAACTGCCGAAAAGTCGTAATTCAAAAAAAAGTGATGACCAGTTTCGGTCGGCTGGAATTAAGAAAAGATCATAGCCTGAGCAAGGGGACATCCAAGTTTGGTATCAGTGAGCGGATGCGTACGCTATGTTGTTTACTTGGTCAATCGGCAGTGTATGAAGAAGCCAGTGAGCTATTTGCTGAAATGCTGGGGATTGAGTTGTGTGCCCCTCAGATTCAGCGGGTGTGCACACACTATGGCCATACGGTAGATGACTTGATAATGGCTAATTGTGAGTCGGTTATTCCACGCTTGGAAGCAGGTCAAGCACATGACAAGGTGTATGTAATGCTGGATGGATCAATGGTCTTCACGCGAGATGACGGATGGCGTGAGCTAAAGTTGGGGCGACTTTTCCGTGACAGTCAAGTGGTTAATATTCAGCCGAAAAGAAGTGAAGTGATGGAATCTGTCTACGTAAGCCACCTGGGTAGTATAGAAACTTTCTTGCCGAAATTTGAGCGACATCTGGTAGGCTATACGGACAAGGTAATCATTGGCGATGGGGCTAAATGGATTTGGAATTGGGCCGATGATAATTATCCGGGGGCTATACAGATATTGGACTTTTACCATGCCAAAGAGAAACTGGTCTTGTTTGCCCGGGCGCAATACCAAGATGAACAAACTCGCTTGAATTGGCTTGAACTGCAGACAGAAAAACTACTGGACGATGGCTTAGAAGAAGTTTTGGCCACCCTGCGCTCCTGTAGAGCTAGCAACCCGGAGGCTAAATTAGCCAAACAAAAGGCCATTGATTATTATGTGGAACATGACGACCGAATGCAGTACAAAACCTATCGTGAACAAGGACTAATGATTGGCTCTGGACCCATTGAAGCTGCTCATCGAAGTGTGATTCAACAGCGTATGAAACTATCTGGCCAGAAATGGTCTGTGTATGGTGCTCAGGCCATTGCCAACCTGAGGTGCTATCGACATAGTGGAGCCTGGAGCAAAATTAAGACTATTATCGCTGCAGCTGCCTAATTGTGCAATTTGTTATACACACCACTGGTAAAGGCATTGACAATATTACCTACAATTACTTAAATTTACCCGAAACGATCACCTTCACGGGAGGCAACAGCATCCGGATCATTTACGATGCGACGGGTGCCAAGCTGCGCAAGCTCGTGCTGGCCGGAACGACGACCCAGTATGAGCAGGACTACGTAGGAGGCCTCGAATACCGGAAAACCGGCACGGGGAGCAGGAGGATCGAAGCTATCTACCATGAAGAGGGCAGGTTCTATAACTTGAATGTAGATGTGAGCAACACGCCCTCCTGGCGCAAAGAGTACACCCTGCGAGACCATTTAGGCAATGCCCGGATCACCTTTGCCGATAAGAACGGCAACGGGATTGTGGAGGTGACCAGTAGTGCGGCGACGAATGAAATACTCCAGGAAAATCATTATTATCCGTTTGGGCTGAATTACGGCGGAGGCTTTTGGATGAATGATGCGGCGCGGGATAATGGGTATCAATTCAATAGTATTGAGCGTACCAAAGACTGGGGCCTGGAGTGGGATCTAGCTATGTTTCGGGGGTATGATGCTGCGGTAGGGCGGTGGCTGCAGGTGGATCCGATTTTCAAATATTATGAGTCGGGCTATGCAGGTTTTGCCAATAATCCGATATTACTGAATGATTATTTAGGCGCGGACACCACGCTTTTCGGTGGTTATTTGTTAACCGTAACGATAACCGCCAATGGGGAAAGATACCATGATCAAAGTGCGGATCGCTATGGGTTCAATGGAACCTACGCGACCTGGCAGCGAACCTATGGTTTTGAGGGTTGGCCCTATGAGCAAGCTCAAGCGTATTGGCTTCAGGTTCATAGTGCAGCCTTTGACCGTAACGTACAACAACGGGATAGTCTGGAAGCTGATCGAATAGCACTGGAACGATTAAAGTCTTTTTTGTTTTGGGCGATATTGTACAATCAGGTGTACGCCGCCGGAGGAATGCAAGCCTCACTGCCAACTCCGCGTATCTTTAGTCCGGTGAGGGCATTGGGAGGCGCCGCTAAGGGGGGAGTTGCAAATTCAAGAGCCTTAGGTTTAGCGGGAGAACAAGCGGTGGGTTTATCTGGAGCGAAAACATCTATTCAAGTTGGTGGTAGAACTAGAATACCTGATGCCCTTACCAGAACAACTTTAACAGAAGTAAAGAATGTTAAGTCACTCAGCTTTACACGGCAGTTAAGAGATTTCCATACTTACTCCCAGCAAAATGGATTGGACTTTATATTATATACTCGTCCAAATACTACTTTGTCACGACCTTTGCAACAAGCCATTAATAATGGGTCAATTATCCACAGGTTTATTCCATAACTATGATAAAAGACAAGATTATCCGATTGGAAAATAGATGGGCTGAATTATTGAAAGGCCCTAATAGGTTAAATGAACCTAAAGTTAAAAATACAAAAATTACGGCTGCTGAATTGCAAGAGCAATTATTACAAGATGAAGAATATCAAAAATGGTTTAAAGAAAAAGAACAAGTAAGGATAGCACTTGAAGCGGCTTATGCTGAAGATGAAAAGCCATTGGTTGAAGACTTGAAGAAGGCCGGATTTAATATAACATCTTCTTGGGATTTAGTAAATACTAAATCAAGATATAAACCAGCTATTCCGATTTTATTAGAACACTTACCTAGACCATATCATTTAAAGAATAAGGAAGGTATTATAAGAGCATTAGCAGTAAAGGAAGCAATCGGAAAGGCAAGTCCTGTTTTAATAGCAGAATACAACCGAACACCTAAGGATAAAATCCTTATACGTTGGGCAATTGGAAATACTATCTATACAACGATTTCAGAAGATGATGTTGAAAGTATATTACCAATAGTTTTGGATAGAACAAACGGAATATCACGACAAATGTTTGTAGCAGCTTTGGGGAAGATAAAGGCTGTTAATGTAAAGGACGTATTACTTCGGTTGGTCAATGACGACGATAAAGTTATCAGAGATGAAGCAAAAAAAGCACTAAAGAAGATATAACGATAACGCCCGAGCAATCGGGCTTTATATGAAGTAGTCACGATGAAATCTGACAGCTAGAGAGAGACCTCTTCATGGACTGTTTCAAACCCAGAGAACGACGACCCAATACGAGCAGGATTATGTTGGCGGCCTCGAATACCGGAAAACCGGCACGGGGAGTAAGCGGTCGGAGCGCAGCGGAGATCCCGATAGCGCAGCGTATCGAGGGAATCTACCATGAGGAGGGGCGGTTTTACAACCTCAATGTAGACGTTAACAACACGTCCTCCTGGCGCAAGGAGTATACCCTGCGCGACCATTTTTTACCCGCCGAAGCCTCGGCGCAGGAGGGTGGGCAATGCCCGGATCACCTTTGCCGATAAGAACGGCAACGGGATTGTGGAGGTGACCAGTAGTGCGGCGACGAATGAAATACTCCAGGAAAATCATTATTATCCGTTTGGGCTGAATTACGGCGGAGGCTTTTGGATGAATGATGCGGCGCGGGATAATGGGTATACATACAATTCCAAGGAGCTGAATACCGATTTTGGGCTGAACTGGCTGGACTATGGTGCGCGGTGGTACGATGCTTCTATTGGGCGGTGGTGCGCGGTGGATCCGCTGGCGGAGGAGTATGCAAGTTGGTCGCCTTATAATTATGTCTTAAACAATCCAATCAATGCAATTGATCCCAACGGAATGTAATGCCAATAGCTAAAGATAATGATCGAAGTGCGGATCGCTATGGGTTCAATGGAACCTACGCGACCTGGCAGCGAACCTATGGTTTTGAGGGTTGGCCCTATGAGCAAGCTCAAGCGTATTGGCTTCAGGTTCATAGTGCAGCCTTTGACCGTAACGTACAACAACGGGATAGTCTGGAAGCTGATCGAATAGCACTGGAACGATTAAAGTCTTTTTTGTTTTGGGCGATATTGTACAATCAGGTGTACGCCGCCGGAGGAATGCAAGCCTCACTGCCAACTCCGCGTATCTTTAGTCCGGTGACAGCTTTGCCGCCGGCTGTGGGAGGTGCTGCTAAGGGGGGAACAAAACTAATCAGTCAATTTTCTACAAGTACAATTGATGATGCGGTAGGGCTTGTAATGAAGGATGCCAATAAGATTGACCATCTATTCGCTGCAAAACATAATCTTGGTCCGTTAGTCACAAAATTTGGTGGACAGGAGAAAATTGTTAGGGCTGTATTGAATGCGGCAAACGGTAGACTTCCTGCAAGTGGTGTCTTTAATAATATTCCTGTAAATGTTGGGGGTCAAACAATTTTCCTAAGAGGAAATGTAATTAACGGTGTTCCGAGACTTGGTACAATGTTCATCAAATAAAAGGAGGTCTTATGAATTGGAAAGAGCAATTAGAAAAACATGAACATAGCAAGGACTGGGAATCTGCTATTGAACTGATGCAGAAAACCATTAGTGATAATCCCAATGATGTTGAAGTATATGTGAGAGTAATTTATTTACTGCACAACATTTTGGTAGAGGAAGATTATCCCGAATCTGACCACGACCACATAGCCGGGTTATTAAAGCAATATTTTAATGAATCTTACAAAAGATTTTCTGATAACGCAGAGTATTTATTTTTCATCGGAAAGATACTATACATAGCAGAGTGGTATTTTGGAATAGATGATGATTTTAATCCTGTAGAAGAAAAACAGGCCTTCCAGATGCAGAAAAAAGCTTTTGAAAAAGAACCGGGGAATGTTTTATTTGAATGGGCATACCGCTTTTCACTTGATGATAAATTAGCTGGATATTTAGCAGAGCAAATACTCCTTCACGACAATGGTAAAGTGGAGTGGCTAAGGTCAAAAGGTTTTCCAGGGAGATATATTTTGGAATCCTTAGAGCGAAGTAAGGAAAAGCATAAGTTGTATCTAGATTAAAAATAGGTAACTAGTCAGGGTTAAGAAGAATGAAATAATCATCACAGCCTGAGAGTATTCAAATAACTTTATCAAACCCAGACACCAAGAACCCGCACTAGCAGGGCTACTTCGCCGGCCTCGAATACCGGAAAACCGGCACGGGGAGTAAGCGGTCGGAGCGCAGCGGAGATCCCGATAGCGTAAGCGTATCGGGAAGAACCACTACTATCCGTTTTTACCCGCCGAAGCCTTTGGCGCAGGAGGGTGGACTGAACTACGGTGGCCCTATCCCGATACAATGGGATTTAGGCTCCGCCTAAACGCCCATCATCGGGATAACTCCGTCAAAGAATACCTTCTTGAGAGCTTGTTCCTGGCTCAAGAGTGTAACAAACAAAATATGGCCCTCTACCAATGCAATACCGATCAGTAAACAGACAAAATCAACACAATGGCAATGGCCACGATAATGATTAGCGCCAGAATAATGTAAAAGTTATTGTTGGACCGATAGGTGTTGAACAGGAGTTCCAGGGCATCGCGCCATTCCAGGTTGCGCCCCAGTTGCTCGGATACCATCATGAAATATTTGGGCCTTCCGAATCGCTGTTGGTCGCCATGTTTGCGCAGGATAAAAAAGTTGCTATCCATGAAAGCCAGGTCAAACAACTCACTTTCGTGGTGGTCGATGAGTAGTTTGTTGGAGCGTTCGAGGTAACGCCAGCTGCCGCTGGTTACATCCCCGTTCACCGACCGCAAATACTCGCCGCCCTCGTTGAAAAAGTGGAGAATGATATCGTGGAAGCGGTCGTCATCCTGAAACTCCAGCCAGGGCCGGTCCAGGTAGAAATGATCTTCGACCAGATCCTCTCCCCATGGACGTACGATGGGTATAAGCTGATCGAGGTATTCGTCCAGCTCTTCGGCGTAGGGCATTTCAACGCTCAACGACCGCGAGAAGGCTTCCAGAAAGTTATTGGCCAAAGCGTTTTTTACTTTTCTCCTTAAAAGTATCAACTTTTAGGAAACTAGGGTAGTAATCTACTCAACGTTTTCCTTCCAGGAGCTTCGCTTGCGGAAGTATTTGGGGTTGACAATCAGGAGTCCGAAGGATTCGCCATCCTCTTTCGATGTCTTAGCATGGTGGGCGCCATGCGCCCGCAAAATTCCCCGGGAGTACTTGCTGTCCAGTTGCCGGAACCACTTAAAGCGCTGGTGGATATACACGTCGTGAATCAGGAAGTAGATTAACCCGTAGATAGAAATGCCAATACCGACAAAGAGCAGCCACCGCTGGGGCGTCGACAGGCCGATAATGTAAGAAAGCGCACTGGGAATCGCGAAAACCAGGAAAAACAGGTCGTTTTTTTCGAAAAAACCAGCCTTTTCGTGGTGTGGTTTGTGGTGGTCTTCGTGCCAGTTCCACAGCCAGCCATGCATCAAATATTTGTGAGCCAGCCAGGCTACGAATTCCATACCCAGGACGGTCAGCAATGTGATGGCAATATAACCGACTACTTGCATAAAGCTATTTTTTCAGTTAGTGATGGGTCATTATTATGTATAAGCTTTGTTCAGTGCAATTTTGGGGTTCAACAAGGCAAAAAACGCAGGCGACGCAGCGCGTCGGCGAGGCTTTTTAACGAAGTGGAAGCTCAAAAGGGCCTGAAATAAGGTATAGATAATATTGTGCCATCACTTATAAACGTAAAATAATACCGTCAACTAAACAATCCTGATGCCGCTTTGTTGCGGGGCCTATTCCTATCAATGAATGATTTTTGAATTTCCTGTGGGCAATCTGTTTCAAGATAAAGGTTTGCGAGGGTTGTCAGGTGAAGAGTGAGTGAAGCGACACGCCCAGGCTTCGGCGCGATTACTAAAACGTCAAAAGTTTAGTAATCGTACCCCTTTCAGTTGTGTTCCTACAGCCCGCTTTTGAGGTAACGCGCTGTTTTTAGCAGAATTATGTACCTAGGGGATCAGCGTTTGGGGTTTAATATGGAATTCTTGTTGAGCATTTTTTTTACCCGCCGAAGCCGCAGGCGCAGGCGGGCTCATTTCCCTTAAGGCATAACATCATCCACAATTTTGGCGGATAACAAGCACAGCGGTATGCCGCCACCAGGGTGGGCGCTACCCCCGCAGAAATACAAATTGTCAATGCGCCGCGAGAAATTAGGGTGGCGCAGAAAAGCAGCCATAGGCTTGTTGGATGCTGTACCATATAAAGACCCCAGGTGGGAAGAGGTTCGCGACTGAATGGTTCGGGGGTCAAGGATGGCTTCGCAGGCAATATGCTCGGTAATAGGGGTTCCCAAGATCCGGGAAATTTTAGCCTGTGCCTGTTCCCGTACCCGACTGATCAGCGCATCCCAATCCTGCCCGGCCTCAAAAGGAGCATTGATCATGGTAAACCAGTTTTCTCCGCCGGGGGGTGCATCCTCCGGACTGTATTTGGAGGTGATATTGATATATACCGTGGGGTCATCGGTAATGGTCCCTTGCTGTAATAACTCAAATTCCCGCCGGTAGTCATCGCTGAACAGAATATTATGCAATCCCAGTTCCGCGAATTCCTTTTTAATCCCCCAGTAGAAAATCAGGGCTGACGTTGATTTTTCCTGCCGTAAGATACGCTTAGGTTGGCGTTGGTCGGGAAGTAGCCGCTGATAGGTGAAGAAGATATCCATATTGGAAATAATCCGGTCAAAAGGATACTCCTGGCCAGCAACCTGGAGCCCGATGGCCTGGCCGTTGTGAACCCTGATGCGGTCTACGGGCTGATTGAAATGAAACCGTACACCCAGGCGTAGGGCCAACTGATAGATCTGTTGGGTAATATTATACATACCCCCGGCAGGGTAGAAGGCACCGATGCTATGCTCAAAGTGAGGGATAATCGTCAGTAACCCGGGAGCCCGGTAGGGATTTGACCCATTGTAGGTGGCAAACCGGTTGAAGAGTTGTACCAGCTTGGGGTGTTGAACCAGTTTTTTGTTCACCGCATTCATACTGCGGAACAAATCATAGCGGGGTATTTTTAACATCGCTTTGGCCACTTGGCTATCGAACCAGGTATCAAGGCGGTGGAGCGATTTCTCCAGGAAAATGCGACCGTTGGCTTCGTATTTCATCTGGCTGTCAGCCAGGCTCTGCAAGACCCGTTCGCCGGGAACGCCGAGTTGTTGCTCAACTTCGCGGGCAAAAGCCTGGGCGTCGGCATGAGCCAGCAAGCGGGTTTGATCTTCCCAGAAATAATGGCATACCGTTGGCAGCCGCTCGTAGTGGAAATGATCGCGTGGGTTTTCTCCCGCCAGGCGAAAAAGTTCATCCACGTAATGTGGCATGGTAAAAAGCGATGGCCCGGCATCAAAGCGATAACCCTCCAGCGTAAATTCTGAAAGCTTACCCCCCGGATAATCATTCGCTTCAAAAACATCCACTTCGTACCCACGGCAGGCCATACGAACGGCAGCTGCCAGACCGGCAATACCGGCACCGATAATTCCTATGCGCAAAATACCTCTTGATTTAAATATGCTGATCAATATACGGGATCCGGAGGGAGAATTCCGCCCCTTTTATCCATTACCGCTTACCCAACAATCAGAAAAGGGGAAGGTTTTCCAGGAACTTAACTACTTTGTAATGTAAGTAACGTTGAGTTTTTATCGCCTAAAAGAAGTTGGAATAAACAGCCGATTGGTATCTGGTATCTGGTTTTGAACTGCTGACTGCCGACTGCCGACTGCTGACTGGCCCACCGGAGGCAGGTGAATTTTTGGTTACTGGTTACTGGTATCTGGCTGAGCGGTTTTTGAACTATTCAGCCACTGCCCACTGCTCCACCACAGATTTACACAGATTACCACCGATTTAATATATGGTTCCAGGCCCTGCCAACTGCTCACTGCTCACTCCAGTAAAAAATTGGTAATTATTTAAATTAAGTATGTGGACAAAATAATTAGTGATTATTTTTGTTCAAAAAATCATGGGCAGAAAATTAGAGGTCAAATTGAGCACTAAACAGCGAGAGGAACTAGAAACGGGTTATCGTACAGGGAAAAGCCACGCTTTTCGTCAAAGATGCCGGATGGTTTTGCTAAAATCGGAAGGCCGTTTCAGCAAAGACATAGCAGAAGTTGTAGGTGTACAGAGCCAAACCCAGATCAACACTTGGGTTCGGCGTTACAAAACAGGCTATGAAAGCCAAGGGATCCAAGTTTTGCATAACCAAGTTGGTCAAGGACGGAAGCAAAAACTGGACAAAGTTCTGGACGAGGCTGCGGTACGCCGACGGGTGGGGGAAGATCGCCAAAGGCTTTCCAAAGCCAAAGAGCTTTTAGAGACGGATTTAGATCGAAAATTCAGCCTCAAGACGCTCAAACGGTTTTTAAAAAACTTGAGTGCCGATTCAAACGCATCCGACTGAAGCCCAAAGGAAAGCCGGATAAAGAGATGTACGAAGTACGCCGAGAAATGCTAGGGTTGCTAGAAAAACAAAGTGAAGCAGGTCAAATTGATCTTTTCTACGGCGACGAGAGCCAAGTTGCAGAATCGGGTTACGTGCCTTACGGCTGGGTGTTTAAAGATGAAACGGTAGAAATCGCGGCACAAAAAGGCAAATCACTCAATATTTGGGGATTGCTCTCACGCGATAATCGGCTGTTTTTCGATACTTGCCAAGGCACTATCAACAGCGAATTCGTTTGGCAAAAACTGGACGAATTCTCCTTGAAAATCCAAAAGCCAACCGTAGTAGTGCTCGATAATGCTCGAATACATACTGCCCATAAAATCAAAGAACGTTTACAAATTTGGCAAAACAGAGGGCTATTCATTTTTTATCTACCCCCTTATTCGCCTCATCTCAATATTATCGAAAGACTTTGGAAAGAACTTAAAGCCAGGTGGTTAAAACCGACAGACTATGTTGCTACCCAAAATCTCTTTTTCGCAGTTTGGTCGGCTCTGGCCGCTGTTGGTTCAGAACTGACCATAAACTTCTCAAATTATAACTCCAATTAATTTTGTCCACATACTTACACTGTATTAACTTTACTATACGGCAGCAGGAACCGCTGGTAAGGTCACCGAAAACAGGGTACCGACATCCGGAGTAGTGGTAAAGGTAATCTCTCCGCCAGCTTGTTCCACAATGGCTTTGCACATCGCCAGGCCCAAGCCCATGCCCGAAGATTTGGTGGTGAAATTTGGCGTGAAAACCCGATCGCGGATACTTTCGGGAATCCCACTACCATTATCCACTACTTCGATAGTCCAGGTATGGGGCTGATTACTGACTAGGCGCATGCTTATCGAACCTCGCCTTCCGCTGGGAATAGCCTGGTGAGCATTTTGCAGTAAATTATTTAATACCCGCAGTAACTGTTTACGGTCCGCAAAAACGGGCGCGGGTATTTCCGGAAGCTCCAGTTCATAGTGGAGCTCTTCCGAAGCCTGTTCTCCAAAAAGATCGTAGGCGGCCCTGACGATGCTGCGCAGGTCAAAATGCTCGTTTTCCGCTTTTGGCATCCGCGCAAAATGGGAAAATTCAGTGGCAATGCGATCCAGGCTGTCAATTTGCTCCAGTAAGGTATTCAGGGTGCCAGGTAGCAGTTGCTCCACCCGGTCGGGTTGCTGGCCGGCAGCTCGTTGTAAATACTGCAGGCTTAACTTCATCGGGGTAAGGGGATTCTTTATTTCATGAGCAACCTGTTTGGCCATCTCCCGCCAGGCAGATTCCCGTTCGCTCTGTCGCAACCGTTCCGTACTGTCCGCCAGGGCGCCAAGCGCGGTATTGTAGGCTTGCACCAAGCGGCCAATTTCATCCTGCCGTTCCCAGTCCAGGGGTTCCAGCTGGTCGATACGCAATTCTTGCAGGTGTTCCCGCAGCTGTTCCAGGGGTTCGGTGATGGAATTCGCTACCCAGATGGCCACTGCCCCGGCAATGAGTAAAAAGAATACGTACCCACTCAGGAGTGCTCCCATAAAGTCATATAGCGCATTGGGTACCGTTTGGGCAGGGGCAGGGTAGTAGCCCGCCAGATAGTAAACCGGACGCGCGTCTACCTGGCGGACGGGGAAAATGATTTTCCGAAACGTTTGTTTTTCAATTTCCTGCTCTCCTATGACATAAGCGAGTAGGCCCTTGGTAAGGGAATTGACTTGCGCAGGTGGTAGTCGGTTTTCCGCCAGGGACCGGGCCTGCAAAAAACCGGCCGAAGAAGCCTGTATGCGTCCATTCAGGTCGTATAGCTCAACATCGAGCTGATGAATATCGGCCAGGGTGTATACCTGCTCAAGCAGTTCATCCTCCGCATATACTGGGGGCATTAACAGCAAGCGCTGTTCCAGATCCGACCGCAGGGTGCTCACCTGCTGAACCAATTGGGATTCGTAGGCTCCCAGCGAGGAGCGTTGGAAATACCAGGTAGTAACTACGGCTAGTACCAGAAAAGATCCTAAGATCAAAAGGAAAACGGACCCCTGGACTCGTTGGCGGAGACTGTTGCCCCGGAGCGTGATCAGCGAGGGAAATGCAGGTGAGGGTTGGAACCCCCATAAAAAAGGAATCCAGCTAAATAAACTATACCCCAGGAAAAGCAGGGCAAAGGTAAAGGCAAAGAAGGCTACGGGTTTGGCATAACCGCCCAGGGGCCGCTCCAGCAATACCTGGCTTTGGTTGGGATCCAGGTAGCGAATCGCGGCCCGGCTACTCCGCAAACTGCGGGTGCTGGTGCCCGGCTGGGGAGCTGCCAGGGTTTGTAACAAGCTAAAATGCGGCCTCCCCTGGTAATAGTGAAGCCCACTTGTTGAAGCAATGGCAAAATCGTAACGCGATAATTCAGGAATTCCACGATAAGGCTGATCCGTCAGGTAATTGGCCAGGCGTTCACCGCGTTCTTCCTGGGGGGTGAATAGTAAGTACAGTATTCCATAGCCTGGAGAATTAACCCGCAGCAAA
This sequence comes from Lewinellaceae bacterium, assembly GCA_020636445.1. Lineage (GTDB taxonomy): Bacteria > Bacteroidota > Bacteroidia > Chitinophagales > Saprospiraceae > JACJXV01. The sequence continues at coordinate 5,705 of JACJXV010000042.1, read as the reverse complement.
TAGGCAAGTTGTCCTCCCGGTAAGGATCGAAGCACCGGAACCCGGGCATCAGGGACGGCCTCGGCAAGCCAATCTGCCGACAACTGGGGTTGCTGACGAAGTCCTGCGCGACCACTGCTATTGAATACGATGGGGATACAGCGATAATACTTGCGTAAATAAGGGAAGTAACTAAGCACTATATCAAGTTGCTGCTGGATACTTACCGCGCTAATGGGTTCATTCGCGGTGTTTTGTAACAATTGTTGTAAAGAATCACTGCGATCCAATTGGATTGGCAATTCAGCAATGGCCTGCATTGCCACGGTGTCCTGCGCTGCAGCCAGCCGGGGGGCTATTTGTTCCATCGCCCGGAAATCCCGTTCAATGCTAAAGCGATAAAGCAGGATGGTCATGAACGCAGAAAGCATGATCAACCAAATAAGGCTCCAGGTAAGACTGGTAGAATATCCCTCGGTAAACAGATCGAGTAGCAAAAGGGCAACCAGAATGAGAAAGAAAATACCCAGCAAGGACAGGTCTAAGCCAATCAGCAGGCTCAAGGGCAGGCCCAATCCTGCCGACAGCAGCACAAATTGCAGCCGGTTAATACTACGGGGAAAAGCGATTACCGCCTGATATACCAACGGGAACGAAATGCGAAAAAAAGCGATCAACAGAAAAATTAAACTGCAAAGCACCGCAAGACCGCTGGATCCCATGCGGAACAGGTTGTCAAGGGCTAAGGGCTCACGGGCACCCAACATAAGCCATTGTAGTAATCTGGATAGCCCAACCAATAATACCATTACAGCGGCATAGCGAATAAAGCCCTGCCACCACCCTGGATTCGGCAGAAATGGAAAAGGCGGGCGAGGCCGATACAACAGCGTAGCGATGAGTATTGACAGACTAGTAAGAAACAATCCGGCAGGACTAACCCCGCCGGGGAAGAAAGACTCCCATAAGGTGGCTTGCCCCAGCCAGGCACCAATGCCGAGCAGGAAAACCAAGGGGACACCCCAGGCTAATCCGCGTTTAAAGATATTTAGCTGCGCTTTCACTGTTTGATTCATACGCAAGGAATGCCCTTGGGTTACTCAGCGATCCTGTTTACTGAATCACTGATGGGAATTTAGCAAAAATTGCGCCAATTCAATACGCCAGCCAACAGCTAACCCATTTTACCTTGGAACATCTTTTAAAAAAGGATAAAATCACTATTGACAAAGAAAACAATTTGTTTTATATTTGAAACAAAACAAACATAATGGCACGTACTAGCACGTATCTCAATTTTCCCCGGCATACGGAGGAGGCTTTTCACTTTTACCAGGGAATATTTGGCGGTGATTTTACCGGAGGGGGAATTGCTCGCTTTAAGGACATTCCCGTAATGGAAGGCGTTCCGCCGATGGACCCGGCTGATCAGGATTTGGTCATGCATATTGAACTGCCCATAACCGGTGGTCATATACTTATGGGGTCGGATGCCCCCGAATCGATGGGGTTTACTGTTCACGAGGGCAACAATGTGCATATAAACCTGGAACCGGATACGCGGGAAGAAACCCATCGACTGTTTACGGCACTGGCGCACGGGGGCAAAATTACCATGGAGTTACAGGATATGTTTTGGGGTGCCTATTTCGGAAGTTGTACCGATAAATTTGGTGTCCAATGGATGTTTAACTGCCCTAACCCATAAAAAGGGCTATCTTTGCCAGGCTGTAAACTGCTCTATCGCGGCGCCAGCCAGCAAAGGCTGGCGATGAGGAAAGTCCGGACAACGCAGAGCGCCACACCACCTAACGGGTGGGCTGCCCGGCCGGAAGGCCGGGTGGACAGCGAGTGTCACAGAAAACAAACCGCCGATGTCCGGGTCTCCCGGGCAGGTAAGGGTGAAATCGTGCGGTAAGAGCGCACGCCGTCGGGTAGTGATACCCGGGGGGACAAACCTTGTGGGTTGAAATGCCACGTACACCTCGATCCCGTTCACGCAAGTGAATGGGGCAGGGTTGCTCGCCTTGTGGAAGCCTATGGTTTCCGTCGTGGGGGGTAGGCAGATAGATCCCGTTCGTGAGGACGGGGCTAGATAAATGATAGAGGCACTGGATCGCGCAAGCGCTGCAGTGTACAGAATCCGGCTTATAGGTTTACAGCAAAAATAACGGGAGCCAGCGTAACTGCTGGCTCCCGTTGCCTTTTATACTTTTTGGGTTATCGGATTGCGTTGTTTGAAGGACCTTGTCAACCCGGCAACAACAAATCCGGTACCTGTTTACTGTCCGCTAAGTTGCGCAAAGTCGAACAACAGTGAAAAGCGCAGTGTATTATCCAATGGGTTACGTTGGTTAGTGGTTGGTACCAAATAGGAAAAGTTAAGTCCGAAAATGTTGTACTTCAGTCCCAGTCCTACGGTAAAGAACTTCCGGTTCCCCTTTTGGCGGTGCTCCGTAAAGTAACCGGCCCGAACCGCAAATTGCTTGTCATACCAATACTCAGCGCCAATGGAATAGGTGAATTCTTTCAGTTCTTCGCTGAATCCTTCCGGTGCATCACCCCAGGAGGAGAAAATGGCGCTAATCGGCGAAACATCTTTATAATCCGGGCGACCATCGTTATCCTGATCACAATCAAGACCCTGACAAGGCGTAGGTACCAGTAATTTGTTGATATCCGTAGTGAATGTCAGCGAGTTGTATTCGTCAAAGTTAACATTCCAGGCAGCACCCAGACCGAAATTGGCAGGAAGGAAATCCCGGAACAAAGAATTCGTATAGGTGATTTTGGAACCGATATTCGTCAATGCCAGGCCAATGGTGAGGTCTGATTCGGCATTGTTCATATCAATGGGCGCCTTGTAGGTCATCGAGATGTCCGCGGCACCCGCGATACCCGGTTGAATAACTTCGCCATTGACCAGGTTACCAGCTGCCAGGTTCGAGTAAATGAATTTGGCTGTTAAAGCTGCTGAAAACCGATCGCTAAGTTGGCGGGCATAGGCTGCAGCTACTTCAAATTCATTGGGGCGACCTGTGTTGAGGGGCATCCCGTTGGGATCGGTAAACTGGATACTTCCCAACGAAAAATAGCGAAGGCCAAAACCTACTGTTTCCAGATCACTCAACTTGTAATAACTGGTCAGATAGGCCAGGTATACATCGTTAAGGCCCAACGACCGCAACCAGGGCGTGTAAGTTGCCGAAACCCCGAATTTTTCGTCAGCAAACGCCAGCTTCGAAGCATTGAAATGCATGGCATTGGGGTCGGCAGAAGTGGCAATGCCAGCATCGCCCATGGCACCGGCCCGGGCATCAGCCACAATGCGCAAAAATGGAACCGCTGTAACGACCGTATTGGTGCAAGGGGTACCATCCAGATTGTAATATCGCCCGTCATCACCCTGATAACACTGCGCCGATGCTGCCTGGGGCATCAAGGCCAGGGCGACAATAGTACATATAGCAATTCGTAATACGTTCTTCATGAGATACTCACTTTTTAAAATAGTTCCGCAAATATAGCATTTTAGCTTTTGTCCTGATTATGCTTTCGAAATCCAGTGCCAAGAACTGGTTACTTCGCTGCAATTTTCTTTTCTTTTCCTTTTTTTGAGCAAGGATATTCCGTTGCAACATCCATCAATAACTAGCCTGCCTATTGTCGGATCTTGCGGGGAAAGCATGAACCGAACATCGGCACTGTAGGGTAGTAGTGTTTATGACCTGTTATCAAACGGGGCAGCCAGGGGGGATGGTATCTGCCCAATATGTAATGATCCCACCGAGGGGAGAAGGAAGCGTTCGATCGACAAAACTCTCATAGGGTCTCCTGCAAAAGGTTTGCCAATTTTCTCTTAGACGCAAAAAATGCTTTCTTATTTTAGTAAAACCAATTTTTCAAACTTGCTTTCTCCTCGCAACTCGGTACTGCCGGGGATATTTGCGCGAACACTTACCCGGTAAAGATAAACACCCCGGGCTAATCGGTCCCCAAAATCATCACGTCCATCCCAGGCAATACAGTCATCGCGCCGTAGGTAGCCGTCCGAAAAAATTGTCTGGTCAATGGTTTTGACGAGCTGGCCGGAAATGGTGTAAATCTGAATCAGCACATCCAGTGTTTGGTTGGGAAGATTGTGGTCGAATTGAAAACAGGTGCGGTCAGTAAAGGGATTGGGGTAATTCAATACGTGTTCGAGGGCAATCTCCGCAGAGCTGGCAACCACAAACTCGGTATACCCTTCAGCGGGATTATTGGCCACATCCCAGGCCTTGACCCGAATAGAATGACGTCCTTCGCTTAACTTACTGAGCGGATAGCGAACCTCACCGCGGGTATAATCATCGAGGGCGGCGGAGAAAAAATCATTCAGGACAATGATCTGCTGGGTGTTTTCATCCAGGGTAGCCTCCAGGTCATGGCCGATACTATTCCCAACCACGTTGATGCCATTATCGTCGGTCAGTTGTACGTAAAGTACTGGCTCTGGACCGGTAATATTACCAAAAACAAAGTCCGTTGAATTGAGAAACACATCCACCTGCGGGCCCTGGTCATCTCCTACCTGATTTGTACTGTTCCCCCCAATGCTGATGTTTTGAAAACTCCCCGAAGCATCGCGTGTACCCAGGTCTTCGGCAGCATAGAAACTAAATTTCCCTGCACCGAAGGCATAGTTAATATCCTTGGGAATCACAAAGGTGAAGGCGAAGCGGCCATTTTGCACACTAGCCCGGCCATTAAAGATGATATTTTTTTGGACCTGAAAATCCAGGGGGAAACTACCGCGGTCCTGGGCCAGGGTTTTGGCCAGGAAAACCTTATCAAAAATACTGGGATAAAGAATGCCATTGAAATTTTCGAGGCGGTTCCCGGTAAAGTCAACAACTTCTCCTTCAATGCGGACTTGTTGCAGGGCGCGGAGGGTATCGGTGGACGTTTCAGTAACGGCCTTTCCGTTGATCGCGGTTGTCCGAACTTGTAAATCCGGAATCGCCAATCGCTGGGAGGGGTCACCGATGAGCGTAAATTTGCGGGAATTGAGCGTGATAAAACTACCGGTAAAACTATTTTTAGCGCGCTGCATGGCTTCACCAATGGTGAGAATGGCACCATCCGGACGGGAAAACAGAGTGACGAGGGTCCGGTCTGTGAGCTCCGCATTCTGGTTGGCAAATACGGCCCGGACTGTTGTCAGTAATCCGATCGCTCCACCATTGGGATTGAGAAAAGCTTCCTCGCCGGCCGAAACAAACTCCGGATCGTCATAGGCCGTAAACGAGCAGGTTGCCGTTACCAGTAAAGGCATCCGGTAGCGGTTTTGCCAGTTGACAATGTCGGGAATGGTCAGTACCCGTTCCTGGGCCCAGCCGCGTGGACTGCCGTGCCCTAAATACGTTAGGGCGAGAGTTCCTTTGAATACCGATTGGTTAATGGCTTCCGTAACGGAGGGGAAGCGATTCCCGCCGGAGGTAGATTCCTGTGGATAAGCATCCAGGAAAATTTTATCAATATTCAAGGCTGGATACTGCTGGCGGATGTCATCAGCAATGAGGTTGGCATCGTTTACATGAAGGTTGCCATCCTCATCATCACCGACGAAGGCAATGCGGTTTCGCCAGTCGGTATAGGTTTCCGGGGCCAGATCATAGCGCTTGATTTTTTCGACGGCAGCCAGGGCCTCTGCTTCTGACTTGACGGGGAGTCGCCCAACGGCAATT
>JACJXV010000041.1 GCA_020636445.1 Lewinellaceae bacterium | reverse complement strand
CTCCGGCATTGCGAAGCGGCCTACCGGATAGCGGAGTTGTTCTAGTTCAGTACTCATCTGTATGCGTTTTGTGGCAGGTAAGATAGGGGTTTTGAGGAAATGGTAGACTGGAAATCGGAAATGAGAAATGAGAAATGAGAATCTCATTTCCGATTTCTGATTTCTCATTTCCAAACTACCATTCAATCATAATCCCAATACTGGGAAGGGCGGTACCCTGGGCATCACTGATCGTTTTGAGCAGGTATCGTTGCTGGTTGGCCGGTGCATCAGGATTGACGATGACAGCAGGGCCTACCGGCTTACCCGTTTCATCCAACGTGCGGTCAAGTACCAGTTCGTCATTGCCTACTGCGTTACCAAATACATTTTCAATATCAAAGTAGAGGTTGAGGTTCCACTTGGGGAAGAACCACTTTTTATCCACCCGGAAATCAAGGGTGTTGCTGGCGTCATTGCGGAGGGTATTGAGTTGGTTGAAATTACGAATGCCCCGGTTGTTCACCATCCAGTTGGCAACTAAGGCTGATTCAGGGGCAAAAGGTGTACCCGGCAAGCCCGACTGGAAGCGCCAGTTAATGCCTATTTCCCAGTTGCGGGGCAGTTTCTTGCCGGCAGTGAGGCTAACAATATGGCGGGCATCCCAGGAAGAAGGAATCAACTCCCCGTTTTTGTCCGCGAATTCACTCCACCCCAGGGTGTAAGCCAGGATCCCGTAGAAGCCTTTAAATAAGCGCTGCTGGAAGAGAAATTCCAGGCCGTAGGTACGGCCCGTTGATTGTGGCACAGCAGGTTCATTACCGACAACCCCAAAGTCGCCACCTAAATTGGCCAGCGTCACGCTATCCCGCAGGAGGAAGGGGTAATGGCGATAGTTCTTATAAAATCCTTCCAGGGTGATTTTAGAACTGAAGTTCGTATTCCACTCCAGGCCGGCGACTAACTGGGTATTGCCCACATAGCGAATGCCATTGTCGCGATTTACTAACCGGCCGTCTTCCTGGTACCCCATAATGGTGTAGGGAGGTAGCTGGTAAAAAATTCCGGTATTGAAATTGAGCGCTAATTTTTCATTAAAGGAATACGCCAGGGAAAAGCGCGGCGAGAATTGCCGTAATGGGTTGTTCATCTCTCCGGAATAGGAATTTCCATCGACCCGGGCTCCCAGTGAAAGTACCAGTCGCTCGTCGGCAAATGTGTGGCTCAACTGACCAAAAGCACCATATTTCTGGAATGATAAATCCGAACGATAATCAATGGTTTGCGCCCCGGAGGAAGTAAAGATCCGGTTGAAGGTACGGTTGTTGTAACTGGCCAGTTCGTAGGCTACCCCGTAGTTGATTTTAAACCCAGCGCCGGTGCGCAGCGTACGCTCTACCCGCAGTTTATTCTCGATTTCCTGCGACTGGTAATCGAGGAGCAGGTTTTGGGGGTTACTCTCATCATTATTGGCATACTTGTATGCTTCGTTGTTGAGCATATTCCGGCTCAGGACAAAGGTCCAATAGCCACGGTCGCCGTAGTGTTTCCACACTAAGCCGTTGGTGTAATTCCATTGCGGCGTAGTAGGTAGCTGGTCTAGCAGAAACTGTTTTTCTTCGTCTTCGTTTGCTTCCAGATTGAGTTCGAACTGATCGATAGCACCCAGGCCGATAAAGGTCAGTTCATTCCGTTCATCCAGCTTGATTTTCACCTTCGCCTGGAAATCATTGTAGGTAGGTAAGAAAGGTAAGCCAATTGCTTTAAATAGAAATTGCAGATAAGAGCGCCGGGCAGAGAAGAGGAAGGTTGTTTTATCACCAATCGGCCCCTCCAGCATCAGGCCGATATCGGTAGCCCCAACCATAAAGGTTCCTCCCAGTCGATCATCCCGCCCATCGCGCTGGCGGAAATTAAATACCGAACTCAGGGCATTGCCCCGGTTGGCGGGAAAAGCACCCGAGAAGAAGTCAACCTCATTGATGAAGTTGACATTGATCAACCCAACAGGGCCACCGGATGCCCCCTGGGTAGCAAAATGGTTAATATTCGGCACCTCGACTTCATCGAGGAAAAAGCGGTTTTCGTTGGGGCCGCCACCGCGAATGATCAGGTCGTTGCGGAAAGAAGCCGTAGTGGTAACCCCAGGCAATGATTGTACTACGCGGGAAATATCCCGGTTACCACCGGGGTTACGCTGAATTTCGGCTACGCCAATAGTCCGCAGCGATACCGGGCTTTCTTCTGTTTTTTTAAAGGGAGAGGCCTGAATAACCACCTCGCCAAGTTGTTCGGCGACTTGTTCGAGGGCAAAGTCAACCTGAGCCGGGCGCGCATTCGACACCTGGATCTCAAAGGCTTTGCCATCAAGAAAACCGACAAAACTTACAGTCAGGTCATAGAGGCCTGGCTGGAGATTGGAAATTTCATACTGGCCATTTTCATCGGTGGTAGCCCCTGTATTTAACGAGGGAATAACCACATTCGCGAACGCAACTGGTTCGTTGGTCAACCGATCCGTTACCTTCCCCCGTATAATACCATTCTGAGCAGTAAGCAGGGAGGTCAGGCCCAGACTCAGCAAGCAAATGATCAAACGCATATAATTTCTTGTTTTCATACAAACCATTTAGCCCTTTGAACAGGGTAATTTAATAGCCCTCTAACACGCAGCGATTTAATTGGTTTTAAAAAACGAACACAAAGAAGTCTGAAATGCGCCGCTGTAGCTCCGTTCATGAGATGCTGTGACTCTGGATAATTCACATAGCACTAATACCGTGTAATTTAAATAATTGCCAATTTTTTGCTGGAGTGAGCAGTTGGCAGTTGGCAGTTAGCAGTTGGCGGTGGAATGAGAAACTTGCTCTGACGCAGTCGGAGTGAGCCCTCCAGAGGCGGATAAAAACCTTGCCCCGACTGCACCGTAGGTTTCGGCGGGTAAAAATAACGCTCAACAACCACCAGTTAGCGGTTTAATTCAGCTTCTTTCAGGCGAAAACAACCCATGGGTACTGATGTTACCAAGTATTTATGCCGTTCAGTATAAAATTTGCTCTCTTTCGCTTGAGGATGAAAATTTGAACAAGCTCTAAATTTTTTCACCTATTTTGCAGAAAAGAATCGCACACCATGACTCGTGGTATAATCCTGTTATTTGTGTTTGCATCACTTTCCCTTTACTGTCGGCGCTCCAACCCTGATTCCAATGAGGGTAATGCTAAAAAACCGGCATTCACTGCACTCGAGGACCCTAAATGGCAGATACCGCCCCGCCAGCGGTATGAAGAACTTTTTGCCGAAGTACAAAAAGCCCGCATTTTTCCGGATGGGAAAACCTTTGTCGATTGCATCCCACTCTCCCTTACCGACACCATTCTGGCCCATTATCGGCGGGAGAAAGATGCACCTGATTTCGACCTGGCAACATTTGTCAAGGCCAATTTTGCATTACCTACGGTAACTGCCAGTGAATTTAAAAGCAACCGGCAGGCTCCGGTAGCTGACCATATCAATTCGCTGTGGCCCTTATTGACCCGGCAGCCTGATCAACATGACCCCGGCACGCTCATCCCCCTGCACCATCCCTACATTGTTCCCGGGGGCCGTTTCCGGGAAATCTACTACTGGGACTCCTACTTTACTATGCTGGGGTTGCAACAGGATAACCGCGTGGATATGATCCGCAACATGATCGATAATTTTGCTTTCCTCATTGATACAATAGGATTTATCCCTAACGGTAATCGCACCTACTTCCTAACCCGTTCGCAGCCGCCATTTTTTTCGCTGATGGTAGGGGTACTGGCAGAAATGCAGGGGGATTCGATCTGGACGCACTATCTGCCTCAATTGGAAAAAGAATATGCCTTTTGGATGGACGGCGAAAAGGAATTAGGCCCGGGAAACCCTGCCGTCCGGCATGTAGTTCGCCTCCCGGACGGGAGTATTCTCAATCGTTTTTGGGATAAAGGGGACTATCCCCGTGAAGAAATGTTTGCAGACGATATTGAAACAGCCAAACGCAACAAGCGCCCGGCTAATATCACTTATCGAAATCTGCGTTCAGCCGCCGAGTCGGGGTGGGATTTCAGCAGCCGCTGGCTAAGTAACCCCCAGGATTTAGCCACTATCCATACGGTCGACATTATTCCTGTAGACCTCAATGCACTCCTGTATAACCTGGAAATGGTTATATCCCGGGCCTACACCCTTAAAGAGGACCGCAGTCTTGCTGCACAATACCTCTCCAAGGCAAATCGTCGAAAGCAGGCCATACAACGCTATTGCTGGGACCCTTCTCAAGGGTTTTTCGTCGATTATGATTTCATTGCCCAAAAACCTACCGGTGTCCTATCGCTGGCTGGTGTATATCCCTTGTTTTTTCAACTTGCAGACGGCGGCCAAGCCAATGCTGTGGCTCAGGTCTTACGCACGAGATTCCTCCAGCCAGGAGGCTTGACAACCACACTGGTGACCAATAGTCAACAATGGGATGCCCCTAACGGGTGGGCTCCGCTACAATGGATGGCCGTAAATGGCCTCCGTCAGTATGGACAGGACGACCTCGCCCGCACCATCTCCCAACGCTGGATTGCCCTGAATGAACAGGTATTCCGCAATACCGGGAAAATGATGGAAAAATATAACGTCTACGACTTGTCCCTGGAATCGGGCGGGGGTGAATATCCCGTCCAGGACGGCTTCGGTTGGTCCAATGGTGTCTTCCTGCGCCTCCTGCATGACTACCCACCGAATCAATAGCCTTTTTTCTAATCTTTTAGCCCCTTTACCGCATGTTTACGCACCGAACAGAAGCTTTTGGCCCTTATGAAAAACATATCCTCCGGGATGAAACCACGGGTAATACCCTGAGCCTGGTTCCGGATGCCGGGTCTTGTGTACTCGAATTAGTCTTGGCCGGGCACTCCCTGCTTGACGGGTACCTTACCCCCATCGAACTGGACCTTAACCGCTGGGCCAAAAACACTGTTTTGTTCCCTTTTGCCAATCGCCTCAATCATGGCGAGTATTCCTGGGAGGGGACAACCTACGCCTTCGACCAAAACGATCCGGTAACCGGCAATGCGCTACACGGTTTTGGTATGGACAAACCCTTTGCGGTAACTCAGGTTGCCCCCCGGAATCAGGCAGCGTGGCTAACTTGTACGTACACCGATGAGGGCGAGCATGAAGCATATCCTTTCCCATTTACCTTTTCGATCGCCTTTGAATTACAAACCCAACATGCGCTAAACATCGAAATGCGGTTTACGAACCGTGCGTTAGTCCCGATTCCGGTTTGTTTTGGCTGGCACCCCTATTTCCAGTTAGGAGATGCCAAAATAGATCATACCGAACTCCAAATGCCGGAAGCCGACCTGGTAGGCATTGACGAACGGATGATTCCAACGGGTAAGCGCTATGCCTTTGATGATTTTGTCCAGCAAAAAGCCCTGGGAAGCACTGTTTTAGACAATTGCTTTGCCTGCCGGCCCGGAACGGATAAATTCACCTTAAAACTGAAAGGCAAAGCAGGTGAACTAACCTATTGGCAACAAGTCGGTAGTGGGAAATTCAATTTTATTCAACTTTTTACCCCTCCAGCAAGGGAATCCGTGGCGGTCGAGCCCATGACCGGTAATATTGATGCCTTTAATAACGGAGAAGGCTTGATTACCTTGCGCCCGGGTGGGGAAGCAGTTGCGCGTTTTGGGGTGCAGTTTAAACCAGCCGAATAGAAAGGTACTGGTAACTGCGGCAGTTTTTCTTTTGTTGCTAACGTATTAAATTGACTTGTCCGCGGCGAACCAGCGTGGTGCCATCGGTCAGTTCTACTTCAATCCAGTAAGCGAAAACATCGGGCCGGAGGCGGTTATTCTGAAAAATCCCATCCCAGCCGATGAGTTCATCATTGGGTAAAAAGTCCTGGAGGGCATAGACCTGGGTTCCCCAGCGGTTAAAGATCCGAAATCCGACAATCCGCCTAATTTGCCGTGTATTGGCATACACCACCAGGCGGTCATTGATCCCATCCCCATTGGGAGAAAAAGCCGTAGGGACAAATAAGTCGAGCTGCTTATCCAATTTTATCAGCATCACGGCTCCACCCGTACAACCAAAAACATCGGTTACCTTAATGCGTAAAGTGCCCGCATCCAGTGCGATTAGCTTTGGATTAAGACAATCCGAACAACTCAACCATTCCGGGGGATCCCAGGCGATTTCTTCGACCAGGCTTAGCGGAATATTTAGTTGTGGTTCCAGGGTATAGGTCTCACCAAAATTTAGTGTTTGGACCGCAGGTAGTTCCACCATTTTTCGGTAAAGAGCCGGCATAATAAACGTCTGTTCCAGCGTACATCCCAGCGCATCCTGAATAGTCAGGAGGTATTGGTTACCGGGGGTCAGCCCGCGAAAGATGGTTTCATCCGTAAATGGGCCGCCATCCACCCCGTAGGAATAAGGTGGAGTTCCTCCGGTAGCAGAAAAAGAAAGCAGCGGACTGGTAAACTGCCGGCAATCAAACACAACGGGCTCCAGCGGTGGCGGTTGCCTGACGGTAGTCATGACGCTCGTTTGGCACTGTCGGGCATCCGTAATTACCAGGGAATATTCACCAGCAGTAAGCCCTGACGGGGAGGCGGGGCCAGGTTCCGCTCCATTCCAGCTGAACTGGTAGGGTTTCGTCCCCCCTACTACATCGACGTTGATACGACCGTCACTCCCCCCATAACAACTTACCGGTTGGGTGCGGACGAGCGTCTGCAGGTAAAAGTTGCGGATTTCGCCCTGCCCGAAGACCTCCCCTTCACAAATAGCATCATTGTATTGAAGCAACCGCACTTTCCCTGCCATGCGGGAAGTAATGATAAAGGGGTTGTCGGTAATGTTTTGCCTGGATTCAACCAGGCTATCACCAATGGACCAGGTAAGCCGATGCGGCCCCTGACCGGTAAAATAAACCGCCAATGAAGCAGGCTGGCCAATACATACCTCCTGAATACCGCTTATAGTGGCGCGGGGAGGCGTTCGTCGGCGCAAACTTACAGTATCGAGTAATACCCTCCCGCAAGCATCCTTAAGTTGGAGGGTAAAAGCAGTATCACGCTCAGGGCGAACCCCAATAATAGCTGTAGTGTCTCCTGTTGACCACGCATAATGATAAACAGGCACGCCACCACTGGCAGCCGCTCGTAACAGAACGGAATCGCCAATACAAATGGTCTGATCCAGCAATCCTGTGCGGAGTGGAGGTGGGTCTACAATGGTAAGGCGAGCTGTATCCGCAATACAGGCACAGGGGAAGTCCAATTGCAGGATAATCGTTTCCGGCGGCTCCTGTTCTTCATCAACCAACAAGGTGATGGGCAGGTCCGTGTATATTTCTCCGGAGGGTATCGTTACCTGGCGCGGAATGGCGGCAAAATCAAGCCCTTGCTGCGCACTACTTTCTGAGCTCACCCTGACGCCTATGGTTATCGGTTGATCCACCACGTTGGGATTGAACCGCTTAACCCGAAAAAAGCCTCCGGAACAGCCCTCCAGGACGGTATCCCTACCCTCCTGGCTGCCCGCGATTAAATTTACCACTCCGCCAATATTGAAGCTTTCTGCTTCCAGAAAAACGGCTGAATCATAACTACCGTCCGAAACGTCCGCAATCACTAACCGTAAACGGTAGGTTTCACAGGGAATTAGCCGCAGCGTTGCAGTCAGCACTTTGGTGAACCCGTCATATTGAATCAAGGGTTGATAGGGGGATTGCTGCCAGGGTAATCCACACCGACTTGCATCATCGGACCGGTAATTGCTAATAAAAAAATTAGCATTCTCCCGGTGATTGATGGTGTTAATAGACACATAGTCTCTGGTCCCTGGCAATAAGGCTACATTTTCGGAGCCATTGGAAAAAGGTCCGCTGATGCCAGGTCCGCTCACGAAAAAACCAAACACATCATTAAACTTGGAACCTACAAACTCACAATATTCCTCGGAGGCAAAAACATAGCGAAACGTCACCAGGCTGTCAAGCGGAATGAAATCGAACTCGATGCCAACTGCGTCAACCACGGGTGCCGAAGTCATTTGTCGCAAATCAGGATCCCCTGCGGTATCCTTAAAATCCCCACTGGCATCGCCTACATTATTGGGGCCCTTAGCACTGTTGATCGATCCTGTTGCCAGAATGATACCCCGGTTAATTCCAATGGTTTCCTGGCCGTTTTCAAAATACCCAATACCCGCTTTATTCCCCCGGGCTTTGATATTGAAGATATTCTTACAGGCACCTTTGACGAAAATATCCTGAACCAAGGTTTCTACCGAATAATTCCCATCGGTGACTATGCCTTGCAACGGACGCGGTCCTGGTTCCGCCAGCGAAGGTGGATTTGTGCTGAGCATAGCCCCCAAAAGGACTAACCACCCAAGGATCGCATTTGTACAATTGGCAGGCATACGTGGCTCCTTTGTTTATCCAGCTGAGAACAGCAGTTTAAAATGAACAGGGGGATATCACACCGATTTCTTTTGCCCGGTACCAGGTTTCCGGCGAGGAGTTTGCTTCAGGCATTTAAGATTGCCTTTTCCCGGCAAATCCAAAAACAGACTTCCAATATTAACGCATTTTTTTTACAAACATTTTTCACCTTTTTTCCAATTGCTGCAGCAAGCAAGTATATTTGTAGAAGTTTTGTAACTTTAGAATTGCGTCTTCTCCCCTTGGCATGCTCATTTACCGGTTCCTAGCGCTTCCGGTAACTCTCAGGCCTTTTAATAAGCCAGCAAATAAATTTTGCCTCAGGTTAACACCAGATTCCCGGAAATAACACACATGAGTTATTTTTTTATATTATTTTAGGATTCCTTAAGCACGCGGAGCATATTACATATCTTTGTTAAGACTACCCAAACAATCACCCACTGTCCTGAGCAAGAAGGACTAATGTGTTTATTATCAATCTAATTGCGAGCAATTAATTATAATCTCTATGAAACTAATTACACGATTCAAAATTGTCTTCATCCTGCTGGCCTTGGCTTTTGCAACCACCTCCTGGGGGCAAATCCGGACCTATTGCGGTAATAATACCTTTATTTCCCTGGTAGGTGGAGCAACTGAAGTAGCCACCTGTGCTGGTGACGGGCAACCCAATATCCTCAATTTACGGCCCAGCTCTTTTTATATGCCTTTTGTTTTTGCTGTTACAAATGACCAGGGCCTCATTTTGCAAATTTCTTATCGACTGTCCCTCGACTTTGAGCCATTCCCGCCTGGTGACTATCGCATTTACACTATCTACTTTAAAGGCCCTTTAGTAGCCAAACCAGGTTTAAATGCATTTACAGACACGCTGTCTCTTTTCTGTTATGGTCTTTCGGAAAACTTTATCCGTGTTTCACATAAATCACCTTCGGCCAGCACCGTAAGTGCCAATGATAATCAAACGGAGGTATATGTTTGCCCGGCCCAGGATCCCAATGCCGGTATAGTTTCTTTCTCGCAAAACGGGGGGAGTACCACGAACTATCAATATCTGCTAACGGATGCCAACAATGTTTTAATCGAAGCCATTGCCGGTAACCAATATGATTTCTCGCAAACCGCCAATGGTAACTATCGCGTTTGGGGGTTTTCTTTTGTAGGTAATTTCCAGGGGCAGCCAGGACTGCCTATTGACCAGCAAGACCTGGCAAGTGGTTGTGCGACCTTGTCGTCTAATTTTATCAATGTAACCATTGCAGACCCCAACGGCGGCACCATTTCTTTGCTTGGCGGTGCGGATATTGCCCTGACTTGCGGCAACGACCCCACAGCTGCGCAGATAAGCCTCGAAAACACTTCTTCATCTCCTCTACCCTATGCCTACCTGCTAACCAACCCAGGAAACGTAATCCTGGCGGTCAGTGCTGATAATACCTTTGATCTTTCTCTTGCTCCGGCAGGTAAGTACCGCATCTGGGGGCTTTCTTATGCAGGGCAGCTAACCGCAATTAGTGGATTAAATGCGGCTACAGCTCCACTCAGCGACGGATGCTTCAGTCTTTCGGATAATTTTGTAGAGCTAACCGTCGAACGGATCAGTGGAGGTACTATTGCTTTATCAGATGGCCAGGAAGATGCCGTCATCTGCCTTAATGATCCGAATCAGGGAACCTTTACCTTCAACGTAACTGATGCCGGTGCAGAACAAATTGCTTACCTGGTTACCGACACCAATAACGTCGTAATCAGTACCAGCTCCACCGCTACTATTAACCTGGCTACAACTCCCGGAATGATTAACCGGGTTTATAGTGTAGCCTACAGTGGTGAACTTTCCGTAAGTGCCGGTGATCCTGTTTTTTCAACTCCCCTTGCTTCGGGTTGCTATGGCCTGAGCAACAATTTTGTTACCATTACCAAGAAGCTGCCAATTGGAGGTACCGTCCAACTCCTGGATGCCAGTAAAAATATCGTTCTCTGTTATGGCAGTGTCAGCTCACCTCCTCCGGTAATTGCCGTGAATGTAGGAGGGCAGGGCGAAAAATATATCTTCTTGTTAGCCGATCGCCAGAATAAAGTAGTAACCATTTCCCTGGATGGTCATTTCAGTCTGGACAATATTCAGCCTGGGTCCTACCGGATTTATGGGCTTGCCTACACCGGATCCCTGTCTTTTGCTTCCGGCGCTGATCTCACTGGCACCCGGTTCTCAGACGAATGCTATGAATTATCCTCGGACTTCATCACGGTGAGCAAGGTAGCTGTTGATGGTGCCCGTATCAGCCTGAATGACGGCTCCACCAGTGGCGTATTGTGTGCCGACAATGAAGGACCAAGCCGGGTAGTTTTAGCCAATACGGCATTACTGCCCCAAAGTTATGCCTACCTGCTTACCGATGTTAATAACCAGGTACTGCAAATCAGCACCTCCAATGCTCTCGATATTGCCCCGCAAACGGAGGGGGAATTACGCGTCTGGGGATTGGCTTATACCGGAACCTTACTTACCCAGGTAGGTGACAATGCAGGCCTTACCCAGCATAGCAGCGAGTGTTTTGAATTAAGTGCCAATTTTGTTTCTCTGAGCCGCCAGAAAATTGCCGGTGGTCAATTAAGTGGGCCTGCTGAAACCTTGTTCTGCCGGGAACCTGGCGCCAATAACCCGCTGATAAATTTCGAAAAAAGTGGTACCAATGGTTCCTACGCGTTGTTAATTACAGACACCCTGAATAAGCTCGTTCGGGTAGAATCGAATATGTCTTTCTTCTTAGGCAATCAATTCCCTCCGGATTTCCGGGTCTATGGGCTAGCCTATACCGGTAATTTACTCACTACGCAGGGCATTGACATTACCCAGGCTGCGCTTGCTGATGAGTGCTTTGAGCTGAGCGAAAATTTCGTTACCCTTCGGTGGCGGGAAGTTGAGGGTGGCGTTGTTAGTCTTAGCAATGGGTCAACAAGCTACACTACATGCCTCGATAATGAGTCTGATGTAGTCGTTTTTGTAAACACCAGCTCCGCCCAGGGCGATACCTATCGCTATTTCCTTACTGATGCCCAAAATAGAATTTTACTGCCTCTTGTAGGGAATACAATCGACCTGAATGTGGCAGCACCAGGAGAGTGCCGGATTTGGGGAGTCTCCTTTACTGGTAACCTCTTACTAAAGAGTGGGGATGATATTACCCGGGCAACTATTTCGGATGGCTGTTCAAGCCGGTCAGACAACTTTATTAGCCTGACTAAATTACGCTTACAGCCCGCAACAATTGATTTTGCCGACCGCAACAACCCGGCCATTGTTTGTAAGGCAGGGCAGCCTGATGTGGTAAGCCTGAAGCATTCAGCAGTTGGCACTGGCACCCGGTTTGCCTACCTGATTACAGATACCCAAAACCGGATTCTGTCGATTACGGAAGCCGACTCCTACAATGTTGACCTGCACAGCCAGGATACGCTGCGTATCCATGGGTTAACGTATTCCGGGAACTTGCAAATTACTACCGGAATTGCTGCTACTGCCCAAGAGCTAACCGATGAGTGCTTCGTTTTATCAACAAATTTCCTGACTGTCATCAAAACGGATTTCAAAGGAGGCTTTGTACGGCTAACGGATGGTACTTTTAGTACTTTCCAGTGCCCTACGGCAGGTCCCATTGGCGATGTCCTCCAATTTGAAGCCCAAGGATTTGTTGGTGACAAGTATGCGTTTTTGATTACCCGTAACGGTCGGATTGAAGGAATTACAACTACCACAGCTTTTGATTTCAACCCTCTACCGGAAGGCACCTTTACCGTATTGGGCCTGGCCTACAGTGGTAACCTAACCGCTACCGTAGGAAGCTTAATCGACAGTGGCGCACCATTTTCTGACGATTGCTTTGATCTTTCCAGTAATTCAGTTACCGTAATTCGCCAAACCCCAGCCGGAGGAACTATTGCTCTGGCGAATGGCAAAACAACTACGGCTACCTGCCCCGGGCAATCTTCTGCAACGGTTACTTACCGGGCCACGGGTAATGTTAGAGGCACTACGTTATTCCTAATTACGGATACGACGAATGTCATCCAATCTCTGACAACCCAGCTAAGTTTTAATTTCAACGACTTGCCTCAGGGGCTTTACCGAATCTGGACGCTCGTATATACAGGTGATTTCACTGGTGGCACCGGCGACAATGCGGCTACCACCCCCCTTTCCAACGCTTGTTATACCCTGTCCAGTAACTTTATTGCCGTTTCTCATCAGGCCCCAGTTGGTGGCACAATCAGCGCCGATGGTGCTGCTGCCAGTTTCTGTTCCGGAGATAGTGGAAGTGATATAATTACCTTCGGCAAAGCCGGGGCTAGTGCCGGTCCTTACACTTTCCTCGTCGCCGATGACCGAAATCGCTTCCTGTTTGACCTGGCTGATTCCGCTCGTTTCGACTTCAATCAAATGCCTGGTGGTATCCTCCATGTTTGGGGACTTGCCTACCGGGGTGAGCTTTCGTTAAATCCAGGGGATTCCATTCCCGCCGCCAACCTGAGCACAGCCTGCTTTGCGCTGTCCGATAACTTTATCCGGATCGTCCGGGAGTCCGTCGATGGTGGACGGATTAGCTCGAACTTTACCGGTGAGAACCTCTACGTTTGTCCAAGCGACGGTATTGCAGACCTCGTAACCTTTTCCAATACCAGTCAAATCGCTAATGGCAACTACCGCTATGTAATCACCAATACGTCGAACCTTGTTCTCAGTATTCTGAGTGGGGACTCGCAAAACTTCGACAACACAGGTTTGCGGGAACTCCGTGTATGGGGTGTTTCCTTTACCGGGGACTTCGCTTTGCGGGCCGGCGTCAATATTCTGACAACCCCGGCTTCCAATGCCTGCTATGATCTTTCAGAGAATTACCTTACTGTTTTCCGGGAAACACCCACTGCCAGCCAAATCAGTACCCAAAGTGGCCAAACCAGCTTACGGTACTGTGTCAGCCAGGAAGGGCCGGTTTTATCCCTTAAAAACACCAGTACCAGTAAAGCAGGATTTGCTTACGCACTAACCAACGCCAGCGGTGAAGTTATCCTGGTGTCCAGGACGTCTACGGTGAATATGGCTAACCTTTCTGAAGGTGAGTACAAAATCTACGGTGTGTCTTACACCGGGGAGCTACTAATTGCTCTAGGGGATACCTTACCACGGAATAGGCCCCTTGCTTCCAGCTGCTTCCAGCAAGCTTCTAATGTCATCACGGTTACCCGTGGTGGACTTGCCGAGGGAGGCCGCCTTACTACTCCTACGGGTGAGGAAGTATTTTATGCTTGTCCGCAGGATGGCCAGGGCGATATTATTTTCGTTAACCTACCCAATATTCCGGAAAATACAGACTATCGCCTGATCATTACCGATCAAAATAACCGAATTTTGTTCCCGGATGTCGAAACGACTTTACTGGATTTCGACGCTTCTCCTGCAGGCACTTACCGGATATGGGGCATTGCCTACACCGGTGTCTTTAATGCGCTCTTTGGGGGCGATATAATGGCAGGCAACCTGGCTACCGGCTGCTATGATTTGTCGGAAAACTTTATTACCATCGTCAGCGAACGACCCGAAGCCGGGACTGTTGCTACCCGCGACAGCCTATTTACCGTAAATGTGCTGGGTGGAGATGGAATTTCCGATTCCCTGACGTTCCGTAAAATAGGTGCATCACCCAATACCCCGTACCGCTACCTCTTAACGGATGTCAACAATAATGTGCTGGCTAGCAGTGCCAGCGGATTCGAATTCGACAACCTTGCCTTGGGAGAATATCATGTATGGGGCATTACGTATGCTGGTGATTTATTTGACCCTGTTGGGAAAAATGTAATTACCTCCAATACCTTTGGCGACAACTGCTATGACTTCTCCACGAATTTCGTTACAGTTAAGGTCCGCGATGATGTTCCTGGAATTGCTACGCCGACTCGCCAGCGACAGTTTACAGCACAGGATCAGCCACTGCGCATACCATTAAGTGCATCGCCCAATCCGGCTATTGACCACTTTACCGTGCTGTTCACCCTACCTGAAGCACTGGAATTTGGTAGTACAGCTATCTTGCAAATACTCAATAATGCCGGGCAACCAGTATACAATAAGCGTGTTGCCGTACAAACAGGTGACAACCTGATTCCGTTTGATCTCAGCGGTCAACAACCCGGTTTATACCTGATCAGAGTGCAATACGGAAGTTTAAGCAACACGCAGAAGTTGATTAAAGCCAACGAATAACCAACTCTAAGCATTCGGAATTAACAACACGAATACCGCGCATCCCGAATTTTGGCAGGGTCCGAAGTTCGGGATGTTTTTTTGGAGGCCGTACGAGAGGTAGGGAAATCTAACTTGCTCAGGGTTTCGGCGTGCAAAGTGAAGCTAGCTTATCCAACTTATGGAGCCAGAGGGAAAGGAGGCTGGCCTGACCAAGGCCCGCTTCACAGGCAAGGAATCACAGAAAAGCATTAAAGAACTATAACGAAAAACGGGCGGGATTGCCAAAGCAATTCCCGCCCGTTCCGATGGCCGAAGCCATACCTTATCGGCTGTACAGTAAAACGAGTTTTACTGCTTGAACAGTTTACGCTCCTTAATACGGCTTTTCTTACCTACCAGGTCGCGGAGGTAGAACAGGCGCGCACGGCGTACTTTACCGCGCTTGAGGACTTGTACTTCCTGGATATTGGGAGAAGCAAACGGGAAAATCCGTTCAACACCGACGCCATTAGATACTTTGCGCACCGTAAAGGTTTTCGTCGGTCCTTCACCTTTGATCTGGATTACATCGCCACGAAAGGCCTGTACCCGCTTTTTATCACCCTCGACAATTTCGTAATTTACCACGACATTATCCCCGGCGCGAAACTTAGGTAGTTCCCGCGATGGAGTCAACTGCTCGTGCACAAACTTAATGGCATCCATTGTTCTGCAATTTGAAAAAGAAAAATTATAGCTTCTGAAAATAGCCGTGCAAAGGTAAATAATCTCCTTGGAAAAAACTAACCCTGCCTGCGTTTTTTATTAGCGAACAACTGTTACGAAGCCCCGATATTCAAAGGGTTCCCCGCGAGGGTCCCTAAAAGTAACCAAAACAACGTAAACTCCTTCGGGTACATCCTGCCCGGAATTTTGAATCCGGCCATTCCACCCCTCCTGTGGATCCTCACTCCGGAACAGTAATTCGCCCCAACGATTCCAGATTTGCAGCTGAAAATCAGTAGCGCCCAACATAATTCCTACCCCTTGAAAAACATCATTTTTGCCGTCAGCATTCGGCGTAAATGCATTGGGGAGGAAAAAGCGGGTCTCCGGTTTAATATCAAGGACCTGCTGAATGGTATCCCGACAGCCACTTGGGTGCGTCACAATCAACGAAACAACGACCTGCCCCGTATCCGGAAAGACGTACACTGGGTTACGCTCGCGGGCTGTCGCCCCGGTACCCAGGTCCCAGAACCAGGAAACCGCCCCTGTTGAGAAATCGCGGAAAGTTACCCGATTATTGAGGTTACTAAGCTCCTTCGGGGAATAGTCGAAAGCAGCCTCCGGGGCCGGCAATACTGATATCAAGCTGGGAAACAAGGTATCCGTTTCACAACCAATAGGAGAAACAATACTGACGGATACGTTGAACGTTCCCACGTCTTCATAGGTATGCACCGGGCTGATGGCAGAACTGCTTCCTCCATCGCCAAAATTCCACCTAATATCATAGGTAGAATCAATGGGAAATGATAAGTTATCAAACCGAACCGTATAGGGTACACAATTCTCGCCGGCAATGGGAGAAACGACCACCAGTGCAGGTACCGGATAATAAGGTAGGATTTTGGTGAGGGTTTCCTCACAGCGATTGGTATCTCTTACCGTCAGGGTAATCGGGATATCTCCCGGTTCGCGGAATACGTGGACCGGGCGTCGACCGCGCCCTTGATTACCATCGCCAAAATCCCAGCGCCAATTGGTGAGAAAACCACTTCCCGATCGCGACTGGTCGGTAAATTGAACTATCCCTGCTTTACAGGTATCGTAGGCAAAGGTAAAATCTGCATCCAGGTCCGGGTAAATAGTCACTTTAATTTCTGCGGTATCGCCACACTCAGTACCCGGGTTGAGAATTAACTGCCCGTTGTATTCCCCAATCCCCGGAAAGGCAATAAGTGGCTCCCACTCCCCGGACGTAATTCGCTGCCCTTTGACATTGAACCGCCATTCCAGATTCTTGACAAACTGGCGCTGAAAGCTGTTGTTGACAAATTGAATATCGGTCACTCCACAGGAGTTTACGGCGTATTCCTGATCGGCAATGGGCATGGCATCCCCAACTTCTGCAAAAACCGTAGGGTCGCAGTCGGCAACGTTAAATTGAAAATCCCGGAATATTTTACTCAACAACACGCCATTGCGGTATTCACTCACACAAACTCCAACCACGAACTGCCCTTTGCGCCTGGGCGTTCCCGTAATCAAACCAGTTTTGGCATCAATGATCACGTAGGGGTCCCCTCCCATGGGAGTGCTGGCAGAAATATCTGCCCCGCGAAAGGATACGCGCCGATAAGGAGGTGGGCAGGCAGGCTGCGGATAAGCCCCCTCGCAAGTGGCATACAAAAACTGGTCCCGCAGGGGTCCGCCGCCATTAAAGGGCGCACAAAACTCATAAACCAGGGAATCCCCATCCGAATCCACGGCCCGGTGATCAAATTCCAGGGGAGCATTCACGCACACTACTGTGGGCGGAAAAACCTCAAAAACCGGACTGTGGTTACACACCGCCTGGGCTTCCGGGGTGATCTCTACCGAGTAAGTAGCCCCGGCATCCGCCGGGTTAACAATATTCGCAATAGTTACGTTACGGCAACAGCGTTGGTAAGAAACATAATACGACAGATTGGAGAGCGGTAATCGTACCCCATAATCGCTGAGCTTGAATTCGTACAAGCCTTCCTCCACGCAAATATTCGGTGGGATCAGACAGGGGTAATCAGGCCTATCAATATTCCGTTTGGATTTCAGACGTACCTGTACCCGGGAAAAAAAGGCAGCCTGTGTTAGGCGACCACAGTCAACATCGCCACTGCAACGGTAAATGCCAATGTCAGCGATATCATCTAACTCTGCACAATCCGTACAATTGCAATCACGATAAATTTTCAAGGTAAATGCATAGTCACCATTCCCCAGGCAATTATATACAATATTCCCTCCAATAATGTGCCCAGCCTGGGCGCTCGGAGTTACCAGGGTAATCAATACTACCGCCAGTATCCCCGGCAGCCATGATAGTCGCTTTGTCCTTTGCATACGATGTTCTAAATTCTAAGGAAAACCGCTCAGGGCTATGCTGACGATTATCCTCTCTCTATTCTTTCTTTGGCTGGCCGCAGGGGTTTACCTGAACAGCCCCCAACGGCATGTGTATAGCCAAGATACAATCAAAAACTACAACCCGATGACAAGCCTTACCGTAACAATGCAACTGTGCCGACGAATCGATTCAATTTACCCATCTCATTGCGGTAAGTCACCGTATACAGATATACACCTTCGGGGCATAATTCTCCGTAGTTATTAACCCGGCCATCCCATGCTCCGTTGGGATCATTGGTTTGGAAAATCAAATCCCCCCAGCGACTCCAGATTTGGAACTGGAAGTCTCGCTGTATGGTTCCGAAACTTCCCTCGCCCCGAAAAACATCGTTTACACCATCGTCATTGGGGGAAAAGGCGTTGGGAAAATATACCGCTACCAATGAAACAACATTGATTACCTGCCTGGCGGTATCCACACAACCGCTCGGATGACCGGCCAACAAGGTGACGACATACCGGCCCGTATCCGGAAACGTAAACACCGGATCCTGTTCAGTTGCTGCCCCTAGTCCCCCAAAGTCCCATTGCCAGGTAAAAGCATTCGTGGAGGCATCGGTAAACTGCACAGTGGGATTTACGGCCGAGGGGCGTTCAGGATCAAAAGTGAAATTTGCTGTAGGCGCTTCAGCAATGGCAATAGGTTGTGCCAATTGCGCCAGTGCGACGCACCCATTCGGTGCCTGAATGCGTAAGCTCACCGGGAATGTGCCCGCCTGCTCATATATATGCCGGGGCGACGATCCCGTGGCCGTCTGCCCGTCACCAAAATCCCACTGACGAAGGTATCCAGTAGGACTAACAGGGGAATTACTGGCAAACGAAACCTGCTGCCCCTGGCAGCCCTGCCCAATGTCGGCTCTGATTTCCAGATCAGGAGGTACCGGATAATAGCGAAATGATCGGGAGGTGGTATCCACACAACCTTCCGCACTCTCTACTTGCAGGCGGATGGTAAAATCACCCGGCTGTGTATACGAATGGAGTGGATCCCGGTTGGTGCTGGTTCCACCATCGCCAAATTGCCATTGCCAGGTACTGGGGGTCGCCAATCCCACAGCCTGCTGGTACTGTAACTGGAGGGGTCCGGTCTGACAGGTATCCCCCACCAGTGTAAAGGCTGCCTGGATCTCCGGCAGAATAGTAATCGATAAATCGGCCGTATCCCGGCAGTCGCCCAATGGATTCAGGATTAACCGCCCCGTATACGTTCCCGGGGCACCAAAATCTACGGTCACATCCCGGGTATTCAACACAGTTTGCTGGTTACCCGCAATACTAAATTCCCAACGGTAACCTTCGATATACTGCGTATCCCGGCTTTCATTAATCAGTGACACAACCGTTCCACCACAGGACTGCACGATATATTCGCCGTTGGCATTTAGGCTATCGAGCCCCAGGGATGCCTCTACAACGGGATCGCAGGAGCTGACATTTAATTGAAAATCCCGGCGAATAGTGCTGATAAGTTGCCCGGCACGGTATTCCCTTACGCAAACGCCCATAACAAACTGACCAATTACCCGGGGGACCCCCTGAATTAATCCCGTCGCAGGGTCGATCGTCAGGTCACTGGTAATGCCAAGTGGTGCCTGTTCTGTAAAATTGGGGGCTAGAAAGGAAATTGTCTGGTAAGGCGGCGCCTGATCGGGGTCTGGTGCAGTACCGTTGGGGGAACGCGGGGTATTATCATCCGGTCCGCCACCCAAAAAAGGAGCACAAAAAGCATACACTAAACTATCCCCATCCCGATCAATAGCACTGTGCGAAAAGGCGAAGGGCTCATTGGCACACAATACAATCGGTGGGAAATTATCGAAGACCGGGCTATTGTTACAGGTAAGTTGTGCCTCCGGTGTGATTTCCACCGAATAGGTAGCTCCGGTACGTGCCGGATCCTGGATATTGGAAATGGTCGCATTCCGGCAGCAGCGCTGGTAACTGATAAAGTAGCTAACGGGCAGGATGGGTAAATCAATTTCTTCTACATACACGCCCTCCTGTACACAAACATTTGGCGGCACGACAACACATAAGTTGCCAGGGTTAGGGTCAATGTCGGTTTCGGTAGGACGAGCAAATGAAAAAACCCGAACAGGGACCGTCGGCCGATCTGACCGGTATATCGTCGTATGCGCCGGAAATGCTCCAGGAGTCGAATCAAATCCGGCACCACTTCCACGACAGTCGCGATAAACCTTCATAATGATACGGTAACGACGGCTATTCGAAGCTGGGTTATTATTGGTATAGCCTAAACATTCGTAGGTAATTACGCCGCCAATGATGTGTTCCGCCTTAACAGGTGAGGACACTGCCGCCATCAACCATAAAAAGGTCACAGCAAACAATATGCGCGAAACGCTAATCGTTTTAGGTGCTTGAATCGAATTTTCAAACAAAACACTTTCGATTTTTTTGGATATTATCATGTTAGGTAGTCCAATTTTCACGGCGTAATGACGAAAACGCAAGAGCTTTTTTTCCAGGGCTTGTAACATTAACGCTTTTTTTTACAACGGTCTGTTCAAAAAACCGTTCGGAAGGAAATGTGGAATTTGACGTCTAAAATAATGGCATATTGAATGATCTCTACTAACGGAGCGAAAGATTTATCGCAGCACCTTGATTTAAGTAATGCGACAGAGGCACTACTTGCGGGTAAATTGGTACTTCTCCCTACCGATACCGTCTGGAGCATTGCCTGCCGGAGCGATGATGCCGGAGCCGTTGCCCGGGCAGTTTCACTTAAACGTCAAAAATCAGTGGAAAATTTTGAGCTGCTGGTTGATTCCCTCCCAATGATGCGTCGGTTTGTCGATGAAGTACATCCGCGACTGGAAACCCTATTAGCTTATCATGTGCGCCCACTGACGATCGCCTTTGCCGCCGGTCGGAATTTACCTCCTGAAGCCCTGAATCCAGATGGGGGAATCGCCGTTCGTTTGGTACAGGATGATTATTGTCGTGCCATTATCACTACGTTGGGCATCCCGCTGTTCTGTACTGCTGCCAGTCTGGTGGATGGTGAATACCCACCGAACTTTGGTGCTATTAGTTCGGAAGTTTTTCCCCAGGTTGATTATGTAGAGAAATACCGCCAAGGAGAAAAGTCACAGGATGAACCTTCGGTTGTGGTATATCTCGACAGTCAGGAAGAACTTGAGTTTATCCGGGAGTAAGCCGGGCTTTTGCCTTCAACCGAAGTGCCTCATTCAAATTGATCTTCTCCCTGACTTGGTCCCGCCATAGGCAGGCAAACTATTACCACCGAATGGTTTCTAGTTACTAGTTGCTGGTATCTGGTTTTGGTCCGAGCACTTGGCAGCACTCAATAACCAAGTGTAGCTGTAGGGTGGGTTTCTTGGTTGAAGGCGACTCTTCACTGCTCACTAAAAAACGCAGTCAGGTTCCCCGCTGCACAGACGAAGGACTCGTTTTCCTAATCAAGCACTTGATTTACCTGGCCTACCCGGCCGCACAGCCTGCAAAAACAGACCTAAATCGTCACTTGTCGCGGTTATAGCTCAGTGGCGTATCTGATTTGGCTAAGGTCTGTAAAGCTGCCCTGAGCACAGCATCCTCTGTATTCCAGACGGCATAGAATCCTGCATTCCCAAAAAGTTGCCGGCCAATACGCGCCTTGATAAAGCGCGCTACCAAAGGGCGCACCCGTTGCCAGTCTTTATCCGTAAGCACCGTCCCTTCAGTTGCCGCATAGGTACGTGCCGCTGCCAGTAATTCACCGGACACCTTGTACTTACCAACAAATTTTTCCAGGGTGTATTCGTTGAGAGAGACGGCTTGGGGCCCATCCATATACCGAAAAACAAAGGAGGGCAAAAATTGCCTGACCCCCATGTAAGCATCCGATACTTCTAGTGTATCCAGGGGCACGAAGACATCGGGAATAATACCACCCCCACCATGAACAACCCGACCACCAGAGGTATAATAGTCCGTTGAATCTCCCAGGGGCATTTTATTTTCCGAAAGTAATTCTCCGTTTTTGTAGCGGTCGAGGTAATCACTCTCGTAGCTATCCCGATCAGTGTACGGGCGTTGAATAGACCGACCAGATGGCGTATAATAGCGGGCAACCGTCAGCCGAAGTGCCGACCCATCACGCAACGGATACTGTTCCTGGACTAACCCCTTGCCAAAGGAACGCCGGCCAATAATAAACCCGCGGTCATGATCCTGAACCGCTCCGGCTAAAATTTCACTGGCCGATGCACTGCCCTCATCAATGAGTACGACTATCCGGCCGACATCAAAAAAGGCCCGCCCCGAAGTTAGATAATCACTCCGATTTGAGGTCCGTCCTTGTGTATACACCAACAAGCGTCCTTTTTCGGGGAACAACTGTGAAAGAATATTGGTCGCTTTTTGTAAATAACCTCCAGGATTGTGACGCAAATCGATAATCAAATCTTGAATCTTATCTTCCTGAATGAGTTTTTCCAGGGCGCCTACAAATTCTGTATCGGTAGTGGCGCTAAATCTGTTGATCCGGATATACCCCACCCGATTGTCCACCGGATAGGCTACTTCAATGCTATTCACAGGAATTTTATCCCGGGTTAGCAGGAAATAACGCAGTTTGGATTCTCCACCACGTAAAACGCCAACCCGAACCTCAGTTCCTTTTTCCCCGCGTAATAATTTGGTTATCCCTTGATTATCAACGCCCCGACCAGCCACGGTGGAGTCTCCAACCTGAATAATTTTATCACCGGTCCGGATACCAGCCGCCTCTGAAGGACCTCCGCGGAGCGGAGTGACGACCACTACCGTATCCTCAAAAATCATAAACTCAACGCCAATGCCCTCGAACTCTCCTTGCAGGTCTTCATTTACCTCCTCAAGTTCATCCCGGGAGATATAGGCTGAATGTGGGTCCAATTGCCTTAATACCGTCTCAATGGCTTCGTCCAGCAGTTTATCCCGATCCACCTCGTCCACATATTTCGCTTCGATGTAACGCATTAGCTCCTCAACTTTGCCTTGGGAGCCCACCACCGGAGGTGCTTCCACCTGCTCATCGGTCAGGCCGAGTAGGGGTTGACGCAGGCGGGTACCAATTAACATACCCACGACCAGCGTAACGGCCAGCATCAGGGGGATCCAAACTTGATATTGCTTTGAGGAAAGACGATTATCCGACATAGCCATCAGAAATAAAGGGAATAAATAGAAAAAGTACGGTTACTACAATCTATATCAATGGAATGTTGCGAAGATGCAGCACTTTTTGCGGCAATCCGTAGCAATCGACAAAAAAATAGACGGAATTTAAAAATTCATACATTATTTGTCTTTTTCCTTAAAATCCAATCATTTTTTTCCATTATTTTTGCCAGGCTGTTAACAGCGCTGCAAATCTGTTGATTCTCATTTATTGCCTTCTTTGACAAATTCCGTGGTCAAGCTAAAATGAAGCACAACGCTTCATTTTAGCTCCACTCCAAAACACGGAATTTGACAAAGAACCATTTATTCCAACACACAATATGACCAATAAGCAACCTGAAGTCGACCGTCTGGATAAACAGATATTATCTATTCTGATGCGCAATGCCAAAATAGCCTATACAGAGATTGCCAAAAAGCTTTTTGTCTCGGGTGGAACCATCCATGTCCGGATGAAAAAAATGGAAGACGCAGGCATTGTCAAAGGCTATAATTTAGCCGCTGATTATGGCAAACTAGGGTACGACATTAGCGCATTTCTGGGAATTTACCTCGACAAAAGCTCCTTATACGAAGAAGTGGCCCGCGAATTAGCCGCCATTCCCGAAATTGTGTTTGCCCATTACACCACAGGCCTGTATAACATTTTCGCCAAAGTAGTCTGTCGCGACACTAATCACCTGCGCGACATCCTGCACGCTATTCAGCGTATCCAGGGCATTCAGCGTACCGAAACCTTTATCTCCCTAGAAGAAACCATCGACCGGCCGCTGGCCATTACTGAATTTGATCAGGAGGAAAGCAAAATTTTAGAAGAGCTGGGGATTAGCTAGGGCTTTGTCAACTGAGAATTTAGATGTTTAGAATCCTCCGGGAAAACCTTCCGGATTTTCCATTATGCCTGATTATTCACCAAAATTTCTCGCAACGACGCAACGAGACCTAGCGATGTCGCTTCACGTTTCTCTAAGCTCTAATTTCAAACTTGACAAAGCACTAATTACAAGCAAATTACTCCTGCCGGATATTGAGCCCCCTATGAAGCTACTACAAGCAAGTAAATGGACATTTTAATATTCCCCACTTTCTCCGCATCAACAGCATCAGCGTTTTACAAAACACTATAAGCCCCTGCCAGTCTCTGCCTGGCAGGTAATATCTTGCACGTCTCACGACGTGCGTAAGCGCAGTGAACGTAACCACCACCCGCACGTCCTGAGACGTGCAAGATAGCTGCGGTAAGTCGGAGACTTACCTGGGCTAGGTTAGGGGTTTAACAACGGACCAGCCCGCTTAAAGCTGCAACTATGGCGGGTAAAATCCTGACAGTTTCCGTAAGAACTTATTTGATTTCACTTAGTGTTCTATCAAGTTTGAAAATAAAGGTTGGATAATTATTAGGTTAAGGGTGAGGGTTGAAATGAAATGAGAAATCAGCCCGTCTACGCTAGGCTACGGCCGGTAAAAAAATGCTCAACCAGATACCAGTAACCAGTAACTAAAAACCCGAAATTTACCCGCCTCCGGCGGGCCAATCAACGGTAACAATTTATCCGTCTATGGCGGGTAGGAGTTTTGCGGAAGCTGTACGTTCTACAGGCTATAGTTGGGCTACTCCAAAATAAATATCCCGAATACCAACCCAGGTCGACATTCGGGATTCTCTTTACCAGGCACCTAATGTACTTCGAAGCGCGGGTTAGGCCCCCAGGTAGTGCTTCAATAATTTACTGCGGTTGGCAGAACGCAACTTATTGATCGCTTTATCTTTAATCTGGCGCACACGTTCCCGTGTTAGGCCAAATTTTTCACCAATATCTTCAAGTGACATAGGGTGTTCGACACCAATACCAAAGTACAATTTGATGACATCGCACTGGCGATCCGTCAGTGTACTCAGTGAGCGTTCAATTTCCCGCCGTAACGATTCGTTATAGTCCAGCTCCTGGTCGGTACCGGGGGTGCTGGAGTTTTCGAGTACATCCAGCAGGGAGTTATCCTCCCCTTCAACAAAAGGAGCATCCATGGAAACGTGGCGAGCCGCAACTCCCAGCGTCGTTTCTACTTCCTCAGTAGGAATCTCCAGCAACTCAGCTAACTCTTCGGGAGAAGGTTCGCGTTCGAACTCCTGCTCCAACTCCGAAAAGGCCTTGTTAATTTTATTTAGGGAACCAACCTTATTGAGCGGCAGACGGACAATCCGCGATTGTTCCGCCAATGCCTGCAGGATCGACTGCCGAATCCACCAAACGGCATAAGAAATGAATTTAAACCCTCGGGTTTCATCAAATCGCTGGGCGGCTTTGATCAAACCCAGGTTGCCTTCATTAATGAGATCACTAAGAGATAAGCCTTGATTTTGATATTGCTTGGCAACCGACACCACAAATCGAAGGTTGGCTTTGGTTAATTTTTCTAAGGCGGCCTGATCCCCCTGTTTAATCCGTTTAGCTAATTCCACTTCTTCCTCAGGGGTAAGCAAGTCAACCTTGCCAATCTCCTGTAAATACTTTTCGAGCGATTGGCTTTCCCGATTAGTAATGGACTTAGTGATCTTAAGTTGTCTCATGCACAATTACGTTTAGAGAATGATTCAATCCGAGAACTGACTTAATGAGGGAATTGTTTGCTAAAGGAGATGAAAAATAAATGAAAGCCGCCTCGCGTACACGAGCGTACGGAGCCGGCAATGCGTTTTTCCTGCTTTGAATTTTCCAAATTTTCCTTTTGTCCCTATTATAGCTCACAAAAATATTCCAATTCCTGCTCCGAGTCAAGTTTATTACCCAATGATCTGGTATTTTTTGCAAAAGGATGGAAGATAGTCGTGGCAAAAAAGATCAGGCGTTTGGAATTATCGTTTTTTTATTTTTTATTGCGCTGAGCTACCACCATATAGCTTTATTGAATTTTCACCCAAACCACTATCCTTCAGCCTGTTTCGCCAACGGCCTCCAATGTATGGAACGAGTAAAATTGCAAATGGACTTTGTTTTCCGGGCCTCACCGGCTATTCTCTACCAATTTCTCACCACACCGTCCTGTCTGGTTCGATGGTTTTGTGATGAGGTTGATGCCGGGGATGATCATTTTACCTTCTTTTGGGGGGAAAGTGCCGAAACCGCTACGATCATCGATGATATTGAAGCGGAATTACTGCGATTGCAGTGGGAAGAAATGGAAGAAGAGGGAGAGTTCCTCGAATTTCGTATTTCCGAATCTCCCGTGACGGGAGAAACAATTTTGGAGCTGTCCGACTTTTGTGACGCCGACGAGCTCGACGACCAACGCAAGTACTGGCAGAAGCAGATCAGCCAGTTGCGGGTCGAATGCGGGGGATAAATTCTTACTTACCCCCCACACCTCCTGATGCAACGGGCTTTAGCCGTAATTTTCAATTAGCGACCACACCACCAGGATTACACCACCTAATGCAAATAACCCTGCTGCGAAGCTGAACAGACTGCTTAACAGGCCTAATGCTGCTAAAATAGCCAGGCCAATAGCAATTAACAGGAGCAGCGCTCCCAATCGAAATTTGCCATCATCCATTAAGTTTCCAGCTCTGGCCTTCCATTTGGCTTTAAGGCGCTGAAGGCGGTTTTCCCGACGCAACTCTTTGGCGGTTTTCGTCGATGAATTTTCGGGAGCTAATACTGTCGTTGTTCGGACGGGGCTCAACGCTGCCTGCGCAGCAGGCTGAAAGATCAAAAAAGCACCGAATCCTAGAACAAGTAATAGTAGTGTTTTCATGCAATGCGGTTTTGAATATATTTTAAAAAACAATTTCCACGTCTGTTCTACCAAGTAGCCAAGTCAAAATTGCCTTCCACTCGCCAAAAAACTGGCTATTCTCTTTTCATTAACGATAAAATAGGGATATTTATACCTTATGCAAAGGAGTACTGTTGTTTCGGTCAGCAGCCGGTTTTTTGCGAAAATCCTAGATCGCTTCGGTGTGCATAAAACAACTTTGGTTGATCAAGGATATTCCTCCACGTGCTACATGCAAACGTTATTGAAGCTTCAGTTCTTTTATCGCTAGTTCCTCCTCATGCCCATTTGATATAGTTTTATCAGAATATTGGGCAGGTTTTGAGATAGCGGGCATCGTGTCAACTGGTTGTTCGCTAAATTTTTACCTTCTTTGACAAATTCCGTGGTCGCGTTAGGATGAAGCGTAAAAGCGACTTATGGAAGGGTTGCGCTTCATTTTTGATCGACTCCAGACACGGAATTTGCCAAAGAACCACTTATTAGAAGTTGGGGCGACCTAACCAATCATCCTTCGGGGCAAAATAAGCGATTTTCATGAAAATTATTTTCGGATTGGCTTTAGATACCCCTGCCTGGCCATTACCGGCCCAAACCAGTGGTGGCATTCGCTACCTGGGTCCACAGGGGTTTCTCCAATGGTTAGAAACACACCTGGGGTTGGCTAGCGCTACCTCTGCCAACGATTACCTGCGTATTGAGCAATATCGACAGGCCCTGCTCGCATTTCTGGAAATCGCTCCCGATGCTTTCTATTGCGCGGCGCTACAGGCTGATCAATTTGCTACCGCGGAGGATATGCTTAGTCGCCGGGATGAACTCCGCCAGTCAGGTTGGGATTTTCAAATCCATCCCAACATGCCTGAACGCTTAGCCACGTTTGCTCAACTGGAAGCATTACTGCAACAAAGCGATTATTCGTTATCTCCCGGAATGGCTGATCGCTTTTCCCGAATACGCCAGATCTGGTCGCAGCGAAAATTTCCGCTCCGTGAATTACAAGTTTTAGAACCACGAACCATTCTCCCCGCCCACTGGGTCCAACTTTTTGACGCCTTTGCCCAAGCGGGTTTTCCTGTTCAATATGCAGCAGCCCCTACCCCCAAACCGGCCGTTACCGATCTGGATCAATTCCGCAATTACCTTCTGCAGCCAGGCGGCGGGGCCGCTCCGAAACTGCGTAATGATGGCTCGCTGATTATATTGCGCGGACAACGGGAAACGGAGATGGCTGCCTGGACAGCGGCACTGCTGCGCCGTAACCCCCAATGGCAACCGGCAATTCTGGTGCCTGAGAAATCCCGCGTACTGAACTATGCAATTATTCAGGAAGGGCTCCCCAGCCTGGGTATGCAATCTGCTACACTGGCCAGACCTTCACTCCAGGTACTCAAGCTGGCTCCGGAATTTCTCTGGAACCCGATTGATCCCTACAAAATCATGGAATTTGTTTCCCTGGCCATTAAACCTCTGGAAGCCGATTTAGCTAGCCGTATCGCACTTCAAATGGCGCAGACACCTGGCTTACAAAGTGACACCTGGCATGCCATGATTCAGCAGTATTTTCGCGACCTTGATCAACGCGCTGAGCAGGGCGAAAAGGACCTCGATATCACCCTCATTCGCCAGGAATATCGCTTTTGGTTTGAACGGCGCCGGTACGATAGTTCCGGTGAGGCGCCTAAAGAGGATATGCTGGATATTTTTCGCTATGTGCAACATTGGGCACTCCGCACGCTGGAACACCAAACCGATCCGTTGCCCCTGGCCAGAGTTGCAGAACAGGCACGCCAGATCGTTGAATTGCTGGAAGCACTCCCCGAGCAAACGCTGAACAGGCTGGAGCTCGAACGAATTGTCCGGACGATTTACGAACCTACCCCTATTCAGATGCGGGGTGCCGAATGCGGGCATTATCCCTACCTTTACCAGGGTCATGCCCTGGTAGCTGAAATCCCTGAGTTGCTTTGGTGGACCTTCACCCAGTACGAAGCAGATTATTTCTTTTCCCGGTGGTATCAGCCTGAGATTACCTGGCTACAAGAACATGAAACACTCCTGGATATTCCGGCTGATCAGAATGCCCGGATGAGCTGGCAACGAAAGCAACCCTTTTTACGCACCCACCAACAACTCGTCCTCGCCATCCCGGCAATTGCCGAAGGACGCGCGGTTATGCCTCACCCACTGTTGGGCGACCTGGAAGCCTGCTTTGGTGACCTGACAGGAATAACCCTCGACCTGGATCAGCGCAGTAGCTGGTCGACCACGCTGTTCCGGTCATTGGATATCCCCCGGTTAAATGCGGTTGATCCAGCTCCGCTCGCCAGGCCTGTTCCCTTTCTGGAGCTACCCAATCTCGACAAGTTGCAGGATCGGGAGTCAGAAAGCTTCAGTAGCCTGGAACGGCTGCTTTATTATCCATACCTCTGGATGTTCAAGTATAAGGTACACCTGCATAAGTCCCCTATCCTGAGTATCGTGAAAGACCATACCCTGCTGGGCAATTTAGCGCACCGAACCTTTGAATTCCTGCTCCAGCAGGAGGGAGTCATTCACTGGAACCAGCAGCAAGTAGACCAGTGGATTGATCGGGAAACACCCTCCTTATTTGACCGCGAAGGAGCCGTGTTGCTCCTTTATGGAAAAGAACCCGAGCGCATTAATTTTATTAAACGGCTTAAGTTCTCTGCCTGGAGTTTGCTCGACCTGCTCCAACGCAACCAGTGGACTATTGCAGCAACGGAGTACAATCTGGAAGGACTGCTGGGCGATATTAATCTGAAAGGCCGGGCTGACCTGGTATTGCAACGTGGCGACGAATGGGCTATTCTCGACCTGAAATGGCGAGGCAACCACCGCTATGAGCAAGCCGTCAAAAATGAAGAAGACCTGCAATTGATTCTCTATGCTTATCTCTGGCAGAAAAATCAAAATACGGACTTACCGCATACAGCCTACTTTATTTTGGAAAATGGGAAAATGGTTTTGCGCAATAATGCTGCCTTTGCCAAAATCCCGGCTGTAAGTCCTGGCTCAGATCATCGGGAAACCGCCCAACGTATGCTGGAAAAGATCGAGAAAACGCTAAGCTGGCGAACCAACCAAATCACCCGGGGTCAGGTGGAAGTGAGGTGTACGTACACCCGCAGACAATTAGAGGACTTTTATGGCAGCGAATTACTTCCCCTGCTGGAAATGAAGGCAGATGATGCATCTTTTGACGATTATCAAACGTTAATTGGCTTAATCCAATAACGCTAATCCATCAATGCCTCGCTAAAAGTTCCGGGATTTATTCCGCTCATTCCCGTCAAAAGTTAGCCAGCTTGCTAAAACTCTTGGGAAGAGTTTGCATTTTTGCCCGTAACTCCACATCTGCTTTTTCGTAGAACAAAACCTACGATCATTTGAAACCGTGAAATAACGAATTATGCTTACAGGACATTCTCGTTTATTGGGAATTTGGTTAACCCGGCTGCTTATTGCTAGTTGGTCCATCATACCAGTTGCTGCGCAAGGGAATCTGGCCCGTATTGCTCCCGACCTGGCTTACGAAATACAAGATGGTTCGCAGGACACCTATTACGGAATTCTCGTTCAACTTCGGGATCAGGTTGATCTGGCCTCCTTCGAACAACAATCACTACGTAATCAGCCTTCGCGTGAGGACCGCGTGCGCTTGCTCCTCAACACATTGCAGGATAAAGCAAAGCAATCCCAGTTGGGGCTGCTGGAAAGGCTCCGTCGGTCTCCACAGGCGGACCAGCAGAGTATAGCGTCTTTTTGGATCGCCAATATCATTTATGTACGGGCTCAGGCACCACTTATCTGGCAGCTCACCCAGGATCCTGATGTTAACTTTGTTGACTGGGATCGACCTATTTACCGGCATCGTACTTCGGCACCGGAAGCAGCGCCAGTAACCCCCAATGGCGTTGAGCCCGGATTAGTCGCCATTAATGCTCCGGCAATGTGGCGATTGGGATATACCGGCTACGGCCGCAAAGTGCTGGTTCTTGATGATGGACAGGACACCGAACACCCTGCACTTCGCAACCAGTTTGCCTACAATCAGGAACCCCTCAGACAGGCATACGGCAGCCTGGTCACCCCCGACTACTGTACCGAGCATGGCACCCATGTGGCGGGCACCATTATCGGGCTAAACCGCCTAACTCGTGATACCATTGGGGTAGCTTTTAATGCCCGTTGGATGGGCGCCCCCTTACCCTTACGCGATCAGAACGGAGAAACTTGTAAGCTGTTAGGGTCGACTATTGTCAATACGTTTCAGGCTTTACAATGGGCACTTAATCCGGATGGAAATAACAATACGGCCGACGACATCCCGGATGTCATTAATAACTCCTGGGGTAATCCGGCTGGAAATTTCAACCTTCAGGATTGCTTCACGAGTACTTACCGCAATATCTTCACATCCCTCGATTTGGCGGGCATTGCAGTGGTCTTTTCCGCGGGTAATGAGGGGCCCGATTCGCTGACGATCAGTTTCCCCTCTGCCCTGAGCATGAATACGGTCCTGCCCTTTTCGGTAGGAGCAGTCAATGGTAATCAAAGCAGCACGCCCATTGCCAGCTTCTCTTCACGCGGCCCTTCCCAGTGTAACCCAACCGGAGGAGGCCCGTTAAATATTAAACCCGAAGTAGTAGCCCCGGGCTTAGGTGTCCGGTCTGCCTCTCCTGGTGGCAAATATGTCTCCCTCAGTGGCACTTCGATGGCCGCACCGCATGTCAGTGGCGCCATTTTATTACTCAAGGAAGCCTTTCCGCAAGTTTCGGGCCGGGAATTAGCCCTGGCCTTATATCAATCAGCACGCGACTTAGGGGCTAATGGAGAAGACAATATATATGGCCGTGGCATTATTGACGTCAAAGCAGCCTACGACTATTTGGTAGCCAAAGGGATTCAACCTACGCCCCCAATCAGTTCACCCAATGATGTGGTTCTGCTGGATGTGGAAACGCGCTTACAAGACTGTGGTGGGCGGTTTGGGGCCATTGTGACAGTAGAAAATGCAGGCACAGATCCCCTCACCGCTTTCAACCTGGTCATTCGACGGGCTACCACAGGGCAGGTACTCGGCAATGCACTCTGGTCAGGAAACCTTCCCCCCAAGGGGCGCACCCAATATACCGTCATTGACATTCCACTGCCCGTAGGGAGCTATGATATCCAAGTCAGTATCGAAACGCCTAATGGCTTCCCGGATGCCCGCGCGTTAAATAATAGCCTGAAAAAACAAATCAACGTTACGAATCTCGCCATATTACCCACGGTTACGACCACAACACCGGTCATTTGTCCGGGCGGACAAGCACTCCTGACCAGCGATTACCAAGGGCAGGGATCCATCCACTGGCACGATCGAATCAGTGGGGGTTCGCCGGTATCGATTGGTCCTTCCTTACTTACCGGGGCCCTGACTAAAGACACCGTCTTTTATGCAGAGCTGAACTTCGATGGTAAAGTCGGCAAAGTTGACAATAGTGGAACAGGCGCCTATTCCGAGACCTCTGAGCCATTGATTTTTGACTGCTTCGCACCCTTTACGCTGAAAAGCGTAGTGGTTTATGTAGAAACGGTAGGGCCTCGGGGAATCATCCTGCGTGCGCCGGATGGTAGTATCCAGCAACGTATTGTCAATGTTACCAAAACGGGTCAAAACCGCCTGACGCTGAATTTCCAGGTTGAGCCCGGAACGGGTTACCGCCTCGAACGATCCTTAGGGAAAGGGATGTACATCAACACGACAGGTACGCAATTCCCTTACGAAACACCGGGCATCCTCCGAATAACCCAATCGGATAACACCAACAGTGCGACCTACCCCTATTTCTATGATTGGGAAATAAATTATGCCTACCCCTGTGGGCGAACCCCTCTGCGAATTGCAGTACCCAGCAATGGCCCGAACCTAAACCTTAGCTTCCAACCACTGAATTCAACAGTCAACCTGGTCAATGGGGAAGCTCCTGTTAGTTTCTCAGCCCAGGCGAATAACGCTAGTAATTTCAGTTGGAACTTTGGTGACGGGCAGACGAGTACCAATGCAACCCCCACCAATATCTACCGGAGTGCCGGTGAATATCCTGTTATCCTGACGGCTTCGCATACCGAGGGGTGTAGCGCGACCTATATTGGCAAGGTCACGGTAGGAACAGCAACCGCCACCCAGGACCTTCCCCGGGGCGGACGGTTAGTGCTTTATCCTAACCCTGCCTCTGAAATGGTAACTATTGAAGCCGACCTGCCGGAAATAGCCGAAATTTCCTGGCAACTCATCGATCCCCTGGGGCGGACTATCCAGCAGTCTGTTTGGGGAAGCCTGCGCCAAGGGCAGCTGACCATCCCCGTATACCAACTTCCGAAAGGCATGTACACCCTGCTATTTACCGTAGATGGATATCAGGTTAGTCGCCGGTTGACGATTCAATAAGCGACCTTTTTCTGGAGCTGTAAATCAAAAGGGATGTCCTGGTAGGACATCCCTTTTGATTTGTGTTTGATACTAATCTTCCGTCTCCGGAGCCAGCTGCACTACCAGGCCATCCAAATCTTCCGTGATCGGAATCTGGCACCCCAGGCGGGAGTTGTCTTCAACAAAGAAGGCCTGATCAAGCATATTTTCCTCGTCTTCTGACATTTCCCGTAATTCGTGGTCACTCAGCACATATACATGACAGGTAGAGCACAAAGCCATTCCGCCGCAAGTACCCTTGACCGGTAAATCGTGGGCTTTACACAGCTCCATCATATTCATATTCATATCCGTAGGGCCTTCCAGCTGGTGGGTTACTCCCTGGCGGTCAATAACCGTAATGTGGACCATGTTGGCATCCATACTTGCTTCTTTATCCGATGAAAAGGAATTTCGGCCGGCAAAATAACAAGTTTCCCGATTTCAGCTACCGGTTAGGAAAATAAATCCGGTAAAGAATCCGCCTGGCCAACTGCATTGGCGACTAATTGAACCGTATCTCCCAGGCGAATCAAGCCTCCCTGTACAACACGGGCCGTAATACCACCATGGCCCCGCATGGCTTGGAAACCACCAGGGCCCAGGTTCATATCCATCCGGGAGCAAGGATGGCAATCGCCTGTCATTTCCAAAATAACCTGCGCACCAACCTGGAACTGCCGTCCACGCAGAGCTTGCAAGTTTAACCCGGCAATCACCATGTTTCGTCGGGTTTGTGCAGGGTCAACAGGGTCGGTATTCAGCCATTTCCCGACAACCTCCAGATGTTCCTCCTGGATGAGCGTTACCTGTCGCTTGCCATTCCGACCACTGTAATGATCACCCAATAGCCCCTGGTCAGGGTCGGCCGTTACTTCGGATACCACTTGCACTGGCATTAAGCGCTGTGGCCGAATACTAAGCCAGCGGACGATACCGGTTTGTGGCAGTACGTTCAATAAAGACACCATGTCCGACTTACTCATGCAAAGCAGATTTTGGGGAGGCACCAGGAAAAGCTACCTGCTCGAAAAAATGATGCAAGCGAACCATCTCCGCCTGGCCTAATCGCTGGCCGGCACGTGCTGAAAGAAACATAAATATGGCAACCCCTCCAACAATTGGCAAAACCCACAAAATACGTCCCGGCAAACCCAGGTTTACCTCCGAAAAACCGATGATGGTAATAATCATGGCAATGAAGCCCAATAAGGCATA
>JACJXV010000040.1 GCA_020636445.1 Lewinellaceae bacterium | reverse complement strand
GATTCCTGAAAAAACCCAAGCAATATGAGGCCTTACAGAACGAATTGAAAAAACGAAACCTGCAATAATTACAATAATAGTATTGCTGTATTAAATAAATGCGCAGGTAATGAGCTGGTTACTCCTAAAAACAGAACCCAAAATGGACAAAATCGAAATCCCACTTAGCAAAACTAAAATTCTCCTGAGCATCGGCGGTTCAGCTCTGCTGGTGCTGACAGCCTTATGGCTGTTCACGCTGCAAGCAGATAGCCAGGACCGTTTCTGGGGTGCATTTCTAAAAGTGATCAGTGGTGTCGGCATAATATTCTTCGGTGCAACCGGCATCTACGGCCTGAAAAAAATGTTTGACAAAAGCATGGGCCTGATCATTGATGAGCACGGCATCATTGACAATACCAATGCAACCAGCGTTGGCCTGATCCGGTGGGAGGATATAACCGCCATTAGCACTGTGCAGGTGATGTCGACCAAGTTTTTGCTCATTTTCACGAACGATCCAAACCGGATTTTGGACAAGGTAAGTGGCCTGAAACGCAAATTAATGGAAGGGAATATGAAAATGTATGGTACTCCACTGTCCATTACTTCCACGGCACTCCAGTGCAACTTCGCCGATTTGGAAAAGCTACTACAAGACCGGTTGAATGAACAGCATGCGCGCATGGCGGACCGCTAAGCTATCCGTTCGCCGAAAAAATGAGCCGATCAGTAAAGGGCTCCCACCGTTCGTCAAACAAACCATACTCTTCTCTGCCCAACATTTTCTGTATCTTTCCGGGGTAATGCTGGATGTATGATACGACAACACCTGAATACCTGGATCCTTATCGGGTCAGCTTGCTGCGCACTTACGGGCTGCAGTCCTAAAATTTATACGGATCGCACCCAATTTCTGGCTGACGGGGTACCTGCTCCCGGCGTTGACCTGAGTGCTTACCGCTCCGTACAGGAACGCCCCAATCAGGATGCCACCATGGCCGTAGGCATGTGCATTTCCGGGGGGGGCTCCCGGGCCGCCAACTTCGGTGTAGGGGTCATGCTCGGGCTTGAACAGATCGGCGTTGCCAATGGACAGAATGCACTGGATCAGGTCGACTACCTCTCGACGGTTTCCGGCGGTGGCTTTGCGGGAGGGGCCTTGATTAACGCCCGCTACGAACATGCCTATTTTGAACGGACGACTCCCTTCTATTTCCGGGATTACGTTTATCAGGAAGTCAAAAAAGACCTGTCGGTTTCCTACGTACGCCCCATCCTGTTTTCCAGCATCAATCCCCTGCTGTTATTTACCCCGATCGATGACGGCGATGCCCTTGAGCGTGCGATCGACAATCACGTTCTCGGTTACAAACGCCGCCGCGGGGGCAGTATTCGCCTGGGTGATATGTTTGTCGCCGCCAGTGACACCACTCATCGAGTTACCCTTCCCTACCATATCACCAATAGTTCGGTGGTGAGTACGATGTCTATTTTCCCTTTTACCCCGGATGTCCTTAGTGATTATTATATCGATGGCTATTCGCACCGGATGCGCCGCTTTTATTCGGATGGCACCTTCGATCCCTTTCGGGTACCTCTGGCCGTTGGGATTAAAGCCAGCGGTAGCTTTCCCGTGCTGATCTCCAACACGACCCTGCGAAGCCGCTACCACCCTAACCGCAAGTTTCTGCACATCATCGATGGGGCAATGACCGATAACCTTGGGTTCTACACGGCGGTTGATATCCTGCGGCAAGATGCTGCTCCCCGCAAAATCCTTTTCATCGTTGACGCCGACAATGTAGGCAACATCAGCACCTTCTCGAAACGGGAACGGTCCATTTGGTCGCTGAAAATTGCCGCCAAACTTCCCGGCAGTGGCCTCACTGCCCGGCGGTCAATCCTGGTTAATGAACTGGAAAATCTCGAAAAAGATCAGGGTATATTTCCCTTCTTTTTCGGATTCAATGCCTTGATCAAGGACAACCCTGCCGCGCTTCCCGAGGTGATCGACCCCCGTGTCGAAATGCCGCGCCTGGCCGAGGCCATCAAATTGCAAGGCACCCAGATTTCAGATACCGATAAACTGATTCTCTTTGAACTACTCACCAATATCGGCACCAAGTATACCATTAAAAAGGATGAACAGGAACTGCTGATCCAGGCCGGGCGACTGATTGTGCTGATCCAGGAAGCCGAAATCAAAGCAGCTCTGCTTCGCTAACGCTTTGTCGAGTTGGAAAATAGACGTTGGCGAGGATGAAGAGACCCGCCTGCGCTATGCTTGTCCGCCTATGGCGGGTCAGAAATTGGAAATCAGTTCACCTTGAAAGGGCTCCATTGAGTAAACTGCTCAACTGTTTCTAGTGCCACCGGTAACAGTTTATCCGCCTCAGGCGGGCTGATTTCCAGCTTATCGGACACCTAACCTCCCCAATTCCTCCTGACTTTTGGCGATTAACAATTGCGGACTAAAATTCTATTTGGATTTAATTAGTATAACAATTATTTTTGTGCTAATTAATTTGCGTATGACCACACCATCCAGCCCGTTACCCTTTGCTCGTCAGGATAAAAAAGCGGCCATTCCTGGATTTATTCTGGAGCGGACTGCCAAGCGCCTAAAACAATATTTTCAGCAACAACTGCTGCTGCTCGATGCCGGCATTACCATCGATCAGTGGGTGATGTTGCAATCGGTAGAACATACCCCTGGCATTAATCAACTGGATCTGGCCAAAGCGGTCTTCAAAGATGCCCCCACGGTTACTCGCATGATCGACCTGCTGGTCAACAAGGGTCTTCTGGAGCGCCGTCCGGATCCTGGTGACCGCCGGCGGTTTTGTATCCACCTGACTCCGGCCGGGCAAGCAAAAATTCAGGAAGTACTGCCCCATATGCGCCAGTTCAGGCAGGAAGCATGGGCGGGGCTAACCGAAGGTGAAACCGAAACTCTGATGTCCTTATTGAATAAAGTTTTTCAACACCTCGAACCTACAGAATAGACCAAGCACTACCCTAACCAAATAAAACCAGTTGCTAATGCATTATTTTCAGCTCGGCCAGGTGCCCCCGAAACGCCACACGCAATTTCGCCGTCCTGATGGACAGTTATACCACGAGGAATTGTTCTCCACCGAGGGATTCAGCGATTTGTACGCCCTGCTTTACCACGTACACCCCCCTACCCAAATTTTGCAGGTTGGAGACCCGATTGATGTTGCCCCCAAGGTGGTTTTTGACAAGCAACTCAAGCACCGCAGCCTGCAAGGATTCCAGGTTCCGCCCACCGATGATTACCTGGCAAGCCGGAAAGCAGTACTGGTAAACCAGGATATCAAAATTATCCTGGCGGCACCCCGCAAGAGTACTACCGAGTACTTTTTCAAAAATGCAGATGCCGATGAAGTGATCTTCGTCCATGAAGGTTCCGGTCAGTTACACACCATGTACGGTAAAATTCCCTTTGGTTATGGCGATTACCTGGTCATTCCCCGCGGTACCGTTTACCAAATGCATTTTGATACGCCTGACAACCGCCTGTTGATCGTTGAATCCTACAGCCCGGTGGTAACTCCGAAGCGCTATCGCAATAGCTTTGGGCAACTCATGGAGCATGCCCCTTTCTGCGAACGCGATATCCGCAAACCGCAAGACCTGGAAACGCACGATGAGCAAGGGGAGTTTTTGTTTTACATCAAAAAACAAGACCGTTTGTACCCTTATACCTATCGCAACCATCCTTTCGACGTCGTCGGCTGGGATGGCTACGCTTACCCCTACGCCTTTTCTATCCACAATTTTGAACCGATCACCGGGCGGGTTCACCAGCCGCCA
This sequence comes from Lewinellaceae bacterium, assembly GCA_020636445.1. Taxonomy (GTDB): domain Bacteria; phylum Bacteroidota; class Bacteroidia; order Chitinophagales; family Saprospiraceae; genus JACJXV01. The sequence goes on along the minus strand of JACJXV010000040.1, from coordinate 31,153 downwards.
CCGGTACACCAGACGTTTGAATCACGTCAATTCGTCATCTGCTCCTTTGTGCCGCGGCTTTACGATTATCATCCCCAGGCCATTCCGGCCCCTTACAACCATAGTAATATTGATAGTGACGAGGTACTCTACTACGTCGACGGTGATTTCATGAGCCGCAAACATGTGGAACGAGGCATGATAACCCTACACCCGGGGGGAATCCCGCACGGTCCGCACCCGGGGACAGTGGAAAAAAGCATCGGCGCCAAAGAAACCCGGGAGCTCGCCGTCATGATTGATACATTCCGTCCACTGCAACTGACGGAAGCCGCAGTAGCCATTGAAGATCCTAACTATTATCAAAGCTGGCTCGCCTGAGCCTGAAAATAAAATCAAACATGGATACCTTAGCCAAAACCAAAAACCAAACCACTGCCGACTCCTTCCCCATTAAAGGAACTGATCACGTGGAGTTTTACGTAGGCAATGCCAAACAAGCCTGCCATTATTACCAGTCGGCGTTCGGCTTTGAGCTGATCGCCTACCAAGGGCCCGAAACCGGCGTCCGCGACCGGGTTTCATACGTGCTGCGCCAGGGAAAAATTACCTTTGTGCTTACTTCCGCCCTCTCTCCTAACCACGAAATAGCCCGCCACGTCCACCAGCATGGTGATGGCATTAAGGTCCTGGCCCTTTGGGTCGATGATGCCGCCGGGGCTTACGAAACGGCACTGGAAAGAGGAGCTGAATCAGCTTTTGCACCACGTACCCTGCACGATGATGATGGGGAGGTAGTCATGGCAGCCATTAAGACGTACGGAGAAACCATCCATACCTTTGTAGAGCGCACCAACTACAACGGGGCTTTTCTCCCAGGCTTTATGCCCCGGACCAGTGAATTCAAATCCGAGCCCATCGGCCTGACCTACGTGGACCACTGCGTGGGTAATGTCGAACTGGGCGAAATGAACCGCTGGGTTGATTTTTACCAGGACGTCATGGGCTTCAAACTCCTCGTGACGTTTGACGACAAGGATATTTCCACGGAATACACCGCCCTGATGAGTAAGGTCGTATCCAATGGCAACGGGTTTATCAAATTCCCGATCAATGAACCCGCCGAAGGGCGGAAAAAGTCCCAAATCGAGGAGTATCTCGACTTCTACGGTGGCGCCGGCGTACAGCACGTTGCCATCGCGACCGATGACATCATCCACACGGTAAGTGAATTGCGGCGGCGCGGCGTGGAGTTTCTCTACGTCCCCGACACCTACTATGAAACCGTCATGGAGCGCGTTGGCTCCATCAAGGAAGATTTGGCAGCCTTGCAAAAACTCAACATCCTGATCGACCGCGACGAGGAAGGCTACCTGCTGCAAATTTTCACCAAGCCTGTGCTCGATCGTCCGACGGTTTTCTACGAAATCATCCAGCGGGCCGGTGCCAAATCGTTTGGCAAAGGTAACTTTAAAGCACTGTTCGAAGCCATCGAACGCGAGCAGGAATTGCGGGGAACGCTCTAACTAATCTTCCCCTTCCTATACCACTGACCCCGAAAGTTGGCACCATCCGGCTTTCGGGGTTTCGCATTGGAGTCGTAAATAATCAGGGGGAGGAAACTGGTTTAGAGACGCTCCGCTGGTTTAGAGACGCAGGTCGCTTGGCTCCCTGCTGGTTTAGAGCCGTTCGCTACGCTCACTAGTTTAGAGTCGCTCACTGCCTTCGCTAGTTTAGAGAGCAACTACACCCCTGGGCGTATTGGGAAAACTACGGCTACCCTTAATTTTGCAATGACCATCTGCCTGCTTGATTTGCAAACAGACCTGAAAGCTTTTTACCGCAATGTCAATGCCTAAACGCTGACCAATAATGTTCATAACCGCTCAAGTTCAAATTAAAAAATAAGTGGGCCTTTTTCGTCTTTCCTCGTAGCTTATGCTGGCTCATCCGATACTCGGAAGTCCTTAAATGCTATTCAGACTCGAAAGAACCTCCCAACACAGGGCTATCTCTAAATCTGCATCTTCCCCAAGGAGTGCTTGGGTTTGGTATCCTCTGTGTTAGGCGCTTTCTAAACTATTAATTTCAATGAACTTTTACTTGCTTGACAAACATACGAGCGTTTTAGGCCAGGAGATAGTTCTTAATAAACGCAGTAAACTCTCTAAACCAGCACCGCAGGTGCGTCTCTAAACTAGCTACGAGCGCAGCAAGTAGCGACTCTAAACTAACGGGGAGCGACAGCAACACGCGGCTCTAAGCCTGCTAAACCACGAGCAAAGTGAGTTTCCCAAAAAATAGTATCTTGAAAAGCGATTGACCACCAGCCTTCGGCTTCACAACATTTACCCATGCTCGACCAAAAGATCATCAACCTCTTTGACGCCTACACGCATGGCGCCATGACCCGCAAAGAATTCCTGCAGCGCCTGGCACAAATGGCCGGTAGCACGGTAGCAGCAATGGCTTTGCTCCCGCAATTGGAACTCAACTTAACCCAGGCGAATACCACTGCCGCTGATGCCGACAAGCTGCAAACCGGCTATGTTGAATACCCCAGCGAAGCCGGTCCGGTGCGGGCGTATATGGCTGCACCCCGCAAACCGAAAAAGCGCAGCGGCGTAGTCATTATCCACGAAAATCGCGGATTGAACGCCCACATTGAAGATGTCGCCCGCCGGGCGGCCCTTGCTGGTTACACGGCCATAGCACCCGACGGCCTCTCGCCGCTCGGAGGCACTCCGGAAGATACCGATGAGGCCCGTACCAGGATTGGGCAGTTGACTCCCGAGGCAGCCCTTCAGGTGTTCCTGGGAGGCTTAGCCTACCTGCGTCAATACCCTAAAGCAACCGGCAAAACAGGCTGCGTAGGCTTTTGCTGGGGAGGCGCCATGGCCAACAACCTGGCCGTCAACGACCCGCAACTCAATGCGGCCGTAGCCTTCTATGGCCGTCAGCCTGCTGCCGCCGATGTTCCGAAAATCAAAGCTGCCCTCATGCTGCATTACGCAGGGCTTGACACCCGAATCAATGCGGGCATCCCCGACTATGAGGCCGCCCTCAAAGCGAATGGCGTAAGCTATGAATTGTTCATGTATGACGGAGTTAACCATGCCTTTCATAACGATACCGCCGGACCCCGTTACGATAAAGCGGCCGCCAAACTCGCCTGGCAAAGAACCATAGCTTTCTTTGGTAAAACGTTAGGGAAATAAACACCCTGTATTTCCTACACCTAAACAAACCCATGCACCTATGGCCTTACAGGTAATTGGTGCCGGCTGGGGCCGCACTGGAACAGAATCATTGAAACTTGCACTGGAACAACTGGGGTTCGGGCGCTGTTACCACATGTTCGAAGTGATGAAACACGTGGAAGCACTTCCCTATTGGGAACAATTGGAACGCGGTGAAACGCCAGATTATGAGGCCATGTTCCATAGGTATCAGTCGGCAGTGGACTTCCCGGTAGCGCGCTATTATCGGGAATTGATGACCCAATACCCGGAAGCCAAAGTAATATTAACCGTCAGGGACCCGGAGAAGTGGTACGAAAGCGCTTCCAAAACGATCTTGAGAGAGCCCCCCGCACTATTGGTTTTTATTTTTCGCTTACTCGGCGCCCTTTCGCCCCGGGCTGCCAATATCCCCAAGGTGCTGAACTGGATCCAACGATTCCTCAAAGGGCCTAATGGCTTTTTTCAGGGAAAAATAAATGACCGGGCCTTCATGATCGACTTCTTTCAACAGTGGAATGCTGAGGTTATCCGCACTGTACCTCCCGAAAAACTTTTGGTTTTTTCAGCGGGTGATGGCTGGGAACCCCTGTGCCAGTTCCTCCAGGTTCCGGTACCAGATGTTCCTTATCCACACTCCAACCGGGGGGAAAGTTTTCTGGTTAATACGATCAAAAAGATCTTTAGTCAAAAGAAATAATAGCCAACCCCGCTTATCGGTGCGCTTTTTAATTCAGTTGCGGATTTCTCTTTTGTAATTCGCAAAACAAGTAGTATTTTCCCTATACCTGCCGCGAGGTGATTCGGGAAAACCATTTCGTGATGGGTATATTCCCTGGGATATTTGCGTACCTAAGCTATAACCGCATTATGGACACACCCCTTTTTGGCATCCCCAATAGTGAAATGGTCATCGTTTTAGGCATTTTAGTCGGCTTCGGATTGCTGGAAGCAATGGCTGGCTATGCTCAACGAACCGAACGCAGTGGCCATGACTGGATGATGGAATTGGGTAGTTTTATGCTGCTCTCGGTGGTGACTAAGCCGCTGCTGTTTGCCACTACGCTCTTCCTTTGCCAAACCCTTTTCCCTGCCGGTAACGGTATTTTCAGTGGCTGGCCTTTGGTCGCCGGCGTGGCCGTATTCCTGCTGGTTGATGATTTCTTTCAGTATTGGTACCATCGCTTTGCACATGAATATGAATGGTTGTGGAAGCTTCACCGCTCGCACCACCAGGCCGAAGAGATGGGGTTTTTCGTTTCCTACCGCAATGCCGCCCTCTATTATTTTCTGATGCCCAATGTATGGTGGATCGGGGTCTTTACCTTTTTGGGGGGAGCCAAGGCGGTGGCTATCGGGCTGATCCTTAAACAAGCGGTGATCATCAGCTCGCATAGCACCCTTACCTGGGATTCCTTTTTCTACAGGCGTCCCTGGCTAAGCCCGGTAATGACCCTGCTGGAGCGCATTTTCATTACTCCGGCTTTTCATCATGCCCACCACGCCCAGACTAAGCTCGATGGTATTGGTGATCCCAATAACAATTTCGGCAACATGTTTTCCTTCTGGGACCAGCTCTTTGGCACCGCCGTCTATACCCGTCAGTTTCCTTCGGCCTATGGCCTGGTCAACGACCCCAAGGAACCCTGGACCGCCCAGATGTTGTACCCTATAGTAGCTGCTGATAATCCGCGCAGCGAACTGGCCCGCTCTTTTGAAAAAGTATCCACCGCTAACGCTGTCCCGCAGGAAGTACACCTTGAAAAAGGACAAGCCTACTTGTGGTGCGCGTGTGGCAAAAGCCAATCACAACCCTTTTGTGATGGCTCCCACCATGGCTCGAAATTCAAACCGGTGCGTTTTGAAGCCCGGCGAACCGGCCCGGTGCGCCTGTGCAATTGCAAGCTGACGAAATCATCACCCTTTTGCGATGATTCCCATATAGATTTTGTTCCCTGAAGAACATCCAAACCTTAACCAGATGTACGATTATATCATCATCGGTGCCGGCAGTGCCGGCTGTATCCTGGCCAATCGCCTTTCGGCAGATTCCCACAACAAGGTATTACTTATCGAAGCCGGGGGGCCTGATAAAAAAATGGAAATCCATATTCCTGCCGGCTATGCCAAGCTTCACCGGAGCGAGGTAGACTGGGGATTTGCAACAGAACCCCAGGAACACGTCCTCAACCGGCGTATCTATCTCCCGCGGGGCAAAACCCTGGGCGGCTGTAGTTCCACCAATGCGATGGCCTATGTGCGGGGGAATGCCGAAGACTATAATGACTGGGCAGCCCTGGGTAACACAGGCTGGGGCTATACGGATGTATTGCCCTATTTTATCAAATCGGAGCACAACGAGGATATCCACAATACTTTTCATGGCACGAACGGCGAACTCAATGTGACGTTCCCCAAGCGCTTTCAAACGCCTTACGCACAGGCGTTCGTAGATGCCTGCCGGGCGTCAGGATTTCCCGCCAACGACGATTATAATGGTGCTCGCCAGGAAGGTGCTGGCTTATTTCAGTTTACGATTAAGGATGGGAAACGCCACAGTGCTGCAGCCGCCTTTTTACACCCGGTGAAGCAACGCAGTAATCTTACCATCCTCACCCAAACCCATACTACCCGCATTATCCTGGATAATGGCCGGGCAGTGGGCGTTGAAGTCATTACGCCCAAAGGAACCAAGGAAATTATTAATGCGGGACAAGAAGTTATTCTATCCGCAGGAGCTTTTGCCTCACCGCAGTTACTCATGCTTTCGGGGATTGGTAACCCCACTGAATTGCAAAAACTAGGAATTGCGGTGCAGCATGCCCTGCCGGGTGTCGGCAAAAACCTCCAGGACCATCTCTTTTTTGCTGTTTCAGCTCTGACAACCACGCAGCAAGGTCAAAACCACCACATCAAGCCCCTGCAGCAAGTACTTGACCTGATCCAGTACCTTTTCACCAAGCGGGGAGCATTGACCATCAGCCCGCTGGAAGCCGTAGCTTTTGGCAGTACATCCCTGAGCCCGGGTCGGGTAGATTTGCAATTGCACTTTGCTTCCCTGCAGATCGGAGCCGACTATTCCGTGGATTTGTATGACCTGAATACCTTTCCCTACAATGATGGCGTGTCTATTTTACCGACCCTGCTTAAGCCGAAAAGCCGGGGGTACGTAAGCCTGGGGAGTTCAGACCCACTAGCAGCACCCATTATTCAGCCGAATTTCCTGGCGGAGGAAGCCGACCGGCAGGTACTGATCGAAGGTGCCAAGTTAGCCCTGAAAATCCTGCAAGCCCCCGCCTTCCGCACCCATATCAAACAAATCATCACCCCTCCTGATGCCACTACCGATGAGGGCATCTTTTTGCACATTCAAAAACAACTGGAAACGGTTTATCACCCCGTGGGTACCTGTAAAATGGGACAGGATGATCAGGCCGTTGTCGATAAGCAACTCCGGGTACGAGGCGTTCAGGGCTTGCGGGTGATCGATGCCTCTATCATGCCCACCATTGTCAGTGGCAACACCAATGCACCCGTGTATATGATCGCTGAAAAAGGGGCGGATATGATTTTACAAAAACCGCTATAACAAGGTCCTGAATCCGGTACTGATGGTTTCGCCAGGATAGTATACCCGTTCCAGGAACAGCCCTGTTGGGGGCGCAGTAAACAGGGCAGGTTCAGGACTGGCTGTTTCCAAAAAACCTTTCACCTGATCCTTGCTCAGGCGGCCGGCACCCACTTCCACTAGCATCCCTACCGTCCGCCGCACCATTTTCCATAGAAAATGGGAAGCCACCAGATGGACCACCAGCAAATCACCTTGCTCGTGAATGCTAACTTGCTTAACGTCGACTTGTGAGCTCTTGCTTTTCCCCTTTTCATTGGAGAAAGACTGGAAATCGTGGAAGCCTTCCAGTACCTTGGCCGCAGCCTGCATCGCTTTTACGTTGAGCGGCTCTTTGACCCACCAGACAAAGGGTTTCCCAAAGGCATTACGGCGGCGGGAAATCTGGTAAATATAGCTGCGCGCTACCGCATGGTGGCGCGCATGAAAATCAGGAGCTACGGACTCCACCGCCAAAATATTGATGTCCGCCGGAAGTACTTCATTCAGCCGGTCACGGATTTCGCCACCTTGCCAGCGGACGTTCACATCCAGGTGGGCCACCTGACCCAGGGCATGAACGCCGGCATCAGTGCGGCCGGAACCATATATTTCCACATCAGGCTGCTGAAAAAGCTGGCTGACAGCAGTAAGCAAGGTTCCTTGTACTGAGCGGGCATTTTGTTGTACCTGCCACCCCCGGTAACGGGAGCCATCATATTCGAGGGTTACTTTATAGCGCATGTATTGTTTTGCTTAAACACCCAAAGTACAAGAAAAACCTGGGATACTGGTTCTGTCCGTTAAAAATGGACAGAAGCGGAGATTGGGGCTAAGACACGGCAACCAATGGCACCCGCGTTTTCCGGCGCCCCAGAGGACTCAGGAGCCCAATGTAATCGTATACGAAAACCCATTCTCCTCTTCCGATGCCGGAGGGCCCTTTGCTGCCGGGCTTTCCCGGGAGGTTGTCACGGTATACTGATAGGTTGTAGCAACCGCAGGAGGCGGTGCGGTAGGCTTAGGTAAGCGAAAATGGATATTCAGCGTTTTGTGAAATTCGGCCTTCAGAAAATGATTGCGAGGCACGTCAAATTGCAGCAAACCGACCAGGCGCTGAGCTTCCTCATCACACCCATGGCCGAGTGAAGAAAGTACTTTACTCCGAATGACTTTACCTTCGTAGTTAATCGTGTAGCGGATGCGGACCGTTCCCGAAATCTCCTTTTCAATTGCTTCAGGGGGGTATTGCAGGTGCTCCTTGATGAAGGCCAGCAATGCCTTATCACCACCGGGATATGCCGGGCGCTTGAGTAAATAGCGTTCACGTTTTCGCGGATCCATAGTTGGCATTGATATACTAACCCCTGCCGTTCAATACAGTAAAACCGCAGCACGGGAGGTGGAATGCTTAAAAATACAGTTTTCCCGGAAAGGATGCTCTGAAAAGGACATTGGTCTGGGGTGTGGATGTCTTATTTTCCAGCCGAAAAAACGCGCAGCAGTTCATCCCGATAATTAGCCCCAATGGGGATAGTATCGGATCCTATCCGTAGCATATTGCCTTCCAAGGCGTCAATTTTATCCAGGGAAACCATAAATGATTTATGCACGCGTAAAAAGCGGGAGGCGGGAAGCTCCGTTTCCAGATTTTTTAGCGAATTAAGGGCCAGGATGCGGCCCGAATGCGTGACATAAGCCACGTATTCCCGCATAGATTGGATATAACGAATATCATCCAGGCGCAAGCGGTGGATTTTATGGTCCGCCTTAACCAGGAGATATTCAGGGTCGGTAGCTGAATCCAGTACTGAAGGAATCGTTGCGGAAGACTCGCGCGCCTCACCCAATTCTACTTCCAGGCTGCGTAAACGAAAAAGTTCAGCCGCTTTATTCACAGCCTGAGCGAAGCGTTCGAACCGAATAGGTTTAAGCAGGTAATCAATAACATCAAGCGCATATCCATCAAGAGCATATTCCGGATAGGCCGTAGTCAGGATAACCAAAGGCTTCTGGGGGAGAATTTTCAGAAAGTCCAGGCCGCTCAATTCCGGCATCTGAATATCCAGCAGGAGCAGATCCACCTTTTGCGTTTGCAGGTATTGCATAGCCTCCAGCGGATGCTTGCATTTGCCGACCAATTGCAATTGCGGCAACTTGGTAACGTAGTTTTCTAAAAGAGTACGTGCCAGTTCCTCATCATCCACAATCAGGCAATGCATTATTTTCATGCCAAATCTATTTTGAGGCGGGCATAGAAAGACTCTTCATGGACTTCCGTTTCCATTTCGTATTTCCCGGAGTATAAAAGTTCCAACTGCCGGGCAACATTCGTGAGCCCGATACCCCCAGCCTGGTCCTTACTGAAATCAGCCTTGGGCAGGCTATTTTCTACCACCAATTCCACCACCTTACCTTCCACCCGCAACTGTAGTTTAATCCAACCATGTTCGCGATCTTCGATCTTACTGTGCTTAAATGCATTTTCCACTAAGGGAACAAATAGCATGGGCGCAATCTGTAAGTTAGGATGATTTTCGTCAAAAGTGGCCTGGATATTTAAGCCCTCGCTGTCTTTGAGCATTTGCAGGCTAATATAATTCTTCAGGTAGGCGATTTCTTTGGCAAGCGGTACTTTTTCCGCATTGCATTCATAGAGCATATACCGCAACATATCCGACAACACCATTAGGTAGTCAGGGGCTTTGTCGGATTTTATCAGCGTAAGCGTGTAAATATTATTCAGGGCATTAAATAGAAAATGCGGATTGGTCTGGGTTTTCAGAAACTTTAATTCCGTCTCCAGTTTTTCCTTTTGCAATTGCACAGTTTCCTGCTCCCGACGACGGGCAAGCCCGGTTATCTGATAAATCGTACTCAACAGGAAAGCCATAAACAGCGGAAAACTGCGCAACATGAAATACCAGCTGTAGGTCAGGGTAGAAGTCCGCCGGGATCGGGTTCGGGAAGGTAATTTCAGAATTTCTTCGGAAAACTCCTGAATCAGATATGCCACCAGGATAATGGCGACCAGCCCCGTCAGGAGGTACCATCCATATCGATTCCGGAGGTATAAGCGGGGAAAAAGAATCCCTGCATTCCCATATACCAGAATCATTTGCCCAACGACGAGCATTCCTGACCGGGGGAGCCCTATGTCCAGGCGATCAGCACCGCTAATCAGAAAAGCCATCGAAATCCATATGCCTAACCACAACAAGGCATGGGTTGCTACTACGCGCCAGCTGAATGGTTGAACTAGTGTTGTCATAGCGCTAAAGGTAGCACCTGAAACCTGGCTACCCTACTTTTTTCAATCAACCCGTTGATTTTATCCATGAATCACCTTTCTCCGGTTACATAGATTTTATTGGGGTGTTCATTGAATAAATTTCTCCGGCATCAGGAATGCCTGCATTTTTGCAGCAATGAATAAAACCTTTAATATCCCCACCATGAAAAAGATTCTGATAGCAACTATTACGTTCCTGCTGGTTATGACTGGTTCAATGGCCTTGCTGGCCCAGCCCGGTGGTGGCCCTGGCGGCCCTGGCGGCATGCGCATGACCCCTGAACAGGAAACCAAGCTACTCGAGGATAGTCTTAACCTGAATGCCGAGCAGCTGGTAAAGGTCAAAGCCCTCAATGAGGAGTATGCTCAAAAAATGCAAAGTGCCCGCGCGAATGCCGGTGAAGACTGGTCAGCCATGCGGGAAACCATGATGGCAATGCGCCAGGAAAAAGATCAAAAGCTGAAAGCAATCCTGACGGCCGACCAATTTACCCATTGGCAAACCATGCGGCAGCGAATGAATCAGGGCCGGGGTACCCCAGGCACCCCTCCCGCCAATAAACCCGAAAAGCCCAAGAAAGAAAAAGGAAAAAAAGGCGGCAATTAGCCCCTTTTTCAAAAACAGTGATGTGAGTAATTTCTTATTCCGACGGGCTGTATCCTGGCCCAGCCGTAAAACAACGACCCCAGATACAGTCTGCCGGATACTTTACCACCTCACAATAATTCCCTAACACACTCACAAAAGGCTAAACGCCCACCCGACAACGATATTGACATGAAAAATGTATTCTCCATCCTAACAATGCTCCTGTTTGCCGCAACACTAAGCGCGCAGGGTACTACTCTGGTCGGCAAGATTGCCGATGCCAGCGATGCTTCTGTTTTACCGGGAGCCCACGTTTTCCTGATGCCCGCTAACGGCGGTGAGGAAATCGACCAGATTACCAACGATCTGGGCGAGTTTCGCTTTACTAACCTCAAGCGAGGAGATTATACGCTAAAGGTGACCTTCCTGGGGTATACCGAATTCACCCAGAAAGTCTCCATTACCAAGCAGATGACCGATCTGGGCCTGCTCAAACTGGAAGAAGCTGCTTATGAGCTAGGCCAGGTGCAGGTAGTGGGGCAAGCGTCCCAGGCAACCTCCAAGGAAGATACGGTGCAATTCAATGCCGCCGCTTTCACCGTTAACCCGGATGCCTCGGCGGAAGATATGCTCCGCAAGGTGCCCGGCGTAGTGGTCGAAAACGGTCGCGTGCAAAGCCAGGGCGAAAACGTCCAGGAGGTGCTGATCGACGGCAAACCTTTCTTTGGTAATGACCCCGCTGCTGCCCTGAAAAACCTGCCCGCGGAAGTCATTGATAAGATCCAGGTCTTCGACCGGCAAAGTGAGCAGGATGCTTTCTCTGGGTTCAACAGTGGCCAAACAACCAAGACCATCAACATTGTCACTCGTGTCAATATGCGTGATGGAGTTTTTGGTCGCGTTTTCGGCGGCTATGGCTCCGACGATAGGTACCAGGCAGGTGGAGCAGTGAACCGCTTCAAGGACGACCTGCGCCTCACTGTCCTGGGGCAATTCAACAATATCAATGAGCAGAATTTTTCCAGCGAAGACCTCGTCGGCGTTGCTTCCGGCAGCAGAGGCGGCAGGGGTGGTGGCCCCGGTGGCTTCGGCGGTGGCCGCGGTGGTAATAATGCCGGCGACTTCCTTGTTGACCAAACGCCGGGTATTGCCCAAACCAATGCCTTTGGACTCAACTATTCCGATAACTGGGGCAAAAAGATCAAAGCCTCCGGAAGCTACTTCTATAATTTTACGGACAACGTTGCAGCCCAGCTTATCGACCGGGAAATTATCAACGATCGGGCCGACTTTACCCAAACCTACCAGGAAAATACCGATTCCGAAACCAAAAACACCAACAACCGGGTCAACTTCCGCTTTGACTACTCCATCAACCCCACCAACTCGCTGCTCATTCAAACACGCCTGAGCTGGCAGAATAACGATGGTGTCCAGGCTACCGGCAGCCAAACCCTTGGGGGCAGCAGCCTGCTCAACGGCAACGCCCTGGATTTTCTGTCAAACCTGGATGGGTTAAACCTGAACAACCAAATTCTGTTTCGCCACCGCTTCCCGAAAGCCGGCCGGACAGTCTCGTTTGAAGTAAATACCACCAACCGCAACAATAACGGTGAAAGCAACCTTTTCTCGGAGTACAGCTTCTTCGGGGCAAACCCGCGCACCGATACCCTTGACCAGTTCAGCCGTCTCAACGCACTGGGCTGGACCATCAACTCTTCGGTTAATTATACCGAACCTCTCAGCGAAAAGGCATCCCTGCAATTGACCTACAACGCAACGATTCAGCAGGATGATTCGGATAAGTCGACATTCGATTATTCTCCTTTTGATGCTGCTTACTCCGATCTCAACACCACCCTCTCCAACGTCTTTGACAGCCGCCTGATTACCCAACGGGCCGGACTGGGCTACCGCGGGCGTACTGAAAAAATGCAATACAGCCTGACCATGAACTCGCAGTGGGCCGCCCTGGATAATGCCCAAACCTATCCACTGGCCGCCGACTTTAACCGGACTTTCTTCAACGTATTGCCTTTTGGGTATGCGCGGTATGAATTCAACAAACAAAAAAATATCCGCCTGTTCATGCGGGGAGGCACCAATGCACCGTCGATTTCCCAATTACAGGATGTTATCGACAACTCCAACCCGCTTGCCTTACGCACAGGTAACCCCGATTTGAAACAAGCCATTAACTATAACACCAGCATCCGGTATTCGGCTACCAACCCGGGCAAATCAACGGTATTCTATGCCTATATCAGCGGCACTCTTAACCGGAATAACATCACAAATCAAACGCTGATTGCTTCGGAAGACCTCGACCTGGGCAATGATATCATTTTGCCTCGGGGTGGGCAGTTAATCAGCCCAGTAAACATCAATGGCAACTGGAATATTCGCTCTTTTGTCACCTGGGGTGCTCCCGTCAGAGCACTGCGTTCCAATGCCAACATCAGCCTGAATGCAAGTTACCAGGAATCACCGGGCCTGATTAACAACCTGCGGAACCTTTCCAAAACAGCATCGGTCGGAGTTGGTCTGACGCTCAGCTCTAACTTTAGCGAGAAAATCGACTTCACCCTTTCTTCGCGGACCAACTTCAACAATGCGGTTAACACCCTGAGTACTTCATCAAATACCCAGTTCTGGAACCAGATCAGCGAAGGCCGGGTTAATATCATCTTCCCCGGCAACATTGTCCTGCGCTCTTCGGTAGTCAATACCTTCTTTAAAGGCCTGGGCGAAGGCTTCGATCAGAACTTCTGGCTGTGGAATGCCAGTATCGGTAAGAAATTCCTCAAAGGTGATCGCGGGGAAGTTAACCTGCAGGTGTTCGACTTACTCAAGCAGAATACCAGTATTCAGCGTAATGTTACCGAACTCTATATCGAAGATGTACAGCAGGTAGTCCTGCAGCAATACTTCATGCTGAACTTTAATTACAAACTCAGCAATTATACCATGAAACCGGAAGACAATCGCCCTCCGGGAGGTATGCCCTGGCGGAGAGACTAAGCTAGGCGTTTACCTTTACCAAGCAGCCTGATACCACGGAATCTGAAGATTCCGTGGTATCAGGCTGACGGCAATCTGAAGATTGTCTCCAACAAAAACTTGACTTGTTATCGGGAGTCTTCCGACTCCCGATAGGGCATGGAACCTGGGGATCATCAGATCGCGTTTCCAACTACCTTGTCTCTTGTTTTCCCAAAAACTACCCAGCCCGCTGCCCACCCGCTACCGGTAGGGTAGAAAACAAAAAAGAGCGGAGCCCCGATTACGGATTGGGGTTCCGCTCTTTTTTGTTCCACTAGCTAAGCATACCTTATCCAGCCACCCAGCTGAACTGGTAATCCAGTTCCGGAATTCGGGTGCGTTCGGCAATCCGGCGCAAACGTTCGGGTAACTTCATGAGGTAATCCCGGGCGCGTTCACCAGCGTCATTCAGATCCTGTACTTTATCAATGGCCCATTCTTTAACCAGGCCATCCAAAATATCGATATAATCCTGGGTAGTGTATACTCCCAACCGTTGTGCCGCATCGGAGAAATGGGAAAATGTATTGCCGATCATTCCGCCGGTTTCACGAAGGAAGTGCGCCGGCATGACAATTTTCTTGCGCATCATATCTTCCAGAGCCAGCATCATCTCCGAAGGGTCAATTTCAAAAATGCGGGATACAAAAGATTTGTAGGCCCGGGCATGGCGCATCTCATCTGCAGCAATCACGCCACACAGTTTAGAAAGATGACTATTCCCATACTTCTTAGCCAGCGTTGCCGTACGGCGGTGGGAAATATTGGTTGCCAGTTCCTGGAATGACGTATAAACAAAGTTGCGATAGGGGTCGGCTCCCGTACCAATATCAAACCCATCGTGAATCAAGTACTGGGTAGAAACTTCCATTTCGCGCATATTGATCCGACCTGACAGGTATAAATACTTATTCAGCAAATCCCCATGGCGGTTTTCTTCAGCAGTCCAGGCGCGAACCCAGCGCGACCAACCTTCGTGGTCGCCCTGTTCAACCCCCTGCATTCCCATTAACCACGACTCATAGGTAGGCAATGCTTCCTCGGTGATACAATCACCAACCAATACAACCATATATTCGTATGGAAGCTCACGGGCGCTTTCCTGCAAAAGCTTTATATCTGGTAAAAAGTCTTTATTTAGCGAATCAGGTAAAAAATCACTGGGCTGCCAGATCTCTTCTACCGGTGTGAGAAAATCCTTGATAATATCGTCCATTCCCTTGGCGATATGTTGCATTACTTCAATGCGCGACGGAGATAGTTGCATATAATTTGGTTTGATCAAGCGTTTAACGGAGACCTAAGTTGCTCCCTTACATTAACAACTTCAGCACCCCAGAGACACGGTGGATAAATTCGCACCAATGTAAGGAAATAAGTATGTGGACAAAATTAATTGGAGTTATAATTTGAGAAGTTTATGGTCAGTTCTGAACCAACAGCGGCCAGAGCCGACCAAACTGCGAAAAAGAGATTTTGGGTAGCAACATAGTCTGTCGGTTTTAACCACCTGGCTTTAAGTTCTTTCCAAAGTCTTTCGATAATATTGAGATGAGGCGAATAAGGGGGTAGATAAAAAATGAATAGCCCTCTGTTTTGCCAAATTTGTAAACGTTCTTTGATTTTATGGGCAGTATGTATTCGAGCATTATCGAGCACTACTACGGTTGGCTTTTGGATTTTCAAGGAGAATTCGTCCAGTTTTTGCCAAACGAATTCGCTGTTGATAGTGCCTTGGCAAGTATCGAAAAACAGCCGATTATCGCGTGAGAGCAATCCCCAAATATTGAGTGATTTGCCTTTTTGTGCCGCGATTTCTACCGTTTCATCTTTAAACACCCAGCCGTAAGGCACGTAACCCGATTCTGCAACTTGGCTCTCGTCGCCGTAGAAAAGATCAATTTGACCTGCTTCACTTTGTTTTTCTAGCAACCCTAGCATTTCTCGGCGTACTTCGTACATCTCTTTATCCGGCTTTCCTTTGGGCTTCAGTCGGATGCGTTTGAATCGGCACTCAAGTTTTTTAAAAACCGTTTGAGCGTCTTGAGGCTGAATTTTCGATCTAAATCCGTCTCTAAAAGCTCTTTGGCTTTGGAAAGCCTTTGGCGATCTTCCCCCACCCGTCGGCGTACCGCAGCCTCGTCCAGAACTTTGTCCAGTTTTTGCTTCCGTCCTTGACCAACTTGGTTATGCAAAACTTGGATCCCTTGGCTTTCATAGCCTGTTTTGTAACGCCGAACCCAAGTGTTGATCTGGGTTTGGCTCTGTACACCTACAACTTCTGCTATGTCTTTGCTGAAACGGCCTTCCGATTTTAGCAAAACCATCCGGCATCTTTGACGAAAAGCGTGGCTTTTCCCTGTACGATAACCCGTTTCTAGTTCCTCTCGCTGTTTAGTGCTCAATTTGACCTCTAATTTTCTGCCCATGATTTTTTGAACAAAAATAATCACTAATTATTTTGTCCACATACTTATGGTGAATTATTTGCGAAAAAATCGTACAGCCGTCCTAACATAATTGGCTAAAATTTGCCCTCCTTCCCCTGAATCCTTTTACTTTTGTCAGGAAAATTCCCGGCTATGCGTTTTATTGATTATCTCTTAAGTGGTCTGGTCCTTTTTGCCTTCGGGCTGTTTTTACTGATCTTCCACCCGATCCAGGTTATTGCCTTCCGGGTATTCGGTCCGCGTGCACATAAGCACTCCGTGGACATCCTCAATTTCTTTCTAACGAATACTCTTTTACTGCAGGGTACGCGTATGCAGTTCCGGTTTTTGGAAAAGCCTCCTACGGGCAGACCTTTGATTTTCGTTGCTAACCACCAAAGTATGCACGATATTCCGGGGCTTATCTGGCACCTGCGGCGCTACTCCGCCCTTTTCGTTTCCAAAATAGAACTCGCCAAAGGTATCCCCAGTATTTCCTACAATTTGCAAAAAAGCGGTGCTGCGCTGATCAATCGCAAGGATGGCCGGCAGGCGATGACGGAAATTGCGCGCTTAGGCACCCTGATTCAGGAAAAGACCTATTCGGCAATCATCTTTCCGGAAGGAACGCGGTCGCGGACCGGGCAACTAAAAGAATTTCAGCCCGGCGGTCTGGCGACCTTACTCAAGAAAGCTCCTGATGCCTGGGTAGTTCCCATCGTTATTGAAGGCCTCTCCCGGATGAACCCAAAGGGAAACTACCCCCTGCGAGCCGGTTGCCGAATTAGCTGGACGGTCCTTCCCAGCTTTGACCCACGTGAAATTCCCCCGCTGGAAGTAACGAAGCACGTTGAAAATATGATCCGTGACTACCGCCGGCAGCAATGGGGGTATTCCGATTAATCCAAGTTTTTTTCACCGCTATGTGCCTTAAAGAAATACTGGTTTGCCGGAGTGAGCAGTGAAATGGGAAATCAGAAATCAGAAATTGGCCAGGCTACGCCAAACTGTGGCGGGTAGCCCTCCTGCACCGAAGGTTTCGGCGGGTAAAAATGGGCCCAACGGGTAGGACTGAGACTGGTTCTAAACCGCTCAACGCCCAACGAATAACCAGCCGGCGGTTCAAAAAGGCATCTTTTAGGAGACGAAAACCCATATTTGCTTACTTTTCCAAAGTACTAAGAAAAGAGATCAGCATGGAAGTCATCAATATTGCCGAGAAATTTTCGCTCTTCCAGGACCACTGGAGCCCCAAAATAATTGGTGAACTCAACGGCCAGGATGTAAAACTAGCCAAGGTCAATGGGGAGTTCGTCTGGCATGACCACCAAAACGAGGATGAGTTATTTTTCATCATTCGCGGTACCCTGAAAATAGCCTTTCGCGACCGGACCGTCGAACTCAACCCTGGCGAAATGATCATCATTCCCCGGGGAGTCGAACACAAACCCATTGCGGAAGAAGAAGTTTGGTTGATGCTCTTTGAACCTGCAAGCACCAAGCATACCGGCGATGTGGTAGACGCACGCACTGTGACCCAATTCGATCGCATATAACCTCACCTCCAAACGATAGTGATGGACCACCTTATCAAGAACTTACAGACCACCAGAGCAGAAACCCTCGCCTTTTTCGACCTCCCTGCTGAAGATTTAGCCAAAACTTACGCTCCGGGAAAATGGACTGTCCGGGAAATCCTCATTCACATCGCCGATGCCGATAGTGTCATGCATGAGCGAATCAAGCGGGTGATTGCAGAACCTAAACAAGTCATCTGGGCTTTTGACCAGGACAACTGGTGTAAAAACCTCGACTACCGCCATTTCCCGATCCCGATTAGCAAAGCCTTATTTGACGCTACCCGACGCTCAATCATCTTCCTGGCCGAGCAATACTACGCCAGCCACGGACAGCGTCCCTTTGTCCACAGCGAAACAGGGCTGCGCACCCTCCAGGACGAATTTGATAAAATCACCTGGCATAACGCCGGGCATTTGGACCAAATTCGCCAGGCCCTGGCTTAGCACTGATCATCACGCAATTCGGGGGGAACCAACTCATGAAAGGTATCATCGCGGTTGGCTTCCGTCGTATGGCGGCAGGGAAAGTCTTTTTCTACCAAAATATGCAGGGTGGCACCCTGAGCCACCGGAATAGCTGCCGACAGGCCCACCTCCTCATTACCGATCCAGGTAAGGCCGGCATCGCGTGGTATACCTACCTCAACGGTATGATTGGCAAATGCTGCCGACAAGGAAGGTGCACCCGTAAGCGATAATGCCAACTGCAACGCATTACCTCCCGGAAAGTGGATTGTTTCTACAAGGCGTCCCTCCGTTCGGAGGATTTCCAAATCCGATTTGCGTACGCGAAAGCGGATACTATCACTGGTACAGCGAAACTTCATAAGCTGGTTCTTTTTTCTGCAAGAGATTACCGGAGTAAGCTTCCGGTCATTGCGGAGGTAAGATCCGTTGAAATTTCCTTTTGGTCAAGGATATTTGTCAATTTGGAAAAAACCACAATTTATGCTTACTTTAATACCATAATTCGGCAAGAGCACACCCGGTAGCTCGCAAAATAGGATGCATGAGGTCATTGCTTTGGTTCCTGCTTTTCACCGTTTACGCCCTGGGCGCACGCTGGTATTTCGTTTGCCAGGTACGAGGGTTATGCCAGGATAAGGACATCCCCGCTATCGTGGAACAACCGGACATCCGGCTCAAAAATCTGCGTTTCACCGCTGGTGACTCGGTCCTGCTGGCTGATTACGACCACTTTGCTTTTGATAGTGCTGCCGTAAGGCCCCGGCTCAATGCCAACAACGAACAATTTCTGGATTCGGTAGCGGCTTACCTGCAGCGCAACCCCGAACAGAATCTGACGATCACCGGTCTTTACCGCCCCAGCGAAGCCACCATATCGTCCACCTATTTCGAAAATTTAGGACTGGCCAGAGCCGCAGAAATCCGCATCGAACTCCTGCGCAGGGGAATCAAAGAAGAACGGGTTACCCTCAACCACCAGTTGAACAACAACGAAGCGCTCTTCAAGCCAGCAGCCTTCGACGCCTACTCTACCACCGATAAAGGAGACTTTACCAAGGAGTCGTTCTCCTTTACCAACATGACGTTCTCTGATGCCAACTTTGCCTTCGATTCCGACGAATTTCGGCCCGGTGAAGCTTTTATTCGCTATGCCGATTCCGTAAAGACCTACCTGGAGCTCTATCCCGAAATGAAAATGGCCATTATCGGCCATACCGATAATAAAGGAAGCTCCCGCTACAATAAAGATCTGGGCATGCGCCGCGCCCGCAGTGCACGGGAATACTTCCGGGAACTTGGGGTTTCTACCACCCGCATTGCGGTGGACTCCCGCGGCGAAAAAGAACCGGTCGCTACCAATAACACCGACGAAGGCCGGCAACGCAACCGCCGGGTCAACTTTGTATTAAAATAATACCTCACTCCGACTAGTGTTCTATCAAGTTTGAAAAGAAAGGTTGGCAATGGTCCTTAGTGAAGGGTGAAAAGAAATGAGAATCGGAAATGAGAAATGAGAAATGAGAAATGAGAATCGGAAATCGGAAATCGGAATCGGATACTTGTACGCCTCTGGCGGGAGAAGCAAAAAGCCGGTCCCGACTTCGTCGGGATAAACTGTTACCGCTGGTGCTAGAAAACGTCGAGCGTTACTCGTTTTTACCAAACGAAGCCCTGCTGGTTTCTGATTTCTGGTTTCCAATTTCTAAGTCTGGTAGCGGTCCCAAATACTATCGCTAACCCTTAATTTCTCAGTTGACAAAGCACTAATTTTAAAATTAACGGCACATGGATATTCGCGACGTTTTCACTCAATTCTTTGCCCAGGATAGCCTCTTGATTCTGGCTTTCCTCTTAATTGCTTTTTTGCTGGGCCTGCTGGCTGGCTACTCCCTCCGCGGACGGATGGTACGCCAATTGCGGAAGGCCGTTGCGGATAAAGATCAACGCATTCAGGCGCTGGAAGCTGAACTCCTGCAAGTTCGGGAAGAACTGACCCTACAGGAAGCCGACCTCAAAAAGGGAAAATTTGCACTGGATGAAGCGCTGGCTGCCCAGATCCGCCTGGAAGAAGAGCGGGACCGCCTGGTTTTGGAAACCCATAGCCTGCGCCAGGAACTTGGTAAACTCCGCGAAACTGCGGACACCTACGCCGAAACCATTGAAGACCTCAATGACCAAATTCTGGGGTTAAAAGCCCGTAATGCCCACCTGTTGGAACAGGTGCCTCCTACCACCACCGACGATGCCCTGGACATCACGCAATCCGGTAGCCCACTGAGTAACTCACCCAATTACGCTGAGGTGTCCGAGTCAAGGCTGGCAGCCGTCGAAAGCCGCCTGCAGCAACTCGCGGATGAAAATGCCCAACTACGCCAGGAGGTTGGTTCCCTTAAACTACTGGCCACGTCACCGGATCAATCCACAACTGACAATGGCAATGAGGAGGAGGTCTTAGATATAGCAACGGATCGCGGTGCCGATATTTTCCAACAGGATCGTCAAAACCTGCAACAAGGCGATAGGGATGATCTCACCCTCATCGATGGCCTGGGGCCTTTCCTGGAAAAAAAACTGAATGATATCGGCGTAGCCACTTTCGCAGAGATCGCCGGCTGGGATAGTGCCCGGGTTGGGGAAGTTACCCGCGCAATCAATTATTTTGAAGGACGCATTGAAAAAGACAACTGGGTAGGTCAAGCCAAAGCCCTCCTTGAGCAGAAAAACAGCGGCGCACTTTCCGCCCCGGTAACCGACACAGCAGTCCCCACCGCCGATGGCGAAGGGGACGACCTGAAAGTCATCGAAGGAATAGGCCCTAAACTGGAATCGATTCTCAAGAAGGCGGGGATTCTAACGTTTGCCGATTTAGCCAAAGCCGACCCTGATGATGTACAGGCGATTTTACTGGCGGCTGACCCGCGTTACCACATGCACGATCCCGGAACCTGGCCAGCCCAGGCCCGCCTCGCGCTCAATGAAGAATGGGAAATCCTGAAAGCCTACCAGGAGCAACTCCACGGCGGCCGTCATCCGGAGGACTAAGTGCAATTGCACCGATTTAAGCACATAAGGGAGGAACGGACCAGGGAGCTACTCCCAGGCTAGTGCTACCAACATATCGTTTCGCCGACCATATACCCGACCAGGCAACCAGGCCAGGGGTTCTATCCCTGTCGGCAGGATGGGCAATGGTGTTTCCCGCCCCCATTCATCCATCAGCGCATAAGCATCCGACCGGGTGAGTAACAGGTATTTTTCCATTACCTGAATTCCGGTGACCTCGGGCAAAGGACGCGAACGGACCCATTGCCCCAGCGCATCAAATTCGAGAACCCCCTGCTCCGCATCCAACAGAAATATACGGGTAGCCGCAATCGCCAGCTGGCTAATTTGTGGCGTATTCGGTAAAAGCAGCCGTAAATCGGGGCTTTCGCGGAGCACCTCCCCAGACCGCGATAGCTGGACCAACCGGTAGGTTCCTGCATCGTATAGCCAAAGGGTATTATCGCGACTTAGCCCAACCTGGGTCACCTGGGTAAACCGCAGGGGGTCCAGGGGAATCTCCGTCAATATATTCAACGTGCGATCCAGCACCAGGAGGCGTTGAAAATTGGGATAGAAAAGAAGTACTTGTAAAGGGTCGTTAACAATTACCGATCCCACTGGTCCCAGGGTGTTGTTATTGTAGCGGAATAACTCTCGACCCTGGGCATCGTATTTGATCAGCTCGTTACTTGGGGTTAGGATATACAGCTGCTGCATCTTGTCAGCAACAACCTGTTCGACATTCGCCGGCATGGGCATCTGCCAGAGTACTTTATAGGTATTAAGTGATTCCTGAGCTGCCAATGGAGCAACAAAAACCAGGAAAAATGAAGTAAACACCCAACCTACGCTTGCCGAGAAGGTTCTATTGGCCATAAATCTGCCCCGAGGGGTTTTCAAAAAAGCGTACCTGCAGGTCCTGCCCGTCAAAAACGGCATACGACCGGAAGTTTAACCATTCCCCCAGGTTAATATAACGGCTACGGCCGTTTTTTAGCGTATAATCAATGGGGAGATGCCGGTGCCCGAAGATGAAGTAATCGGCAGGTATTTGCTCAAGTTTGCGGTTGGCATAGGCAATCAGCCATTCTCCTTCCGGGCCCAGAAACTCCGGCGGGGAAGGATTTACCGCCCGACTGCGGCCGGAAAAGTAGTTAGCCAGCCCGGAGCCAAAATTGGGATGTAACCGCGAAAACAGCCACTGACAGGCAGGATTCCGAAAAATGCGCTTTAGTATTTTATACCCCCGATCATTCGGCCCCAAGCCATCACCATGCCCAATGAAAAACGTTCGCCCCTGAAACTCCCGGACAATCGGCTGGTGATAAACCGGAATGCCCAGTTCTTCTTCAAAATACCCGAACATCCATACATCGTGGTTGCCGGAAAAGATGTGAATGGCAATTCCCTGATCGGCAAGTTCAGCCAGCTTCCCCAACAAACGCACATAACCCCGGGGAACTACCTGGCGGTACTCAAACCAAAAATCAAATAAATCGCCAACGAGGAATATGGCTTCAGCCTGCGATGCAATGCTATCCAACCAGGTGACGAGCTGGCGTTCACGCTCCCGACTGGTCGTCGCGCCATCGACTCCCAGGTGGAAGTCTGAGGCAAAATAAATGTTCTTCCCGGCTTGCATGGGTGCGAAGTTACCAAACCATGGTTGAATTTTGTGGTCTATAGCTGAGATTTAGCCCTCTAACCGGTGATCTTACCCATGGTATAAGGGTTACGAAACTTTAAAAGTTTCGTAACCCTTAATTCCGTAACCATACGTAGGGAAACACACGGAAAACGTCCTTCCCCCCATCCATGAAAATCGGTGTGCATCGGTGGTAAAAGACATACGTCCAGATCACTCATCTAATACTGGCCGCAAAAGGTATAAATAAACGGTAAGTCTAATCCTTTTTCCCCAAAAAGGATCACAGTAGCAATACAAACAAAAGTTCCTGAGTTACTTCCTGCCAGTATTTTTTCAAGAACAAAAAAACTCCAGCATGAGAATTACTTAAATCGTAAATTACCAATACTTCATCCTGTTCTTCACAATAATATATCCATCCCATTCATTATCCGAATACCCAACTCCTCCAGGGTAGGTATAAAACCCAAAATCAATCCACCTATGCGTAAAATCGCTTTGCTCACCTTCCTTTGGATTAGCGCACTCGGCCTTCAGGCACAGTACAATAGCAGTGCTCAACCCAATTTTGCCGGCACTTTTTCCGGTCTTTTCAATGGCGACCCTGTCACCCTGACCCTGCAAGCACTCGGCGGTGGCAACTACAGCGGCCAGATGAAAGACAGCCAACAGACCTACCAGGTGCAAGCCGCACTCCAGGACAATCAACTTATCGGTACAGCCGCTGAAAGTACCCTAGGCCTAACCTTTGGCATGCAAGGCACCCTGCAAGGAGCCGTATTGAATCTATTGATGAGTATTGATGTGTTTGGCGAGGTCAACACCATGGAAATGCAACTCACCCGCCAGGGTGCTGCGCCGGCCGCTGCAACAGCACCCAGACCTGCGTCATCCGGGGCTCCCACAAAACCGGCTCCCGGCAACCGCGACCCCGCACTGGTGGGCAGCTGGGTACACCAGGAAATCTACAATTCCGGCTACGGTGACAACTTCATGGGCGCTAACACGTATACCGAGGTAACGTTTAATGCCGACGGGACTGTTATCGATGGCGGGAGCCGATCGACGGTCAGTGGATCTAATTATTACGGCGATACCGGACAAAGCCAGGCAAATGTGATGCCGGGGGTTACTTGGTCAACCGAGGGAAACCAGATTTACCTGACGGTAACGGCTAACGGCCAAACGCAAAAGGTACACGTAGGGCGCTATTATATTGAGAATGGCAGGCTATTGCTCACCGAGCCCAATGGCAACAAAAAACTGTTCTCCCGCAATTAGCGATTGCGCCGAGGAAACGCCTTGAAAAACACACTCCAAACAGGAGTCGTTTCGAATGTTGATAGTGGCAGGCACTATGGGTAGTGAGTTATAGCGACTTATGTTCCTAAATTAGTGCTTTATGAAACCCTAACCCAGCCCAGGCAAGCCTCTGGACTAACCTAGGCTAAATGACATGTCTTCTGACATGCAGAGTGACGGCCATTGAACTTACGCACGTCGGAAGACGTGCAAAATATTACCTGCCAGGCAAGAGACTGGCAGGGGCTTATGGTGTTTTAAAGCGCTAATGCTGTCGATGCCAAGTTGTCACTTCGTCGGCATCTAAATTTCCAGCAGAATGAGTTTGTGCTTAGTAAGTCAGCCTATAAAAAAATCGGGATAACTTATGTTGGTTGGGTAACCTCAATTAGCTACCTGCTTGGGCAGCAATCGGAAACAGCTGTACTGCGATATTGGATACACGCTGCAAAGCCCCTGAAGTGTTTGCCAATACCACAATAGTTGTCTGCTGAGCAGGTAACAGCATAAACATGGCGGAAGCCCCCGTTTGCCCTCCTGTATGCCCAACAACATTACCATACTGCGGATTTTCTCCGTACAAATACCAACCTAAACCATAGCCGTTACCCTCTTGCTTAAGGCCATGATCCGCAAACATAATCGCCTGCGTGTCGGGTTTGAGTAAGGTGTTTGCGATAAGCGCATCGCCAAATTTCAGCAAATCCTCCACAGTCGACTGGATACCTCCACCGGGAATGCGATCACTCAGATCGGTAGCGTCCGCCTCCTTAATTTTCCCCGGCCGGGACTGGTGATACAAAAGCGATTGTTCCGGATATTCCCGGCCCCGATATTCTATGCAGGTATTACTCATTCCAGCGGGCCCCCAAATATTCGTTTTCAGGAATTCTTCGTACGGCAAGCCAGACACTTCCTCAATCACGAGGCCCAACAGCACATATCCATAGGTGGTATAATGAAACGCAGTGCCCGGAGGGGCAACCAAATCACGATCCTGAAACAACGCGACAGCAGCAGCCAGAGAAGGATAATGAACCTGATTCTCCCGTTCTTTTGCCGATTGGTAGTCGTCAATGCCAGCAGTATGCCCCAATAACTGCCGTAAGGTGATCACCCCTGCTTGCTTCACTGGAAAATCCGGTAAATACGTTTGCAGCGGTTTATCAAGATCAACCTCGCCCCGTTCGTATAATTGCATAATCGCCACCGCCGTAAACGGCTTGGTAACGGAAGCAATCCGCGTGGGGGTTGTAGCTGAGAACGGCAATTCTTCCTTGGCATTGCGGTAACCTAATCCCGCCGACCAGGTGACCTTACCCAGCTTCGAAAATCCGGCAGCTATACCCATCACTTGCCCATCGTCAACAGCTTGCTGAAGCAGAGCCGATCCGGCTTGCGCATAATCGCCGGCTTGGCCATAGGCCGCCAGGTTGGAAAACACCACGAACAACCACAGCAAAATCCTTGCGTTCCATCTATTATTCATCGTACTATTATTTTACAAACATTGCGTCTCCGTAACCGCGGCAATTTCATCATCAGCCGTCTGGCGGTCAAACTTAAAAGCCTGACTACTGTGCACCATAAGCCGGTAATTGCCGGTACTGCCACAACTGTAACCCCAGTTGCGGGAAACAGCAAACCGGTAGGTGCCATCCGTTGGAATGGTAAAGCTGGTTACGGCCTGTCCATTCTGATTTTTACTACAGTCTGCTTGTAAATTGCAGAGCAGTTCCTTGGTAGTTCCCGTAAACAAGTTGGTTCCCCCTAAAGCAACTCCAGGAGCATACAAGGCAATTTGTGCCACGGAACCATCCGTAACGTTCGAAACACGAAAATCTACCTTCATCCCCTTTTTAAATACAAAATCAAATACATCCTGACAGTTTTGCCCGCTCGAGCATTTCCACGAATAAACTTGTTCAAAGTGCTCCGTTTCCCCGCCGGGGCTATGATCTTCTTTCTGGCAGGCTGTAACCAACAGGGCCATGCTTAAGATAAGCAATCCTTGTTTACCATGAGCAACGCGTGTGTTCATAAGGCAAAAATTATGGTTAGATAAATGGATAATAGGATGGTCAATCAATACTTCATGCGCATGAATTGCAAGGCTCAAGCATAGCAATCCACCACACTGAAACTTACGCTGATAAATCTATCTCGTCAGCACAATGAAAAATTTCCCTTAAATGATCCTGGATAAATGATGGAAATAGAACGTAATAGGCTCTATGGATCGTATTCTTGAAGAAATCAATTTTTCAGCGTGAATATCCAAGTGAACACCACCCAAAGCATTGACAAATAGTGGTGTATGCTGTCCGCCCAATTTCCTGTCTCACCAGGTATTCATGGTGTCCGCTATTTTTTTACGATATTACAATTCCCTCACGAAGAGGTACTGCTGCTGTGGTCGGCATCCTGGATTTTGAGAAGATTATGGCGCGCCGGCAAGCAAATCCCTTCGTGAGCGGTAGTTAATCCATTTCACCACACAACAGGTTTGTCGGTTATGAAGCATATTTGGACTCTTGGGCTGTTCGTTACATTCATCCTGCTGGGGCATTTTCCCCCGGTGAAAGCACAGCAACCCGGAACAGGAAGTCAACCCAATCCCGATTCAGTAACCCTCTACCAGCTTTTTGCTGCCCGCGATTCCTTCCTACGCGATGGGAGTTATGCTTTTCCCAGGGTTACAGTGGATAGTGAACAACAGCGAGCTGCATTTTTTCGCAACCTGCAAACCCGCCAAAAGGCTATTATTCTCGACAAGCTAAACCCGGAAGACCGCATCAACTACCAGCTTTTTGCATTCATCCTGGCCGACGAACTGGCCGCCTGGGATTACCAAATTTATCTCATCCCGTTCAATGCCGAAGGAGGTTTCTACAATGAGTTCTCGTATGATGTACAGCGGCCGCTGCGCAACCGGGCCGCCGTCGACCGCGCCTTTGCCCGCCTGCAATCCTACCCACAATACCTGCGTGATCACCTCGCGCTCCTGAAACTTGGGATGGAACGGCGAATCATGCCACCCCGCGTGATCGCTGAAAACTACCAGGGGTTGATCGCCCCTTTCGCTGCTGCAACCCCCGCCGACAATATCCTCTGGCGCTGGATCCAGGAAATGCCTGGCACCTTAGCCCCGGCGGTACGTGATTCATTTCTGGCGGCTGGAAAAGACCTGATTTTTTCCGGGATTGTTCCCGCCTATGCCGAACTTGACCGTTTCATGCAGCAGCACTACCTACCTGCCTGCCGCGAGACGGTAGGTATTTCCGAAATACCGGGCGGCCAGGATTACTACCGCAATCGCATTACCCATTATGCTACCCTGAACTTAACCCCTGAAGAAGTTTTTGCCATGGGAGAAAGGGAGGTTGCCCGTATTCAATCCCAAATGGAAGTAATCCTGCATGAGCTTGACTTCAAGGGGAGCATGGCCGATTTTTTCCAGTTTCTGCGCACCGACCCGCAATTCTATGCTACCACCCCCCGGCAGCTGTTACAAGAAGCCTCCTACTGGGCCAAAAAAATAGATGGCCGCCTGCCGGCCTACTTTGACCCACTCCCCCGCCTGAGTTATGGCGTTGAACCCGTACCGGAAGCCATAGCCCCCAATTATACCGGTGGGCGCTATTCCCCGGGCTCTGCCCTCAACCACCGGGCAGGCAATTACTGGGTAAACACCTACAAACTGGAAAGCCGGCCCTTGTATGTCCTGCCAGCCCTTACCCTCCATGAAGCAGTGCCCGGTCACCACCTGCAAATGGCACTGGCCGAAGAGCAGCAAGCGGGGCCGGCCTTCCGCCGTTCTTATTACATCAGTGCTTTTGGTGAAGGCTGGGGCCTGTATGCCGAATACCTCGGCAACGAAATGGGGATCTATGAAACGCCTTACGAACAGTTTGGCCGCCTGACCTACGAGATGTGGCGGGCCTGCCGCCTCGTTGTGGATGTTGGTATGCATTACTATGGCTGGCCGCAACAAAAAGCGCTGGATTATTTGTCGTCCCACGCTGCCCTCTCGCTACACGAATGCCAAACGGAAATAGAACGCTATATCGGCTGGCCCGGCCAGGCGGTTTCGTATAAAATAGGGGAAATCTCCATCCTCCGGCTCCGGAAAATCGCCGAAGCCGCCCTGGGTGACGAATTTAATATTCGCGATTTCCACCGGGTGATTCTGCAAAATGGCTCGGTACCTTTGTTTATTCTTGAACAGGCCGTCCTGGATTATATTGAAGCAGCTAAACCCTGATCTGCGCGAAACGAGTGTTCTGGCGACTGAGAAGTAAGGGTTGGTGAAGGTACCTAGTGGTCTGTCAACTATGAATTTAGGGGTTCAGATAGCTCCCGAAAAAGCCTACCGGATTTTCCATTGCGCCTGATTACTCCCCGAAATTTCTCGCAACGACGCAACGACGCAACGAGACATAGCGATGTCGCTTCACGTTTCATTAATCCTTAATTTCAAACTTGACAAAGCACTAGTGAAGGGTGAGGAGTGAAGAGTGAAGCGACCCGCCTGCGCAAAGCTTGTCCGCCTATGGCGGGCTACGGCGAGTAAAAAACGAGTACCCAGTAACGATCAACGAGTAACACTAAACCCAGCACTCAGCATACGTTAATTACTTATCAATAAAAACAACAGCTATGAATATCAGCTTAACCGGCAAGCGAGCCCTGGTATGTGGGGCCAGTAAGGGAATTGGGAAAGCATCCGCCTACGCACTCTCTAGCTTGGGGGCCAGTGTAACCCTGGTTGCCCGCTCAGCAGAGGAACTAGCTTCCATTTCTGCCGACCTCGACAGCCAACGCGTTGCGCCCGGACAAGATCACGATTTTTTAGTCCTCGACTTAAATGACCCCGACGATATCAGCCGAAAAATCAAACCCTTAGCCACCGAGCGCACCTACCATATCCTGGTTAACAATAGCGGAGGACCGGCATCCGGCCCGATCCTCCAGGCACAACCCAACCAATTTGTGGATGCCTACCAACAACATGTGCTGGCCAGTCATCTGCTCGTTCAGTTGCTGAGCCCCGGCATGATCCATAGTGGCTATGGTCGCATTATCAATATTATTTCCACCTCTGTGCGTGCTCCGCTCGACGGGCTGGGCGTTTCCAACACAACCCGGGGTGCAATGGCCAGCTGGGCAAAATCCATGGCTAACGAATTGGCTCCGCATGGGATTACTGTGAATAACGTTTTGCCTGGATTCACCGATACCGAACGCCTGCGCAGCCTGGTCCAGGTGTGGGCCACTGAAAAGAATGTCTCTACGGATCAACAAGCCCAGGCGATGGCTGCCACGGTTCCCATGGGGCGCTTCGGTACCCCCGAAGAAATTGCCAATGCGGTAGCCTTTCTGGCTTCCCCCGCTGCCGCCTATATTACCGGTACCAGCATCCTGGTTGATGGCGGACGTACGCGTGGAATTTGACGGGCATTGGTTGGACGCTAAGGTAAAGACCCTTGCGTGGCATGCTAAAAAGTGAAAACTTAGGGTGTGTTTCGCTTAGGCTACTAACCTATCCATCCTATTTCAGGATTTATGGGAGTCGCCGGTGCAATACCTGTGGTCTTTTCGCTTAGGCTAAGCGGTTTATTCGCAAAGCAGGAATGAGACGGAAAACCAGCCCCACTTTCCAATCCGTTTCGCCGCAAGCTAATAGTTAACCCGCTCAAAAACCGAATATGAATTTGCGTAACATCCTGGCAACCTTACTCTTTCTTTTCGCTACTAGTTTTGTCTGGAGCCGGGCGACAACGGACCTAGCCCAGGCTATAGTGGCTGATACCACGCCTCAATGGCCCTTGCTGGAAATGCCTGCCTTCCGATATACCATTGCCTCACCGGGGGAATGGGAAATATTACCGATTCAGGAAGACCCTGACAATGCGGAAGTGAGGGTTACCTACGACGAAGCAACGGGAATCTCCTACCTCTTTGTAGCCCGACGCTGGCCCCTTTGGGGAGAACGACCATCGCTCAAGGAGGGGTTAGAACGCGCGATTGAACCGTTGTTGGCCAGCCGCAGCCTGATTACCGAATGGGTGGATATTGCCCCACTACCGGAAGGAGGAAGCGCACTGGGAGCAAAACTCGCCGAGGGAGGAGACATGTACGGAGAGTTACGCAGCTTTATCATCGGCCCGTACACCTATTTTCTGGGGGTTTTTCAGGAAGAGGGGGTCCTCACTGACCCGTCCTACCTGCATTATTTCGACTCCTTCCGCTACACTCCACCTGTTGCAGTGCGCTGGGAACAGATAAAACAACAGGCCGGTGCTTTTTCCGTTGTGTTTCCCGACAATTACCAGCGCAGCGTCACCCAAACACCTTTTGCAGAAGAACCCGCCGATAACCCTTACGAGATATCCAGTCTTCGCGCGATCGATGAGGAAAATAAAATAGATGCCGTCGTTCGCTATGATTTGCTCCCCATCGGCTACCAGGCCACTGACCCACATGCCCGTCTGGAAGCCGTACTGACAACCATTGAGGATAATCTCCCGGAAGCAACCACCGCTACCGATCAAGATTGGCAGGGATATCCTGCCTTACGCAGGGAGTATGACATGGAGCACTCCACCATCTGGTTGCAAATGATTCAGCGAGGTAACCGAACCTATATTCTGTTTATTCAATTTGCCCCAGACCAACTTGCGCAAGCCCGGGCGTTTTTTAATTCTTTTACATTGCTGCCGTTTACCTACGGAAATTCCCTGCCCGAAACCCAAACATCCCCCGATGGCGTACTTACGCTATCGCTACCTTCGGGTACCTTATTTTCACGCGACACCCTGATCGAAGATTCATACCCCGATTGGGAGAAATTGCGGTACCTGGGCCGCGACACGCTTTCCGGCCTGGATTTCAATGTGAATATCAACCGGTTTTCTCCCTACTGGAGCGGTG
>JACJXV010000004.1 GCA_020636445.1 Lewinellaceae bacterium | reverse complement strand
ATGGGTGGTAAAAGCTTCCGTTCGGGTGGGTTTACAGCGGTAAAAAGCATAGCCTGCGGGGTAGGCAATTTCGGTAGCATCGGCAATAATCACCTGTTCATATTCACTGACCAGGAGGGCGTCTTCGATTTGTAATTGGTAACGCAATTCAATAGTAAACGCTGTGCTGTTGGCAAATGTTTCCGCCAGTGCCCAGCCCAGGGCATCGTCGGCCCGGCTGTTGTTTCCCACCCCAATGAACAGGATTTTTTTAGCCTCCATTTTTTATGCGTTGGGTGATCAGTTCCCCGCGGTGATCAAATAGCTCGGCGCGTAGCGGCATTTGTCCCAAGGCCTGGGTGGCGCAACTCAGGCAGGGGTCATAGGCCCGAATGGCTACTTCCACCTGATTCAGCATACCATCAGTGATGGTACCCTTCTGGCTGATCACATTGTTGGCAACCCAGCGAACGGCCTGGTTCATGGCTTCATTATTCTGGGTGGTGGAGACAATCAAGTTACAGTGGGTGATCATCCCTTTTTCATCGACCTTATAATGATGGGTCAGTGTCCCCCGGGGGGCTTCAATAATCCCGATTCCTTCCAGGCGGGGCTTTCCTTCCCGCACCAGGTCAGTACTCAGGATATCCGCATCGTGTAAGAGATCCTGCATCACTTCGGCACAGTGGAGTATCTCGATCAGGCGAGCCCAGTGGGAATAAAGGGTGCTGTTGTTTACGCGTTTGCCGGTAAAATCGAAAAAGGCCTGGCGTTCTTTTTCTGCCAGGGGGGTTGGGATGGCATCGCAAATATTCATTCGCGCCAGTGGGCCTACGCGGTTCCAACCCTTTTCCCGGCCAACTTCTTTGAGGTAAGGAAACTTCATATAGGACCAGCGCTCGACTCCTTCCAGGAAATATTTTTGGTAATCATCCGTAGCGACATCGGGCAGGGTGAGTTTTCCTTCGCTGTCAATAGCCCGTAATTTGCCGTGGTAGAGCTCCATGTTGCCGGCATCATCCACCATGCCCAAATGCCCTGAGGGGAACATGGCGAATGCATCCAGCATAGCGCGGTCTTTTTCATGGTAGCCCTTGATAAACGTAATGATTTCCTGGGCCCACGCAATCATCGTGGTGATGTTGGGAATATCTTTGCCGGAGAGGAAGTAATCTCTTTTTACCAGGTCCAACATCTTATGCATTCCGCCCGGTACGGCGGCTACACCATGGATCTTTTTGCCGGCAATGGCCTGGATGATTTCCTGGCCGAACTTACGCATAATAATCCCTTTTTTCGCCAGCTCTTTGTTCTCGATTGCAACGGCCAGTACATTCCTTTTTTCCACCGGGGCGTCCATGCCGAAAAGTAAATCCGGAGAGGCGAGGTAGAAAAAATGCAAGGCATGGGATTGGAAAATTTGCCCGTAATGCATCAGTTTGCGCAGTTTAAATGCTGCCGGCGATAAATTTTCCGGGTCAACGCCGACCAGCTGATCAATGGCTTTCGCGGCTGCCAGGTGATGGCTTACCGGGCAAATACCACAAAGCCGCTGAACCAGTACCGGTGCTTCCCAGTAGGGATGCCCCTGAATAAAGCGCTCAAATCCCCGAAATTCAACGATATGGAAGAAGGAGTCTTTTACTTTTCCGTATTCGTCGAGGTGGATGGTTACTCTTCCGTGCCCCTCTACGCGGGTTACCGGGTCGATGGTTATTTTCGTATTCACCTTAGTCGTATTTAAATTCAGCGTACAACAGGGAGTAGTCTTCACCCCACAGGAGACTCTTCACGACCTTCCAAATATGATTGGGCGACGGTGGACAGCCCGGAATCATGTAGTCAACCTTGACAATTTCATTGCAACCGTACACCCGGTCCAGGATTTTGGGAAGGTCATCGTGGTACGGAACGGTGTGTTCTCCCGGCTCACTAGTGACGCTATTCAGGTAGGCTTCTTCCAGGCATTCGCCCAGCGGGATGGTGTTGCGCAGGGCAGGAAGCCCGCCCCAAATTGCACATTCTCCCATCACCACAAGGATATCACACATCTCCCGAAACTGCTTCAGTGTTTCGATGTTTTCGGTATTGGCGCAGCCGCCTTCGACAATGCCTAAGTGGCAGCGCTGGGTGAAGGTTTTGATATCGGTGAGGGGAGATTTGTTGAACGAAACTAATTCTGCGATATCCAGAATGTCGGTATCGATATCCAGCATGGACATGTGGCAGCCGAAGCAACCCGCCAACGAAACGGTCGCTATCGTCTTTTTTTCAAAATTAACCCCCTTGGGTCGTTGCGTAATCGGGCGGTGGAACTGTTTCTGCGTCGACTGCATATCAAAGGTTCGCATGCCGAAGGGCTCCGATAAGCTTTTTCCGCGCACGATAATTGCGCCGGTAGGACACAGGTTCATCGCTGCTTCAGCTTCCTCCTCGGAAAGCTTTGCCTCCTGCTCATAATCGATGCCGACCATGGTTTCGTTACCCCGGTTGATATACATGAACACCCGTTTCCCATCGCTGCTGAAAACCTCCTCAACACACCTGCGGCATTTGATACATCGGTTGTGTTCCATCACCATCCGTTGGGGCTGATAATCAATCAGGCGGTCCTTGAATAAATGGGGGAAGCGCGTTGTGGAAATGCCCAATTCATAGCCCATGTGTTGCAAGTCACAGTGGCCACTTTTCTCGCAGGCGGGGCAGAAATGGTTGCCCTCGGCAATCATCATTTCGACCAGGGCCTGGCGCATATCCAGCAGCTCAGGGGTATTGACTTCTACTTTTAATCCTTCCCGAACCTCCTCCGTGCAAGCCGGGTTGTAGCGCCCATTAATTTTGCAGGTACAGGTGCGACAGGTACCCAGCGGAGGGTCTATGTGGGAAAAATAACACAAGGAGGGGATGAATACGCCATTGGCCTTCGCCGCATCGACCAAGTTAGTGCCTTCTTCCGCTTCGTATTTTTTTCCGTCAATCCAGAACGTGCAGGTTGCCATAACGATCAGGGTTTATAATTCTCATAATCCGCAATGGAAGCGCGGTAATCGAATTTTCGATAGGTACTATTGTCTGTTTCCGCAAAGCGGGTATGGAAGTCGTCGGCAAACTTTTCCAGTGCCTGAACAACGGTATTCGTGGCCGTTTTGCCAAGTCCACAACGGCTTGTTGCTTTCATAATCGCTCCCCAGTTTTGCAATTCCTTAAGGTCGTTCTGGTCTGCGAGCCCGTTTTGCAGGCGCTTCAGTTTGCGCTCCATGATGAAGTTTCCGGCCCGGCAAGGCGTACATACGCCACAGGACTCATGCTTGAAGAATTGGGAAAAATTGAGGAGGATCTCAACCAGGTCGCGGTGCCGGTCGAAGATCATGAAAGAGCCCCCGCAGCGGATGTCCTTATGTGCCAGCAAATCCAGCATGGAGATACGCCGGTATTTTTCTTTTGCCGAGATGCACTCTCCTGAGGGTCCACTTACCTGAATGAAGTAGGGGTCTTCCGCGCCGCATAACTCCAGAAGTTCTGCAACGGTCATTCCCCATTCAATTTCATAAATCCCCGGGAACTGGCAATCGCCGGAAACGCTGATTAGCTTGGTACCTGCCGATCCGGGAATGCCTCGCTTGAGGTATTCAAAGGAGCCGAGCTGAATCAAGCGCGCTGCCGCAGCAAACGTTTCAACATTATTGACTACGGTTGGCTGCTGCAGGTATCCCCTTTCTGCCGGATAAAACCACTTGGTTCGCGGTTCGCCGCGCTTGCCTTCCATAGATTCCAGCAAAGCGGTCTCTTCCCCACACACATAAGCACCCGCTCCAATTTCCAGGCGGATATCAAAGGCGAAGCCGGGTATTCCTCCGGCTTCTTCGCCAAGCAAACCTTCTGCGTAGAAAGCAGCAATTTCTTTCGACAGGGTCGGGGCCAGCCATCGGTATTCACCACGCAGGTAGATGAAGCCATACCGGGCTCCTACGGCATACCCGGCGGCAATCATTCCCTCCAACACCGAGCCGGGCTGGTTGCTCAGGAGCACCCGGTCTTTAAAGGTGCCGGGCTCCCCTTCATCCGCATTGCAGATAATAAACTTGGGGGTGTCCGGATATGACCGGCAGGTTTCCCATTTTTTGCCGGTTGGGAAAAAAGCACCGCCGCGCCCGGAAAGTTCGGCAATGCGCAATTGCTCAATAACGCCTTCCGGGCCGAGGCCGGGTAGTTTTCGCACGGCTTCTCCCCGCTGATAGGGAGCAAAGAAAATCGTTCGGTTTTCGCCCGGCATATACCGGATATTATCGGCCGGATTATCGCAAATTTCTGCCGCTGGCTTCCCCTGTTTCAGCTTTTGCACAATCTCTTTGACCTTGAGGGAGTTCAGGTTCGTAAAGGGATAGAAGTCAATGAGGGCAGCGGGCTCCTGGTCACTCAAGCCAATACAGGGTGTGGCAAATAAGCCAAACATTCCCGTTGGATCTACGCTGCCCAGCCGGGCGCCTGTCTCCCGCTCAAAAGCTTCCTTGATGCGCTCAAAGCCTCGCATGGAGGAAATAATACTACTGTTGAGGTAGATGGTATGCTTCCCCGCCGGCTGCTCATGGAAGAAGTGGTAAAAGGAAGCAACACCCCGAACTTCAATGGCGGAGAGATCATGCTTTTCGGCGAGTTGTTGGATTACTTCCGGGGAAATATATCCTTCCTGTAATTGATAGTGCCATAATTCGGCAAGCAGGTGGGACCTTTCTGGCTCAACAGAAAAGAGCGTCGATGGGGTTGTTTGCAGGTTCATAACTGACCTTTTGCTTGGCCGGAAATTTGGCTATTTTTTAGCTGAAATTTCATGATAAAAATCATACGGATTATTGCCAATTAGCACTTCATCAGTACCCCCTCAGAATCTTGGGAAAAATGGTTCAGTGTTCCCCAAACGCTGAATTTTCGCTACCTTGAGAGAGGCTATTTAAAATGTGAAACAAGTGCTGGGTTTCTCATGGAACTGGGAATACGTGAAGGGGGCGGCTTTATTTACCTTCCCCTTCAGGGGATGGAAATTGGAACAATATTTTAGTTGAAAAAAAGACAGATGAAAAGAATCAGTAACATTCGACAGGTCTTGTTTGTACTGGCTGTAGGCCTGGGGCTTTGGGGTGTCTCGGCACCAGCAGTGCAGGCTCAATCCCGCAAGCTGCTGCAACTCCAGGCGCGAATCACCGCTGAGTTTCAGCGCTCACCAGGCAGCTTTGCCCTGGCTTTCCGCGACATTCAAAAACCCCGCCGGACACTTTTGATGAATGAGCATGAGTCCATTCACGCTGCCAGTACCATGAAAACGCCTGTGATGCTGGAAGTATACAAGCAGGCAGCGGCAGGGCGCTTTCAACTTACCGACTCCCTGGTGATCAAAAATGAATTCGCCAGTATCGTAGATGGCAGCCCCTACAGCTTATCAGTTGAGGACGATTCAGAGCCTGCCTTATACAAACGCCTGGGGCAAAAAGCCAGCATCTATGAGCTGATGTACGCCATGATTATCTACAGTTCCAACCTGGCTACGAATATTATCATTGAGCTCGTAGATGCCAAAAATGTCACCCAAACCATGCGCGACCTGGGCGCTGCGGATATCCAGGTGTTGCGCGGTGTTGAGGATGGGAAAGCTTACCGCCAGGGACTAAATAATACCACTACCGCCTATGACCTGCTGCTGCTGTTCGAGAAACTGGGGAAGCGGGAACTGGTCAGTGCCGAAGCGTCGGAGGCAATGATCCGCATTTTACTGGACCAAAAGTTTAATGAATTGATTCCTGCCAAACTGCCCGCGGATGTTCAGGTGGCTCACAAAACGGGATGGATCACGGCACACAGCCATGACTCGGCTCTGGTCATGTTGCCGGATGGCCGGCAATACGTATTGGTTATCCTCTCCCGGGGGTGGGAATCCAATGACCTGGCCACGGAGGTCATGGCCAATGTCTCCAAAATGATCTACGATTTCATGGTTTCGGGCAGGTGAAATCCTGTAAGCACTTGTTAGGGCTTTGTCGGCTGAGAGATTGAGGGTGAGGTGTTACTGGTATCTGGTATCTGGTGCCTGGTATCTGGGTACTTGTTTATCTAATTTCCGACCCGCCGGAGGCGGGCAAGTTTTTTACCCGCCGAAGCCCGCCATAGGCGGACAAGCTTTGCGCAGGCGAGCCAATTTCCGATTTCTTTTCACTGCTCACTGCTCGCGCAAAAATGATGAGGGTAACTTATCTGTTCCCTTTTTGATTTCCCATTTTCCTTTAAACTTAACACCCCTTACACCGCTTCCAATTGCACCCGTACATTGCTGAAGGCCGCAGTGCCGGTGAGTTCGTCGAGGAGCGCATCATCGGTGAGGTCATTGATGCTGACGCCAGCGAATTGCTCCGCTACATCCAGGCGGGTTCCGTTGCGGTGGTGCCCATAGCCATGCGGCAGGCTTACCACTCCTGGCATGATATCGGTTGTAATATTTACCGGGGCTACTACGCTCCCCACACGGGAACTTACCTTCACGGAGTCACCTTCACCAACCCCCAGCTGTAGGGCATCGTCGGGATGGATCAGCAGGGTGCACCGGTTACGGCCCCGCATGAGTCGGTGCGCATTGTGCATCCAGGAGTTATTGTCGCGCAGGTGCCGCCGGCCAATGAGTTGCCAGGAGTCGTGGAGATTCTTCGTATCGGAAAGGTCTTTTTGGGCCCGTTGGAGGTCATTTAGCAATAGTGGCGGTGCCAACTGAATGCGCTTATCTGTGTGTACCAGCCGGTCGGGAAGCGCAGGTTTGAGCGGACCCAAATCAATTCCATGCGGATTTTGGTTCAATTGTTCCAGGGATAACTGGTAGGGGCCAAAACGCAGTCCCAGGTCGAGTTTCATCTCCGGGGGTTGTGGCTCACAGGGGCCGGATGCTCCGCTTAGCCGGTGTGCCAGCTCCTGATATATTTCCCAGTCGTATTTTGCCTCCTCGGCTTTAGGGAATAGGGCTGGCGAATACTTGGCGGTGTTGCGCACCGCGAGGGCATGAAAGGTAATATCGTAATGCGAGGTTTCCAGGCCCGTCGCTGAAGGCAAAATCAGGTGGGCATGGCGTGAGGTTTCATTCAGGTAAATATCAATAGATACCATGAATTCCAGGGAATCCAGCGCCTGTTCCAGTTGCTCTCCGTTGGGTGTTGACAATACCGGGTTGCCACAACTGGTAATCAGGGCTTTGATTTGCCCCGGGCCCGGAGTGAGAATTTCTTCAGCCAGAACGGCTACGGGTAATTCTCCCAGGAATTCCGGAAACTGCCGCACCCGGCTACGCCAGCGATCAAAACGATTCTTCGGGGTAGCGCGGGCAATGAAATCCAAGGCGGGAAGGGTAAACATAGCACCACCCGGGCGATCAAAATTGCCGGTGAGGATATTCAGCACATTGATCAACCACTGGCAAAGCCCGCCAAAAGTCTGGGTGGAAACCCCTACGCGCCCGTATACAACACCGGATTTTGCTGCTGCGAGCTCCCGGGCCAGGCGTTGAATATCTCCGGCAGGAATACCACAGGCGGCACTCATTTTAGCGGGGGTAAAGGGGGCTACTGCGGCACGTAATTCTTCCAACCCATCTATCATTTCAGCGAGCCGACCCGGTTGGATAAGATTTTCCGCAAATAGCGTGTTAACCATGCCCAGTAGTAAATAAACATCCTGCCCGGGGCGGATAAACAGGTGTTCATCTGCTCTTTCGGCGGTTTCGGTGCGACGTGGATCGACCACCACGACTTTGCCACCTCGTTCCTGAATGGCTCGCAATCGCTTATCTACGCCGGGGGCGGTCATCATACTTCCGTTGGAAGCTAAAGGATTGCCACCCAGAATCATCCAGTATTGGGTATGATCCAGATCGGGCACAGGCAACAACATCGGACTGCCAAACATCAGCCAGGAAGCAAAATGGTGAGGCAGCTGATCCGTTGAGGTTGCCGAAAACATGTTTTTGGTGCGCAATGCTTTGAAAAAGTCAGGCGCTGTCATCATTGTCCCCAGATTGTGGATCGATGGATTGCCCTGATAGGCTGCTACGGCATCATTGCCATACGTCCCGCGAATAGCCTGCAACCGTTCAACGACCTCGGTAAAAGCCTCTTCCCATGAAATGGTCTCCCATCCATCCGGCGTTCGGCGCAATGGTTGCCGCAGGCGATTGGGATCCTGGTAAATATCTTTCAATGCGACCGCTTTCGGACAGATATGCCCCTTACTCAGGGGATCCGCAGGATCCCCGGCGATCGTGGTTATTTGGCCTTCATCATCAACTGTGATAGCAATACCACAGATGGCTTCACAAAGGTTACAGGCGCGGTAGTGGGTATGAGGCATAGTCTTGGTTTTACCTTTAGGGAATTTAAACGGTTTTCAATTTCTCCTTGAGTGCTTGTAATTCATCGCGATACTGCGCTGCAGCAATGAAGTCGAGGTCTTTGGCAGCCGCGCGCATTTTTTTGTCTGTTTCGGCAATCAATGCTTCCACCTGATCGCGATTGAGATACTGCAGGATCGGATCGGCGGCGGCATCGGGTCGCTCGGGCTCGGTATAGGCCTGTCCCTGGCGCCCCCGAATATCAAGAATCGACTTTTGATTGATGATCTCTTCCCGCGATTTGAACACCGTCTGCGGGGTGATGCCATTTTCTTCGTTATAAGCCATTTGGATCGCGCGCCGACGGTTCGTCTCCTCGATGGTTTTTCGCATCGAATCGGTAATTTTATCGGCGTAGAAAATAACTAAACCATTGGCATTCCGGGCAGCCCGACCGGCCGTTTGTGTCAGCGAGCGGTCATTGCGAAGGAACCCTTCCTTATCGGCATCCAGGATGGCAACCAACGACACCTCGGGCAAGTCAAGCCCCTCCCGTAGCAGGTTAACCCCCACAAGCACATCAAACTCTCCCAGGCGTAAGTCCCGCAGAATTTCCACCCGCTCCATCGTATCTACTTCGGAGTGGATGTAGCGAATTTTGATGCGGAGTTTGGCCAGGTATTTCGTCAACTCTTCCGCCATTCGCTTGGTCAGGGTGGTCACCAAAACGCGCTCTTTGCGTTTAACGCGCTCGGTAATTTCTTCCAGGAGGTCATCAATCTGATTGAGACTGGGCCGGACGTCAATCGGGGGATCGAGTAATCCGGTAGGGCGAATGATCTGTTCGACAAAATCACCCTGCGTTTGTTCTAGTTCGTATTCTCCCGGGGTAGCACTAACAAAAACGACCTGGTTAATCAAACTTTCAAATTCAGTGAAATTTAAGGGCCGGTTATCCATCGCCGAGGGTAAGCGGAACCCAAAATTGACGAGGCTCATCTTTCGGGACCGGTCGCCACCGTACATGCCCCGCACCTGAGGAATCGTTACGTGGCTTTCATCCACAACCATCAGGTAGTCATCCGGAAAATAATCCAGTAAGCAAAACGGGCGGGTTCCTGCCCGGCGGCCATCGAAGAAGCGGCTGTAATTTTCTACCCCACTACAATAGCCTAATTCTTTGATCATTTCCAGGTCGAACGTAGTTCGTTCACGCACGCGCTTGGCTTCCAGTAATTTGCCTTCCCGTTCGAAGTATTTCTCCTGGTCGTAGAGTTCGGCTTGAATTTGCTCAATGATTTGATGAATCCGCTCTTTGGGGGCAATGTAAAGGTTGGCTGGAAAGATAGCTGCAGCCTCCATGCGTTCGATCCGTTTGCCGCTTACGACGTCAATCTGCTCGATCTCTTCAATCTCATCGCCGAAAAAGGTTATCCGGTAGCCATAATCTACGTAGGGTAAGTTAATATCCACGGTATCCCCACGAACCCGAAACGTGGCCCGTCGAAAATCTGTTTCCGTGCGGGCATACAGGCTCTCTACCAGGCTGTACAAAAAGCTGTTGCGGGAGAGGGTCTTCCCTTTGTGAATCCGGATAATACTGCTTTTATAGTCCTCCGGATTCCCCATCCCGTAAATGCACGACACGGAAGCGACGATGATGACATCCCGTCGGCCAGAGAGTAAGGACGAGGTAGCCCGCAAGCGCAGCTTATCAACTTCCTCATTAATCTGCAGGTCTTTTTCGATGAATGTGTCCGTAACGGAAATATAAGCTTCGGGCTGGTAGTAGTCGTAGTATGATACAAAGTACTCGACGGCATTATCCGGAAAAAACTCGCGAAATTCGCCATATAGCTGGGCCGTCAGGGTTTTATTGTGGGTGAGGACCAGGGTGGGGCGTTGAACCTGCTGGATGACGTTGGCAATCGTAAAAGTTTTCCCCGAGCCGGTAACCCCCAATAGCACCTGGGAGCGGTCGCCGGCGTTAATTCCCTCCGTAAGTTGTTCTATGGCCCGTGGTTGGTCACCTGTAGGCCGATAATGAGAAGTGAGTTTAAACTCCATAGTGATAATCCCTTTCCATTGGCTATTGCCGGCACCCGGATACCTGACGCCGGCAGATTTCGTCAGGAGTGACGGTCTTTTTGCGTGGCAAAAGATACGTTTTTTACCACTGGAATGCCGAGGTTTTTGCCAGGATTACCGGATTTGTCCGGATTATTTGCCGCCATGCCTGCGCGCGGGTAGCCTTGAGTGGCAAGGGTATCGACTTCACCTGGCTACACGCCCGCTGTCGCTAATTCCTTTTCGACAAAATACATGTCAATATCCCCTATGTTTTTGGCCGTAATCTTGCCCCTGGGGGAACAGGCAAACTGATAGCGCACTTTATCGTAAGTGGACTGTGAAATATTGATGCGGCCGGGAGCCCCGTGGCTTTCCATACGGGCGGCCAGGTTCACCGTGTCGCCCCAAATGTCGTAAGCAAATTTCTTGACGCCAACCACCCCAGCGATGACCGGCCCGGTATGGATACCCATGCGGGCTTCAAAGTAAGGTTTTCCCTGTCGCTGGCGTAGTTCTTTGTATTCAGCAAGATATTCCTGCATATCAAGAGCTGCCCGAATCAGGTTGTGCGGCAGGGAAGTCCGTGCGCTTAAACCAGTGGCGCACATATAGGCATCGCCGATGGTTTTGATTTTCTCCAGCCCGGGATATTGCCCAATAATAAAATCAAAGGCTTTGAAGCACTTGTCGAGTTCTTCAACCAGTTCGTCCGGTGAGAGCAGTTCGGCAATAGCGGTGAAGTTGACAAAATCCGAAAAGAACACCGTTGCCTCCGGGAAATGCTGGGCTTTAGCCTTGCCATTGGCTTTGAGTTCTTCGGCAATAGATTGAGGTAAAATATTGAGCAGCAACTCCTCAGACCGCTTTTGCTCTGCTTCGATGATTTTATTCTTCTCCCCCAGGATATTTGCCGTGCGGCGTTTTGCCCGGTAGCGGCCATAACTGAGCAAGGCCAGCAATAATACGGAAATCAGCGCCACCCCTCCCAGGCGAAGCAGGTTATTGCGCTGGCTGACGGCAAACTGCTGTGCCATCAGTTCTACCCGTGCCTCTTCCAATAAAAAGCGTTTTTC
This sequence comes from Lewinellaceae bacterium, assembly GCA_020636445.1. Taxonomy (GTDB): domain Bacteria; phylum Bacteroidota; class Bacteroidia; order Chitinophagales; family Saprospiraceae; genus JACJXV01. The sequence goes on along the minus strand of JACJXV010000004.1, from coordinate 133,288 downwards.
CAAGGTATCGCGGGAAAGCAACTTGACATCCTGGGCGCGCTCCTGCGCCAGGGCTTCCACCGCCGCTTTTTCTACACTGATGGTAGCCAGCTTCTCTTCCTTGCGGGTAATCTCTTTTTCCACTTTTTCTTTGGCCTGTACCAACTCTTCCTGCTTGGTTTCCAGGGTGGATTTATCTACACTGAGTTGGTCGCGTTCCTGGCTCAGGCGATCAATTTCGCTCTGCAGAGCACTGCGCTCTCCTTCCAGTTCACGTTTTTCCCGCTCTAACCGGCCTTTCAGGGCATTATAGCGTTGTTCTAATTCTCCGGCACTCATTCCTTTTTGGCTGAAAAATTCAAAGGCTTCCTGGTTAATTTCGTAGGCTCGCCGATAGTTGCGGTCGCGGGTGGCCAGGCGACTGCGGCGGTCGACACTTTGAATGATCAAATCCAAATCCCCGGCTTCTTTAGCGTGTGCGAGGGTGCTTTTTAACCAAACTTCCTGATTGCGTTCGTCGCGTTGCCGCTCGTAACCCTGGGCCACCAGATAAGCGGCCCGCGCTGCAATGCCTTTGCGATTCAGGGTGAGCGCCTGCTGGTAGGCCTGCTTGGAATAACTGATCGCTTTATCGGGAGATTCACGCAGGTAACCTTCGCCGAGTTGCACAAGCAGCGTAAGTTTTTCCTCTGCGGAAGGAGTCTCCTGCAGTTGTTTTTCCAAATCAGCCAACGACTGGCCCATGGTCAGGCAGGTTCCAAACAGTAAAACGAGGCAGAGTATCTGTTTTTTCATCCGTAACGGGTTGTAGTCAATTCAACGGCAGTATCCGGGGAAAAGTATTTCTCCGGTCGCCCGTAAAAGGGGTATCTCCCGGGCGCAACTATTAACCGGCCAGCTTGTTAAATCACTGAATTAGACAAGCATATTGCTTGTGAAGGGGGCAACTTCATGAGCAATAATCTCAACGTCAATATATTCAACAACGGGTACTGCCCGGAGCAATAGTGGGTGTTCTTTACGCATTACCGTAATAATGGCAAAACCGTTTTTGGTTACATGCCACTTTTGCCGAAGGTAAAAATAGGGGTATGCAAGTGGTTACCGTAAGTTTTTTTCGCTTTTCTGGTTTTTCCCGGCGCTGGTGGGCACTCCAGCAGATGGGGCTGTCTCCGGGTATTCTGCCGGAAATCCCTGGGTTGACGTTCGGCAAGATGCTGGGTAGCGGTGCTGGTAATGGGTTCAGCATCCGCCCCAATTTTGGGGTATATGGCCTTTTACAGGTCTGGGATTCAGAAGCGGCCGCCCGCGATTTCTTCCAACACCATGCCTGGGCCGCGGCTTTCGGGCAGCAAGCAAGTGAGTACTGGCGCTTGTGGATGTACACCGCTCGCGTGCACGGCGAATGGGAAGGACAATCCCCCTTTGTGGTAAGTACCCCTTTCCAGGAGGAACGTCCCGTGGCTGTCCTGACCCGGGCTACTATCCGCCGCCGCCATCTGTGGCGGTTCTGGCGCTTTGTTCCTTCCGTTAGCCGGTCCCTTGGCCTCGATCAGGAAGGATTACAGTTTGCGGTTGGCGTGGGGGAGTTACCGCTTATTCAACAGGCTACATTCAGTCTCTGGCGCGATAGTAAACACATGCAGGCCTACGCCTATCACGGTACACGCCACCGGGGGGTGATTCGTAAAACGCGGGAATTAGGCTGGTACCGCGAAGAAATGTTCGCCCGGTTCCACCCTTTTGCCAGCGAAGGTACCTGGGATGGCGTGGACCCCTGGGCAGCTATCAGCAAAGAACCAGCGGAATCGGCGGGACGGCCGTAGCAGGCGCTAAATAGTTGAGTAGGGCATCCACGAAAAGACACCTCTGCCAACTCCAGGTTTTTATCGCACGATAACTAAACTTCAAAAGTTTAGTTATCGTAATCCATTCATGAAGTCGGTTATTGTTTCTGCTCAATCAGACCGCAGGGACGTTCCAAACCACGCTTGTCCACTCGCGGGTTTTGGGCTGGGCCTAACACTGGTCCTGTTAGCGCAGGCCGGGTCTCTTCACTTTTAACTATAGGGCATCACAGGCGGGGCGAATTGGATGTTTCCGCATATTCTGGTAATTTACGCTTGTCGTTAACCAACGGATAACCCTACCGGATATGAAACACCTGATACCGTTACTTGCCGCCATCACCTTTTTGGGGGCTCCAGCGATATGGGGACAGGATACCCGGGATATTATAATGGGCGGTACCTTTAGCCTGCATTCGGAAATCCTGAATGAAGACCGTACCTGCCTCATTAGTCTTCCGGATTCTTATACCCAGGAGTCTTCCAACAAAACCTACCCGGTGCTGATTCTACTGGATGGCTATGTACATTTCAAAACCGCTGCGGGAATCGTACATTTTCTGAGTTCTGACAGGAACCGAAATTACATGATGCCCGAAACGATAATCATTGCTATTGAAAATGTAGACCGGGAGCGTGATTTTACCGTAACCAAAATAAAGACTACCCGGGTCAACACCATGGGAGGGGGCAGGAAGTTTTTAGCCTTTATGGAAAAAGAACTCATTCCTTACCTTGATCAACACTACCGGACCGAAGCCCACCGAACATTAGTCGGTCATTCCTTAGGAGGGCTGTTGACGTTGAATGCTTATATGGATGAAAATAGTTTATTCAACGCCTATATTGCCATTGACCCAAGCATCTGGTGGGACGAACAGACAATGGCGGCAAAAGTAGATTCGATTCCCCCTTCGTCTTTTCAAAAAAGACTATACATCGCAACAGCCAACCAGGGAGAGGCCAATTTTGAACGAAATAAAAAAAGACACGATGCCCTGTTTAGGTTAATGAAAGAAAAGGCCGGCGAATCACTGGCTACCCGGATAGCCTATTTTGAAAATGAAAGCCACCGGTCGGTTCCTTTAGCGGCTATTTACCAGGGTTTACGGTATTTAAACGAAGATAAAGACCAATAGCCAATTCGCTGAATCCAGCATTTTTCACCAATGAACCAAAGCAAACGAAAACACCTCCCACACTTACCCTTTTTGCTGGCAGCCATCCTTGCCAGCGCATGTATAAGTTGTTCTCCCCGGGTGGTTGTGCAAAAGAACCCGGATCTGACTTACGCATCTTACCAGCCTGACAAGATGGATTTGGTGATAAGCAGAGCCAATTACCTCCAAAAGCTTGAGGGTTTCTGGCTCGGGACTTGTATCGCGAATTGGACTGGCTTGGTTACCGAAATGGATAAAATTGGCAATATAGGCGAAATAAAAACCGGAGATTTCTATACCCGGGAGGACTGGGGTAAACCCGACCAGCCCAGCATTTGGGGTGAAGGTATCCCGAGTAGTCTTTCTCCTACTATTGACTTTGTTTTTGCCGATGTAGATAGTATCTGGGGCGCTGATGATGATACCGATATCGAATATATCTATCAGGAACTCTTGTTGAAGTACCAAACATCGATGCTGCGGGGCGAGCAAATCCGCGAAGGGTGGTTACAACATATTAAACCCGAGGAGGAAAACTTTTTGTGGGTATCCAATCAGAAAGCATATGATTTAATGAAAGCAGGTTTAGTTCCTCCGGCAACCGGCGCCCCTGAAAATAACCCCGAATACGAAATGATTGATGCCCAGTTAACTACTGAGCTGTTTGGTTTATTGGCTCCCGCAAGACCGGATCTGGCATTGCAGATTGCTCATTTACCCATCCAGAATACCGCCCGTGAAAACAGCCAATGGATTGCTGAATTTTATGTGGTCATGTTCTCTCTCGCATCGGCTGTTGATGAAACGCTACCCTTGAAAGAGCAACTTCTTTGGTTGGCTGAGCAGGCCCAAAAACGCTTGCCGCCATCTTCGTATGCTGCCCAAATGCACGCTTTCGTAAAAGCAAAATATGAAACGGGCATCCCTTGGGAGGAAGCCCGTGATTCGCTCTATTATCGTTATCAGGTAAACCAGTCCGATGGATATGATTTGACTTCACGAAACCTGTATTGCAATGGCTGCTTTGCCGCCGGAATTAACTTTGCCGCAAGTTTGATCAGCCTGTTTTATGGGGAAGGAGATTTAATCGAAACAATAAAAATTGGTACACTTGCCGGCTGGGATTCGGACAACCCTACGGCTACCTGGGGCGGTTTAATCGGATTTATGCTGGGAAAAGAAGGTGTTGAAGCCGCTTTTGGCAGAAAATTCTCCAACAAGTTTAACATTCACAGAACGAGAATTGGTTTTCCTGCAGAAGGGATAGATACCTTCGAAAATATGGCATTAAAGGGTGTTTGGGTCATAGACAGGTTGGTCCAGGAAGAAATGAACGGTGGCATCGACCTCACGAAGAACAGCTGGTATATTCCCCACGCGATCCGGATGGTTCCTCTCGCCACCAAAAATTGACCCATGCGAATACACTTTTGCCAGCGAGAAAGGGGTATTATCGGTCCAGCTTAACTCGAAGTGAATATCGTATTGTGACTTCGTACTCCCTTTGTCAGCTGCGGATGGAAACCGGAACAAACGCATATCTATGATCATACCACTCTCCAAACCTGCCTTTTATGTAGCGCTTGGTCTTAGCGCGCTCTTCTTTTTAAGCGCTTGCCAAAGTGCCAGAAAAAGCAGTGCCGCTCCGCTTAAACTTTGGTATCAGCAACCTGCCAAGGCAACAGTGATTGACGATGCCAACGGCTGGAAAGACGACCCTGAATGGTTAAGCGCACTTCCTCTGGGTAATGGCGCTTTGGGAGCCATGGTTTTTGGTGATGTCAACCGGGAACGCATACAGCTGAATGAAGAAAGCATGTGGTCGGGTAGCCCTGATGACAATGACAATCCGGCAGCTTACCCTGCACAAGACACGATTCGCAAGTTGCTTTTTGCCGGCAAATACAAGGAAGCGACGATCCTGACGGAACAAACACAAATATGCCAGGGAAAAGGTACCGGCCGTGGAAACGGCGCTAACGTTCCCTTCGGTTGCTTTCAAACATTGGGAGATTTGTGGATAGATTTCCAAAAACAAAGCCCTTATGAGAACTACCACCGCGAGCTGGATCTTGAAAAAGCCATTGTTCGGGTAAGCTATACGCAAGATGGGGTGCAATACAAAAGAGAAATCTTTGTGAGTCAACCCGACCAAATGCTGGTAGTGAAGTTGACCGCTAACCAGCCCGGAAAGATTTCGTTTCAATGCACCATAACCCGGCCAGAAAAATTCCGAACCTGGGCAACCGGTAATCAGTTAGTCATGGAAGGGGCTCTTGCCAATGGAAAGGGGGGTGATGGATTACAATACATGGCCCGGTTGTCGGCCATAACTAAAAAAGGATCGCTGCAGTATACAGCGGAAAGTTTGATCGTTGAGCAGGCAGATGAGGTGACTCTTTTTTTGACTGCCGGTACTGATTACCTCTTAGCCTATCCTGATTACCAGGGAATAGACTTCAAACAAATCACGGCGACCCACCTGCTAAATGGCATGCAAAAGCCTTATGGAGAACTCCTCAAAAGGCATGTGGCCGAGTATCGACACTATTATCAGCGAGTAGCTTTCAGCCTGACTGCAGGAATAGCGGACACCCTGCCTACCGATGCCAGGCTCCTACGGTTTAAGGAAACAGCCTCCGATTTGCATCTGGTAGAACTTTTGTTTCAGTACGGTCGGTACTTGCTGATTTCTTCGTCAAGACCCGGTACGTTACCGGCCAACCTGCAGGGTATTTGGGCAAACAAAATCCAAACCCCCTGGAATGGCGATTACCATACCGATGTTAATGTCCAGATGAACTACTGGTTGGCGGAGAGTACAAATTTGGGGGAAATGCACCTGCCCTTATTTGACTTGATGAAATCTATACAAGAACCCGGAGCCCGGACGGCCCAAATACACTACCATTCGAAGGGTTGGATTGTCCATCCGGTTACGAATGTTTGGGGGTTTACCTCTCCCGGAGAAAATGCAGGTTGGGGCATGCACGTAGGCGGTGGTGCCTGGCTAACCACTCATATCATGGAACATTATTATTACACCCTGGACAAAGCGTTTCTGAAAAAAGCATATCCGATACTCCGGGCGTCAACGGCATTTTACCTGGATTGGTTAGTACGTGACCCCAAAACCGGGGCATTAATTTCCGGGCCATCTGTATCCCCGGAAAATACCTTTTTGGCTCCCGATGGAAGCAAAAGTAAAATTTGTATGGGCCCTGCTCATGATCATCAGGTAATCTGGCAGCTTTTCAAGAATTTCATCGATGCTACTGTTGTCTTAGATATACAAGATGATTTTTTACAACAGGTAATTCAGGCGCAACGCGAATTAGCGAAGCCCCAAATCGGGACAGATGGTCGTTTAATGGAATGGAATGAGGCATTCAAAGAGCTCGAGCCGGGCCATCGGCATATCTCCCATTTGTTTGCGCTGCATCCGGGCTATCAGATAGATGTTCGCAATACCCCCGAACTGGCCCTGGCGGCAAAAAAATCCCTGGATTTTAGAATTCAACATGGCGGTGGACATACTGGCTGGAGTGCTGCCTGGTTAATCAATCAGTATGCGCGATTGGGAGATGGCGAAAATGCTGAATACAATTTGCACAAAGTACTGACTAAAAGTACCAGCCCTAATTTATTTGGGCTGCATCCGCCGTTTCAGATTGATGCCAATTTTGGGGTCACTGCCGGAATAGCCGAAATGCTGCTGCAAAGCCAATCCGGTTCGCTCCGCTTACTTCCTGCTTTGCCGAAGGGTTGGCCAAGCGGAGCGGTTAAGGGATTGTGTGCAAGAGGAGGGTTTGTTGTCGACCTGCAATGGGCAGCGGGAGTACTAACGCATATTCGGGTGTTCTCCTCCAACGGAGGAACCTGCACCCTGGAGTACAAGGGTAAAGAAATCCGGTTCGAGACAAAAAAGGGGAAGGAGTATTTTCCTTTTAAAGAAGGGCGGTGATGGGGCGAGCGGTTGCGTTGCTGTACAACTCCGGGTTTGGGCAATACCACAAGAAGCCGTAAATTAAAGGTTTGTTGAGCTGAATGTAGCCTGTGTAAGTCATAAAAATAGTTTCCTGGAAAAATCCGAAAAATATCCCAAGTCGATAGCCGTCCTGCCCTTCGTCAACATGAGTGCCGATGGGGAGAACGATTATTTTTGTGATGGCATCACGGAGGAGATCATCAACGCTTTAGCCCAAATTGCCGGGCTTCGGGTGACCTCCCGAACCTCTGTCTTTTTCTTCAAGGGAAAAAATATTCCAGTTAAGGACATCGGCCAACAACTAGGGGTCGCTACCATACTGGAAGGAAGCGTGCGCATATCCGGTAAGAGAATGCGGATTACGGCACAGTTGATACAAGCAGATGAGGATTTTCATTTTTGGGCTGAAACCTGGGACCGGCAAATGGCTGATATCTTTGAGGTTCAGGATGAGATCAGCCTGCTGATCGCCGAAAAACTTCGGGAACATTTTGGTCATTTTGAACTTCGGGAACATCTGGTACCCTTCCAGACAGTGAGCCTAGATGCCTACACGCTTTTTCTCAAAGGGCGTTATTATTTTAATAAGTGGAATCCGGAGGATGTTAAACAGGCCATGCAATTTTACCGGCAGGCGCTGGCGCTGGACCCCCGGCATCCCCGATCGCTGGTGGGATTAGCAGACAGTTATAGCTTTTTAGCTACCATCGGTTTTATTGCCTATGAAGAAGGGTGGAGAAAATGCGCCGAACTCACCCAGCAGGCCCTGATGATCAATGACCAATTGCCGGATGCTTATTAGGGCTGTAAAGAAAAATTATTACCCTATAATTTCAATGAAATTTTGTGGGATCTAAGTTAGACTTTAGCCATTTGAGCGGTCAAGCAGGCCAATAACTTTTTTATCGGCCTTTACCGGTGGCGCGTTAAGAAATGGAGCGGCCTATAGTAGGTATGAAAGCCAACGAAACGTCCGCCGGAAAGGTGTTTGAGCTAACGCAATTGATTATATAACAACTTGTTAATCAGGCAATCACAAAAGGTAAATCAGGATTTTCAGCGATAGAGCGAGTTTCTTTCCGGCAGTGTAGTGCCCCTAATTAATGCTAAAAAAGGTGGATACTTCACCCTAATTGCCGCTTCATTTTAGCGTCAGCGGTAACAGCCTTGGGTTTTTTGCTTCTTTTTGGGCCAAGCCAAAAAGAAGGTGCACCTAGCTGGTGGTAATTCAGCATAAGATCATTTTTTCCTTCCTTAATACTAAAAAGTCAAAACCTGCCTCGCGATACGGCTAAGAAATTCATATTGGAATGTGCTTTTTAAAAACAGTTAAAGTCCAGTTTAATTTTTCTTTACAGCCTTAGATGCTTATTACCAATTGGCCAATATTGCCTTTTTTACTGCCGCCGATTTTGGGCTTTCCTTTATGCATAGCCAAAAGGCATTGGCGCTGAACCCCAATCATGCAGAATCGCAGCAGTTTATGTCCTTTCTTTACCTGTTATCGGGGGAAAAAGAGAAAGCACTTGAGCATTTACAATTAGCCCTTAGTATCAACCCGCTTTCTCAGGAAACGCAGTTTTACAGTGCCCTGCATGACTATATGTTCGAGGACTTTCAAAACGCCTTACGCAAATTAAATGCTTACCTGGAAGCCAACCCTAAAAATATTCCTGCCCACACGGTTAAGGTGAATTGTTTGCATATGTTGGAGCAGTACGATGAGGTTATTCACTACTATGAAGCTATTCCCCCCGAAATCGTCGTTCCGGCAGATCAAATCGGCACAATGGCGCTTGCCTATGCAGTCAGTAAGGATAAAGACCATGCAGACGAGTACCTGGAGTTATTGAATGGGCTGGTGACTGAAGCAGCGGGGTTCACTGCTGATATCTACCTTTTTCTGCTCTATGGGCAGACCGGTCAAAAGGATAAAGCTTTTGCCTGGATAAAAAAGGCCCGGGAAACCCATAACCCACTCTTGCTAATTCGGTTTGCTGATCCGCTGATGAATTCGATTAAGGATGATCCTCGCTATTGGGAGTATCAGCAGCAGTTGTTTCCACCCAAACTGTTGAACTCCGCTGGTCAGGCTAGCAGGAGAAAGGCATTGCTGGATAAAAAAACGACGGCCCGGGTTAAGGAAAAACTCCTCCAGTACATGGAAGAGGAGTCACCTTATCTAAATCCCGATTTATCCTTACGTTCTTTGGCCGACCAATTGGCCATGCACCCTAATCAGCTCTCCTGGTTGCTGAATGAATGCCTGGGCAAAAACTTCAACCAGTTTGTGAATAACTACCGCATTGAGGCTTTCAAACGCCTGGCCCTGGATCCTGCCAATGCCCATCTTACTGTCCTGGGATTGGCTTACGAAAGTGGATTCAACTCCAAAACAGTTTTTAATACGTACTTCAAAAAAGAAACCGGTATCACGCCTAAGCAATTCCTCAAACGCCGGTAATTAAAGCTTCTGCCGAAGTTGTTCGGAATTATAGATCCGAACGTAACCCGTGGAATCCGGAACATAAGGCCTCCACAATACCTGCATTTTTGCCTCATCATTTATTCAACATACTCACCGCGAAAGGATGCTGATGAAAGGGTCAGTACCTCAGAATGCCACAGGCAAATCATTTTGCGAGGGGTATAACGTAAACCAGCAATTATGCAAATGAGCAAATCAGTAGAAAAGATAGCGACTCAGTCGGAGTCCACCATGCAAGCAGTTATCACCACCGGTTATGGTTCACCGGAGGTGTTCAAGCCGGGCCGGGCACCAAAACCCATCCCTTCGCCAGGTGAAATCCTTATTCGGATCCATGCTTCGGCAGTCACCAAAGCCGATACCATGATGCGGACGGGGAAACCCTACATTGGGAGACTTTTTTTAGGGCTCACCAAACCTAAGCATATTATCTGGGGAACCGGATTCGCTGGAGTAGTCGAATCAGTAGGTGCTAACGTAACGAAGTTCAACCCGGGCGATCGGGTTTTTGGGGAAAGCATAAATAATTTTGGCACTTATGCCGAGTATGTGTCCGTACCCGAAGATGGGGTTGTTGCACATATGCCTGAATTGCTCTCTTTTGCCGAGGCTGCTGGCATGTGCGATGGGGGGGTAACTTCACTCAATTTCCTGTGCAATCTTGGGAAGATCCGGGCAGGGCAGCATGTGCTCATCAATGGGGCATCGGGTAGTTTGGGGTCTGCCGCCGTACAGCTAGCCAAACATTTTGGTGCAAGGGTGACTGCCGTTTGCAGTACCGCCAATGTGGCAATGGTGAAAGCATTGGGCGCAGACGAGGTGATTGATTATACCCGGCAGGATTTTACTACACAAGAAAATAGCTATGACTTGATTTATGACACGGTTGGCGCCCGCTCGTTTCGGGAATGTAAAAAAGCACTGACCGCTCACGGTTGTTATATTTCTCCTGTTTTGGGTATGCCGTTGCTCTTCGATATGCTCGCCACTTCCTTTTTGGGAAACAAGAAAGCCAAATTTTCGGCCACCGGTGCTTTGCCAAAAACCGAAATCAAACGATTGCTGGCTTTGCTGATCGATATGGTTGAAGCCGGAAACTTGCGTATGCCTATTGACCGCCGCTATTCGCTGGAGCAAATTGTGGAAGCTCACACGTATATTGATAAAGGCCGCAAAAAAGGTAATGTGGTGCTAACGCCGGCAGGAGTGGCGTGATAGGTGGAAAGGAGAAATGGGAAATGGGATTTCCCATTTCTGATATCCCCCATCTCATACCACCCGATTCGTTGGAACGGGTTGAAAATTTCCCTTATCGAGTAAACCTTTGGGGATATTCTGCCGAATCACTTTTCCCATTTCCTCCAGGGGGCCGCGACGGATGTGGTTGGGCAGATGTATCATGCTGATTTCCCGGACGTGTTTGGGACCACTGAGCGTTTTGATCATTTCTTCGCGTTCGCTACTCAGGTATAAGGTGGTCAGTTCAGGCAGGAAGGTTACCCCGCCTTTATATTCCACAATACGGCAGAGCGACTCAATGGAAGTGCTTTCAAATTGTAATAATTTCTGGCTGGGTTGTTTGCGGCGGGTGATTTCGCAGATATTATCAATCTGGTCGCGCAGGCAATTACCTTCCCGCAGTAACCAAATGTCCTGAATGGGAATATCCTGCAGTTTTACTTGCTTTTGCCGTGCCAAAGGGTGCTCGTCCGAGACGAACAGCAGAAAACTTTCGTAGAAAAGCGGAGTAATGGTAAAAGTGGTTTTGCTTTCAATAGGAGTGGAAATAACTCCCCCGTCCAGTTCTCCGGATTTGATTCCCTGGACAATTTCCTCGGTGGTTGCCTCCTTAATGCGCAGTTTTATGTTTGGGAAGTTCTCATTAAATTGCTTGACAAACAAAGGCAGTAAATAGGGGGCTAAGGTAGGTATGATGCCTACCGTTAAGTCGCCCGAAAAGTCCTGGGAGAGTTCTTGTGCGAGGTCCCGTAGTTGCCGGGCTTGCGTCACTAAAAGTTGGGCGCGCTCCATGAAAATTTCTCCTTCCGGCGAGGTTTTTACCTTTCGCTGCGACCGGTCAAATAAGGCAATCCCGATTTCCTCCTCGAGTTTTTTAACCTGGATGCTCATCGCTGGTTGGGAAATCCCCATGGCCTTAGCAGCCCGGCTGTAGCTTCCAAACCGTCGGAGAGCAAGGGCGTACTCGAGTTGCTGCAGGTTCATATAGCATTAACATTTGTTATGGAAAGATAATTACTATTAATATTACTAATGCTAGCTTTGTTGGATTCTTTTAAAAAATAATCGGTGTTGGGACCGTTCAGGTATCAGGTTTAACCCGATGCTAAACAATATAAATATGTCCGGAATTCACGACCTTATCCGTAGCGGTGATCAGACTGCGGTAGCTGCGCTGATCCAGGAAAACCCTGCCGTTGTCAATGAAATGGATGCCCGTGGGTTTACCCCACTCATTCTGGCCACTTACCTGGAAGCTGGTGAAATCGTTAAGCTGCTGCTGAAAAACGGAGCTGACGTGAACGCCCGGGGGGCCGCAGGCAATACAGCGCTGATGGGAGTAGCCTTTAAAGGGTTAACGGAAATGGCTCGCCTGTTACTGGAGTATGGTGCTGCCGTCAATCAGCAGAATGACGAGGGAGAAACGGCGCTGACTTTTGCGGTAAAGTTCGGACAGCAAGCTTTTGCCGAGCTCCTACTGCAAAACGGCGCCGATCGTTCGCTGCGTGATGGCCAAGGCCAAACACCGCTTGACTATGCCCGATTGCAAGGCAATGAGGGGATGCAGGCGCTACTGCTGCGAATGGAATAATGATCTGTCAATTTTGAAACTGCTAATTGGAAATAGTTTATAGCCAAAGTTTAGTTACCCCAACTTTACATCGCTCTTTTTTCCAATCGTCCGCTTTCAAGCCTTGTCGGGAGACTCCCGAAAACAAAGGGTCTAGGCTTTAGCATGGTTAGTCCCAACAGCTATCGAGTCAGATCCTGACTAGTCCTTTTTTCTACCAAACCTACCTTTTTCTTAGGCGGGAATGTAAGTTCTGAGGCTTATCTTCGCTTTGGCGGGGAAAGAGGGTTGGTATTGTAATTGTTGACCAAGGATTAAACAAACAGATATGAATGAGGGGATACTCCAGGAGCTAGCCGGTCAGCTAGCCGGTGAATTACACTATGATAAGTTATTGCGTACCCTCTATGCAACGGACGGGTCTGTTTATCGCGAGTTACCCTTGGCGGTGGCTTATCCGCGCGACGCTGCAGATATTCATACCCTGGTTGCTTTTGCCCAGGCAAATGGCATAGCCCTTATTCCCCGCACGGCGGGCACTTCACTGGCCGGTCAGTGTGTAGGTTCGGGCATTGTGGTGGATGTTTCCCGGTTTATGAACCGCATACTGGAGGTTAATCCGGAGGAAGGCTGGGTCCGGGTACAACCCGGTGTGATTCGGGATGAACTCAACGTTTTCTTAAAGCCTTACGGCTTATTTTTTGGTCCGAACACCTCAACCGCCAACCGCTGTATGCTGGGAGGAATGGTGGGGAATAACTCTTCAGGAACTACCTCGATCAAGTACGGCGTGACCCGCGACCACGTCCTGGAGATCCAGGGGGTATTGAGTGATGGCTCGGGGGTAGTTTTTAAATCACTCACCCCGGAACAATTTCAGGAAAAGCTTACGCTGGAGACCCTCGAAGGGGAGTTGTACCGGCAAATCCATACCGAACTCAAGCCTCCGGCAGTCCAGGAAGCTATTCGTCGGGAGTTTCCGAAGCCGGGGATTCACCGGCGCAACACGGGGTATGCCGTGGACCTCCTTTTGCGGAGTAATATTTTTACGCCCGGAGGCCCAGACTTCAATTTTTGTCAACTATTGAGCGGCTCCGAGGGAACACTGACCCTGATGACGGAGATAAAGTTGCATGTTGACCCCCTTCCGCCGCCACAGGAGGCGCTGGTTTGTGCCCACTTTGCCGCACTGACGGAAGCCCTGGAAGCGACCTTGGTAGCCATGCGCCATGCTCCCTACACCTGTGAGTTGATGGATAAATTTATCATGGATTGCACCCGGGAAAATATCACACAGCAGAAGAACCGCTTTTTCCTCCAAGGGGATCCTGAAGCTATTCTGATTATTGAAATGCGGGGCCAAACGCGGGAAGAGGCAACTGCGCTGGCCGAGGCCATGATTGCCGAGGTGCAGGCGGCGGGCTACGGCTACGCTTTCCCCATTGTTTACCCCCCCGATACGCAGCGGGTGATGGCTTTACGGGCCGCTGGGTTTGGCGTTTTATCCAACGTTAAAGGCGATCGCAAGCCGGTTGAATTTGTAGAGGATACTGCCGTAGAACTGGCGGATTTGCCCGCTTACATCCAGGAGTTTCGGGAGCTGATGGCTTCCTATGGGCAGCAGGCCGTTTACTATGCGCACGCTGGTGCTGGCGAGCTACACTTACGTCCGCAGGTGAATTTACGCACGACCGAAGGGATTCAGGAATTTCGGTCGATTGCCGAAGCTTCAGCCCGGCTGGTCAAAAAATATCAGGGCTCCCTCAGTGGAGAACATGGGGATGGCCGGGTACGCGGGGAGTTTATTCCATTAATGCTTGGTGAGGAAAACTATCAGTTATTGCGTCGTATCAAACAGGTCTGGGATCCACAGGGCCTTTTTAATCCGGGAAAAATTGTTGACACCCCGCCTATGGATACGGGGTTGCGCTATCCGCTCGATACCCCGGCGCCGGTGTACGAAACGGTTTTCGATTTTTCCGCAGTGGGTGGCATTCTAAAGGCAGCTGAAAAGTGCAGTGGATCGGGGGATTGCCGCAAACTGGCGCACGTAAGTGGTGGCGTAATGTGCCCTTCGTACATGGCCACCCGCCAGGAAAAAGACAGCACCCGGGGTCGGGCGAATACCTTGCGGGAAATGCTGACCCGCACCCAGCAGGGCGAGAATGCTTTTTCCCATCCGGAGCTTTACGAGGTCATGGATCTTTGCTTATCGTGCAAAGGCTGCACCTCGGAATGCCCCAGTAATGTGGATATGGCTACGCTGAAGGCGGAATTTCTACATCAGTATTATCGAACGAATGGGGTGCCCCTGCGTTCCCAGGCATTCGCCTTTATCGGCACCCTGAATGGATTAGGTTCGGCGGTGCCAGCCCTCAGCAACGCTGTGCTTAAGGGTAAGTGGACCGGAGGCTTGCTCAAAAAGTGGCTCGGGGTAGCCCCTGCGCGGAACTTACCTACTATTCACCGGAGTTTGCAGCGCTGGTTTAAGCGTACGCGGCCCCGGCCTGTCGGAAAAATACGGGGTAAGGTGTATTTTTTCTGCGATGAGTTTACCAACTACAATGATGTAACTACAGGACAGAAAGCGATTCTCCTGCTGACCCGTTTGGGCTACGAAGTTGAAATTCCTACGCATGTGGAAAGTGGGCGGGCGGCTATGTCGAAAGGTATTCTGGCTTACGCCCAGCGCCTGGCACGTCGCAATGTGGCCTTATTAAAACCTTTGATCAATGCAACCACGCCGTTGGTAGGTGTCGAACCGTCCGCAATTCTTTCGTTCCGCGACGAGTATCCGCGCCTGGTAAAGGCTGAAGATCGCGAAGCGGCCCGTTCCCTGGGAGCCAATGCGTTGATGCTGGAGGAGTTTATTGCTCGCGAGGCTGAGCAGGGAAGAATCAGCGCGGATGATTTTCATAATGAATCCCGCAAAATTTTATTGCACGGGCACTGTCACCAGAAATCCCTGGCCAGTGTCGATGTTTCGGCCTGGTGCCTGAGCTTACCGCGAAACTATCGGGTAGAGGTCATTCCCAGTGGGTGTTGTGGCATGGCCGGTTCTTTTGGTTATGAAGCGGAGCACTATGAGCTCAGTATGCAAGTGGGGGAACTGGTTCTATTTCCAGCCCTGCGGGCGGCCGATGATGATGTTTTAGTCGCGGCACCGGGAACCAGTTGCCGGCACCAAATTCAGGATGGCGTAGGGCGAAAAGCCCGTCATCCAGTAGAGATTTTGTATGAGGCACTGGCTGTTAGCGACTAGGGTTTAAAAATTATCTACTTTTGCACAAACATGGAATTGCAAATATGGGCTTTGAAATATTTTTAACCCTTTTTCTGGTACTGCTCAATGGCTTTTTTGTGGCAGCGGAGTTTGCCATTGTTAAGGTAAGGATTTCACAGATTCAGGTGCGGGCCAGCAATAAAATGGCCGCCCGACTAGCCGAGAGCGTGGTGTCCAATCTGGATGGATATTTGGCAGCTACCCAGCTGGGGATAACCCTGGCCAGTCTGGGATTAGGTTGGGTAGGCGAGGATGTCGTTACCAAATTGATTTTGGCAGCCATGCACGGGTTAGGCGTCGATCTGCCCGAAAAGACAGCTCATTCCCTGGCTATTCCAGTAGCCTTTGCCGTGATAACAGTACTCCATATTGTCTTTGGGGAATTGGCACCCAAGTCGCTGGCTATTCGCTTTCCGACGCAAACAACGCTGGCCGTTTCTACGCCGTTGAAAATCTTTTACGTGATTTTCCGGCCTTTTATTATGGTGTTGAATGGCTTCGCGAACCTGATCCTGCGCCTGATCGGGATCCGCCCGGTACCGCACGCGGAGATCCATTCGGAGGAAGAGCTAAAACTCATCATTGCCGAAAGTGCTGAAGGTGGAGCAATTCATGCCTCGGAGCGTGAGCTCATCCAGAATGTTTTTGATTTTGACGACCGCATTGTGCGGCAGGTGCTCAAACCCCGCACCCAGATTACTGCGTTAGATATCGGTGAAACCCTCGAAGAAGCTACTAATGTAGCCATCAATGAAGGGTATTCGCGCTATCCGGTGTATGAAGACAATATGGATAACATTGTTGGCTTTGTTCACACCAAGGACTTGCTCGCGAATGTGCATCAGAAAACGGGTTTATCCCTGCGGGAGTTACTGCGTCCTGTACTCTTTATTTCCAGTAGTAAAAAAATCAGCCAGGTATTGCGACAGTTTCAAAAACAGAAAACGCAGATGGCCATCGTCGTGAATGAATTCGGCGGAACGGTGGGCTTGCTGACCCTTGAGGATATTATCGAGGAGCTGGTCGGTGAAATCCAGGATGAATACGATACCGAACCCCCTATTGTGGAAATCGATGGGGAGAAGAACTATCGGATTTTTGCCCAAAACCCTATTGACGAAATCAATGCCTTTATGCCTGCCCCCTTTCCGGAAAGCGAAGCTTATGTTACGCTGGCTGGATTGATTATGGAACGCAGTGATGATATCCCCCTGGAAGGGCAGGTAGTAACAATCCCGCCCTACCAGATAAACATTCTGCGCATGACGCAGAATAGCCCGGAACTGGTGGAGGCAAAAATCATGGAAAGCGAAGGGTAAGCCAAGGAAAAGGCCCTGGGGTTGCCCAAAAGTTGTTATTATTGGATCATTGCTTATATGAATCGAATATCATGATACTGAACTACATCACCTGGAATGCTTCTCCGGAAATTGTCCACCTGGGCCCTTTAACCTTAAGGTGGTACGGCTTATTATTTGCGTCAGGATTTCTAATCGGGTTATTCATGGTCCGGCGGATGTTCCTGGCAGAAAAAGCCCCGGAAGAATGGTTGGACACAGCGTTTGTCTACATCGTTACGGGTGCTGTAATTGGCGCACGGTTAGGGCATGTCTTTTTTTACGATTGGGACTATTACCAGGACCACCTGATGGAAATTCCACAGGTTTGGAAAGGAGGGCTGGCCAGCCATGGTGGAGCCTTTGGAGTCATTTTTGCCTTATGGCTCTTTTCGCGGCGGGTATCCAAAAAATCCATTCTGTGGATTATGGACAAAGTAGCGGCCCCATCTGCCCTGGCAGGTTTTTTCATTCGCTTGGGCAACCTGATGAACTCCGAAATCCTGGGTCGCCCTGCTGATGTGCCCTGGGCTTTTTTATTCGTGCGGGAAGATGGGCCGAATGGCTTACCCCGTCACCCGGTGCAGTTATACGAATCATTCAGCTACCTGATCATCTTTGTCATTTTGTACCTGATCTATTGGAAAACAGATAAGCGAAACAAGCCGGGTTACCTGTTTGGGATGTTCATGATTCTGGTGTGGGGTGTGCGGTTTGTCTGGGAATTTTTCAAAGAAAGCCAGGGCGGATTTGAGACCGCTTTTGGCAATATTCTAAGTACCGGGCAGTTATTAAGTATACCCTTTGTGGCGATAGGCTTGTATTTCGTATTTCGCCCCTGGCCCAAGCAAGCATAGCATTTTAGTCGGTTAGGGGTTGCGCATGGTGCGCGAAGTAGCTCTAAAACTGTGCAAGTGAGTGGATGGATATTGATGCTGAGTGCGGTGCTGGCGGCCTGTGAGCCCGGTGCCCTTAGCCCTCCGGTACGTACCTGTGCCATAACTGCTTATGTGGATACACTGGCACAACAAGGGTACGATTTCCCTTATGATCTGGAAAACCCTGATCAAACCTTTACGATGCCTGCAGAGCTGCGGGAAATCTCGGGGTTGAGTATGTCCCATAATGGCCGGTATTTATTGGCAGTACAGGACGAGAAAGGAACACTCTTTTACATCGACAAAGTTACAGGCCGGGTGAAGCAGGAAATTCCTTTTGCCGCCGATGGCGATTATGAAGGAATTGAGGCAGTAGGTAAAGACGTCTATGCACTGCGTAGTTCCGGTACCCTGGTGCGCATTCAGCATCCCGGTCAACAGCAGCAAGCAGCGAAAGAGTTCAACGATTTCCTGACAAAGAGTAACGATGTAGAAGGGCTGGCCTATGATGCCGCCAACCATCGGTTATTATTGGCGTGTAAAGGTAACGATGGTGTGGCGGGGGTGGCCTGCAAGGCAATCTATGCCTTTGACTTAAAGACAAACCAGCTGGAGCCCAATCCGCTTTACTGTTTGTTGCCGGTGACAGTGGAGGCCTATCTGGAGGAGCACCGTGAAGTAGATTCCTGGGACAAGCTACGGGAGTTTTTTCTGGAGGAAAACGGATTTGCACCAGCTGCCCTGGCTATTCATCCCACAACGGGCGATTACTACTTATGCTCTTCGGTGGGCAAAGTCATGCTGGTGATGACGCCTGCCGGGGGAATACGCCACATCGTGAAATTAAAAAAGAAAGTCCACCCACAACCGGAAGGGTTATGCATTGATACGGACGGTACTTTGTACGTAGCCAATGAAGGAAAAGATGGCGCTGGGGTCATTCATTGTTTTAAGCCCCGGTTTTGACAACTATTTTTGTTTCCAACGAGTTATGATAAGGGAGCAAGGCAAAGGAAGTTACGGCAAATAATTCCTTAAAAATCAGCAATCCATTTTGTTTAGTAAGGATTTTGCCGGAATATTGCAGTGCTAATTAACAGGGGTGATTCACCCGCCCGGTGGCGAATTCCCTGTAGGATAGCTTATTAACCCAGACATCCAGATATCGCTAAGTATGAGTGTAGTAGAAATGCGTGTTCCTTCTGTAGGGGAATCGATCAACGAAGTAACCTTGTCGCGCTGGCTCAAAGAGGATGGCGCTTTTGTAAAACTCGATGAGCCTATTTGTGAGTTCGAGTCGGACAAGGCAACGCTGGAGTTTCCTGCGGAAGCCTCCGGCAAATTGATCTATGTGGCCAGTGAAGGGGATGATCTGGAAATAGGCGGTCTGGTCGCCCGGATTGATACCAGTGTAACCGCCGATGCGGCAGCACCAGCTCCAGCGGCTCCGGCTGCCGAGCCTAAAAAAGAAGCTGCGGCTAAGGCTCCTGTGGCGGCCGAATCAAGTACTTACGCCAGTGGGCACCCTTCACCGGCAGCCAGTAAGATTCTCAAAGAAAATGATGTCGCTCCCGCACAGGTGACCGGTTCGGGCCGTGATGGCCGGATTACGAAAGCCGATGCCCTGGAAGCGGTTGCTAATAAGCCGGCAGCTCCTGCTCCGGCCAAGTCTGCAACGACACCAACTCCAGCCCCGGCAACTCCAGCTGCTGCATTTAGCCGGGAAGTTGAGCGCAAGAAAATGAGTCGCATGCGGCGTACCATTGCCAAGCGCCTGGTGAGTGCCAAAAATGAAACTGCCATGCTCACCACCTTCAACGAGGTTGATCTGACCGAGGTGATGAAGCTGCGCGCCAAATACCAGGATCGCTTTGTAGAAAAGTACGGGATTAAGCTGGGCTTTATGTCCATCTTCGCCAAAGCCTGTGCCAAAGCGCTGCACCAGATGCCAGAAGTCAATGCCCAGATTGATGGCGACGAGCTGGTTTACCATAACTTTGTCGATATTTCTTTTGCCATCTCCACACCGAATGGTCTGGTGGTGCCACCTATCCGCAATATCGAGTCACTCAATTTTGCCGAGATTGAGAAGCAGCTCAAAGTACTGGCCGAAAAGGCCCGCACCGGCGCCCTCTCTCTGGAAGAGATGAGCGGAGGTACCTTTACAATCACCAATGGCGGGGTTTTTGGGTCGCTGATCAGCACGCCAATTCTCAACGAGCCTCAATCAGCAATCCTGGGGATGCACGCGATTAAAGAGCGTCCGGTAGCCGTCAACGGGCAGGTTGAAATCCGCCCAATGATGTACCTGGCGATGTCGTATGATCACCGCGTGATTGATGGCTCTTCTTCGGTCACCTTCCTGGTGAAAGTAAAAGACTACCTGGAGGATCCTACCGCGATGCTGCTGGATTTGTAGGGAGTTTCCAAATGGTTTGTGGGTTTAGAGTCGCGTGTCGCTGTCGCTCCCCGCTGGTTTAGAGTCGTTCGCTGCGCTCACTGGTTTAGAGCCGTAGGTTGCTTCGCTTCCTACTAGTTTAGAGCCGTTCGCTGCGCTCACTGGTTTAGAGAGGGGTTTCCGTTCGCGTTGCTCACTCGGTTTATGCTGCGCTACTCGGTTTATAGGGTTTATTTTTTAGCCAATGCGCCAACAGCCAATACCCAATGCGCCAATACCTGGCAGCTGGGGGTCCCATTGTGTGTTACACCTACGCGTGGAAAGAATAATTGAATTTTCTATCTTTCGGATAGCTTTTCAATTTTCTGACAACAAATCCTGTGCCCAATGACCCTCAAAGATCTTTTCGACTATATTAGTGAACATCCTGCCTTTGTGGTGGGCTTTTTTGCTTTACTGCCTGTCCTGGCGCTGATGCTTGGCGGGCTGGGTCGGCGGGGCCAGGAGAGTCCCTGGAATTACCTGTATTCCGGCATTATATATGGGGCCGCTGTTCCCGGACTATTCGCGGTAACCTTAAACGTATACCAGTTCCTTTTCGAGCGGCAGAGTGTCATGAATATGGATCTGTTTACACAGGTGCTGCCGATTCTCTCGATGATATTCACCCTGGCGATTATCCGGAAGAACATTGATATGCGCTACATTCCCGGATTCGATAAATTGTCGGGGTTGATGATGATGATCACAGCGGTATTGGTATTGATGTGGCTTGCCGATCGGACGCACATCATTGCCTTCCTGTGGATGCCCTTCTGGGTGGTTGTGCTGATTTTTGCCGCCGCCATGCTGGCCATGCGCTTTGGATTCAAGCGGTCCTTTGGCCCGGGGTATGAGGAATAATAAGGGTAGGGTTGCCAGTGGTGGCAACCCTACCGCAGCTTGGTTATTTCAACTTAGCCGCTGCCATATTGACTAGCTGCGTAAATCCAGCCAGTACATCGGCCAGGATCTGTACTTGCTCCTGTGCTTCCGTGTATTTTTCTTCTTCAATGGCTTCCCGGATTCCCGGGAGGGTTTTCACCCCATATCCCGTATAAAACCCAGGTGCATAAATGTGATGCTGGAACCAGGGCCGGCGTGGGAGCCCCGCTTCGCGGGTCAGGGCGCGTTCGGCCTGGATTAGCAGCTGGTTCGTTTGGGCAGCTTGCGTCAAATTCGCTTTGCTGGCCGCTGCTTGGTAATTATCGGCCGCTTGCTTTAGCTCAGCGAGGGCATTTTGCAGGGGGGCAAAATTCAGGTAAGGTACTGCCGCTTTGGGCTTGGGAGCCAACAGCGGCTGGCGTGGATCAGTGGTATACTTGTAGGCACCTTCCGCGAGTAGTTTGTTTTGCCGCTCAAATTTTTGCCGCTGGCTATCCGTCATTTTCATCAGGTCTTCAGCATACTGGTTGACGGTACGGGAAAACCGTTGAAAGTCGAAAGGCAGTAGATCGGCATTGGCCAGTCGCAGGGCGGTGCGCCCACCCGTTTCAGCCAACGCTACCCCATAAGCAAGTCCCGGATCTTTGAACCGGGTATAATGCGGATAGGTGTCGTAATTGGTATGGTATTCACCACCATCACTTTCACCACCGTAGCCAATATTCATACTGGCAATACCCAGGTGCTGAATAAATGGCGTATAGTCCGATCCGGAGCCGAGAGCACCTAACTCAAGGCTGCTCATATCCTGCCCCTGAACCATACTGGCTGAGCGGCGGCGCTCCAATACGGAAATTCCATGCTGCGGATCCTTGACATCCCGGGCTACCTGATTGAAAAACTTCTCCAGCGTGTGTGATCCTCCGGCATACAAATAGCCGCGGCCGTTGCCATCGGAGTTGATATAGGCAACCGCCTTCTGGCGGAGCTCATCGGCATGGAACTCTACCCATTCAGTAGAGCCCAGAAGGCCGGGCTCTTCGGCGTCCCAGGCACAATAGACTAAGGTTCTTTTTGGCCGTTGGCCTTGTTTGACGAGCTCACCGATAATCCGGGCTTCTTCCAGCACAGCGACCATGCCACTGACGGGGTCGGAGGCACCGTGTACCCAGGCATCGTGGTGGTTCCCCCGGATTACCCATTCATCGGGGAATTCACTGCCGCGCATTTTGGCAATAACGTTGTGAGCAGGCTGCAGGCTCCAGTCAAACTCCAGTTTGAGGTGCACTTTGGCCGGGCCAGGGCCTATGTGATAGGTGATAGGCAGACCTCCCCTCCAGGCGGCTGGAGCTACGGGGCCCCGTAGGGCTGCCAGTAAGGGCTGGGCATCTTCATACGAGATCGGGAGTACCGGAATTTTCATTAAGGTAGGCGCATCTTTGCGCTCCAGGCGCTTGGCGTCCTGAGTGGCTCCCACATTGGGGGTCAGCGGATCGCCGGGGTAAAGCGGCATATCCAGTACGGAACCCCGCTGGGCACCACTGGCCGTTTTAAAGGCCCCTTCCGGATAAACATCGCCTTCGAAATAGCCATCATCCTCCGGATCAGAATAAATGATACACCCAATAGCACCGTGCTCGGCAGCTACTTTGGGTTTGATACCCCGCCAGCTACCCCCATATTTGGCAATAACGATTTTGCCTTTGACATCAATACCCATGCGCTCCAGTTGTTCGTAATCGCCGGGGACGCCGTAGTTCACGAAGACCAAATCGGCGGTTACATCGCCGTCTGCGGAGAAAGCATTGTAAGTGGGCAATTGCCCCGGTTGTGCGGTGTAAGGATCACCCGGAATAACGCCCTCGGCCAGTTTGGCTTTGTATGGCTTTGGCCCCACAAGTTCAACCAGGCGTACTTTGGGGGTGGGAAACAATACGTAAAAGGTTTCTATCTGCGCATCCCAACCCCATTCGCGCAGTAGGCGTACCATGGTTTCGGCATTCGCGCGCCCGTGCGGTGAACCCACATGGTGGGGTTTTCCGGCAAGCTCCTTGATCCAGGCATCGAAGTTGGTAACATTAATGGCCTGGTCGAACTTCGCTTCCAGCGCCAATTGTCGCTGAGCATTTTCGGGGGTAAAACCCCATAAATCGGTGGATTGTGCTACCAGGGTAGTGCTCAACCCCAGCAGAATAAGTAGTAAGGTTGCTGTTCTATACATGATGGTAATATTTTGAGAAAGATAATAAACTTGCCTGGTCTCTGCTAACCTGTCCGGAAGGCCCAGTGACCGTGTAGCTGTCAAAAATTAAAGGGCAGCCAATTCGGCCAGCTTAAGAACCGTTTGCCAATTGCGGGTAGTGGCCTGCACCTGCAGCTTTTTTTCAATAAAGGCGTTGGTCAGCTTGGAGTCGCTATATTTTCCGGCACAAAAAATAAAAACATGCCTGCCGATCACCGCAAATTGGTCCGGAGAAAAATCGTTTTCCGCAAATTTTTGCAGGGCTGCGGGAGTGGGTGGCTCTTTTAACAGCGTCAAATGAAGGTGCTCGACCGGGGTTTGCCAAAAAGGATTCTGGCTGATAACCTCCTGCCATTCCGTAACCGTACGCACGATAACGGGTACGGCAAAACCAAAGGTCTCCAGGATTACCTGTTCGAGGGTGTTTTCCAGGCTGGCCTCCGGCACTTGGTTGGGAGGCGTAAAGAGGACATTGCCACTTTGGATGTAAGTCGACACCTCCGAAAAATGCAGGCCCGTGATGCAGGCTTTCAGCTCGTTCATCAGGATTTTTCGGTTGCCACCTACATTGATACCCCGGAGAATTGCCAGGTATTTTGTCATTTCTCTTGTTACTTTTTTACGACTATTGCTCAATAGCCCAGACCGTTTCCGGGTCAAATACCCATCGTCAGAATCGTCATACACATTTTAATCCCTTCGATCATATTACCGATACGGATATTCTCATTCGGGTTGTGCTGGTTGTTATCCATATTTACCATGGGAACAATGATGGCCGGGATACCCAGCGTTGTGATAGCTGGAATAATAGGCACCGTTCCGCCCATAGTACGGATACTCACCGGAGGTTGACCGAATTCCTTTTCCAGTGCGGAGCGGAGTATTTTTCCAAAAGGAGCATCCATCTCGGTGCGGAAGGCATTTACGCCCGGATCACCCAGGAATTTGGCTATTTTCGGATACTCGAGGCGCTCTTCATCCGTAGGATCGCGGTCCAGCACGAGGTATCCTTGTTCCTGGATGTGACGCCGGATTTTGTCGAGCTGTTTAGCGCCATCCGTTTCAACGACCAGCCTAACATCGATGTGGGCGGTCACTACCTCGGGGATAATCGTTTTTAAGCCCGGCCCTTTCCAGGAAGTTTCGATATGCCGCACATTCAGTGAGGGGTATTGCAAAGACTCCTGATAACCCTCTCCCACCTTTTCCTCCTGGGCAATTACGAGTCCGGCACGAATTTCCCCTTCATCATCCGGAACACTGTGCATTAAGGCGAGCACTTCCGGGGTCATCTGGATGCCGTCGTAATACCCATCAATGGTTACCCGGCCCGCTTCATCTTTCATGCTTGAGAGCAGGTGGGATAAGGCGAAAACTGGATTAGGGGCGTAATTGCCATAATGCCCGCTATGCTGAGGTAGCTTGGCACCATAGACCGTGATGCTGCAGGTAGCTGCTCCCCGGCAACCAAAGGTTAAGGTGGGCCGATTGGAGGGGTGCGCCGGTCCATCCATGATGATCAGGTAATCCGCTGCGTAGACGCTTTTATATTGGTCCAGGGTAGAAAGAAAGGCGTGGGAGCTGGATTCCTCTTCGGGATCGAGAACGATCTTGATATTGTAGGGCAGTGTTGTCTTTTCCTGGTCGAGCAATTTAACGGCGGTAAGCATCATCATGATGGGGGCTTTATCATCGGCAGCGGCCCGCCCGAAGATTCGCCACTCGGGGTCGATGGCTCTGTCGAGATTTTCCCAGCCGATAGCTTCCCAGGCGCCCTGGCCATTCTGTCTTTTCAGCACGGGCACAAAGGGGTCTGCCTGATCCCAATTGGCGGGGTTGACGGGCTGCCCGTCGATATGCAGGTAAAAGAGAATCGTTTTAGCCTCCTTGCTCACGATGCGTTCGGCAAAGAGAATCGGGAGTGTTGACGATTCCAGTAACCGGACGTTAAATTTTTGTGCTTTAAAAGCGGCAGTGGCCCAGTCCAGGTTTTTCTGCATATCCGCCCGGTTGGTGGGGATGTTGGGCAGACTCACAAAAGCCCGGTGCTCCTTCAGGGTTTGCGGCAAAACTTGTTGAATGGCGGCATCCCAGTCATGCTGGCCCGCGACGGGAAAAGAACCTAAAATCAGGAGAACAAAGCCCAGGAGGTAACGCAGAAGCGCAGTGGATGCTGTCATTGCAGTCAATTATTTTGCAGTGTGTATTTTTCGAATTTCCCGGATGTTATCGGCGATTGGCGTGATCGTTACTTCTTTTTGTCCTTCAACCAAGTAGAATAAATAAGTGCTGTTCTGCCCAACGATTTTTACTTCCCGGACCTGTTGATCGGTAAATTGCAGCAGGTGGGTCATTTGGTGAACTCCGGTGCGCATGCTGGCTCCGGTTTTGGCTCCCTTGCCAATGCCATAGCCCAGAAACATCGCCAGAATCATGACCAGCGATACATTAATCCATCCCGAATTATCGAACTGCGGAGCCGGGGTGGTCAACGTTTCGCCGGCGGCAGCGGCAGCTTGCTCCTGAATTTGTTGTTTGGCCTGCATCCGGGGGAATACTTTTATCATCAAATAAAAGACGAAGCCTGTCGTGGCCAGGAAGAAGAAAAAAGACCTGGCATCATGGGCCAGGATATTCACCGGCGAAATTAAGACGTCCAGTATGTTTGCATAATTCAGAATATCGACCCCCAGGAATTTATAGTAGATGACATCACTGATAATCCCCAGGATGATGAGGTAAACATATCCCAGGGAGAGATATTCCTGCAGACTTAATTTATGCAACTTCATTTTACGAGGTGGTTTTGCGGGGCAATACTGCACATCAGCTCCTGGATGTTCTGGGGACATACCGGGTCGATATGATTGCCCCCAACCTGATTGCGACAAGTATTACCAGTCTAAAGGTAGGAAAAAACCCAGAGCTGAAAGGGGACAATTATGGCAACCCTAATTCGCAGGGGTAAAGAAACCTGCTTAGGCCTGGGGTAAGTGGAAGTACAGTTCGGCCTAACAAACGCAGGCCAGCGCTACATAGCTTACGGGTGGGGAGGAGGCAGTGGGGGGGTGTTCAGGTCAGTCAGGTCCTGCGTCAGCTTCCGGATAGCCGCGTAAAGCGGCAGCGCAGCAGGCAATAGGGGCTCCGTGGGTTCCAGACTAAAGAAGTCCAGGTGCTGGTCGAGGCCAATCGGAAACTGTGTCCGGTCGATCCATTCCTGGTCCTGGAGTGCCATGGGGATCTCCATTTCGGCTTTTTCCTGTAAACTAGCCAGTGCCCGGGCAATGAGGGTGTCTTCAAGCGACTGCTCACCCAGGTCGATGGATGAATTACGAAAAAAAGCAATGCCCATGTAGGGGATATGCAACAGTAAAAGCTGCGTAAAATCACCTAATTCGAATACGTCAACGACCTTGAAGATGCTGTTGCAATTGAGGGTATGCATGCCCCATTTTTCCGTGGCCGGATTTAGTTGGTACAGGGGCGCTGCTTTGCTACTGGCAATAATAAACCGGCAATTACTCACCGGTTTACCTGCAAAATTCGAAACATCGACGAAGGTTGGGGAGCGAAAGATCAATCCTTTGCGATATTGCCGGAGGACCGCCTGACTGAGGTTGCTGTCGCGGTAATAAAAGGCTAATCCGGGAAGGGTCCAGTTGATAATTTCATCGATTCGATCGGGCAGCGGCGGTGTTCCTGGGGTTGAAGCCATAAGGCACGGGTTGATTAAAAAAAGAAGCGCGGCAGGCTTCGTCCTTAAGATAGGGAAAAATAGCCAAAAAAGTGCTCACCACTAGCATGCCGGCATTTGGCGCATTGGCTATTGGTGTGGTCAAATCCCAAGAAAGATAAACCCAATAAACAAAGTGAGCATCGCGAACGATATAAACCCCATAAACGCCAACCCAGCTATCCCTGGATTTTAATCAGCATACCATTCGCGATGCTCCTATGCAACCATTATACCTTATACAACAACTCGTAATAATCTTCCAGCATGCGTTTTACGGCAAACTGATCTTTGGTGCTCAGGATGCTGGCACGCATCATGCTCACCCACTTTTTCCGGTTGTTGTAGTAGGTAGGAATCACCTCTTTGAGCAATACCTTGTACAGGGCTTTCAGGTCGTGGGCGTCGAGCACTTCGTGATCGTCACTTTCAAACCCATCGCCAAACTGCCAGCCATTGACGCCGTGTTCGCAGGCTTCGGGCCACCAACCGTCGAGGATACTGAAGTTGAGTACGCCATTCATGGCAGCCTTCATCCCCGAGGTGCCACTGGCTTCCAGCGGGCGGCGGGGGTTATTAAGCCAAACATCGGACCCCCGGGTAAGCATCCGGCCGATGGCCATGTCGTAATTTTCCAGGAAAACCACGGCATCCGGATAACGCTTCGACATCGCTACCAGGTTCCTGACGATCCCTTTCCCGGTATCGTCGAGGGGGTGGGCTTTACCGGAGAAAACGATCTGGAAGCGCCGCTCCTTGAGCAAGGGCTCAACAACGCTAAGATCTGAGAAAATAAGGTCACTCCGCTTGTAGGGGGCAGCCCGGCGGGAGAACCCTATGATCAGCTTGTTTTCGTCGAGGCGCACGCCGTTTTTCGCTTCGATAAAATCGATGAGTGCCCGTTTGTTTTGCAGGTGAGCAGACCACAGATCACCGTCGCTTTCGGCGAGGGCAAGCATATTGGGATCCACCCAGGTCGGCCGGTGAATGCAATTGGTAATGGCAATAATTTCGGACCGCTGATCAATGTGGGCCCACATTTTATTGGCTGTTTCTCCGTGCAGCTGGGCTACGCCATTCGACATTTTCGACATGCGCAGTGCACCAACCGTCATATTGAAGGGGTCGCCGCCGCCAAGAAATTCCAGCTGCTCGCGGGTCAGATTCAGGTTGGCACCCATGTAGAGAATCCGGTCGATGGGGTGTGATTCGTTGCCCTGGATAATCGGCGTGTGGGTGGTAAAGACAATTTCCTTCTTACAGGCTGCCAAGGCCTTTTCGAAGCTCATCTTTTTCCCTTCCATTTTTTCGCGCATCAATTCGAAGCCGGCGAATAACGCGTGCCCCTCATTGAAGTGGTATATATCTATTTTCTTGCCCAGGGCCCGCAGGGCGCGAACACCGCCAATACCAAGGACAATTTCCTGGGCAATGCGTTCTTCACCAAACCAGCCGTAGAGCTGTCCGGTAACCCAGGTGTCATTATTACCGGGGATATCGGTATCAAGCAGGTAGATGTCGGCATTGCCAAACTGGGTCAGCTTCCAGACTTTACATAGCACTTCCAGGCCACGGATCTCAACGCTAACGGTTACGCCCGTATCTTCCAGGAAGTCGTAGGAGTAGTTATGGTAGGTATCGTAAGGATGCCCGTCGGGAGCAATCCGCTGGTCGCCATAACCCTGTTTCCATTTGATACCGATGCCAATGAGCGGGTAATTATGATCGTGAGCGCCCTTGAGGTAATCGCCGGCCAGGATGCCCAGGCCACCTGCATAGCTTTTAAAGCTTTGATCCAAGCCATATTCCATGCAGAAATAGGCGACAGAGGGGTTCTTTTTAGCTGCCATGAATAAGATAGGTTATTAATGAATAAACGCGCCTATGCACCCTATAGGGTATAGCGCTTTAGCAACTTGGCTTATTTAGATAGGGTGGTTTTCCGCGCCGCGAAGTCGAACTACTTTGCGTCATGGATAATCGTCGGGGGCTAAAAATGGGCTTTTTTTTTGGAAAATGAAAATTTGCGGCTATCGTCAGTTCGGCGGGTTCCTTTAGCCGTACGGATAAGAGGCGACAACCTGGGTTTGCGTTTTCTTAGCGGCTTGGCCTTAGTGTGAAACCAGGAAAATATGCGGCTGAAGATGGCTATAGTTCGCTAAGGCAAAACGGCTGGCTAGCGGTAGTGTTTTTTACTGTTAGCTAATCGGAAAGGTAACGTTGACAAAATACCAGTTCATTCCCTGCCTGCCACCAGGGTGTCCTGCTGCGCAGAAAATTGATGGAAGTCCAAATATGCGCTAAATTGGAATAAAAGAGCGATTTCATAATCAATAGTCCGGACAAAAAATAGCCGGATATTTTGAAATAAATAAAAATGGCCGTAAGGTTAAGTTCCAGCAAAACCCAATACGGCCATGAGCATCAAAGAGATACTCACGACAATAATCGCCAGAATATCGGTGAAGCACAAGTGGCAATCCGATTTTCTATACGAAATTTTTGCATTACTATTTTCGATCCAGGGGCGCCTCACTTTTGAGAACCTGGCTCGATACTCGCACATGAGCGAGCGTACATTTCGACGTAACTACAAAAAGTTCTTTGACTGGCTGGATTTCAATTGGCAATTAATCAGGCTATATGCACAGCTGGATCAAGCTACGCTTATAGCTGCGATTGACTGTAGTTA
The DNA here is from genome assembly GCA_020636445.1 of Lewinellaceae bacterium. Taxonomy (GTDB): domain Bacteria; phylum Bacteroidota; class Bacteroidia; order Chitinophagales; family Saprospiraceae; genus JACJXV01. Next base: position 103,527 of record JACJXV010000004.1, on the reverse strand, counting down.
TATCCCCAAAGCAGGTAAGTCAACCTATGGCTTAGATAAGTTTTTTAGTAGCATCGCCGGTCGGGCCAAGAAAGGGTTGGAAATTTCGCTGCTTTGTGTGATTAACACGCAAGATGGCAAAGCTTGGTCTTTGGCGGTTAGCCAAACACCGGCAGGACTTTCTACCAAGCAAGATGATCCCAATAGACTGACTCGTGTAGATCACTACATGGGTCAATTACAGCAAGCCCAAGCGCAGTTGAGCGGTATTAAATACATAGTCGCCGACGGATTTTATGCCAAAGACAAGGTCTTTACAACCATAGATCAACTTGGCAAAAAAACAATCACTAAGCTGCGTCCAGATGCCAATCTGCGCTACCTCTACCACGGCCAACGAACAGGTAAACAGGGGCGGCCAACGCAGTACGACGGTAAAGTAAATTGGAAAAGTCTCGATTTATCCAAATGGGAACATATCGGTTCAGATGATAAATACCCCCATTTGGAAATCTATACCCAAGTGCTGAACGCTCCCGGTTTTGAACGCAACTTTCGTGTAGTTATCGTCGTCAACACCAAAACGAATCAGTACATCTTATTAGCATGTACTGACATAAGCCTAGATGCACGAGCCATTCTACGTTACTACCAATTGAGATTTAAGATCGAATTTCTATTTCGGGATGCAAAGCAGTTCTGTGGATTAACCCACTGTCAAGCACGCAGCAAAGAAGCCTTGCATTTTCATTTTAACCTTAGCTTAGCGGCAGTGAACATCGCTCAGGTAAAGTTAACGCTCGATCCAGCCATTAAGTCAATGAACGTTTTGGTGCGAAAGGCCTATAACCAACGATTGGTCGAATGGCTTTTTTCGCAACTTAGCTCTAAAGCTGAGTTTGAATTAAATATTCCCGAAGTTCAGCGGGCTATTGCCCTCGGCGCTTCGAATTATTCATAAGGACAGTTTTCTGTCCGTAGTATTGATAATACGATAATTAAACTTCGAAAGTTTAGTTATCGTAACCCTGTTCATAAAACTGGTTATTTTTTTAACTCAATCAGATGGGCATTCGGAAAGGTGTGACGGGGGTTATGTAAAAAACCTTGTCTACACTTTCTTAGAAATAATAAGGATGATTTACCTAACCGGTGGCAAAAGAAAATGATCATGGATAACTGGCTCAGCGAAACGGAATTGGAAGGAGCATTGGTGAAGTTAATTCCCTTGACCCACGCCCATAAGGAGGCCCTCGTAGCTGCAGCTGCGGATGGGGAACTATGGCAATTGTGGTACACCTCGGTTCCTTCCGCCAATACTATTGATGCGTATGTAGATTTTGCCTTGGCGGAACAGGCCCAGCAGCGGTCCCTCCCGTTCGTGGTGGTGGATAAGGAAACGCAAACGGTTATTGGATCCACGCGATACTGTAATGCGGAGCCCGGGCATCGGCGCCTGGAAATTGGCTATACCTGGTATGCCCAACGCTACCAACGAACCGGGGTTAATACCGAGTGTAAATATTTACTGCTCTCGTATGCCTTTGAAACGCTTGGATGTATTGCCGTGGAGTTTCGTACCCATTGGCATAACCATCCCTCCCGGAATGCCATTAGCCGGCTCGGTGCGAAGCAGGATGGCGTTTTACGAAATCACCGGCTGGAGAGTGATGGCTGTATCCGGGATACCGTGGTATTTTCAATTATCCAGACAGAATGGAATACGGTTAAGAAGTCGCTCTTATATAAAATGCAGTACCCCGGGTAATAAAACAGGCATACTGCGCTCCCCTCACAACTACCTGCCCTTTTTATTGTTAGCCCTGCATAGGTTTAATGCCGAACCTTCACCGACGAGATTTATGCTGGTTAATACGCTTTCTTTCATCCTGTATCTGGTTGTTATGCAAACGCAAGTCATTTTTGATTTCACCCCCAACGCCGATTTGTCCGGTTGGTACGTGGTTGATGATGGGGTCATGGGCGGCCGCTCGGCTGGGGACTTCCGGTTAAGTGCGGAGGGAAATGGCGTGTTTGCGGGTACCGTTTCGCTGGCCAATAACGGGGGCTTTTCGTCCGTTCGTTATCCCTTTACCCGGCGCGATGTCGGGGGCTTCAGCAAGGTGGTTATTCGCTTGCGGGGCGATGGTAAAAATTATCAGTTTAGGGTGAAAACGAGCTCCCGGGATTATTACTCGTATATCACCACGTTTTCCACCTCCGGTGACTGGCAGGTAGTGGAGATACCTTTTCGCGATCTTTATCCCTCTTTTCGGGGCCGCAGGCTAAATCAACCCAACTACCCCGGAGAAGCCCTGGAAGAAATCGGGTTCCTGATTGGGAATAAGCAGGCCGAAGATTTTACGCTGCTCATCGATAAAATTGAACTCGAGTAGTGCGAGCCCGCTCTAAAGCATCCCTGCGGTCTGAAGACCGACCAATACTCCGCTTGGAATCGAAAGATTCCTGCGAACAGGTGCGATAACTAAACTTCGAAAGTTTAGTTATCGTATTATAAAATCGCTCTTTTACCCAATTTAATAATAAGCAAAAGTCAAGCCTAAGGGGTTAAAAATCCTGCCGCCACTGTCCCAGGTTGACCCGAATACCGCCAAGCATATAGAAGTCAGTTCCCTGGCGATCGGCGAGGGCACTATCCTTTTGGCGGCGGAAATATTGCAGATCCAGATACACGTTGTGAGTGAGCATATAGCTGATATCCAGGCCGGTGATGGTGATGGTCGTCGCGACGCCCTGTCCGATATCATTCCCATAATCAAGGCTTCGACTATTGCTGCTAACCAGTAGGTTGGTACCCCAGTTGCTGCCTTGCCCATCGTCTTCGCCGGTGGTAGCACGCAGCAGGCGACCTTCAATGATCAGGCGATGAAAGGGTTGGTAGCGACCAAGCAGCACAACCTCCCGGAAGTTGGCTCCCAGCGGGTGTGCGAGGGGTTGGCGGTAATGCGTATACGCCGAAGTGCTGTCAAAGTGCGTATAGGTAAAAGGCCGGGCGGTGTTGTATTCAGCCTGCAGGTCGAGGTGGTCGATACCAAACGCATCGATATATTTCAGGCCGGCCTGGTAAGAGAACTTATTGCCCCACCAGCCCCGGCGTTCAATGAATAATTCTTTGAAGAGAAACTCGTCAAACAGGAATTGTCCGTAGAGTTGGAACCGTTGCAGGAAATTCCATTTGGCATCCATCCCGATGAGTACATTGTCGGGGCTACCCAGACTGTGTTCGATCGAGCGGTAAAAAATAACCGGGTTGAGATATTGCAGCTCAAATTGGTTTTCGCGGCTGAAGATAACAGCCTCGAATAGCCCAACATTGAGGTTAGGGCGAATATTAAAACTGAGGTGGTGGGCGGCCATATACTTTTTCGGAACGATGGCATTGCCCGGTTCAAAGTTTGCGGAAGAGGCGGATAGTTCGGCAAAAATATTCTGATAGTGGAATTTCCAGACCTCCCAGTTAATCTTCAGGTAGAGATAGTTATTACTAAAATCGGACAGCAGCAGGGAGCGATAACCATTGCCAATGGCATTACGGCCAAAGCCAAATTGCAGGCCCACATGCGGACTCGCATTAAAAGCCAGATAGCCCTGACTCAGCAAAAAGTCATACCCGTTTTGAACCCCAAACAGGTTATCACTATAATTTTTTGTGAGTCCTGCTCCGGGTAGCGTTTTGTTGGTTTGGAAGTAGTTGCGGACATAATCGGGAAACTGAGCCTGATTTTCCAGGATATTGAAATAGATAAAAATGCGATCATCGACCCCGCCGCGCAGTTCGATACCCCGCTGATTGAGGAAAAATTGCTGCTCCTGGTCCTTAATCGGCCCTGTTTTGATATTGAGCAAGGGATTGACGCGCAAGTGAAAATCGGGCGTGTTTACTTCAAATAAATTAGCCGGGGTGGGATATACCCAGGGCAGCCATTTGCGGTCATTTGTTTCGTAGCGGGGGTCAGCCAAGCTGCGGTCTATTTGGCTGCCTGGTTCTGGATGCCGCCCCCCGAGGGTTTTGGGCAGCGGGTTTTGCCCCAGCCATTCGTTGTTGTCGCGAAAGATATACTGGAGGTCAGCGCGGTCAAGCGCGGATAACGGCGTTTGCCCTTCCAGGGTATCAAGAGCTAAGGCGTATTTAACAGCAGCACCACGTTGGTAGTACTTCAGAGAACTATGATAAGGCGTGGGTAAACCTGTTTTGATCTCCAGGCGATCCAGGATATGGTAGGCGGGGCTGCTCATGGGGAGTTGCACACCTTGTGCGCTTAGGTTTCCGGCAATGCCAAAGCAAAAAAGAACCAGGAAAAGGCAACTGTTTTTGGGGATCTGCATATTCATTTTCATTTACTGCCTGTTACGAGTCACGGGTAATAACCCCCGTTATTTGCTGGCGTAATATCGGAAGTATTTACATTCATTAATGGCCTTCTGGTAGAAGCGCGTTCCGGCATACTGCGTTTTCAGTAATTCAAAATAGCGGTAGGTACGAACGCCGCCATAGGCAAAAAAGAGATTTTGCTCACATTTGGCGGCCATAAAGGTGGCGCTGGCACCGAGTTCAGGTTCTTTAGCCAGTAGGCGGGCGCGTTCAAAGTAATCCATAGCTTTCGAGCAGTCGAAGTATTCCCGGTTGTTGCGGGAGAAGCGCTGGTCGAGCACCACATCGGGATCTGTTTTGCTGCGGGGTCGCTTCAAGCTGGATCCACTCCGAAAGAAGTCGAGTACATTCCAGTCGTAACTAAAATAGGACATATTGTAGTAGGCTAGTCCGAGTTGGTAAAAAAACTTGGCTCCTTCTTCGCGGTTGGCGAGGGCATCGTATTCCAGCTTAATCAAACGATCGATAATAGCAGGACGGCTGAGCAAGTTGGCGGTATCGCGGATGGGGCAGTGCACGCAATCGTTGATGCGTTCGAGAAAAGGATTGGATACTCCGTATTCATCCCATTTGGAGGCATCCATTTTATTCCAGGTTTCCCGGGCGGCGGGAAGCTCGCCATTGCCCATGAGAAAAGTGGCCTGAGTGGCGATAATGTCATTACGAAAATTATCACTGGTGGTGCGCATGAGTTCGCGCTCCAGGCGGCTGGGGCGCTCGCGCTCACTCATAACGAGCAGCTCCTTGAGAAACTGATCCTCAGGATTTACTTTAAGATCTGCCAGGGGGTGTTGCAGCAAAAAGGCCTTGCCGGGTTGATTGTTGCGGAGGTAAAGCCACTCCAGCTTGTCGGCCATAAAGTCTTTGAATTGCGGGTAACGCTTGTACAATTCCTCATCGAGGCGAATACCTGCAATGCGGTCTTCGATTGGTGGGTTAACGAAGCGGAGTTCGGCAATTTCGAGCACCAATTGAAAAATGCGCAGTTGCTCCTGGAGTGCTTTGCTGTCCACTAAATCGGCAGCCTGCCCCAGTGTCTTACCGGCAGCGTAATAGTCGCCGGCTAATAACTGCAGGTACCCTTCGGAAATCCGCCAGATGTCAAGGTGAGGTGCTTTCCCGTCATCGGCGACCTTCCGGGCAAAAGCCTGTAGCTCGATGACATAATCCCCGATACCCGGCTGCGGGATCTTGCTGTAACGCAGGTTCGTTTCCCGGTGGTCGTTAAATTCCAGCCCAAGTAAATTCTTTTCAATCTTTTTCACCTCGGCCACGATCATCGTTTCGAGGTAATCGCTGCGGGGATCCAGGGCATAGATATTTTGCATTTCTTCCAGCGCACGACTATCGCGAATCTGCGCCCGCATGGCATAGAGGGTAGTGCGTTCCTTGTCGTCGACGCAGCGCAGAAATAACTGGTTCCACTCCTCATCGTTTTTTACCTTGAAACTACGAAAAGCTGATTCCCGCTTACTTGGGCAATGCTGGAATACCCGGGCGTAGTAATAGGCAGCATCTACATTGCGGCCCAGGGCCTGCAGTGCCCCGGCATAGTGCCCCTCAATCCAATACTGGATAATACTGGGGTCGTGGTCAATCTTGGGCATCAGGTAGTCATATAATTCCAGGACAAGCTGATACTGCCGCGAATAATGGGCGAGTCGAATGAGCTGATAGGCGTAGCGCAGCCGAATATAGTGCGATTCAACGGTAAGGAAAATCTGGCGACCATAGCGAATTAAATCATCCATGGCCTGTAGGTTAGTGTTCGGAGCGCCCCAGGGGCTTGCCTCCAGTACATAGGGCTCGCACCGTTTGGCGAAGGCCAGGTAATTAGCGGTTTCTTCGCATTTATTCCGGACGAGGTGGCGGGCAAAGGTGTTTTTGGAGAGATAGGCACTTAGGTAGCTTCGCTTGGCTCCAATGGCAGTGCGTATTTCTTCCATATCATAGAGGGTGCTTTTGTAAACCACCCAGTAGATGTCTTCGAGGGTTGCCGATTCGCAAAAGCGCTCGTACCATTCATCAATATTATCTTCCACCTGGCGTTTTTCCTGACGGCCATACTGTTCATAAAGTGAAGCAAAGTCGAGAAAAAAGGGAGCCGCTCCGGCATTCGGATTGACGAAGAACGGTTGGATAAAAGTATACCCCTGAAAGCGATTGGGGTTGGGTAAGCCACAACCCTGGGAGAGCGCTTGCGGCCAGGCTGCCAGGAGCAGCATAACCAATACACTACCGGCCCAAGGATTAAAACGCACTGTAAATCCCGTCGAGGAAGGCATAAGGAATACGTTTGGTCAACACACTATCGAGGTGATACACCGCTATGGTGCCGGGAGCATCGGCGGCAAAATAACGGCGAAGTAAAGCTGTCGCGGCCTCCAACTCGCTGGTGTCGGCTGTTTCGAGCCGCAGCAGGTCGCCCCGGTACAGGTAATATCCCGTAAGATAAGTACTTTTTTTCACCTGAAAGCGGTGAGCTGTCAGGGGGACGAACCGGCTGGTGTCCTGTAGTTCCGCAGGGTCTAAATCGTTAATCAACCGGATTAACTGGCCATTGCGGAAAAGCACTCCCCAGCGAAAGGCAGGTAGTGCTATATCCAGCGGGAGGGCGTATTGGCGGGCTTTTCCTTGTAGATAGGGTTGGGCGGTGGCAGTTTCGAAAATGGCGTTTTCAGTGTCCCAGCGTTCCAGCGTACCGACGTTATAACACATCAACATACCCCGGTCTACAGGAGGAACACCCGTTTGGTCGGGGTAGCGAATCTGGTGGAGGCGAATGGTGGCACTCAGCTGGGTCTGCATACTGGGCCAATACCGGCGCAGGGCCTGCAACAAGGAAAAATAGCGCGGACGGGTAGTGGCTGTCCAGTCGCAATCGATTTGAATTTCAGGATATTGCCAACCGAAAGGACTTCCTACTTCTTGAATCCGGCGGCTAATGCGAGCGGCGAGCGTATCCACCGCCGTTTCCGAAAGTTGTTGCAGGGTTTCGTTGGTGATGAATATCGTGGGAACGATTTGCAGCCGCCCCAGTCCAATGGTATCCACCTGAGCGGTTGCCAGGGGAACCGCCTCCTGCCGGGACGCATCCCAGGCTACATCGAAAAAGCGCACGTAGAGGCGCTGAACCCCCAGAGACTGCAGGTATTCCTGTTCGGGCTGGCTCAGCTGTAACCTGGTCTGCCAATGATAAAAGGCCCGGGTTGGTGGTACATCCGCTTTCGGAGGCTGGCAAGCACTCAGCAGGATAAGCCCACTAAGTAAGCATGGCATCCAAAGATTATTAGCCCATTTCCCATTTCTCACCCCGATGCAGTCGGGGCAAGTTTCCCATTTCTCATTTTTTACCCGCCGAAGCCGCAGGCGCAGGCGGGCCCATTTCTCATTTCCCATTTCCCATTTCCTAAATAAGCCCTTCCCGAATCAGGTCATGGAGGTGTACAATTCCGAGGTACTCTCCGGCAGCATTGGCTACCAGGATTTGGGTGATACTATGCTTGCGCATCAGTTGCAGAGCATTGACGGCCATGGCTTCCGCGTCGATGGTCTTGGGATTGGGGGTCATCACATCGCGGGCTTTCAGGGCATGGATATCCGGGGTGCTTTGTTCGAGCATGCGGCGGAGGTCTCCATCTGTGATGACGCCGACTATTTTACGCTGGTCATCAACCACTGCGGTAGCACCCAGGCGTTTGGAGGTCATTTCCAGAATAGCCTGCCGCAGGGAGTCGTCGGGACTAACACAGGGTTTTTCATTGAGCGTGTAAAGGTCGCTAACCCGCAGATACAATTGTTTACCGAGGCTACCTCCAGGATGATACTGGGCAAAATCACTGGGGGTGAAGCCCCGCAGGGCTAGCAAGGCGGTTGCCAGCGCATCGCCCATCACAACCTGGGCGGTGGTACTGGCGGTGGGGGCCAGGTTGTTGGGGTCGGCTTCTTGTTCAATGGGGGTTAGCAGCACATAATTGGCCTGTCGGCCCAGGAAAGAATTCACCGTACTGACCATGCCAATGAGGGTGTTTCCCATGTTTTTGACTAACGGAACCAGTACTTTTATTTCCGGTGTTTCACCACTTTTAGATAGACAAATGACCACATCCTGAGAACGAATCATACCCAGATCACCGTGGATGGCGTCTGCCGCATGCAGGAAAAGGGCTGGGGTGCCGGTGGAATTAAGGGTAGCGACTATTTTCTGGGCGATTAGCGCACTTTTTCCAATGCCGGTGACCACCACGCGGCCCTTAGCGGCAAATATTATTTGGACGGTATTTACGAAATCACTATTCAGGCCTGGCAACAAACCGCGTATTGTTTCAGCTTCAATTTCAATCGTTCGGGTGGCGGTTTTCAGGATGAGATCCTCGGTATTCACAATTTTATTTTGTATTTTTGGTGGCTTTTTGAAAACCGGGTTTTTAACATACAACCTGCTGATAAAAAAAGGCTTAGAGATATGTTATCAGCACCTTTTTATGTATCTTGAGGAAAGGCCCTCAAACCCGGCTAGCAAAAATACAACTATATCTATTGGAACAAAGGAATCTAAAGCATGACAGTAACGAAGGATGCTTTGTATGGTGCGTTGAATCAGTATTTTGGCTTTGATAAGTTCAAAGGCAATCAAGAAGATATCATCCGCAGTGTGTTGGCAGGCCAGGACACATTCGTTATCATGCCTACGGGTGGCGGGAAGTCGTTGTGCTACCAGTTACCAGCCTTAATGCTGGAAGGAACAGCGATCGTTATTTCTCCGCTCATCGCATTGATGAAAAACCAGGTTGACTCCATTCGGGGGCACAGCCAGAGTGACGACGTAGCGCATTTCCTGAATTCCTCCCTGACGAAGGCCCAGATGAAACTGGTTAAGCAGGATATTGCGGATGGCAAAACCAAATTGCTCTTTATAGCGCCGGAAACCCTGACCAAGGACGAAAACATCGAATTCTTCCAACAAGTCAATGTGTCTTTTGTGGCGGTGGATGAGGCCCACTGTATCTCCGAATGGGGGCATGATTTCCGCCCGGAATACCGCCGGATCCGCGCCATGTTGGATGCAATTCAGCAGGAAGTACCCCTGGTGGCCCTGACGGCTACGGCTACGCCCAAAGTGCAGTCGGATATTGTCAAGAACCTCGATATGCGAGGGGAGTTCATCTTTATGTCTTCCTTTAATCGCGAGAATCTCTACTACGAGGTACGGCCAAAGGGAAAACCCGATCAGGCGGCCCGCCAGATAGTGCAACTCATCAAAGGTATTCCCGGTCAATCTGCCATTATCTATGTGCAGAGCCGCAAAATGGCGGAAGAACTAGCCAAAACCCTGGTGGTTAATGATATCAAGGCTGCGCCTTACCATGCTGGTCTGGATGCTAAAACGCGTTCCAAAACCCAGGATGAATTCCTGATGGAGGACGTGGATGTCATTGTGGCTACTATCGCCTTCGGCATGGGTATTGACAAGCCCGACGTGCGGATGGTGATCCACTTTGATATGCCTAAGAGCATTGAGAACTATTACCAGGAAACGGGCCGGGCGGGTCGTGACGGACTGGAAGGACGTTGTGTTGCCTTTTACGCCTACAAGGATATTCTCAAGTTGGAAAAATTCCTGCGGGATAAGCCCGTTGCTGAACGAGAGATGAGTGCTCAGCTGATGCAGGAGGTGATGGCTTATGCCGAGACGACGGCCTGCCGCCGCAAGTTTTTACTGCACTATTTCGGCGAAGAGTACGATGATAGCGATTGCAATGACAAATGTGATAACTGCCGGCACCCGAAAGAAAAGCTCGAAGTGCAAAATGAGATGCAGCAGGCGATGCAGGCAGTAGTCGATTTGGACCAGAATTTCGGTATCAAGGTATTGATCGACTTTATGCTTGGGACCCAAACCAAGGAATTGATGGACTATGGGTTTGATAAAAAAGCCCTCTTTGGTATTGGCAAAGACCGGGACGCTAATTTCTGGAGTTCCGTTTTCCGGCATGCGCTGCTGAACGACCTGGTTTATAAAGATATTGAGAGCTACGGGTTATTAAAAATAACGGATGATGGGCTGGCCTTTATCAAACAACCTCGCTCGATCCAAATCCCGTTGAACCATAATTTCGATCAGGAGACGGCCGATATGTCGGATGAGCCCGTTCGGGGTGCTGTATTGGATGAAGTTTTGGTTCGCCAGCTCAAAGACTTGCGCAAGCGGGAATCCAAGCGCCTGAATGTTCCTCCCTTTGTTATTTTTCAGGATCCATCGCTCGAGGATATGGCAACGCAATATCCTATTACGCTCGAGGATATGGCTAAGATCGTCGGGGTTAGCCGGGGTAAAGCCATACGCTATGGCAAGCCTTTTCTGGAGTTGATCGCGCAATACGTCGAAGAAAATGACATTGATCGGCCAGATGATATTGTGGTCAAGCAAGTTGCCAATAAGTCGCGGGTAAAAGTTAATATTATTCAGGGCATAGACCGGAAAATGCCCCTGGAGGACCTGGCCGATTCCAACGACATGTCGATGGAAGAACTTATTGCTGAGCTAGAAGCTATTGTCGATTCAGGTACTAAAGTCAACCTCGATTATTACATCGACGAAACGATTGACGAAAGCACCCGGGAAGATATCTACGATTATTTCATGGAGGCTAGTTCCGACAATGTAGAAGAGGCTTTCAAGGAGTTTAGTGAGGATGATATCACACTTGAAGAGATTCAACTGATTCGCATCAAATTCTTATCTGAATACGCCAACTGATATGCGGTTGATCATTATCAACGGGCCTAATCTTAATCTGCTGGGTGTTCGCGAACCGGATATTTATGGTCGTGAAAGCTTCGAAGATTTTTTTGCAGCCTTGCAAGTTGATTTCCCCACCCTAACGCTGCATTATTTTCAAAGTAACCACGAAGGCGACCTCATTGACAAACTCCATGAGGTGGGCTTTTCTTACGATGGAATTGTTCTCAATGCCGGGGCGTATACCCATACCTCTGTTGCCCTGGCTGATGCTATCGCGGCAATCCGAACGCCGGTAGTGGAAGTGCATATCTCCAATGTGCATGCCCGCGAGGCCTATCGCCACCACTCCTACCTTTCCGCACAGTGTGTTGGCGTTATTGTTGGCCTTGGATTGAAGGGTTATGAATTGGCGATCGAGTATTTCCGCACGGCTTAGTGAGGCTGGCAAAGTTAAAACAGTTGATTAGTGGAGGCCTCTTTCGCGGCTATCAATGCGCTGCGTTTTTTCACCACAGATTACACGGATTTACACCGATAAGGTGATTAGTTAACGGTGAAGGTCTTACCTGGCAATGTCTGAAATAAGTTGAGCATTTTCACGCTACTGTTCGCAGGAATCTTTCGATTCCAGGCGGAGTATTGGCCGGTCTTCAGACCGAGGGGCTGATTTCTAATTTCTTCTGGAGACCTGTTCCTCAAGGGGTGGCATCGATACGAAGATCCAGCAGGCGCAGGCGGTTCCGGTTTCCCATCTTGACTTTTCGATACCGAAAAACGCGGGGCAGGACCAGTCCGGTAGTTACGGCAGCTGCCGTAACAATGGCATCTGAAAGGCGGTAGTTGGTATCGGGGTTGCCATCGGTAAGCGTTCCGATCAGGGCAAACCCCGACCAGGCAGCTCCAAAGTACATCAATTGTTTGCCGACGGAAACGACCCAGGCACGGTTATAGCGCAGTGCGGTTATATCACTCACCTTGACGTAGCGGTCGGCCATAACCAGGAGGCTATCCTTAAACCGGAATCCCTGGATTTCGCCAGTATACCAGCCCTGGCCATCGCGCAGGGAGTAGGTGATTTCGGCACCCGCCGGGATGCGGATGGTTTTAGCACTGCCTAATTTCTCCAGGATCAGGTACTGTTCGCGGACCGTTTGCGCCGGCAGCGTAGCTGTAAAGGACAAACTCAGCAGGAGAAAACTTATCAAAGGTAAATGTCGGTACATAAAGCGAGGTTTCTTCATCTGGATTCAAGGTACCTCAAAGACGCCAATCAGGCAATAAGAGTTGGTTATTTAGACACATTGTTTTCCTGTGCTGACGGTGAATCGGTGCGCGGCAGCATTTTTCTGGATAAACGGCCCAACGCCTGATACATCGCTTCGGCGATGATCGTGTAAGGCAATGCTTCCGCACCCGTGTAAATAACCATCAGGGAAATAGCATTTCCCGTATCAGGAAGTGCGGCATATAGCTTTTCTTTATGCAAACGATAAGCTTCCCGAATCTGGCGCCGGAGCCGGTTGCGGTCGACGGCATGTTTAAAACGTTTTTTGGGGACACTCACCGTGAACTGCAAAGGGCTGCCTGGCGGAACATTTTCTACCGGAGGAGTCACCAACCACACGAATCGGAGCGGATACTGCGCAAAAGACTGCCCTTCCTGAAACAGGCGGCTGATTACTTTGCGGCTTTTGAGGCGCTCGTGCCGAGTGAATGTGGCCATAGGTTTACAAGCTATTTCAACACCCGAACAGCCATTGGTGGAAGCCGGGGATGGAGATCTTATCCTGGTTTAAAAAATTGTTATCCAACTACTTGCGATAACGAATGAGGGCATTTTTCTTGCCCTTAGGCGGTGACATTACAAGTATATCAGGCCTTGAACGGGGCCGGGATATCTCTCATTTTTGTTTTGTCAGGCATTATCAAGTGCCAAAGCTACAAATTCCAGTAAAACTATGGTGATCAAGACCCCAGAACTCCTGCCGAAATCCATTAGCTCCCACCCCGACTATCCCACGGAAAACCTTACGATTAAATCCTGGGCGGAGGAAGACCGGCCGCGGGAGAAACTCCTCAGCCGCGGGAAAAAAGAATTAACAGATGCCGAGTTACTCGCCATTTTACTTGGTTCTGGGTCGCGGAAGGAAAATGCGCTGCAACTAGCCAAGCGAATCCTGAGCTCGGTCGATAATGACTTGCATGAGTTAGGGCGCCGATCAATTCCTGAACTCAAACGCTTTAAGGGAATCGGCGAAGCGAAAGCCGTAATTATCGCTGCTGCGCTTGAGTTAGGGCGTCGCCGGCAAATCCTTCAGCTACGCCAACGCCCCCAGATCAAAGGGAGCCAGGATGCTTTTCAGATTCTATCCCCGGTACTGGTTGATTTACCGCATGAAGAGTTTTGGATTCTCCTGCTCAACCGCGCTAACCGGGTACTTGGCCGTGAGCGCATCAGCATTGGCGGAGTGGCCGGCACCGTAGTGGATGCCAAGGTTATTTTCCGAATCGCCGTGGAATATTCGGCTTGCTCGTTAATTCTGAGTCATAACCACCCTTCCGGTAACCTCCAGCCCAGCACGGCCGACTGTGATCTTACCCGGAAACTGCGGCAGGCAGCCGAAACCCTCGATATCATGGTGTTGGATCACCTGATTATCAGTGATTCTGGCTACTACAGTTTCGCTGATGAGGGTAAAATGTAAGGGGCAAGAACTAGTTTATCAACCGAGAAATTAAAGGGTGGTGATGGTGACCGCTGCCCCAACTGAAATGAGAAACTTGCCCGCCTACGGTGGGGGAGAAACGAGAAACGAGAAATGGGAAATGAGAAACAGATTCTCATTTCCGATTTCTCGTTTCTTTTCACCCTTCACCTAATAACCATAACAACCTTGATATTTAAAGTTGACATGCCAATAGCCTTTTTGACATTCCGGGAGGCAGGACATATCTTCATACCCACCCAAACGGCTGTTAATTGCGGGGCTGTGGCAAGGGTGCGGAATTCCGAATATGCTGGCCCATGATCTTGATCAGCTCCCGACGTTCCGGCCCCCAGCAATGAGGTTGACCGTCGCCGTAAGTGACCGTACCATTGTAATCGGGTTTGGCTTCCTTAAGAAATTCTTCCATCAGCCGAACGGCAGGATCCAGAAAATAGGTATCCATATCGCCCATATAGATATGGATCTTCCCTTTGAGTTTAGGACCCAGCGTTTGCCAGTTGCGCTGGAGATATTCCCGCAGGTCATAGTTTTCCTTCCAGTACTGGGCAACCTGGGGGTCAATAACCCCTGTTTTCTTATCAAAAAGTGGCTTTACGTATCCATCCGCACCTATGGGGCCAAAAACGGCCTCAAAGATATCTACCTGTTCCCCGGAACGGTTCTTAGTTCCCATAACGAGTTCCATGTGGTTGCGTTGCTCGTAGGTCAGGCGGGGGATTCCATCAGTAGTGCGATCACTGGGGGTGGGAACCTTGACCCAGCCAAAAATTTTGTGGTAGGCATTTTCATCCTGGTAGATGTTTACAGCCTGGAAGTAGCGGAAATCTACAGGGTCAGGACAGAGCGAAAACACCCCACCAAAGAAATCAGGGTTAAAGATTTGCATCGCCAGGGAAATCCATCCACCGGTAGATCCTCCGGAAAGAACCCGCGCATAGGGTTGGCGAATGATGCGAAATTGCTCCTCAACGGCCGGAATAAGTTCCTGCATAATGGCATCGCCGTAAGGGCCGGTATTGGGTGAATTCACCCCATAGCTATCATCATAATATGGGCAAGGGTGCTGAAACGTAACCAGAATCATCTCGGGACATTCATCAGATTGCCAGAACTGACTGAACTCATAGCCTGCCTGCATGCGGGATCCCGGAGCACCGCCAGGATCTGTTTCTGTGAATCCATTGGGGGCTCCCAGGGAGAAATGCCCCTGGATATAATTGACCGGATAGTATTTGTCGGGATTAGCGGCGTAGCCACGCGGTAGCAGGATGGTTGCTCCCAGATAC
Organism: Lewinellaceae bacterium; assembly: GCA_020636445.1. GTDB lineage: Bacteria > Bacteroidota > Bacteroidia > Chitinophagales > Saprospiraceae > JACJXV01. The sequence continues at coordinate 88,395 of JACJXV010000004.1, read as the reverse complement.
ATCGGTTGCCCCCAGAATGCCGTAAGGATCTTACTCTGAAATTTGATTCGCTTTACCCAGTCGGTATCGGGAGGGATCACTACCGGGGGGATCACCTGGGTACATTGCAGCGTAATAGTCTGCGGCTTTTGGGGGTCAAGATAAATCTTGCGGACCTCGCTGTACAAATTACCCGGAGATCTTTGAAAATGCTGCCCTTCCCACTGATCCTGGTGCATCCAGAGGGTATGACCATCTGCCCGTTTAAACTCGGTATAAATATTGACAAATCCCTGAACGTAATATTCTCCGGCTGGTAGCTCATTCAAGCTTTCCAACGGATACCCAAAGGTCGTCTGGTCAATAACGGCCGCTTTGCCGGGGGCGAGCTGTTCGATGTCTTTGCCAAAAAAAGGAACTCCCTGCGTTCCGATCTGTAACCGGGGCTCGCGGGTATTCTCCCGGGAAATCATTACGTACATCCGACCGGTGATCGGACCGGAGTGGGCTTCTTTCGTATAGGAAACGGCAAAAGCAAGACCCTTGGGGGCTTTGGATTGTGCCAAAACAACAGCAGGCATGGTAACTAACAGCAGGGCCACTAAAGCGCCAGTCAGTATAGTTTGAAACTTCATAGGGTATATGGGTTGAGTCAATAATCAGGTTTGAATCGTTTTTTTTTAATGGTCTTTAAGTAATGATTCACCATTATCTATACCTTATTTCAGGCCCTTTTGGGCCTCCACATCGTTAAAAAGCCTCGCCGACGCGCTGCGTCGCCTGCGTTTTTTGCCTTGTTGAACCCCAAAATTGTACTGAACAAAGCTTATACATAATAATGAACCATTACTTGGAGGCTTCAAACATGGTTTTTCCCCCGACAACCGTGCGGAGAATGGGTACCTTTTTGATGTCCTCCGGAGCAATGGTGAGCAAATTTTGCCCAAGCACTACAAAATCGGCGAGCATCCCTGCTTTCAAGACGCCTGTTTTTCCTTCCATGAAGGCGGCATAGGCATTATTCGCCGTATAGCAGCGCAATGCCTCCTCTACCGTGATCTTTTCGCCGGGAACCCACCCCCCGGGGTTGGCACCATCCAGCGTTTGGCGAGTTACGGCCGCATAAATACCCTGGAGAGGCGAGATAGGGGCTACTGTCCAGTCGGAACCGAACGTCAGCGGGGCGCCGGCATCAAGTAAGGACCGGAAAGCATAGGTTGTAAGTATCCGTTCCGGGCCAATGCGTTTGGCGGCCCAGCGGCCGTCATCAATGGCGTGGTAGGGCTGCATAGAAGGAACTACTCCTTGGGAGGCGAATTGACGGATAGCTTCCCGCGTGAGGTGTTGGGCATGTTCAATGCGAAAACGGCGATCGCGCGGCCCGTTTCGCTGCGCGGCTAATGCATACACCTGCAGTAGCCAATCGTTGGCCCTGTCACCTATAGCATGCACCGCCACCTGCAGTTGGGCCGAATCAGCCTGGATAATCCACTGCCGTAAAGCCGCCGTATCATTGACCAGGAGGCCGCTGGTTTCGGGTTCGTCGACATATGGATCGTAAAACCAGGCGGTAGTAGATCCCAGCGAACCGTCAACAAATCCCTTGAGGCCACCCCAATGGAGCCAGTGATCACCGCGGCCTTCGGTGGTTACCAGACTGTCGAGCCGGCGCCAACTGGCCAGGGTTACCAGGGAATATACCCGGATTTTCAACGCATCTTTCGCCCGCGCCCGCCGGAAGGTTGCTAAATCAGGCCAACCACCGAAAGAACCCACATCATTGATTTGCGTGACGCCCAGCGAGACGGCATGGTCCATGGCCCGCCGCAGTGCTTCGTCCATCTCTGCATCGGAAGGGGCCGGAATTACCCGAAAAACAGGATTCATGGCTTCATCCTTAAGAATTCCCGTAGGGACACCCTGGGCGTCCCGAATGATGGTTCCCCCAGCTATTGCCGATGTACTCCGGGTAATGCCCGCCAATTCCAGCGCTTGGGAGTTCGCCAGGGACATGTGGCCGTCCATTCGGGTTACGAATACCGGATTGCGGGTGGTTACCGAATCAATCCATTCTTTACGGGGGAGTTCTCCCCCCCAGTTTTCATGATCCCAATCGCCATTTAGAATCCATTGGCCTGGTTCCAGGGATTTCGCAAAGTCAGCAATGCGCTGGATGAATTCCGCGGGGGTTTTAGCGTTGCGCAGGTTAACACTGGCGAGCTGAAAGCCCCCCATGAAAAAATGGGTGTGATTATCGATAAAGCCAGGCGTTACGAAAGCTCCCTGTAAATCGACAACCTGTGTGTTTGGTCCCTTCCAGGCTTTGGGATCATCCCCCACGTACACCAGGCTATCGCCGCGAACAGCTAATGCCGTAGCTTGCGGAGTTGCTGCATCACCGGTCCAGATCACACCGTTTTCATAAATAATATCCGCCGGTGTTGAGGTCGGCTGGCAATGCCATAGGGAAATGGCGATCAGGGTTAAAAAGAGATATCGCTGCAAAGGATTGGTTTTCATGGTACATTAAGCTGGTAAGGGAAGCAACCCGAGGGATGCTTTGGAGAATTTACGGGAATTCCGGGAATCTTCGGGAAGATTTTGGCAATTTCCTGCGCAGTGTTAACATCTTGCCTGGTGACACGTTGATGCCAGGCTGATTTGCCCCGGAACGATGCCCGTACATACATTGCGAATTCTTAGTCCTGTTTTCCGTTGGTTTCGTATTTTTAGGCAGCCAAAAACGCACCCTGCATGTATAGCCCGGATGAGCAAAAATCATTGTTTGAGTTATCGAAAGCCTACCTTGATCAGGAATCAGCCCAGCGTAAGCAAGCTCCTGATCGGCAGCTGGTTGATTTGCGCAAGCTCATTGTCTATCATGAGTGGCGGTATTACATCCTGAACGATCCCACCGTTAGTGATTATGAATACGACCTGCTTTACAAGCAACTGGAGGCGATAGAGGAGGCTCACCCGGAATGGGTAACGGCGGATTCTCCGTCCCAACGAGTAAGTGCCGACCTGGCCAATGACTTCCCCACCGTTGAGCATTTGGTGCCTATGCTTTCGCTGGCCAATTCGTATAATGCCGATGACTTGAATGAATGGGACCAGCAACTCAAGCGACTGCTCAACTTGCCGATGGATGCCGACCTGGAATACGGTGTTGAGCCTAAATTTGATGGGGGTAGTATTGCCCTGGTTTATGAGAATGATCAGCTGGTGCGGGCCGCTACCCGAGGCAATGGGCGCGAAGGGGAAGAAATGACAGGCAATGCCCGCGTTATTCGTTCTATTCCCTTGAAAGCAGGATTTAGCCAGTATGGAATCTACCGGGTGGAATTGCGGGGTGAGGTGCTTATTCGCAAAGATATTTTTACAAAAATCAATGCAGAACGGCAGGAAGAAGGCCTGACGCTGTTCGCCAACCCCCGTAACACGGCAACTGGGGGCCTCCGCATGAAGGATCCCCGGGAAGTGGCCAAGCGCGGTTTGGAAGCTTTTGTATACACCCTTGGGTATGCAGAGGACAGCGCTGGAAATTCGCTGCTGCAGCAGTTTAATACCCACTGGGAAAGCCTCGACCTGCTGGCCCAGCTAGGATTCAAAGTGCCGGATCAGGAACGCAAACTGTGTCGTAACATCGCCGAAGCCGTTGCCTTTTGCCAATATTGGCAAGCGCAGCGCGAAACCTATGCCTACGAAATCGACGGGATGGTAGTTAAGCTCAATAGCCGGGAATTGCAGGAGCGCAGTGGGTCAACAGCACACCATCCCCGCTGGGCCATTGCATTTAAATTTCAGGCCAAACAGGCCACCTCGCGCCTGATGCAGGTAGAGTACCAGGTTGGGAAAATAGGCTCAATTACGCCAGTAGCGAAAATAGAGCCCGTACAACTTGCCGGGGTAACGGTTAGCTCCGTTTCCCTGCACAACGAAGACTTTATCACTGGTAAAGACTTACATCTTGGGGATACCGTTCTGGTAGAGCGGGCGGGAGATGTGATTCCGTATATTGTAAAAGCAATGCCCGAGCTGCGCGATGGCTCGGAAACGCCCATTGTTTTTCCTGAAAACTGCCCGATCAACGACACAGCAACCCCGGTTGCACTGGTCAGGGAAGCGGGGGAGGCCGCCTGGCGCTGCCCCCATTGTGTCTGTGGTGCTCAGGATTTACAACGCATCATCTTCCATGTTTCCAAGGACGCAATGGATATTGAAGGGATGGGGAAATCGATTGTCGAGCGATTCTATGAACTAGGGTGGATTCGGACCATGGCTGATGTATACCGGCTGGATTATAGCGCGATTGCTCAGCTTGAAGGGTTTGGCGAAAAATCAGCAACTAACCTGGAGGCCGCTATTGAAAAAGCCAAACAAAACCCGATTCATCGACTCCTGCACAGCCTTAGTATCCATCACTTGGGGAAAAAAGTATCCAAGCTCCTGGCGGCAGAAATACATCATGTTTTGGAGCTGGCGGATTGGGACCTCGACCGGTTTATGCACATCAAGGACGTTGGCCCCGTTGTGGCGGAAAATGTGATGGCTTATTTTGCCAACCCGGCGAATGTGGCTTTACTCCGGGAAATGGAATCCTTAGGGGTGAATATGCAGCAAACCGATGAAGACCGTCCGGCGCTGCATAGTGGCGATGGGCCGCTGGCGGGCAAAACAATCTTATTCACCGGAACCCTGCAACGGATGGGGCGCAAGGAAGCACAGATGAAAGCCGAAGCAGCAGGTGCCAAAAACCTCAGTGCCGTAAGTAGCAACCTCAATATTTTAGTAGTAGGCGAGAACGCGGGTTCCAAACTCAAAAAAGCCCGGGAATTAGGCACGGTGGAAGTCATGACCGAGGATGAATTCCTCGCGCTGTTTGCGTAATGAGAAATTGGAAACTAGAAATTAGAGATCCAATTTCTAATTTCTAGTTTCCAATTTTTTACCCGCCGAAGCTTAGCACAGGCGGGCTGATTTCCCTACTACTGCTTCTTCAGCAGATCGCGAATTTCGGCGAGTAGCTCCTCTGCGGAGGGTCCGGGAGGCGGGGCGGGTGCTGCCGCGGCTTCCTTTTTCTTCAGGGAGTTCATTCCTTTGACAACGAAGAATAGCGCCAGTGCTATTATGAGGAATGAAATCAAGGCATTCATAAACGTTCCATAGGCTAGGGCAACTCCGCCTGCTTCACGCACAGCCGCCAGTGATGTCATATTGACACCGTCGGTCGTTGCCGGCTCTTTCAGCACAATAAAGAGGTTACTAAAATCAGGGGATCCTGTGAGCGTAGACAGGATCGGCATAAGAATGTCGGCAACCAGGGAGGAAATAATGGTTCCAAAGGCGGCACCGATGACGATACCAATGGCCATGTCGAGCATATTACCCTTCAAGGCAAAGTCTTTAAATTCTTTCAGCATGATTGTTGTCAATTGGTTTTTTAATAGGTTTATCTCCCGCTGAAGATAAGGATTCCATGAAAAATCAAAATGCTTTAGGGTGGGTAAAATAACGAGGCACCCCTGCTTGCGCGGGAGTGCCTCGTTCAAATAGCTATATCTCGCTTACCGAGAATGCCGTATTATTTTTGCAATTCCATGCGGATCTTGTTCAGGGCGGAACCTGCGCGGACCCATTCAATCTGCTGTTCGTTATAGGTGTGAGCCACGTCGAAACGATCCTCGGTACCATCGCTGTGGTGCAGGACTATCGTTAACGGCTTCCCTGGTTGCATGGTAGCAAAGCCCCGAATGTCGATGGTATCATCCTGGCGAATCTTTTCGTAATCCTCCGTATTGATGAAGGTCAGGGCCAACATCCCTTGCTTCTTGAGGTTGGTCTCGTGGATCCGGGCAAAGGATTTAACAATCACCGCCTTAACCCCCAGGAAACGCGGCTGCATAGCAGCGTGCTCGCGGGAGGACCCTTCGCCGTAGTTTTCTTCACCAAAAACAACGGTACTGACACCGGCATCGCGATAAGCCAGTCCTGAATCAGGAACCGCCATATATTCTCCGGTGACGAGGTTAAGTACCTTATTCATTTCACCATTAAAATAATTAATGGCGCTGATAAAGGTATTCTTGGCAATATTCTGCAGGTGACCCCGGTAGGTAAGCCAGGGGCCGGCCATCGAAATATGGTCGGTGGTACACTTGCCTTTCGCTTTGATCAGCGTGCGCATGCCGGTCAGTTGGTCCTCCGTAATCGGTTTGAAGGGCGTCAGCAACTGGATCCGGTCGGAATCCGGGGCAACATTAATCTGGATGTCACCGCCATTGGGTGATGGGGCATTAAAGCCGGCATCTTCCACGTCGAACCCTTTGGGAGGCAATTCAACCCCCGAAGGTGGATCCAACTTTACGGCCTGCCCATCCTCGTTGATGAGGGTATCCGTCAGCGGATTGAAGGTCAGATCACCGGCAATAGCCATGGCGGTAACGATTTCAGGAGAAGCTACAAAGGAGCGCGTTGCCGGGTTACCATCGTTGCGCTTGGCAAAGTTACGGTTGAATGATGTAATAATCGAGTTGGCACGGGTAGGGTCGTCGGTATGACGAGCCCACTGGCCGATACAGGGTCCACAGGCATTGGCCATCACGACACCACCAATTTCCTCGAAGGCATCGAGTTGGCCGTCGCGGTTCACCGTATAACGAATCTGCTCGGAGCCGGGCGTAATCGTAAATTCCGCCTTGGTTTTTAGTTTTTTGGTTTTGGCCTGCCGGGCAATGGATGCGGCACGATCCAAGTCTTCGTAGGAAGAGTTGGTACAGGAACCGATCAAACCAACTTCCAGCTTCTGCGGATAGCCATTTTCTTTGACAGCCTGAGCAAACTTGGAAATAGGCCATGCCAGGTCGGGCGTGTACGGGCCATTAACGTGAGGCTCCAGCGTCGACAGGTCAATTTCGATTACCTGATCGAAGTATTTTTCCGGATGAGCGTAGCATTCTGCATCACCGGTGAGGTGTTCACGGACGCCATCAGCCAATACCGCGACTTCTTCCCGATCGGTTGACCGCAGGTAGCGACTCATCGAGTCGTCATACCCGAAGGTGGAAGTGGTGGCCCCGATCTCGGCACCCATATTGCAAATCGTACCTTTGCCGGTACACGATAACGACTCAGCACCCGGGCCGAAATATTCAACGATAGCTCCGGTGCCTCCTTTTACGGTCAGGATACCCGCAACCTTGAGGATGACATCTTTGGAGGACGTCCAGCCGCTGAGTTTTCCGGTCAGTTTAACCCCGATCAGTTTGGGCATTTTCAGTTCCCAGGCCATACCGGCCATGACGTCAACCGCATCGGCACCACCTACCCCAATGGCAACCATACCAAGACCACCCGCATTGGGCGTGTGGGAGTCGGTACCAATCATCATAGCACCGGGGAAGGCATAATTTTCCAGTACGATCTGGTGGATAATCCCGGCACCGGGCTTCCAGAAGCCAATACCGTATTTATTGGAAACATCAGCCAGGAAATCGTACACTTCGTCGTTTTCCTTCAGTGCGGTTGCCAGGTCGGTTGCGGCGCCAACCTCTGCCTGAATGAGGTGATCACAGTGTACTGTTGAAGGTACCGCTGTTTTTTCCAGCCCACAGGTCATGAATTGCAGCAAGGCCATCTGAGCGGTAGCATCCTGCATAGCCACCCGATCAGGAGCAAAAAAGACATAGTCTTTACCCCGGTTATAGTTCTGCAGCGGTGAATCGGCGTGCAGGTGGGCATACAATATTTTTTCGGCCAGCGTCAAAGGGCGGCCAAGGACTTCTTTGGCGGCTTTGATGCGCTGAGGCAGGGCGGCATAGAATGCCCGGATCATCTCAATATCGAAAGGCATAGTTGCGGAATGATTTTTGGAGAGTTAACAAAACATTTGCCAGTATTTGGTTATAGCGCCAGCAAAGGTACGATTTTTGGCCATTTCCCGCCACCGAACACCGTTTATTATCCGCTGGATATCCGCAAGCTGAAAGCCGGTAATGCGATTACCCGGAATGAAATGAGGAATGGTTTAGCTGGATATATTTTCTACAGGCTGTTTCCTCAAAGTGAAACAGCAGGAGAAAGGAAATGTTCCCCCGCAACTCAGGTATTAAAGGGATTGGCATTAAAGAGGATTGTGGCTCATTCCCCGGGCAAAAAAGACCTGACGGGTGATACCTGCCTAAGCACCATCCTCAAAAGGAACCCTGGCCAATTGATTAATCGTTAGTCTTTTGTACCTTCAGAAAAGAGAAATGGCACACGTAAAACATGATCCTGACAAGACAATAGCAGCGAAAACAACTTTCCGGAACACCCAAATTCCTTGCCGGAGAGGAAGGGTTCGCGATGAGGTACTGGTTTTTACGCAGGCCAGGGCCGCATGGAATATATAAAGTGAAACCTAAATGAGTGGGAAAAGTCTTTTATGTAGCAGGTTGATCGTATTAGTGATCATCAGTTTGGTATTGGTCGGCAGCATTGTCCGGGGGCAAATTCCACCGCCACCACCCCCGCCGCCTTCTCCCCCAACGGATGATAATGAGGTTTTCATCAAGGTAGAACAGATGCCTTATATCGTCGGCTGCTACGATCTTCCAAAAGCTTTCGGTGAAACCAAAGAACAATGGGATACACGCAAAATGGCTTGTCAGGATACTAAAATTCGAAAGATCGTTCACGACCTGCTGCCCAAGGATTTACCCCTCACCCCGGGAAAAGTAAGTATTAATTATATAATTGGTAGCGATGGTCGCCTGAAAAGCTCTACCATCGTCCTCGATACAACTCCTGGGCAGGATGGAATAAATATAAAAGCTATTCTGGATCAATTTACAGCTATGAAATTTTTTTGGGACCTCGGGGGCAGTCGTGGGCGTCCGGTGAATATTCAATATACCATTTCTTTTGTCCTTTAGCCGAAGACAGGATTCCCCAGCGAAATTCCTACCTCTCCAGCCAGGGAACTTTCTTAGCAGGAATTCTTTTTCCTACTGGTGATTGCCAGGGAAAAGCCGTACTTTTATCCGCATAAGTTTCCACACCAAAACAGATGGCAGAACCCAAAGATACCTCTAGTCGTAAAGACGCAGGTCGGCAGCGGCCGCAGACGCGGCGGCGCAGTGAAGACCTGTCCAATTACGTCTTTGGGCGCAAGCCGCCCCAGGCCGTGCCATTGGAGGAGGCGGTATTGGGGGCTACCATGCTCGATAAAGACGCGATCTCTGTAGTGCTGGATATCCTGCAGCCGGAGAGTTTTTATCTGGAAGCACACCAACTCATCTACCGGGCTATGCTGCGCTTGTTTGAGCGGTCACAGCCCGTAGATCTGCTAACCGTCACCGAAGAACTGAAAAAAACGGCACATCTGGAAGCCATCGGCGGGCCCTACTACCTGGTGGAGCTTACCAACAAAGTGGCTTCAGCGGCTAACCTGGAATACCACGCCCGCCTCATTTCCCAAAAGTATATCCAGCGGGAATTGATCCGGGTATCTACCGATATTATCCGCGATGCCTACGAGGACACCACCGATGTGTTCGATTTGCTGGATGATGCGGAACAGGGCCTGTTCTCCATTGCGGAAAAAAACATGACCCGCACCGTGGAAGCGATGGGCTCCCTGGCCTCCAAGGCGCTCAAGCAGATGGAGGAGCTAAAAACCAAGGAAGATGGCCTGACGGGGATCCCTACGGGGTTCACCAACTTAGACCGGCTGACTTCCGGTTGGCAGCCTTCGGACCTCATTATCATTGCGGCCCGCCCCGGTATGGGGAAAACCTCTTTCGTCTTGTCGTTAGCCAAGAACTCATCCGTAGATTTTAAAAAGCCGGTTGCCCTCTTTTCGCTGGAAATGTCGTCGCTCCAGCTCGCCCAGCGTTTGATTTCGATGGAAGCCGAAATCTCCCTCAGCAAAATGCGGAGCGGGAAGCTCGAAGAATACGAATGGCAACAGCTGCGTACCGCCATCGAACGGATCAGCGATGCGCAAATTTTTATTGACGATACCCCGGGGATCAACGTTTTCGAACTGCGCGCCAAATGCCGGCGGATGAAGATGCAGTACGATATTCAGATGATCATTATCGACTACCTCCAGCTGATGACAGGGGGCGGTGAAAACCAACGCGGGAATCGTGAACAGGAAGTCAGTGCTATCTCCCGGGCACTGAAGGGGCTGGCCAAAGAACTGGAAGTCCCCGTCATTGCTTTGTCGCAGTTGAGCCGGGCTGTCGAAGTGCGCGGCGGCAGTAAGCGCCCACAGTTATCTGACTTGCGGGAATCGGGTTCGATCGAACAGGATGCCGATATCGTAGCGTTTATCTACCGGCCGGAATACTACCAGATTCTGGAAGATGAACAAGGGCAATCCCTCAAAGGAGTAGCAGAAGTAATTGTTGCGAAACACCGGAACGGGGCCACGGATACGGTTAAACTGCGCTTTACCGATCAGTTTGCCCGCTTCTCCAACCTCGACGATCCCGATTTTGGTGCTTTCCCGAGTGATGTTTTTGACAACCCCTTCCCAAATGTTATCACCCGCCCTTCCAAAATGAATGAGGACGAGGATATTCCTTTTTAGTCCAACCTAATTTTTTTTATTTTCGAAAGTAGCCACGCTTTCGGAAACGGATAATCATATATACCCTTATGGCTAAGCAACATAAATCCCGCTCTTCCAAGCCCGATCGTTTTTCCCGCCCGGCACGTAGCGAAAGTTTCTCCCGCCTTCCGCGGAATAACTACGAAGAACCCGCCCCGACTGAGCCGGTAGAGGGAATGCGCCTCAATAAATATGTTGCCCATTGTGGTATCTGTTCGCGGCGGCAAGCAGCCGACCTGGTTAAGCAAGGCCAGATCTCTGTCAACGGCACCGTGGAGCTCGAGCCTTTTTACCAGATTAAGCGCGGGGATGTGGTACGCTATAAAGGACAGGTAATCCAACCCGAGGAACGCCGCGTTTACTTGTTGATGAATAAGCCCAGAGGGGTTATCACGACCGCCAGCGACGAGCGGGGTCGCAAGACGGTCCTCGACTTAATTCGCAATACGATTAAGGAGCGGGTTTTTCCGGTGGGCCGCCTGGACCGCGACACGACGGGGCTGTTATTGCTCACCAATGATGGGGAACTGGCCCAGCGGATGAGTCACCCCAGCTATAACCTGAAAAAGATCTATGTAGCCTCACTCGATAAGCCCTTTACCCCAGCACACCTCGAGCAGTTGCGCGGTGGCCTGGAACTGGAAGATGGTCCGGTGAAAGTAGATAGCGCCCATTTTGTGCCGGATAGCCCCAAAACCGAAGTGATGGTGGAATTGCATGTAGGGCGTAACCGGATCGTCCGCCGGATATTTGAACACCTGGGTTATGAAGTGGTCAAACTCGACCGAACGTACCTGGGAGGGTTGACGAAAAAAGATTTGCCCCGGGGCTTTTTCCGCCCATTGAGTCAACAGGAGATCATCATGCTCCGGCATTTTACCGGAAAATAGCCTTGATCAGGCAGGCTGCTTACCGCTTTCGAAGACCCAGCGTTTCAGGAAGAAGTTGTAAAAGAAAACAATTCCCGTGGTTAGCAGTTTGGCCAGGTATTGGCGTGCGATAAAGAAAGGTAGCTGCGATAGCCCATAAATGATACCGGTACTCAGGAGTAGCCCGCCACCGGAAACCACCATTGATAGCACAAACGCCCGCCGCACCGACCCCTGCAGGGTAAAGACAAAGCGCTTCTGCATCAGGAAATTAACAATTACTGCAATCGTATAGGAGGTGATATTCGCTGCTGCCGGGGGCAGAAAACGATATACGAGTAGTAAGTAAAGGCCATAGTCGAGCCCGGTAGCCACCAACCCCGAAAGGGCAAATTTTACCTGCTGCCAAAAAAGCCCTTGAACTTTTGCTAACTTCTCTTTCATCCTGCCAGGCGTTTACTGCCCACCCTGCGCCAGTTCCCGGACAAAAAAATCGCGAACCTCCAGCCAGTTATTCACCCGGGTGAACCGGGTTTCCAGGGCATTGTGCGGGGCCGTAAATAAAAGACCTTTCCCCCGGAACACTTCGAGATTATGTGCGTGATCGTCGATCATGTAATCGGCCTGGATGATACTTTTATCCCCGCAAAAAACGAAGTTTTTCCAGGAGATGCCCGGAAAATGCCGGTGCAGCCAGTCGTGTTTGTCAGCCAGGGAGTTCCGGAACTCCTGGGCTGCTGATACGATAAAAACTTCGTAGTGTTCCTGTAGCCAGGCGACAACCTCCTGGCTGTGTGGAATGACGGGTAGATCAGCAAAAAAGCCTGGGTCGTGGAGGTGTTCGCGCAGGTGTTCACCGCCAGGGAGGTGATATATTTTACCCCCCCAATAGGCCTCGCGCTCGGGGCGATACCCCTGGCGTGATTCAAAAAGATCTAAAAATTTGGGTTCTACATGGGCGATGACTTCGTCCATGTCCAGCGCGATACGCTTCATAAACGGGGATTTTAGGATTTCGACCCGATAAAGGAGGGATGCAATATAGGGGTAGGGCTGCGATGCATCGCAGCCCTACCCCTATATTGCACGGCTAGTTCAGCGAGAATTCCAGGACGCGTTCCCGCGTTTGGTGGAACATCAGTTCTGAAACAAAAGGCTCCATATGATCTGCCAGCGGCATCTGGGAAATGAGTTCCATGACTTCGAATTCCGATAAAGCATCGACTACCATCCACAGCGTGGAACGATCGATCGCCAGGGAGTAGGAGCGAATCCGCCCCTTCGCCAACAGCTCGTCAATAAACTGGCGCTGATTGGGAATCAGGCTCAGAAATTCGGTATCTAATTCTTCCGGTAGCTCAAATTCTACCATGTAGGTTCTTTTCATGTCGTTACGATTTGTAAGGTAGTGCATTTCAATAAAACTACCACCGGTTTGTAAACACGTAAAGGAGCCCGAAAGGTTGCATAAAGTAGTCAAATTCTTTGGGAAGTACTTTCGCTGTACTATCTTTTATGCCTTACTGGTTTAGCTTTTTGGCAAGGTATTTCCTTTCTCCTATTCGCTAAGCCGGGATGATTCTCAATCTTTATCAATCGATGGGCCAGGCACTACTTACATTACTTTTACCTGAGCCCAAATGAACCAAATTGAGTCCAAATGAGCCAAAACCCGAAAATAGTTGGGGTTTTGGCTCAAAAAACAGGGAAAAAAACTTGCATTTACCCCCCCCCTTTGACATATTATTGTGTCACATCCCTGTCGTGATGTGGTGTATTCCCGAAAAGCCTTAATAGAGTAGGGAGGTATTAACCCAATTGTTATCGTGAAAAACAAGGTGCATGGTTATCTGCGTGGTATAATACTTTTGATATTGATTGCGGTGACTTTTATGTCTCAATATGAGGCTCCTTCGGGAACCAATTATGAAAACCGATGCGTATCTCCCGTACCTTTTACTGAAAATGGTACCGCAACAGCTTATTACAATGATCCTGATGGAGATTGCATCTCTACTGAATGGGAAATTTATTATGATTGGGGAGATGGAATGACCACCATATTCACGGATGAACGTTGGATGGCTGAGAATCCCGGTTCTGACGGAAGTTACGATTTCAACGGTACTAACTGGGGTTGTTGTAATTTACCTGCAACGGCTGGAAGTGATGGCACGGTAGCTCCCGACCCGGATAGTACCTGTCCTTGTGATTGGTATTATGATGCACAGCGCAATGAGTTCGTTTTTTCTTGCACCACACCTTGCTAATTTAAAAAAAACATTAACCATGAAAAACAAGATAGTTCTAATCGCTTTGACCTTATGGAGCATGGGTTGCAATCAGGATACACTCCAACCCGTGATCCAGGCTAGCGTCTCACAGCGAGATATCATGGATGCGGTTAATGAACTTTCCTATTTGGATGATTTTGTCGTTCCAGGTTCAAAGCAAAAACCTCCCCAGCCTGGTAAAATGGCGTTTGATTATTTAGGTATCGCGTCGAAAAAGGAGGATCCTGCCTTAATGCGAAAAATGTATCCTCAAATCAAGCGGCAGTTACAAACATGGATTTCCCAGGATCCTCAAGAATACTACAATATGCGTGTACAGCATATTGCCCTGCGGTATTTACGCTACTATTTTCTTGATCAGGAAAACAAGAAAGCCGAGCAAGAAACCCTGTTTCTATTTCAACTCATCATGGACCACGGGGCCCTTGATATGGATGTTATGGCTGACGCCTATGTGAAAGTGGAAAAATGGCTATCTGCAGAGCAGAAGGAACGCTATTTGAAACATATTCAAGAAGTTTACGCTAGAAATGCCGCTTATGTTCAGGCGAATTGGGAAGAATGGCGCGATACCCGGGAATCCAGTACTGACCCTGGCACCCGGTCTTGGTATTATGCAAAAGCCAAATTCTGGCAGCGGAATCTGGCTAGTGGCAATTATGCGATGGAAAAACTCGGTTTAACTAACACGTCGCGGTAATGCCTTCCAATGACGGAGCGGTGGAATTATCTGCAGCGTTTGTTTTCAACCCTCGTGCAGGGAAACGGTGAGGGATCACCTTAGCCTGAGGAAGCTCAATCAATATAAAAACCCATTTTCCCCATTTGGTAATCCCGCATGGCTTCCATGATTTCCGTTTGGGTGTTCATCACGTAGGGGCCCCATTGTGCCAGGGGCTCATCAATAGGTTCCCCGGCCAGCACGAGCACCAGGCTATTGTCGACCGCTTTCAGCGTAATTCCTTCTCCGTCGTTGCGAAACTGAAGCATCTGCTCTGCGGTATAATCGAAATTACCATTAACGATTACGTTCCCTTTGACGATATAAAGCAAGGCATTGTGATCCTCCGGTAGAGGGATTGCTACCTCTCCACCGGCCTGTAAGGTGATGGTAAGTGCAGTTACCGGGGTGTACGTTTGGGCCGGGCCTTTTACCTCGCCAAAGCTACCGGCAACCACCGCTACGGATACCCGGCCTTCATCCAGGGTCAATTGGGGTATTTGCCCGGCTTTGATATCCTGATAGCGTGCCGGAGCCCGCTTATGCGCCTTGGGGAGATTCACCCATAGTTGGATACCTTCCATAGTCCCCCCTGTTTCCAGGAATTCCCGGGAAGCCCGTTCACTGTGAATGATCCCTCGCCCGGCGGTCATCCACTGCACATCGCCACCCTGTAATATACCTTCATTACCCTGGCTGTCTTTATGGCGAATTCCGCCCTGGAATAAAAACGTGACGGGCTCAAAACCTCGATGGGGGTGTGGTCCTACATCGAGGGGATCTTCTCCGGGGGCTACCAGCGTCGGGCCAAAGTGATGCAACAGTAAAAAAGGACTAATCTGCTCTACGCGCTGCGTAGGGAGCGGTTGCTTGACGGTTGTTTTCCCCATCTGCAGGGCAGTGGCCGGGGATATGTGGGCAACACTTCGGTTAATCATATTCCGAGATTTATGGGAAAGCGGATAGTTTTTTGGGTAGTTCAATAACCGCGCCAAGCGGTACGACTGCCGGTTTTTCCGGAATAAGCTGCCAGAATGGCAACTTGCCGTATGTTTTAACAACTTGATAAGCAATATTCAGCGCACCAGAACGTATCTATGGACAGGTACACCGAAAGCAGGCCCGCAGGTCCGTTATCCTGGTGATGCCTTAGTCAGTGGCGCTGACAACGTTATCCCACTGTTTGGTTGGGAACAGTATATTTGCGTTTTTTACAAAAAATGGTCTTTCATGAAGCAATTCTTCCTCCTGTTTAGCCTGCTCTGCAGTATTGCCATTGCACATGCTCAACAGTCTGCTTATTATACGATCCACGTGGGCACCTTTATTGGTGCCAAAGCGCAGGATTTTGACCAGTTGCGCCCAATGGGCTTCCTCTATGCCTTTGAAATGGAAAATAATTACTTCCAGGTTTACCTTGGGGAATTCGATCAGCGTACGCAAGCAGAACGCCTTTTGCCCAAGGTAAAAGCCGCGGGGTATGGGGGAGCGGAAATCCAGGAACGGCCACTTAACCAGGGGCGCACCGTAACCATCATCCAAATTGCCACGGTAGAGTTGGAAAAACCTATTCGTTGGGAACGGTACAACGGTATGGGCGAATTATTTGGCATCATCAGCGGTAACCGTCTCAAACTGGTTACGGGCGTTTATGAATCGCTGAATGAGGCCCGCCAGGCCCTTTCCGACATTCAGGGCAAAGGATTCAGCGATGCCTTTGTCAAGAATGTAAACTCCATGTATTTACATCGGCTGGGGCCCTTTGAGACCCAAAATCAGTTGAAAAAACCACTGATTCCCATCAAAATAGAGGACAAACCCTTGGTTAAGGTACAGCCTTCGGCCAACGAGCCGCGTACCACTACCACCAGCTATGATCAGCCCCCTACCCGGCCAGCAACTACCACTCCCCGTAGCGGAACGCCAGTATATCCGGGTGCCACCGAGACCACTGGCCGCGGTTGGCCGCCGGCAGCGAGTGCCACACCGGCCAAAACCTTGCCGACTATCCGGGTGAATGTAAAACGACGTTCGGCGCTGGAATTGCAAAAGGTACTCAAAGCTGAAAAGACGTATGCCGGAGCCCTGGATGGGTACTATGGTGCGGGAACACAACAGGGGTATGAAACCGCGCTTAAGCAAAACCCCGAACTGCAAAAATATTCATTGCTAATGCGCTATCAGGCTGCAGGAAGCATGGTGGGTGAAGACCAACTGCAGCAAACGATCAACCGACTGGCAGACGACCCCAACGCCCTGCTGGCACTGGAGGGGCAATCGCAACCTATTGCCAAGGCTTATCAAGCTTATGTGCTATACCAAACCCTGGGGCCATCCAACGAGGTGAATAACCTGATGAATACCGCCATTCAGGCGGCTTTCTCTACCGGTAAGCGGGTAGTTACGCAGTTGCCTCCTTTTGATTACCGGGCCACCTATGCGTATAATGATCTCGATCAACTGGTACTGCACTTGCTTTACGTGCACGGAGCACCAGGCAATACCTACGCTGCACCCTGTTGGTTGTTCCGGATGCACCCGCAGGAAACGGCCCGTGCACAGGCAACCTTCTCTGGCTTTTCGGCAGCAGTGCCCGTACAAAACTGTGATCAATTTCAGGAATGGCCTGAAGTACGCCTGATGTCGGCCATCGCTATCGACCTGGCCGGACAGCAGCCCAGCCAGCAAGAACTGACCCAGGCGTCTTCCGAGCGGTCTCGCCTGTACCTGAGCCAGGTTAGCCTGAGTCAGCAGAGCCAGAAACAGGCCCAGGCCTGGCAGGATGGCCTATGGGAAAACCTCAATGCCTGGGCTCAGCGCGATCCACTCAACCAGCGACTGATCACCGCTTTTAAGGTTCCTTATTTCCAGTCGCAGGTTCGCCTCGAAGATTTTTACATGGATAAAGGCTTCAGCTCCGATGAGGCTAAAGGGATGGCAATAGCTACGCTGGCCACCTTGGTTGGGCCTTACGTGAAGCGGTTTATGTAAGTAATGCGACACCATTATGTCTCGTTGCGTCTCTGCGTCGTTGCGAGAAATTCTGGTGCGCAAGTAGGCGCAATGGAAAATCCGGGAGGTTTTCCCAGGGATAAATAAACCCCTAAATATTTATTTTACAAATAGTTAGCACTTCCGAAAGCACTAGGGCAATCGTTCCGCTCCGGTTTTTTCCAGGCACTGGTTTAGCTCTTCCTGCATTTCACGGAGTACGGTAGCCATACTTGGATCATCAATTACGTTGTGCAGCTCAAAGGGATCCTTGACTAGATCATAAAGTTCATTCATTCCCTGCAGTTCAAGGTAGTGGATGTACTTATAGCGTTCATTGCGAACAGCCTTATAGCCCATCTTCACGATGCGCGGCATCACGATATCGCTGTAATATTCCACCAGGAAAGAATTCCGCCAATCCTGGACGGTTCCATTGAAAATAGGTGCCCAGGATTGCCCCTGGAGTGGGCTATTGGGCTTCACTCCGGCCAGGTCGAGCATGGTCGGCGCCAGGTCGATACTCAATACCATTTGCTCGGGCTTGGTTCCGGCTTTAACCTTGGGCGGATACCTAACCAGCATGGGAATGCGAATGGCCTCCTCTTACGCCAACCGACGTTCGAGGTCCAGGCAATGTTCGCCATACCAGTAACCATGATCACTGGTGAATACCACAATGGTGTTGTCCAGTTCGCCTTTAGCTTCCAGCGCTTTCAGGATGGCACCAAGGCCCTCGTCAACCGCCATGAGCATTTCCGACCGTTCCCGGATCGATTGTTCCGTTGTGGAGGTTTCGGGGCCCATGGGGGGCAAACCTTCAATAGTGCGGCTCAGGGCCGGTTTATCGAGCGGGGGAACATTGTAGTTCGCCCGGCGCTTGAAAACAGCCGTGCTATACATCCCCTTATGGCGTTCAGCCGGAATAAATCCGCCTTCGCCGATATTGGCAGTTGACCCATCATCGCGCTGCACCTTATTCGGGTGTAATGCCTTGTGGGCCAGATAAAGCAAAAAGGGTTGATCCCGCTGCTGGTTAATAAACTCGAGGGAATGATCAAGCAGGATATCGGTGACGTAGCCCTTGACGTTTTTCTCCTGGCCATTAATATTCAAGGTAGGATCAATGGCTTCCCCCTGGCCCTTGAGCGAAACCCAGTAATCAAAACCCGGACGTTTGGAGTTGTCATTCCCCATGTGCCACTTGCCTACGAATGCTGTATTGTAACCTTGTTCATGCAACTGTCTGGGGAAGGTATTTAGCCTATGACTCTGCTCTTCACGGGCCGTATTGTCGATAATACCATTGGTGTGCGGATACAGCCCCGTGAGAAAACTGGCCCGGCTGGGCGAGCACAGTGGGGTGGTAGCAAAGGCATTGACAAAACTGGCGCCTTCCCTGGCCATGCGATCGATATTCGGCGTTTGAATAAAATTGTGGCCAGCTGCTCCATATTCATCCCAGCGCATATCATCCACCAGGATCACGATAATATTCGGAGCCTTTGCGTTACCCGTTTTCTTCTCTACGGAATGGCTGCACGCCATCAGGATAAGCAGTAAGGTAATCAATCCACTGCGGCATAACAAAGTGATGGATGACTGCATAGTTTTCTACGATACTGATGAAATGAAAAAGGGGGAAGAACCTTGCTAAACGCATACCATAGCGTGCATTTTACGTATGGAAGCGGCTAAATATTTATCTTAGATCAATGGGGCTGGCCCTTTTTTCCTAACCTGTCAGGCCAGCACTATTAAATATAAGTATGTGGACAAAATTAATTGGAGTTATAATTTGAGAAGTTTATGGTCAGTTCTGAACCAACAGCGGCCAGAGCCGACCAAACTGCGAAAAAGAGATTTTGGGTAGCAACATAGTCTGTCGGTTTTAACCACCTGGCTTTAAGTTCTTTCCAAAGTCTTTCGATAATATTGAGATGAGGCGAATAAGGGGGTAGATAAAAAATGAATAGCCCTCTGTTTTGCCAAATTTGTAAACGTTCTTTGATTTTATGGGCAGTATGTATTCGAGCATTATCGAGCACTACTACGGTTGGCTTTTGGATTTTCAAGGAGAATTCGTCCAGTTTTTGCCAAACGAATTCGCTGTTGATAGTGCCTTGGCAAGTATCGAAAAACAGCCGATTATCGCGTGAGAGCAATCCCCAAATATTGAGTGATTTGCCTTTTTGTGCCGCGATTTCTACCGTTTCATCTTTAAACACCCAGCCGTAAGGCACGTAACCCGATTCTGCAACTTGGCTCTCGTCGCCGTAGAAAAGATCAATTTGACCTGCTTCACTTTGTTTTTCTAGCAACCCTAGCATTTCTCGGCGTACTTCGTACATCTCTTTATCCGGCTTTCCTTTGGGCTTCAGTCGGATGCGTTTGAATCGGCACTCAAGTTTTTTAAAAACCGTTTGAGCGTCTTGAGGCTGAATTTTCGATCTAAATCCGTCTCTAAAAGCTCTTTGGCTTTGGAAAGCCTTTGGCGATCTTCCCCCACCCGTCGGCGTACCGCAGCCTCGTCCAGAACTTTGTCCAGTTTTTGCTTCCGTCCTTGACCAACTTGGTTATGCAAAACTTGGATCCCTTGGCTTTCATAGCCTGTTTTGTAACGCCGAACCCAAGTGTTGATCTGGGTTTGGCTCTGTACACCTACAACTTCTGCTATGTCTTTGCTGAAACGGCCTTCCGATTTTAGCAAAACCATCCGGCATCTTTGACGAAAAGCGTGGCTTTTCCCTGTACGATAACCCGTTTCTAGTTCCTCTCGCTGTTTAGTGCTCAATTTGACCTCTAATTTTCTGCCCATGATTTTTTGAACAAAAATAATCACTAATTATTTTGTCCACATACTTAAAAGAAATTAAATGAAAGTATTAGCAGGCAGTATACTTTATATAGTACTCCTGGCAGGTTTGCCAGGATAGGCCCAGCCCCTGGATTCCTCCCGTTGGCAGCTGACGCCGGATCAGGGAATAGCCTGGACCGTCAAATCTATTGAAAGATACCAGCGATATTACTGTACAACATATTGCACGTTCAACATCACGTCGCCCAGCTCAACCTGTTACTTCGTCAGGAAAAGAAGATGCCCTGGGTAAGATTTTGGAGTTAAGGCACTGTAGTAGTGGAGTCGATGAAACGAAGATTATTTCCATCCCCATGCATTAATAACCAAAATCCTGGATTTCAGAATACTGGACCATAGGATATTAAAAAACACAAACATGGCATTTACCACAAAACAATTAGAAGAAATTAAAAAAGCCGGTGAATACTTCTTACAAGTGCGCAGGCCACCCGTTGAGATCCGTCCTCAACTTGATCTGGCTTATCGCATTGACGGGCAAAGCGTCGTGGTCTATTCCATTAGACCAATGCGGGACAAGCCGACGGAATTCCTGGAGCTACCTGCTGCCAAGGCAACCTTTGTCAAAACACAAAACCGTTGGAAAGTCTTCTGGCAGCGAGCTGATATGAAGTGGTACAGTTTTCCTCCAGTCCCTGAAGTGAAAACGATTAAGGCCTTTTTTACCTTGGTAGACGAAGATCCTAACGGTTGTTTTTTTGGTTGATTGTACTGAACGAGGAGTGTTACTGATGCTGCGGTCAGAACCTTGTATTTACGAAAATCCTGGCCCGCAAACTGCTACCTCTGGTGTAGGTGCTGACCAAGGCATTTTGTCAGTGTAACTATGGAGTTACGTAACCTGGGTTACTGACCCAAGAAAACGAAAGTCGTAAACTTGCCGAAGCATAAAATATAGTTCAATGACGAAGCATATTTTAACCCTCATCGGCATCGTTTTCGTAAACCTGTCGGTTTTCGCACAGACCGCTCCATTCAGCATTCATCTGGAAGCCTTAAACATTGCAGGGCTTGGCGGAATTCAGGCATACGCTTTTGGGCAACATGAGGGGAAATGGCTCATTGTCGGGGGGCGATTGGATGGACTGCACCGCAGACAACCCTTTGCCGCTTTTGATGTAGCCGGCAATAACAACCAACTCCTGGTCATTGACCCGCAATCACAACAAAGTTGGACGGCACCCCTCACCTCTCTTTCCGTAGCTTTGCAGGAACAATTGAGCGCAACGAATACGGAATTTCATCAGGAAGGAAATTACCTGTACATCCTCGGTGGGTATGGCTACCACACGGCAACAACCTCCAGAATAACATTTGACTATTTAACAGCCGTTGATGTTCCGGCGGTAATCGATGCGGTGATCAACGGAACTTCGATTGCTCCGTATTTTCGACAGATTAGCGATCCTCAATTTGCAGTAACTGGTGGGCATTTGAAGAAGATTAATAATACGTTCTATCTCATTGGTGGCAATAAATTTGACGGAAATTACAACCCCATGGGGCACCCCAGTTACACGCAGGTATATACCGATGCCATTCGAAAATTCAACCTTGCCGATGACGGAACTACGATCACTGTTTCGCATTTGCCCACGCTAACGGATGCCACGCATTTGCACCGTAGAGATTATAATGCTGTTCCGCAAATTTGGCCAAACGGCACCGAAGGGATTACGGTGTTTTCAGGCGTATTTCAACCCGCGGTTGACTTACCTTTTTTGAACAGTGTAGATATTGACAGCATAAGTTATGCCGTCAATAACACCTTCCAACAATACTACAATCATTACCATTGTGCTGTCTTACCGCTTTACTCCGCGGCAACCCGTGAAATGCACAATGTTTTTTTCGGTGGAATTGCCCAATTCTATGACAGTTCAGGAATATTGGTGCAAGACAACAATGTCCCCTTTGTTAAAACCATTGCCCGGGTTACCAGAAGTGCCGACGGAACGATGGCGGAATATAAACTCCCGGTTGAAATGCCCAGCCTCCTAGGTGCTGGTGCGGAATTCATTCCGATTACCAGCCTGCCCCGCTTTGCTAATGAAGTTTTCAAGTTGGATGACTTTCCGTCCGACACGACGTTGGCAGGGTATATCTACGGGGGTATTAGCAGTACGGCTGCAAATATTTTCTTCACGAACACCGGAGCACAAAGCAGTGCCAGTAGCCAGGTTTTTAAAGTTTACGTGATCAAAAACGTAACGACCGCTATTGACGATTTAAATGAACACAGTATTGGTACCCTGAACCTGCGCGTGTTCCCCAACCCCAGCAATGGCGACTTCATGGCTCAATTCTACCTGAAAAAAAGTGCAACCACCAAAATAACCTTGTACAGCATTGATGGAAAAAAAATAGACGAGCGCGTTTTTACCCAATTAGCAATGGGCGAAAACACCTACCAGCGTAAAATTAAAAACCTGCACCGGGGAGGGACCTATATTCTGACGATTGAAACGCCTTATGAAAAGGCGACGCAAAAGGTGATTATTGAGCCATGATGCTTACGCACCCACCTACGCCAAGCTGCGGCGGGTAACCCTCCTGCACCGTAGGTTTCGGCGGGTAAAAAAGCGCTAAACGAGCAACCCTAAACATTTTTAGCGCCGGAGGCAACACCTTACCATAAATTTCTCAGTTGGCAGACTACTAATAAAGCACCCGAAACCAAATGGTCGGGGCTATTTCCTTGAGCTGATTCAATAGCGCGTCGTCATAGGCTCTATCGATATCGGTGATTACATAGCCAATATGCTCATTGGTTTTGAGATACTGCCCCAGGATGTTAGAGTTGAAGGAGGCCAATGTCTGGTTAATTTGAGCCAGTACATTGGGAACGTTGTGGTGAATGTGGAGCAGTCGGTGTGCCTGCTGTACCGGCGCGGCATGCAAATTGGGGAAATTAATACTCCCCATGCTATTGCCGGTATTGACATACTGCATGATTTTATGTGGGACAAAAGTCGCCGTATGCCGGGCCGCTTCGGCGGTAAACCCTCCCAGGTGAGGGGTAAGGATGGTATTGGGTAAGCCCGCGAGCGGCGTGGTAAAGGAGGCCATAGCATCCGTCGGTTCTTCGGGAAAAACATCCACTGCACACCCACTTAGTTGTCCGCTAAGCAAGGCTTCTCGTAAGGCCGGCAATTGTACGGCAGCGCCTTGCGCCGCATTGAGAAAGATGGCTCCGGGTTTCATCTGAGCGAAAAGCTCGGCCCCGAAAAAGTCGCGATTTTCAGGACGGGCATCCACGTGGAGGCTGACGATATCCGCCAGGCTTAATAATTCCTCCAGGCTATGGCATTTCCGCGCATTGCCCAGGGGCAGCTTGTCGGCAATGTCAAAGAAATAAACTTCCAGTCCCAACGCTTCGGCCAGCACGGAAAGTTGGGAACCAATATTCCCGTAGCCGATGATGCCCAGCTTTTTGCCCCTAACCTCAAAAGAAGTTTGGGCAGGACGAGTCCATTGCTCCTGGCTCAGCGCCAACGCGGCGTCGAAGGTGCGGCGCAGCAATAGAATGATGTGCGCCAGTGTCAGTTCAACCACCGATCGGGAATCGCTGAAGGGGGCGTGGAATACAGCAACCCCATGGCGATTACAGGCCGCCAGGTCAATCCCCTTGGTATCTGTTCCAAAAACGCCAATACTAATCAAACGGCGTGCATTATTGATAACTTCTTCGCTGACCGTGGTTCCTGCCGGAACCCCCAGCACATTAACCTGCCGAATTTTTTTACGCAGGCGCTCCTCCGAGGGGTCTTCCTTAAGCCACTCAACCTGGTAGCCTTCCTGTTCGAACGTACCGGCTGCCGCAGGATCAACCCCCGGGAGCAAGAGCACCCGCAGCCGGTTCTTAGGGTAGGATAAAGAGCGGTTAAGCTTAAGCTCATAAAGGATTTCATCGACACTGGGCGCTATGTGGTCGGCTTCCTTTTTCACTTTCTCCCGTTCTACATTTTCGGTGAACAGGTAGAATTTATTAGCATATCCCGCTTTGCGGATTTCCAGGTCATTGGCACCGTCGCCGATTACGTAGACATCCCCGGTGAGCTTTAAATCGCGGATGACAATGGATTTTCCTCCACTACGAGATAATGGGATTTCCGGATCAAATCCGGTGACATAACCTTTGTCATCAAAAACAAACTCGTTAGCAAACACTTTCTCCGGCCGTAGTCCGTAATCCTCCACCACAGGCACAATAAACTCCCTGAAGCCATTGGAAACGACAAAAACGGTGTCCCGGAGGGCGCTGAGGTGCGCCTGGTTGCGCCGAAAAGAAGGGGAAATCTCCTTTTTAAGCCGCTCCGCTAAATGGTGAATATCATCGCGATGCGCCCGCAGTAAGTCCAGGCGCATGGTCAGGGAGGTCCGAAAATCAATTTCCCCGTTCATCCCCCGGTTAGTAATCTCCTGGATTTGCTCGAGGACAGCCTGCTTGCTCGAGGAGTGAGCCAGCACAATCTCAGCCAGTACGTCCAGGGCCTCTACCCGGGTAAACGTAGAATCGAAATCAATAATAAAAAATGGTTTCTTCATAGTAGCAGCGAAGGTAAAAGGCTTTGGAGTGCAAACGGAATTTGTGGGGATAAATTATTCGGTAGGCAGGGCGGCGAGTACCCCGGTGATCCAGGCATCGAGTCCAAACTGTTTATCATCATTCATGCCGAGGCGCACCATCACTACCCTACGGGAAGGAATAATGCAGACCCGCTGATCCTGAAATCCTGAAAATTGGAAAATATCAGCCGGAGCATTGGGCGTATCGATATCTTTCAGCCAGATGTGCCCGCCGTAGGTGTTTTCAGAACCGGCAGCGGGCTCGCGGGAGAAGGCTACCCACCCCGGGGGTAATAGCTGCCGGCCTTCCCAGACACCATCCTGGAGATATAATTGACCGAAGCGCGCCCAGTCGCGGGCGGTAGCCCAACCATAGCTGGAACCTACGGCCGTACCTGCCTGATCAGGTTCAATTCGGGCGCTGGTCATACCCAGCGCGGCAAAAAGGGAATCACGAATAAACGACTGATAACTTCGGTCGTCCGTAAATTGTTGCCGGACTAACCCGCTGAGCAGGTTGCTGGTCCCGGAGGAATAAACCCAGGTAGTTCCCGGTGTTTGCGCAAGCGGTACACTGGCCGCATACCCAGGCATATCGGGTTGTACGTAGAGCATAACCGTCGCATCCGAGGTGTTCCCATAGTTTTCATTCCAAACCAGCCCGCTGTTCATCTGCAAGAGGTTCCGTAACGTAATATTCCGGCGGTCATCCCCTGCCCAGGCCGGGAATAAGTTTTTTGCATCAGGATCCAGACGCCCCTGTTTCACCAGCATCCCCACTAAGGCATTTGTCAGACTCTTCGTCATCGACCAGCCCAGAAGGGGTGTTTGCGGGCCAAAACCTACCGCATAGCGCTCGTAGACCAATTTCCCGTCGTAAAGTACCAGTAAGGCCCGGGTACCCCCGCCCGCCAAGGGAGCGAAAGCAGCGTCTCCGGCTTCCTGCAATCCCAGGGTATCAATTCCCGGCGGCAGGGTGTCCAAGCGCATAGGCCAACCATCATTGGCTACGCCCTCACTTTCAACCCAGGGGGCGGGCAGTTCCATCGTTGGGTTAGAGATAAGAATACAACCCCTCCCTGGAACATATTCAGCAACGCGCTTAGCCATGATGCCCAGGAAGGCAGCCGTTACCTGGCGCTTTTCGGCATTCAACTGCAGCCGCATCCAAGGGAGGACCGAGAAATTAAGGTCTTTTTCGTGAATATCGGCTAACTCCCGCCCCTGAAGGAAGTGGCAGGAACAGCCCATCTTGGCCGCATAGCCACTACCAATACGCAATAACGGGTAGGCATACCACAAGCCTGCTATCAGGATCAGAATCAGGCCGATTATACTCGATAAGACTGTTCGGTGATGCATGGCAGAAAATTTCGGTAAAGGTAGTAATCAGTACAGCAAAAACAGGGGCTTCGCTGCGACTATAATTCAGGATCTTATGCCCTCAGGCGGTCATTGAGGCCGCTTGCGCCGACATAAGCCAGGAATAAGCCAGTGGATTGCTGCTTTTTTTTGCAAATTGGAGGAAGTAATCAATACAGCAATTTCATGGCAGTGAACGAAATGAGTCGGCGGGCTCTGGTAATCTCCGGGGGCGGTAGCAAAGGGGCTTTCGCCGGTGGGGTAGCTGAATTCCTCATTCGCGATTGTGGCCGCGATTATGACCTCTATCTGGGAACCTCGGCAGGCAGTTTATTGGTCCCCCTGCTGGCGTTGGGAGAAGTGGACCGCCTTCGTACGGTGTTTACCCATATCCGGCAGCAGGATATTTTCAATATTTGCCCCTTTATTATTCGCAGGCATGGGAAAATGATTTCGTTCAGCATCAACCACTTCAACACGGTGCTGATGTTTCTGCGCCGCAAAAAGACTTTCGGCGAAAGCGAAAATCTGCGCCATCTCATCCGGCGGACCTTCACCCTGAATGATTATGAACACCTCCGGGGTTCGTCCAAAGAGGTGATTGTCACGGTAGCCAATTTGAGCTGCCGGCAGGTTGAATATTATTCTGTTCATGAGACAAGCTACCTGGATTTTTGTGATTTAATGTGGATATCCGCCAACGTAGTTCCCTTTATGAGTCTGGCCGTTCGCAACAATATGGAATATGCCGATGGGGGCTTTGGGAGCTATCTCCCCCTGCAGGAAGCCATCCATCGGGGAGCTACCGAGGTGGACGCGATCATTCTGAAGCCCCAGGAGGTAGCCACGCACTGCCTGTTGCCAACAGGTAATGCTTTTGGCCTCCTCCTGCGCACATTTGATTACATGCTGGACCAAATAAGTCATGACGACCTCGAACTGGGCCGCTTCGAAAGCCTGAACCAAAATGTAATCCTCAATTGCTATCACACGCCCTATCTGCTCACCGAGAATTCTTTCATTTTTGATCCGGAGCTAATGACTGCCCGGTGGGAACTGGGGCACCTGCATGCCGCAGGGTATCCCTACCTGCCGGAAAAATTGTAGGCGGGGGATAATCCTAGTGTTTTGCCAAATGGAAGTTAAGGGTTAGCGATAGCGTTTTTGGCCATACCCAATTTAGAAATGAGAAATCAGAAATCAGAAATGAGAAATCAGAAATGAGAAATCAGTAACGAGAAATTAAGGCTGTAAAGAAAAATACGCTAAAAGTTCTTTGAAAAGCTGGATTTTAGCGTCAAAAGCATTGGACGTACACACTAAAAGTCGAGATCGGGCCATCGTGTTTCGGTTGTGGAACTGTTGGCCTGATACCACAGGAATTCATTGATGAGCTTGCGGAGAGCTTAGCTGTCGACAAATGGGTCAAAAACTCAAAGCGGATTATCTGTTCAAGCTGGTGCATTCAGTTTACTGAGTAGCGAACGACTGAGCTTACGCTTGATGGAGGATAATTTGATGATCCCTTGTTCCAGGCTCTGGCACCTGCGCTACAAGCCGATGAATTAACCCGGGCAGGCATCCGGGATCGGTTGATGAATGTCAATAGCGAATTTTTCCGCCGACTCTACTGAACTGGTTTATCAACGAGTTGAGGAGTTGTATAGTGATGACCAGTTACATGGCAATATCACATCAAACGCTATGACTCTACCATGATCGCCACCTTTAGCCACTTGCTGCAAGGCATGAAAGTAGGCAACACCAAAGGGCAAACCAGGTAAGCTGACCACGGAATCATGGGCGACTTTTCTGATTCGCATGCAATATTATGATGATCAGGCTCATCTGAGCGAGAGAAAGGGCACTAAGGAAGTCATCGAACAACAAAGCCCCGACGATCAAAGTATCCATGTGTTTGACAAAGGCTTGAAAAAGCCGTCGCGCCTTTGAAGAATTTGATGCCGATGGGCTCTTCTTCGTTACCCGGCTCAGTGAACCACCCCTGCTATGAATTGGTCCATCCTCATTGGCAGGATGACGGCATGCAGGGACAGTGATGAGCTTGAATTCGTGCAGGATAGTGTCGTGCAACTTTATCACAGTACCGACTTACCAGCGGCACTTCCGGCTGATCCAATACCAAATCAAAGGCCAGGACAAACCCTTTACTTCCTAACCAATGTCTGGGAATTGAGGCTGGTCAGATCGCTTCGATCTACCGATCACGCTGGGATATTGAGGTATTGTTCGCTTCCTTAAGCAGGAAATGAACTTGACTCACTTTTGTATGCAATGATCCCAATGCCATTCAGGTTATGCTCTACTGTTCCATGAGTCGTTCGATGCTCATCTTGATCTACAAAAAAACAACGAACTCATCCTATAAGAGAGCTAAAATCAAGTTTTTCAAAAGAACTAGTGTACTCCATCTTCCTCGAGGCGATGGATCAACCTGAAGAAATGACTCGCTTAAAAGACAACTTCAAAAGGTTAATACAACGAGAGTAAATATTTTTCTTTACAGCCTTAATGAGAAATCAGAAATCAGAAATCAGAAATGAGAAATCAGAAATCAGAAATCAGAAATCAGAAATTAAGGCTGTAAAGAAAAATTATTACCCTATAAAGTCAATGAAATTTCGTGGGATCTAAGCTGGACTTTAGCCATTTAAGTGGTCATACAGGCTAATAACTTTTTTAATCGGCCTTTACCGGTGGCGCGTTAAGAAATGAAGCGGCCTTTAGTAGGCATAAAGGCCAACGAAACGTCCGCCGGAAAGGTGTTTGAGCCAAAACAACTATCAAGGGTGAAATACAATATTTTGATAATCAAAATAATGAATCATGACTCACAGGGTAAGGCGAGTTTCTTTCCGGCAGTGTAGTGCCCCTGATTAATACTAAAAAAAGGTGGATACTTCAGCCTAATTGCCGCTTCATTTTAGCGTCAGCGGTAACAGCCTTGGGTTTTTTGCTTCTTTTTTTGCCAAGAAAAAAAGAAGGTACTCCTAAATGAGGTCAATTCAGTATGTGATCATTTTTTCTTCCCATAAGGCTAAAAAGCCAAAACCTGCCTCGCGACATGGCTAAGAAATTCATATTGGAATGTGCTTTTTAAAAACGGTTAAAGTCCAGTTTAATTTTTCTTTACACCCCTAATCAGAAATCAGAAATTCACCCGCCTCAGGCGGGCCAGAAACCAGAAATTCACCCCGACTGCCTTGGGGTCCGGAACTTGTCCGCCTCCGGCGGGTGAGCTCCGGCTGCGTCGGGGTAAAAAATGCTTTTTTTGAGTGAGCAGTGAGCAGTGAGCAGTGAAGAGTCGCGACCAACGAATAACTATAACCCAATAACCAGGCACCAGAAACCGGTCAGCGGTAACAGTTTATCCGCCTATGGCGGGCAAGTTTACAGGCTAAGCCAAAAGAAGAAGTCCTGTGTACAGGCAATTATTGTCTGGCCCACCCCCGCGGTCTGAAGACCGGCCAATACTCCGCTTGGAATCTAAAGATTCCTGCGAGCAGTAAGCTTTAGATGGCGTTTTTACGCGACGCCATATTCCTTAAATTTTTGTTGACGAAACACTAAGTACAAGCAAACTACTCCAGCCGGATATTGAGACACCTATGAAGCTGCTACAAGCAAGTAAATGGACATTTTAATATTCCCTACTTTCTCCCCATCAACAGCATCAGCGTTTTACAAAACACCATAAGCCTCTGCCAATCTCTGCCTGGCAGGTAATATCTTGGCAATCTCCGTAAGAACTTATTTGATTGCACTTGGCGTATTGCGTATTGGATGTTGGCACATACTGAAAAAACTTTCCCAGGAGCACATTTGCATCCAATTAATCGTATTATTGCAATAAATAAATGTAAATGGGAATTACCAAACGCGAATTATTCACGGAGCACCAAAACAACCTGGCCCAGGTCGCCAAAGCATTGGCCCACCCTGCCCGCATTGCCATTATTGAGCATTTGTTGCGGGTGAATACGTGCATTGGCGGGGAGCTGGTGGACCACCTTCCGTTGGCGCAGCCAACTATTTCCCAGCACCTACGCGAACTGAAAGAGGCAGGTATTATCCAGGGAACGATCGATGGGGTTAAAATCAATTACTGTATTAATGCTCAGCGATGGCGGGAAATTGCAAGGCTGTTCGGTGATTTTTTGGCTACCCCGGTTATTGAGCAGGGCTGTTGTTAAGGTCACTTATTTCTCAAGGTTACGATATGGATTCGAAGAGCATTTCAATATTGCCGGCACTGAAGGCTTACTTACAAAAAGAGGTTTTTGAGGGAGCTGCTATTACCGCGGAGCGCCAGGAGGTATTGCATACACTGGCAGATACGATTACCACCCGCTTGGCAAGCCAGCAGCAGGTAGCGATGATTTTCATTTGCACGCATAATTCCCGGAGGAGTCATCTGGGGCAGATCTGGGCGGCGGTAGCTGCGGCGTATTATGAGTTGCCACAGATACATACTTATTCGGGCGGCACGGAGGCCACCGCGTTCAATCCGCGGGCAGTAGCGGCTTTGCGTCGTGCCGGGCTCGTTATAACCAATCCGGGTGGTGAAAACCCGCATTACCAGGTAGCTTTTGCGGAGGGCGTCGATCCCCTGGTAGCTTTTTCCAAACATTATGCGGACCAGAGCAACCCACAACATGGTTTTCTGGCCATTATGACCTGCACGGATGCAGACGAAGGATGCCCGGTTATTCCGGGAGCGGCAGGTCGCTTTTCGCTACCCTATATCGACCCCAAGGAAGCGGATGACACCCCCCAGGAAGAGGCCCGTTATGATGAGCGAAGCCGGCAGATTGCTCAGGAGATGTTTTTTGTTTTTCAACAGGTAAAAAAGAACCAGGAAAATGAGTACGCCTAAACGACTAGCTTTTCTCGACCGATATCTTACGGTGTGGATATTTCTGGCCATGGCGTTGGGGGTGAGTATTGGGTATTTCTTTCCCGAAGCCGCCAATCAGATCAATGCTTATTCCCGGGGAACGACCAATATTCCCCTTGCCATCGGGTTAATTGTCATGATGTATCCTCCGCTGGCCAAGGTAGATTACCGGTTGCTCCCGGCGGTGTTCCGCAACACCCGGATACTGGGCATCTCCTTATTGCTTAACTGGGTGATCGGTCCCCTGTTGATGTTTGTGCTGGCCCTTACCTTTCTCCGGAACTACCCGGAATATATGGTAGGGTTAATTTTGATAGGCCTGGCCCGCTGTATTGCCATGGTGATCGTATGGAATGACCTGGCCGAAGGCAGTCGGGAATACGGGGCCGGACTAGTGGCGTTGAACAGTATTTTCCAGGTTTTTTTCTATAGCTTTTATGCCTGGCTGTTCATCACCAAGTTACCCCCACTGCTGGGTTTTCCAGGGGCGCTGGTGGACATTTCGATGCAAACCATCGCGGAGAGTGTAGCGATTTATCTGGGAATTCCCTTTATGGCAGGCCTGTTGAGTCGCTGGCTATTTATTCGGTGGCGTGGAGAGGAGTGGTATAAAACACAGTTTCTGCCGTTTATTTCCCCTTTGACCCTGTTGGCGTTGCTTTTCACCATCGTTTTGATGTTCAGCCTGAAAGGTGAATTGATTATTCAGATTCCACTGGATGTGCTGCGGATAGCCTTGCCTCTGGTGATTTACTTTGCAATTATGTTCCTGGTCAGTTATGCGATCAGCAAACACCTGGGCGCCGACTATGCCCGCAGCACCTCGATTGCCTTTACGGCAGCGGGCAATAATTTTGAGCTGGCCATTGCGGTGGCCATTGCGGTATTTGGGATCAGTTCCGGGCAGGCTTTTGCAGGAGTTATTGGCCCGTTGGTGGAAGTGCCGGCCCTCATTGCGCTGGTGCAGGTAGCTTTCTGGATCCGCCGCCGTTGGTATAAGGACGAATCCTTACCGGTAGGCTCATGAGTGAGAAAAGCAACAAAGAGGCAAATAGCGAAGCTGTAGTCTTAGGATTAAAAGTCAACTGGCGGCAATTCACCTTGCTGGTTCTGGTAAATGCTTTCGTGGGAGGTATGGTTGGATTGGAGCGAACCCTCCTGCCCGAGTTGGCTACTACCTCGTTTGGTATTGCCGCGAAAACGGCGATTTTCTCCTTTATTATCGTTTTTGGGATTACCAAGGCGCTCACCAACTATTATACCGGGGCCTTGGCCAATCGCTGGGGTCGCAAAAACCTGCTTTTATGGGGGTGGTTACTAGCCTTACCCATTCCGTTTATGTTGATGTGGGCTCCGTCCTGGGGATGGATTGTGGTAGCTAATGGGTTCCTGGGTGTTCATCAGGGATTGACCTGGTCGAGCACCGTAGTCATGAAAATTGATTTGGTGGGGGCTCGTGACCGGGGTCTGGCTATGGGGTTGAATGAAGCCTCGGGATACCTGGCCGTTGGGGCCGTTGCCTTCCTGACGGGCCTGGTGGCCAGCCACTACGGAGTTAGGCCCTACCCATTCTGGATTGGGGTGGTGCTCAGCGTAGCGGGTTTACTGACCACCTGGTTATGGGTGAAAGATACTCGTCGGCATATGCAGGCCGAGGCTGCGGCTTCCTCGGCCGGGCTGATGCGCGGTGTTTTTTGGGAAACCACCTGGAAAAACCCCAATTTGGGAGCTATCACACAGGCAGGGCTAATCAACAACCTCAACGATGGATTGATGTGGGGCTTATTGCCTATTTTGCTAACGCAGCGAGGCCTTTCCCTGTCTGAAATTGGCCTGGTTGCCGCTGTTTATCCCGGCGTTTGGGGCCTGGGGCAACTCTTTACCGGCAAGATGGCTGATCATTATCCGGTAAAGCGATTACTGACCGTCGGAATGCTTTTGCAAGGGATCGTTTTACTAGGGTTGCTTTTCAGTGGCCTGAATATCCACCATTATATATTTTTAGCTGCGTCACTGGGATTTGGTACAGCCCTGGTCTATCCTACATTCCTGGTAGGTGTAGCGCAATACGCACACCCCCGGCAGCGGGCAGAAAGCATCGGCATATTCAGGCTTTGGCGTGACCTGGGGTATGCGCTGGGCGCTATTCTGACGGGAGTTATTGCCGATGTCCTGAGCATCGGGGCGGCCATTTTGGCGGTAGCACTCCTTACCCTGGCCTCCGGAGTTATTGTATGGGTACGCATGCGACTAAAGCCTGCCGAATAACCTGTTTCCAATAACTACAGAATACTTGCTTTTAGTAATGCTGCGAACTGTTCCGGAAATTCTAATTCTGGAAAATGGCCGGCGCGGTCAAAATGCTGTACTTGGGAGGCATTGAACGTTGCCGGTACCGTTGCTTTATCCGTATGGCGATGTGTTCGGTCACGATCACCCCATACGACGAGGGCGTTGGCAAATAAAGGTTCTGCTGACGGTGGGGCAGAATGTTGAAAAAACCCCTGGAGCCCGGAGGCAAGACAATAGCAAGCCCCCTGATCAAAAGCGTTCTGGCTGGTGGTATTGAAGCGATCATCCGTAGATTCGCGGGGTAAGGCCACCCGATACCATTGCTTGGCAATCCAGCGTTTACGCGACTGCAGGAAAAACTGCCCAAGGAAAGGCGTAGCCATGATTCCCTTAAAATCGATGCGTTTAGCCCAGCGGGCCTGCTCTTCCCAGGAGGGTGTTTGAACTACGATAATTTTCCCGACCAGATCCGGTCGTTGCCGGGCAAGTTCGGTAGCTACAAACCCAGTAACACAGGGAAAACAAAGATGCGCGCGCTGAATATGCAGCTCGTCAAAGAAGCGACTCGTGAGTTGAACCGCTTCCCCAAGGGTAAACGTAAAGCCGGTGCGCGTGGGAAGGGAAAAGCCAAAGCCAGGCATTTCAAAAATCAGGACCTGAAAATCAGGCTGCAACAAGGCAATCAAGTCAGCGTAATGTTCAATAACGTTGGGAGGGTCAGGGCTGAAAACGATAATCGGTTTACCGGGCTCCCCCACAAGCTGATACCGAATGAGAAAATCACCCAAATCGGCATAGCCAATACCTGATGCGAATCGCTGCTCTTGGGAAAGAAAGTGCTGCTTTTTTGAGCGTAACAGCAGCGTGTCCAGCCAGGTTGCCTGCATCAGTTTCCGTTTAATGTTTTCCAAAGCCATTTTGGCTAGGCCCGTTCTTCAATAGCCGCCAGGAGGGCCAGCGCGTCCTGGTAGATTTCCTCCATGGCATTTGCTCCTGACTGCCCGGCAAAGAGAGCCATATCACATTGTTGCCGGATACGCAGAAAGCGCTGCTGATGTTCGGCGGTAACACCAAGCTCAGCGAGCTTATCCTGGACGGTAATTTTGCTAAGCTGGCCGCGGGGAATATTGAGTTTATCGCTCACGTAATGGAGCATAGCTTTCGAAAGTTCATCATAAAACTGGCGGGGTTGCCCCTCCTGGCGATACCGTTCTGCCAGCGTTAGGCGCTCGAGGGCCACTTTTCGGGCCTCCTGCTTCCTGCGCAACTGAGGATCAAGGTTAGCTTGTTGTAGCTTGCGATACCGAACCGTAACGATCCCGCCTAAAGCGATTATGGGTAGCAGCGCCAATACCCAAAACAGGGGTTGTCCGAATTGCAGCGAGCTTCCCGGCCGATGTAAATGAGCCGCCGTTTTCAGAGGGCGGAGGTTGCTGAGTCCATCTGCTTGCTTATTTTGATCACTGGCATTGCTTTTGGTTCCGGGCCGGACCTGAAGCGTATACGCATTATTGCGCAAGGTCACAAACCGGTTGCTATCCGGAGAAAAGCAGGTAAAAGCAGGTTCCAGGGTGAACGCCCCAGGTTCCTTGGGTAGAATGAGGTATTCAAAAGACTTTTGTCCGATACGCAGGCTTTCCGCCTCACCCAGGTCGACTTCCGTTACTTTAGGCTCATAAATTTCAAAAGAGGCGGGGAGGTTCAGTTTGGGCGGGGCAATCCTTTTGAGGTCGCCATCGCCGGTGATCACCAGGGTTAGGCTAACGGCATCATCGGTACTCAATTCGGTGCGACTGATACTACTGTTGAGGGTAAACTGCCCTACGCCTCCCTGAAAAGAAGCAGGCGGAGTACCCGCCAGTGGCTTCACTGTAACACTAACCGGATCAGTTCGTACGGGGACCCTACGCACATCATTACCGAAGAAGATACCTCCTGAACGGCGGGGATCTTCCACTACCACGCCCAACTGCATAATGGCGGGTTCGATCGTCAGCTTACCTGCCTGTTGCGGGTAGAGTGCAATACTGCGCAACACCCGGGTATAATATTCCCTGCCCTTGATTATTTCGCGACGAATGCGGGAATCGGGCCGTTTAATGTCTTCTGCATAAAAGCCAACGTAGTCCGATTCCTCAACGATATTATAATTTTGAATTTCCCGGGTGGTGAATAATTTATAATCCAGGCGAATTTGCTGGCCAATGAAGGCTTCTTCAGTACTTAAAATAGCCCGGACAAAATATTCTTCTTTGGCATCTTCCTGCCGAACGCCTCCGGCGAGGACCTCTATGCGCAGGCGGTTACTGGTATACGTCCGACCATTAACTTTAATCGAGGCAGCACCCAGCGTAAAGGTTCCTACCCGTCGGGGCTGGAGGGAATAACTGAAGGCCATTTCGCTGGCCATCTGGCCATTGATCACCGTTGTGCTCATACTCCGCGAAGGGCCGGCAAGGACAATGAAATCGCGGTCGAAATTAGGTGGCGTAAAATCTTTCCCCTCGCCGTTGCGCAGGGTATAGGTTACTTCAAAATAACCATTCAACAACACCTGCTCCGCATCGGAGAATGCTTCAAATACCGGGCTGCGCTGGGCCCAGGCACCCCACGACAAAAACAGCAGCATCCATCCCAACAGGCCAAAACGCTTCATTCGCGGTATGCTTTATAATTTATAGGTCTTTCTTTTCTTTTTTGCCGGCTGGGCCGCTTGTGGGGCTGGCTGGAGAAAATCAAAAGGGTTCCATAGGTCGGAGTCAAAACCAAAGAGGGACTCTTTACCCGGTTTTTCTTCAGGCTGCGGAAGCTGATCAGGGTTGGGAACGACCAGAATCTCCACGGGTGATGTTTCCAGGAAATCGCCATTAACGGCTATACTTGCGGGTTGAAGATAAAAAATACCGATCTCTGCAGGTTGCAGTAAAAAGGTATAGGTCACCTTTTGCGTAACAGCACCATTAATCATACTAAACGAAGAAGACATATTAGGTCCGGCCAGAACGGTGAAATCCGGGATGAAGTCCGGGGCCGAGAATTCTCCTCCCGGCGCATTTTCGAGAATAAAGTCAGCCCGAAAATGATGACCCAGGAGTACGGAATCGGTACTGACTTCGACCCGAAAGGTTGGCTTTTGCTGTCCGAGCGCTGGCCCTGCCGTGCAAAGAAAGACGACCAGACCGGCTAATGTCGCATAATATCGCATAATTCCGCTGGTTTATTGGTTAAACGATAAGATGGGCCGCGAGGTTTATTCCGGGGCTACCAATCTTTTTTTGTTTTCGTAGGTTTGGCATTATTCTGCCGCAATTTAGCCTGCACTTTGCGTTCTTCCTCCTCCATGATGCGCAGCAGGGCTTCTGCTTCCCGCCGGTCCATTTGCTGGTTGGGTTGGGGCGTTTGCTGCTGTTGGTCTTGCTGTTGCTGATCCGCGTTCTGAGGCTGATTCTGTTGTTGTTGATTTTGCTGCTGGTCTTGCTGCTGATCTTGTTGTTGCTGGTCAGTGTTTTGGGACTGGTCTTGTTGTTGCTGGTCCTGTTGCTGATCTTGCTGCTGTTGTTGTTGCTGTTGTTGTTGCTGCTGTTGTTGTAATTGCTGCAGTGCCAGCGAAAGGTTGTATTTACTGGGAACGTCCTGGGGATTGAGACGCAAGGCGCGTTTGTACGCGTCAATACTCTCTTTTAATTTTCCTTGTTTATAGAGGGAGTTGCCAAGGTTATAATAGGCATCGGCCTGTTCGCCGGGCGGTAAGTTTTGCTCCAGCGCCTTGACGTATTTGTCTGTAGATTCTTCGAAACGACCTTGTTGATAAATGGCATTGCCCAGGTTATACCAGGCGCGACTGGATTTATCTTTTTCCAATGATTTGCGATAGGCCTCCTCTGCATTGGGGAAAGCCTCTGTTTTATACTCCCGGTCGCCCGCCCGCAATTCGCGGTGGGCCGACTGCCCGGTCAGGGGTAGTGTCAGGATAACTATCCCTGCGGTTATCCCTATTCGTACCGAAATCCATGCTATTCTTGGCCAGGAGATCATATGCTTCACTATTATTTTATCCAATCTTGCGGAGCGAAGTATTTACTCCGCCGGTATGTAATAAACGACTCAATCAGTAAAATTAGTAACCCTAATCCGATAAACCATTGATAGTAACTTTCATATTCGCTGAAAACCCGTTGCTCTACCTCGCGTTTTTCTACACGGTCTAACTCTTTGCGAAGAGGCCCCAGGAGATCATCCTGGTTATTCCCCAGCCGGAAGTAAGCGCCATCGCCGGCTTTAGCCAAATCCTGCAGGAGTGCTTCTTCCAGTTTGGAACGTACTGGGTTGCCGGCTTCGTCGCGTTTGTAATCCCGCTGAGGCCCTAACAAAACCGGTACAAAACTTCCCTCGGTAGTTCCCACCCCAACTGTCAGGATCACCATCCCCTGCTCGCGGGCATTGCGGGCTGCTTCGAGTGCGCCATCTTCATGGTTTTCGCCGTCGCTGATAACCACCAGGGCCTTATAATGTTGATTGTCCTTGGAGAATGAACCCGCTGCCAGGTCGATAGCTCCCGCAAAATTGGTACCCTGGGCAGAAAGCATATCTGTAGATACGGAACGCAGGTATTGAACCAGGGCTCCATAATCGCTGGTCAGCGGAATGGCCAGATAGGCACTACCAGCAAAAATAATCAGCCCCATGCGGTTACCCCGCAGTTCGCCAATGAGGTCGGAAGCCAGTCGCCGGGCGCGATCCAGGCGATTGGGAGTTACATCTTCCGCCATCATACTTTGGGAAACATCCAGGGCAATCAGGAGGTCGAAACCCTTACTGCGAACGGTTTCACGCTTGGAACCCATTTGCGGATTTGCCCAGCCCACAATAAAAAAAGCCAGTGCCAGCAACCAGAGCAAGAGTTTGGTCAGGGGCTTTACCCGCGATGATTCCAGCGTTTGGCGGGTCAGTAGCTCCGGATTGCCAAACTGAGCTAAGGCACGCCGCCGTTCCCGCTGTGCATACCCGTAGGCTGCCGCCACCAAAGGTAGCAGCAGAAGCAGGTATAAATATTCACCGTGGGCAAAACGAAACATCTGTGTGCAGTTTTATGGAATCGAACGAAAAATGGAAAAACGCAAAAGTACCTCCAGGAACAACAAGACCAAAGCGGCGCCGAGCCAGGCGTAAAACACCTCACTATAGCGGCGGACTACCGTGACTTCTATTTCTGTTTTTTCCAACGTATCGATCTCTTCGTAGATACTCTTAAGTCCTTCCGCGCTGGTAGCCCGGAAATATCTCCCCCCGGTCATTTGGGCAATATTTTCCAGGAGGGTTTCGTCAATCTCTACCCGGGCTAATCCGAAGGTATACCGGCCATCGCTGCGCCGGCTTACCGGGGTGAGGGCATCACCCGTTGAACCAACACCAATGGTATATACCCGGACGGAAAATTCCCGGGCTATTTCTGCCGCCGTAATGGGCTTGAGATAACCGGCATTATTAACCCCATCGGTGAGTAAGATAACAACCTTGCTGGTCGCCTCACTGTCTTTGATCCGATTGAGAGCGGTACCGAGCCCCATCCCGATGGCAGTGCCATCCTCTAAAACACCGCAGGATAATTGACTGAGAAAATCCTGAAGTACCCGGTGATCCGTAGTCAGCGGGCATTGGGTAAAGGCCTCCCCGGCAAAGACAACGAGCCCAATCCGGTCGTAGGGGCGCTTATCGATAAACTCGGCAGCAACCCGCTTGCTTACCTCCAGGCGATCCGGTTGAAAATCCTGGGCAAGCATACTACTCGACAAGTCCATGACCATCATGATGTCGATCCCCTCTGCTTTGATTTCTTCCTCTTGCAAGGGAATGCGGGGCCTGGCCAGCGCAATGACAATCAGGCAATACGCCAAAACCCGTAGCAGCGGAAGCCAGGGGCGCAGGCGGCTGCGCCAAGTATTGACGGCCTGGAGTTCAGCCAGACTGGAAAGCTGTAGCGGGGTATACCGCTGTCGACGCTGCCGCTGAAACAACACCCAAAACAAGGGCAGCAACAACAGGAGCAGGAGCATCCAGGGATGCATCAATTCGACATTGCGTATGGTCCAGCTTAGTACCATTAGTTTTCTTTATCGCTACAAAGCGTTATTCGGTGATGGCATCATCCGTTTGCGAAGGCGTATTTTCATCTCCGATGGATGTATCATCTATCTGTTCGGCTCCTGTTGATTCGGGGTGTGCTTGCGTTTCCGTAATAAATTCCCGTACGTAGTGCAACGACTCCTGGTGAAACGATACCGGCGGCTCGGCTTTGGCAAACTTAACCAAATCAGCCATGGTCAACCAGGACCGCAGGCGTTCAATCCAGTCGGG
Source organism: Lewinellaceae bacterium (assembly GCA_020636445.1). Lineage (GTDB taxonomy): Bacteria > Bacteroidota > Bacteroidia > Chitinophagales > Saprospiraceae > JACJXV01. The sequence continues at coordinate 48,568 of JACJXV010000004.1, read as the reverse complement.
AGCAGTGGCCGAGCGTTGCATTTCCCGCAGCAACTGGGCAGAGGGTAACTCCAGGGCAGCAAGCCCAAAGCGTCCTTCCAGGTATTCCCGGAAAATAAAGGTCAATTCCGACTGAAAGGTTTTGAATTGCCGACGCTCCAGATAACCCCCATTTTCGAGCGCAGCTAATTTCTCCAACGCAATTTCGTGCGCGGGCCGTGGGGGTAGTTGCACGTCAACGGCTGCTGGCCGCTGACGCTGGCGCCACCACCAGAAGAAAAGCAACCCCAGCGCGAGGAGAGCACCAATCCCGATCATCCAGGGCAGAAAATCGCTAAATTTTACAGGCTCCCGCCAAATATCTTTAATGGGCTGAATATCGGTGCTGTCAGCTGTTACCGGAATCAAGCGAACGCGCAGCGGTTGTGCCGGAAAGTAGGCGGTATCCTGACGGCCTGATGATTCATAAATCAATGGAATAGGCCCCACCTGAAAATCACCCTGTTGAAATGCAGTTAAGATTACCTGCTGGCGCATGACGATTTCGTTCCCATTAAACAAGGTATCGATCCGGCCAATGCGAACTACTTCCAGGGAGGAATCCCGGGGGATAGCTTCCAGCCCCAGACTGACGACATGATGGGTCGCCGGATGGCTGAAATCCAATACCAGGGTTACCTGATCCCCGATTAAAATATCCATGGAATCCAGGCGGGCGTTGAGCTTTACCTGCGCACCAAGTAGTTGGGGTGCTGCTATTGCCAACAGCAAAAGTACTAAAAATCGGTATCCAGCCGGCATCCTCATCAGGCAGCGCGTTTTTGGAAAAACTGGAGTAAGGTTTGGATGTAAGGACGATCAACCGGGATATCAACGATATCGGCACCGTTTTTAAGGAAAATACTACGAAAATACTGGTACTGGTTGGCATAGCGCTGAGCATAGCGTTCACGTAATGCTTTAGACCCCGTATCCAGCCATAGTTCTTCGCCCGTTTCCGCATCGAGTGCGCGCAATAGACCAACGGCAGGAAGTTCTGCCTCCCGCGGGTCCGTCACCCGAATGCCGATCATATCATGTCGGCGGGCCGCAATCTGCAAGGGCTTTTCGTAGCCTTCGGTAATAAAATCACTGATAACAAAGCAAATGGCTCGTTTCTTCAGGACATTATTAAGGTAGTCGAGGGCCAGGCCAATATCTGTTCCATGTCCGGCGGGTTCACAGTCCAGTAGTTCCCGGATAATCCGCAGGATATGGGATTTTCCTTTTTTGGGCGGAATAAACCGCTCGATGCGATCACTAAAAAGCAAAACGCCTACTTTGTCGTTATTGGTGATTGCAGAAAAGGCCAGCAGCGCGCAGATTTCAATGATAATTTCTGCTTTAACTTGCGCTACACTCCCAAACAAGGAAGAGCGGCTGACATCCACGAGGAGCATCACTGTCAGCTCCCGTTCTTCTTCAAAGATTTTGACGTGTGGGTCGCCGGTACGGGCAGTAACATTCCAATCGATATTGCGAATATCATCCCCGTACTGGTAGTTGCGCACTTCGCTGAACGACATGCCCCGGCCTTTGAAGGCACTGTGATACTCCCCTGAGAAGATATGCCTGCTCAGCCCTTTGGTCTTAATTTCGATCTTGCGAACCTTCTTGAGGAGTTCACTCGTTTCCATACGGCCGTGTGGTTTAACGGGAGTGTCAAGCCGGAAATTTCCGGGTTTAGGGTACTTCTACGGTATTCAGAATGCGGTTGATGATATCTTCCTGGGTGATGTTCTCCGCTTCCGCTTCGTAGGTCAGTCCGATCCGGTGCCGTAATACATCATGGCAAATGGCGCGAATATCCTCGGGAATGACAAACCCACGGCGCTGGAGGAAAGCATACGCTTTGCCGGCAATGGCCAGGCTGATGCTTGCCCGGGGGGAACCTCCGTATTGAATCAGAGGCTCCAATGCCTTCAAGCCAAATTCCGCCGGATTACGAGTGGCAAAAACAATGTCCAGAATATAGCGCTCTATCTTTTCATCCATGTACACTTTGCGAACCGATTCCCGGGCACGCAGAATATCCTTAGGCTGAACAACGGGTTTTACCGTTGCACCAAGGGTTTCTTCCTGCAGATTACGCCGAATAATTTCCCGCTCTTCTTCCTTGGTTGGATAGTCGATTTTGACTTTAAGCATAAAGCGGTCTACCTGTGCTTCGGGCAAGGGGTAGGTTCCTTCCTGTTCAATGGGGTTTTGGGTTGCCAGTACCAGGAAAGGCTCCTCCAGGCGAAACGTTTCATTACCGATGGTTACCTGGCGTTCCTGCATAGCTTCCAGCAGGGCGCTTTGCACTTTGGCCGGGGCCCGGTTAATTTCATCAGCGAGGATGAAATTGGCAAAAACAGGTCCTTTGCGGACCGTAAATTCATTTTTGCTGGGATTGTAAATCATCGTTCCGATGATATCTGCGGGCAGCAGGTCCGGCGTAAACTGGATACGGCTGAACTGGGCATGGATAGCCTGGGCCAGGGTTTTAATGGCCAGGGTTTTAGCCAGGCCCGGTAACCCTTCCAGAAGAACATGCCCGCGAGTCAACAACCCAAGCAGGAGCCTTTCAACCATGGTATCCTGGCCCACAATAACCCGGCCCGTTTCCTGCCGTAAATCCTCCACAAAAGCACTATCCAGGTAAATCTGCTGATTGAGTGCCTCAATATCCACCGTATACATAATCGGATGATTTAATCCTTGTGACTGGCTTAAGGGTGCTTCCCTCCGCAGGGGTTATGCCTGCCAGCCCACAAATTTGCTAAATTTTTCACAGAAAAAAGAGCGGACAGCCTGTTTTGACGCCAGCCGCGCAGAAAGGTGTCGGTCGCAAGTCACTGCAGGGTGTCTTTGCGTTGAAATAAGGGTTTCAAGGGCAGAGAATCCCCTAGTTGCTTAATTACGGGCCGTTCAGGCTTATTGGGTTTGTCCGGCCGAAAGAAGGTATCCCGCTCGAAAAAAGCCTGTTCGATGAGCAGTGAATCCACAATGCGGTTCGCCTCTTTCAGGGCTGTTTCTTCACAACGCTCCAGCTTTATTCGTTTGAAATCATCGATTCGTTTAGCAACTTCCTCGTTGATCAGGGCCTGAATATCCTCAGCAGAATATTCTTCCCGGTCCAGGCAAGAGGGAAGGAACATGCCGACAAGGGCAAGGAGAAGCAGGATTTTTTTATGAGGAGGATAGGTCATTTTCATTGCTGCGACTTTAGATAGCGTTGCCGCAATAATTCTTCTTCTTGTCGCCTAGCCTCCAGTAATGAATCTACCAATTGCTGGACGCGTTCCGGGGTCTGTAGCGTGCAAAGGCTGTCCAATTCTTTTCCCAGTACAGCCACCTGGTCGAGGTAGAGCGTATCCACCTGGTCGCGTTGCGCGGCGGTCAGCTTTAGCGGTGGGGGTTCGGAACAACCGCTGCCGCTAAAAGCTAGTGCCAGTATTCCTATCCATACAGGTAGTCGGCGCATATTCACCCAATTATTGCTGGTTAAGGTCCATCACTTTGCGGCGCAACTCGAAGTTCTTGCCCAGATAAACTTTCCGCACCAGTTCATCGGCTGCCAGTTCTTCAGCAGTGCCGGCCTTCAGAATTCCTCCTTCGAACATGAGGTAAGCCCGATCGGTGATCGACAGGGTTTCCTGGACGTTGTGGTCGGTGATCAGAATTCCGATATTTTTCGTCTTCAATTTGGCTACGATATACTGAATATCCTCCACCGCAATCGGGTCAATCCCGGCGAAGGGCTCGTCCAGCAGAATGAAGTGCGGATCAACAGCCAGGGCCCGGGCAATTTCAGTACGCCGGCGTTCGCCGCCGGACAAGGTATCCCCGCGGCTGCGGCGCACCTTTTCCAGGCCGAATTCGTCTACCAGTGACTCCAGTTTATCGCGTTGCTCGGCTTTACTCAGGTGCGTCATTTCAAGCACCGCCTTGATATTGTCTTCCACCGAGAGTTTACGAAAAACCGAAGCTTCCTGGGGTAAGTAGCCAATTCCCTTCTGGGCCCGCTTGTACATTGGGAGGTTAGTAATTTCTTCGTCATTCAGAAAAACCTGCCCCTCGTTAGGTCGGATAAACCCAACGACCATGTAGAAGGTAGTCGTTTTGCCAGCGCCATTGGGGCCGAGCAAGCCTACAATCTCCCCTTGGTTAACTTCCAGCGAAACGTTGCGTACTACCTGTCGTTTCCCGTAAAATTTTACCAGATTTTCACTGCGTAATATCATGGTCTGGTTAGCTTAAGCACTGGTGAATAGGTCTGGATTTTTCGCAACATGCTAGTCGATGAATATAATCTTATGTAAAAAGCGGAATCCCAGCGTCACTTCGAATGTCAGGTTGGCAATCCTTCGCTCCGGAATATCAATCAGCGAGCTTCCGCCAATCGGATTGGGGTTAATGACATTGCGAATGACCGGTTGGTTGTACTGCAGCGAAAAGTCGGGGTTTACTGTGAATTCAAGCAGCATTCCCACGAATTCACTAAACGGCAGTTCAATACCTCCCCCTACCGTCAGGCCGTAATTGAATTTATTGACAAACCCTTCCACTGGGTATATCAGGGCATAGGAGGGGTTATCCTCAACCCGCACATTGCCGAAATCTGTTTTGACGGTATAATCCCCCCGGATTCCCAGTGCATAATACAGCTGGCTGTTCCCGGGTCCGACATCAAAGCGTTGTTTGGCACCAAGGGTGACAGAAACGTTGTGAAATTCGAAGGGCGTTTCCTGGCCGGGAACATCAATCCGCGATCCGTCCTGCCGAATGAGTACCGTACGGTAGGTGCGGATGGCACTTCCCTTAATGTGATAGCCACCCTGGGCAAAAAGGGCGAAGGGGCTACCTTCGTCAGCCGATTCAATAAAAGCAATACCGTGGTAGCGAAAGAGCGGTTCACGCTGGAAGGAATTATCCCAACGCTGAGTGCCTACGGTGAGGCCTCCTTTGATGCCAAAGTTGTAACTCTGGGCGGCGAGTTGACCCCAGGGAAACAGGAAAACGATTGCTAACCATCCGATTAATTGCTTCATATGGTGTACCGGTTTTGCCACAGGTGTTTAAGCAGTATACTCACCAGGCAAAGGTGACACTTCTTGGCGGAATGTCCAAATGTCGCGCTATTTGACGCGCAATCGCATCCCACTTTTAATCGTATCGCCAGGCAAATTGTTCAACGACCGTACCACTTCAATCGAAGAATTGTACTGCCGGGCAATACGCCACAGAGTTTCCCCGGGTTGTACCCAGTGGTAGACGGGCTCAGGAACTGGCGTTGGCGATGGTGAACTGGTGGGTGGTTTGGGCGGTGGCAATGCCGTTTCAGGGGACGCAAAAGGAGATTCCTCTGCTGATGCCGGAGCAACCTCAACGGGCTTAGGGGGCGCTGTCACGACCGGAGAAAACTGAATATGCTGCGTGTCGCGCAGGATAGGGCTGGAGGGTGTGGTCGCCGGAACAGGGCTGGAGGATGAAGTTGTCGCAGCGGGGGGCTGGGATGCTTGCTCCCGAGCGGCCGTTGAAACCAACCCAATACTGCGCACCTTGGGGGCCGTTTTCACTTTGCCTCCCCGTAATTTTATTTGCTCCCCTTTTACGGGCTCAACCTGACCGGCAATCAGATTGCGGGTCTTCAGTTTTTCCAGGTCAATGGCATACTGCGTTGAAATAGCCAGCAGAGATTCTCCGGGCTTAACCGTGTGCCATTTTTCTTTGCCGCGGTAGCTCTTACGCTTGGGCTGCAAATACACCCGGGCTCCTTCAGGTAAGGGTTTATCCCCAACGCTGCTGAGGTTTTCGTTGTATTTCAAGAGCCAGCGCACCGGCGTATCGGTCCGGTTGGCAAGGTCACGCAAGGTTTCCCCTGACTCAACAGTAGCGTATCGCACATCATTGTTTACCAGTACAGCAACCGGGGGAACAGGTTTTTCTTTTGGCACCAGAACCGGCAATGGAGGAACAGGTCTTTCCGAAGGGCGTTCGCGTTGTTCAATGATGGCTATTTCTTTCTCAGACAGCTTATCGTATTTATCCAATTTGAGTTCATCAATCAGACTGATCAGTTTTTTATGATAATTGGGGTCCGTAGCATAGCCCGCCTTTTTCAGTCCTTTTGCCCAGGCTTTATAATCAGTAGGATCGAGATCAAATAGAAACCCATACCGGTTGATTTTTATTGGGTCCATCAGGAAGTCGGAATGAGCCAGGAAGCTTTCTTCGGGGGATCCGTAAACCCGGAAACAAGAGTTAACCAGATTACCTTGCTTATCAAAGTCATCGTCGAGGGCAAACTGGCGGCCTCCCGACCAGCGATCACCGCATTTGATCCCAAAGTGGTTATTGCCGTTGCGGGCCAGCTGGCTGGTACCCCAGCGCGATTCCAGCAGGGCCTGCGCCAGTTTGATACTGGCAGGGATCCCCGTACGCTGCATCTCGCTGATGGCAATCCAGCGGTATTGCTCTATATATTCCTTCATAGCTTTCTGTGATGACTGAGCCCTTAGCCCCGCACCATACCCGCATAGAATCAATATCACTAAACAACGTACTTTCATCGACGGTAAATTTCAATCATAATATCCTGCTTGTTCAACGGAAAACTCACATCATGGGTTATACCCCGGGGGTATAGTTAGGTATTATTTAACATCTCTGGGAGTAAGTACTTTGTAAAGTAAGCAACTATAATTTTTTTCACCTGAAAGGAAGCGGGAATAAACAGCCGACTGTTGAGCGTTGAGCGGTTTTGAATTATTCAGTCTTACCCAGGCGGGCACTGCCCTCTGCTTCACCACAGATTTGCACAGATTATCACTGATTTAATGCATGGTATCCAGGCCCTGCCAACTGCTCACTGTTCACCCCAGCAAAACCAATAGTTTTTTTAAATTACACTGTACTTAACTTACCAGGCTTTCCTGCTGATCCCCAGGTGGGGAGGCTTATGGATTTTAACGAAAGCGGCTAAGATAAGTCACTAATTCTGCCTAACTCCAATGCCTGCCGCCCGCGGTTACCAAAAATTTTCACCACCTCAATCAGGGGAGCAAACCGGGGGTCTTGCGTATGCCCCTGTTTATACCGATAGTAAATTTGCTGAACGATTACACCAATTTTGAAGGCCCCGAAAACAAAATAGAAAAGGCCATCACCCGGCGACCGGCCACTTTGGTGCGCATAGCGTTCCACCAACGCTTTGCGATTGAGGTTTCCGGGAAGCCAGGTCAGATTGGCAATCGCCGAAACCAACAGATTGGCTTCAGCCGGCTCAACCCAGTAAGCCAGGGTCGTTCCCAGGTCCATCAGTGGGTCTCCAACGGTGCACATTTCCCAATCGAGGACGGCCCGGATTTTCGTCAGATCCTGGCCGTCGAGCACCAGGTTGTCATATTTGTAATCGTTATGGATTAGTCCCGGAGGACCATCCGGTGGTTGATTAGCGGGCATCCAGGCAGCCAGTTCATCCATGCTGGGGATGGTATCTGTTTGGGCACGGTAGTAGCGTTCAATCCATCCCTTCACCTGGCGTTCAACATAGCCTTTGGGTTTTCCCAGGTCGAGCAAACCACTGTTTTCCAGTTCGAGGTTGTGCAGCACAGCCAGGTTATCGATCGTCGCTTCGGAAATACGCTGCATGATAGCGGGGGACAGATCCAGATCCGGCTGGGGGCGGTTGCGCAAAATGACTCCTGCAACCCGCTCCATCAGGTAGAACGAAGCGCCGAGTACGGTTTCATCGGCACAATGCAAAACAGGCCTGGGCGCCCGGTCGTAAACACCCTCCAGGAGGGAAAGAACCCGGTATTCCCGGCCCATATCATGAGCCGTTTTAATCTTCGCCCCAAAGGGAGGGCGGCGAAGTACGTACTCCCCGGTATTGGCCCGCACCAGGTAGGTTAAATTGGAATAGCCGCCAGGAAACTGTTTGATTTCCAGGAGTTCGGTAAAGCCGGGAAGCTGAGCACTCAGGTACTTATGGAGTGCCTGAATGTCGAGTTCTTCGCCCGGGCGAATATTCTTGGCCTGATCCAGCATAAGAGGTTAGTTGTTCCGAATCGACAATCCGTAGTTCTTTAATATTTTGCGGGCTAGTGACGACTTATGCGCCTCATCGGGACCATCGTAAATACGCGCGCCCCGCTCTTCCCGGTAATAATAAGAAAGGATTGTATCATCCGTCACACCCAAAGCCCCGTGGACTTGTACCGCCCGGTCGATAACACGCTGGAGGACATTGGCGGCAAAAAACTTGATGGTGGAAATTTCAGCGGCGGCAGCATGCTGGCCCATTTCCTGCATCTTCCCGGCAGCATGGAGTACCATGAGGCGGGCAGCATCAATCTCAGCCCGGCTTTCTGCGATAAAGTTCTGGACCATCTGCTTTTCACCCAGAAAGACACCGTTACCCAATTCGCGAGTCGCTGCCCGGCGGCACATTAAATCAAAGGCCCGCTCGCAGACACCAATCCACCGCATACAATGGTGGATACGACCAGGGCCAAGGCGTTCCTGAGCCAGTTTAAATCCGGCGCCCTCAGGCCCGAGCAGATTACTAACAGGAACCCGCACATTGGTATAGCGGATTTCCCCGTGGCTAGCCCAGCCGCTGCCGGGGTGACCCATGACCGGAACATTGCGGACGAGTTCAAACCCTTCCGCATCAGTAGGCACCAGAATCATGCTTGCCCGCATGTAGGGGCTGGCAGCTTCCGGGTTGGTTACCGCCATGACGATCGCCAGGGCAGCGCCATCGGCAGAACTGGTAAACCACTTATGCCCATTGATGATGTAATGATCGCCATCCCGAACGGCAGTAGTCCCCATGAGGACCGGATTGGATCCAGCAAACTCGGGTTCCGTCATAGAAAAGCAGGAACGCAGCTCACCGGCAAGGAGCGGCTCGAGGTATTTTTCCCGCATGGCAGGGCTGGCGTACTGGAAAAGGAGTTCGATGTTGCCGGCATCAGGAGCCTGACAGTTGAAGGTAAAATGCCCGAAAGGAGTTCTTCCCAGCAATTCGCTGATTTGAGCGACTTCGACCAGGTTGAGCCCGGGGCCGCCGTGGTGTTTGGCGTGATAAAGATTCCAGGCGCCAATAGCCTGCACCTTCGGTTTTTTGGCACGAATGATTTTTTCAACTTCGGTGAAGGGCATTTGCATCCATTCCTGTTCAAAGGGAATTATTTCCTCTTCCAGGAAGGTAGTTACGCGGGGGGCTAACTCACGCAGGCGGGGTGTGGCAAATAGATCTAGCATTCTTTCGTATTATGCAGGCATTTTGGTAATATCGTTCGGAAAACTAAGCGTGTGTTTGGATTTTCATGATTAGGCGAAAATGAGCAAATTTTGTTTTAGTCAAGGCGATTTTTGCAGCTGCATGCGGGCAATGCAGTGAAAAAATCAACGTAGAATCAAACAAAATTTGCTATTTGCAGGCAATTGATGAAATTCCAAACACATGCTAAAGGTAGTAAAAATGAAAAAACCAGGAATAGCAATCCTTTGCATCTTGTGCGGGAGTTTGGTTCTTTTTGGTCAGCAGAAGACTTTTTTGCGTGAAAACCAACTCCAGGCCATAAGCAGGGCGTCCTTGCAAGAATACTTCCAATTTCTCAGCCTGGCGAATGATGCCAATTTTCCGGAGCAATTGGAGCCCAATATGCAGTGGGTAGAAAAGGCCTTTCAGCAACGGGGATTCAGTACCCGGCGATTGCCTACCGCTGGCCTGGACCTGGTTTTGGCGGAGCGCAGGGTACCCAAGGCCGTCAAAACGGTACTCGTGTACGTACAGGTGGACGGGCAACCGGTAGATCCCAGCAAGTGGTATCAGGAAACCCCTTACACCCCTACCTTGAAAGAACAAGATGCCAATGGCCAGTGGGCCACTATTCCCTGGAATCGCCTGGATGGGGTAATTAATCCCGATTGGCGGATATTTGCCCGCTCAGCGAGTGATGCCAAGGGGCCGATCAATATGTTTCTGGCGGCCCTTGATGCGGCAAAGCAGGCCGGAATCCAGCCCAATTACAATATCAAGGTAATCATGGATTGCGAAGAGGAGTTAGGTTCTCCCAACCTGCCTGCAGCAGTTGCCCGCCATGCGGAAGCCCTGCAAGCCGACTGGCTGATCATCCTTGATGGTCCCATGCATCCGACGAATCGGCCATCTCTTGGGTTTGGTGCCCGGGGAATTGCCGATGTTACGCTCACGACCTACGGGCCTCGGGTTCCGCAGCATAGTGGCCACTATGGTAATTATGCTCCCAACCCTGCCGTACGATTAGCGCAAATTATCGCGTCGATGAAGGACGACTACGGTCGCGTAACAATTCCCGGATTTTATGATGGTATCCAACTGGATGAAGCCACCCGGAAAGTGCTCGCCGAAACGCCGGACGATGAGAAGGCCATTCAACAATTGATCGGAATTGCTGCGGCCGATAGTGTGGGGGTCAACCTGCAAGAAGCCTTGCAATATCCTTCTCTGAACGTGAGAGGAATGGCTTCCGGCTGGGTAGGTAAGGAAGTACGGACGATTGTCCCCGCTACAGCAGTAGCAGAAATCGATATCCGCCTGGTAAAAGAAAGTGACCCCGAGCGACTGATCGGGTTGTTGCGCCAGCATGTAGAACAACAAGGTTACCAGGTCCTGGATCACGATCCTACCGAAGAGGAACGTATGGCCTTTCCCCGCCTGGCGCGGATGAATTATTCGGTGTCATATGCGGCTTTTCGAACCGACCTGGACACGCCGATCGGGCAATGGCTGGATCAGAGTATACAGGACACCTGGGGCGAGTCGGCGGTGAAAGTAAGGACCCACGGCGGGTCGATTCCCATTTCACCCTTTGTCAACACCCTGCAGATTCCAGCGGTGATCGTGCCGTTGGTCAATTCCGATAATAATCAGCACAGTCCGAATGAGAATGTACGGCTGGGGAATTACTTATCGGGAATTCGCACCTGTTTAGGTATCTTAGCGACTCCCATTAAACCTTGAGGTCATTATGGATACGATACTAAAACACTTCCCGCAGTTGTCCGAAAAACAGCAGCAGCAGTTTGCTGCCCTCGGACCACTTTATCAGGAATGGAATCAAAAAATCAACGTCGTTTCACGCAAGGATATCGATCATATCTACCCCCACCATATCCTGCATAGCCTGGGCATTGCCCGGGTACTGCCCTTTAAGCCGGGAGCAACCATTCTGGACCTCGGAACAGGAGGCGGGTTGCCAGGAATTCCTCTGGCAATACTGTTTCCCGAAACGCAGTTCCTCCTCATTGACGGGACCCGCAAAAAAATTACGGTTACCCAGGATATTATCGATCAAATTGGCCTGGAGAATGCCCAGGCCCGGCATCTGCGCGCCGAAGAGGTAAAAGAAAAGTTCGATTTCGTTGTTTGCCGGGCAGTGGCCAGTCTGGAACTTCTGGTTGGCTGGAGTTTTCCACTCCTCAAAGATCAGGACCAGCATGCCCTCCCCAATGGATTACTCACCCTGAAAGGAGGGGATCTGAAGGCCGAAATCAAGGCCTTGCCCAAAGGAACCTACGTGGAGAAATTCTCGCTCACCAACTTCTTTAAAGATCCCTACTACGAGGAGAAATTCGTCGTTTACGTGCAAGGGTAAGGCGTATTAGCTTTTAGCGTGTTGGCCCATTGGACATTAGCGCATTGGCTGACTCCAATTTCAATTAAATAAACCCCATAAACCTAACTTGCCCGTCTGGGGCGAAGCGGCATAAACCGAGTGAGCACCGCGAACAACATTAACCAAGTGAATAGAAAGGCGTAAAAGCCCCAATTACTAAGAAACTCAACCATCCAAAATAATAAATTTTGAACTATGTTGTTTTTGTGGTATTTTATAGTGTTAATTTTTATTAACTAAAATTTTTTACCATGAAAACACACGATCGAGAAATTTTAATTTATTACAACCCCGAGTCTTCGTCTGATAGGCAGACGGTAGCCCATGCGAAAGGTTTAGCCAAACACATCAAGGTGTATGCCTTTCATCAGGCGCCTTCGACGGGCACAAGTTGGCAGCGAATCCTGCAAACCATTACCGATGACCCCAAGGAATTACTGAACAAAGCCCATCCCTATTACCAAATCCATATTCGTGGGCGGGAGTTTGACAATGCAGATTGGGTCAATATTATCATGAATAACCCCTTCCTGCTTAAAGGCCCCATCGCGTTACGCGGCAGCAAAGCGATCCTGGTGACTACCCCTACCGACATTTACCGATTAGTCAACCGCGCTACGAACTAGAATCGTTGGTCGTAACCTTTGTGAATACCGGACACCGTTTTATCTTTCCTTTTTGTACCTTTGGCGACGTTCAATAACCCATACAAAAAGCGGTTCGCATGACGTCTTTTGAGATCGAAGGAAAGTTAGTGGTGAAATATCCTACCGAAAATAAGTCGAGTTCCTTCCAGGCACGTGAATTTGTCATAGAAGCAGATAGTGGTAACTATCCCCAATTCATAAAATTTCAACTTGTTCAGGAGCGCTGCGCCCTGATCGAGGACTTCAATGAAGGCGACCTGATCAAAGTCCATTTCGACCTGCGCGGCCGGGAATGGAACGGGAAGTACTTTACCAACCTCAACGCATGGCGGATTGAACGTCCTGCGCAACAGGCGAATAGTGCGCCGCCCCCAGCTGCCAGCAATGACTTCCCCAGCGCCAATGATGAACCCTCAACGAGCCTTGAGTTTGAGGACGATTTACCGTTTTAAGCAGGGGCAGTAACCTTAGGTTTTATGGTCGGGATTCGTTGGACGTACATTAACGTTCAACGAATCACGCACCTCCTACAACAAGCACGATCTCACCGCGCTGCTTGTCCGTATTTTCACGGAAATAGGTAATAAGTTCCTCCAGGGAACCCCGGTGGTATTGTTCGTGTACTTTACTCAATTCGCGCACCACGCAGGCTGGCCGTTGGCCGCCGCAATGTTCTGCCAATTGCTCCAGGCACTTAAGCAGGCGGTGGGGCGATTCATACAACAGGAAGGTATTCGGAAGCGTGGCCAGAAAGATCAGGCGCGTCTGGCGACCTTTCTTATGCGGCAGAAAGCCCTCGAAATGGAATCGGTCACAGGGCAATCCGGAACCAACTGCTGCCGGAATCAGGGCGGTGGGCCCAGGCAGACAAACCACTTCAACTTCCGCCTGCACACAAGCGCGTACCAGGAGGAATCCCGGGTCGGAAATACCAGGCGTACCGGCATCGGAAATCAAAGCTATCGACTGTCCGCCTTGCATCGCCGCTACCAAGTTTGCGGTTACCCCGTGTTCATTGTGAGCGTGAAAAGCGCGCAGGCGCGCCTGGATGCCATGATGGTCCAGGAGTTTGCGGGACGTACGGGTATCTTCAGCCAGTACCATATCCACCTCTTTCAGGATGCGCAGGGCCCGCAACGTGATATCTTCCAGATTACCAATAGGCGTGGGTACGAGGTACAGCATGGCCAGGGTGAGCGTGACGCCCTTTCGTTTTACTCCGCTGGAGTAAGGTGGAAATCGTAGGTTTCCATAATCAGGTTGGCCAGCAGTTTCTGACAAGCCTGATCAACCTTTTCCCGCGCCTGCGCTTCGTTGTCCGCTTCAAGGGTTAGCAGGATATGTTTGCCAATCCGCACATCCTGAATGCCATCCAGGTGGAGGTATTTCATGTTATTCGCTACCGTCTTTCCCTGAGGGTCGAGGAGCTCTTTGTGGGGCATAATATTGATTGCAGCCTGAAATTTCATACTTGCCGGTTTCGGTTGAGCAAATGATTTCCGATCGAAACGCCGATATACAACAAAACGACCAGGGATGGTGCCGCCAATGGCCGAATAGCCACCAGGATTAACGCCAACGCCGCAAAGATAATTTTTATCTCGTTGCCCGCCCACCGCCATGCCTTGAATTTAAAGCTGAACATCGGGATTTCAGCAACCATCAAGGCCGCCAGCCCGACAATAATCGCATATAACCCACCTGGATGGAGCAACCAGCGCTGGGCCCAATCGGGTTCCCTCTGGTACAAAAGGATCAAGCCCAGAACAAATAAAGTACAGGCTGGCGTTGCTAATCCGATAAAAGTTTCGCTTTGCCGGGTGTCAATATTGAATTTTGCCAGACGCAATGCCGCAAAGGCCGGAATGAGAAATGCAGGCAGAGCACGCCAGTCGAGGCCTGTGGGCCAGGCTCCGTCATGCCAGGCAGCACTCAACAGCCCATAGAGCATTATCCCTGGCACCAACCCAAAAGAAACCATGTCAGCAAGGGAGTCCAGTTCTTTGCCCAGGGGTGAGGAGACGTGGAGGGCACGAGCCACCAACCCATCCAGAAAATCGGCTACTGCCGCCAGTAAAACCAACCCCAGGGCTGCATCCAGACGTCCATATAAAAGCAGGACTACTGCAAGGGACCCGCTGACCAGATTGACCAGGGTAATACTATTGGGTAAATGACGGAGCATAAGGTAATGTGTAGTTACAGGGTAAAAATAGGAAATTCCGCTTTTTGTCCGCCGTGAAGCGATTTTCCTGCAGCTATTTATGCACCTTATCGCAGCGAAAGCGTTTACCTTAGTAACATGCACATCAGGGCGACCTCCTAAGAAAAACCAACGACTCGCTTAAAATTTTCTTAATTGACCAGGCAAAAGCCTATTCTTCGGCATACTTCCCTTATTTTTTGGACTTGCTAGGAGAAAACTTCAGTATTACTATGTTGCGAACAATTTTACTTGGGTGGTTCGGATTGTTGACCATAGCCTCGCTCAGTGCGCAGATCAGCAATGACAATTGCAGCACGGCCATTATCCTGACGAACCTGGATAGCTGGTGTTCTGATTCGGCAGCCTATACTACGGTGGGAGCTACCGACGCCAACATCAACCGCCCGCGCTGTTTTCCCCAGGAAGCACAGCGGGATATCTGGTTTGCTTTCGATGCCCGGGCAACAGATGTGAGTATTGCCGTTACGGGAGAGACCCGACTAGGACGTGGCGGTTCATTACGCACCCCCCAGGTAGCCATTTTCCGGGGCACCTGTGGAGCCCTTGAAGAGGTGCAATGTATTTCCGATAACAATGGCCGCAACGTCGTGCAGATTATTGTCAGTGGTTTAGCGATTGGCGAGCGCTACTACTTTCTGGTCAGTGCCCGGGGGGGTAATGCCGGGTCCTTCCAGCTGTGTATCAACAACTTCAACGCTACTTCCCTGCCCTCCAGCGACTGTGCCACGGGAGTGGTACTCTGCGACAAAAGCCCTTTTACCGTTAGTTACGTGGATAATTTCGGCACGGTACGCGACCCGATTAATGACGTTTTTTGTGTAGACGCCCTCAATCGCCGAAACCCCGTCGTTGAAGAACAATCAACCTGGTTCAAATGGACTTGCCGGGAAGCAGGATCCCTGACGTTTACCATTACCCCCATCAACCCTGACGATGATATCGACTGGGCCCTGTACGAATTACCTTCCGGCATTGATAACTGTGGCAATAAACGCTTACTGCGGTATAATATCTCCGGAGAGATTGTCGGGGCACCCCGCAATGAGTGGGAACGCTGTACGGGGGCGACAGGCACCCGGGAAACAGATACTGACGAAGGTGAAAACTGCGGTTGCGACCGAACGGATAACAACTTTTCCCGGTCCATTGACATGGTGGTAGGCAGGTCCTATACCCTGGTA
Organism: Lewinellaceae bacterium; assembly: GCA_020636445.1. Classification (GTDB taxonomy): domain Bacteria; phylum Bacteroidota; class Bacteroidia; order Chitinophagales; family Saprospiraceae; genus JACJXV01. The sequence continues at coordinate 32,841 of JACJXV010000004.1, read as the reverse complement.
ATTATCAATTACAGCCAGACCGGCTTTGGTTACACGTTGCAGTTTGGCGGAACGGGAACCTTTGTAGGGCCGGAAGCTAATTTCACCACCGACCTGACGCAGGCTTGTGTGGGCAAACCCATCACGTTTACCGATGCTTCTTCCTTTGCCGGAGGCATTATCGATTATCAATGGTCCTTTGGGCCAACGGCCCGCACGCAATCTGCCAATACCCAGGGGCCACACCCGGTGATCTTTGACCGCCCGGGCATTAAGCCGGTAGTACTGCGGGTGACCAGCACCGACAACTGCGTGGTTAGCAAGGTAGTCAATGTTGAAGTCGTTTGTTGTGATGATCATTTCACGACAGGGAGTAATATCCGGGATGTAGCCTGCCCGCTGGAACCCAGCGGAAGCATCGATGTCCAGGTTCAAAACCCCTACGGGCCCTATGTGTTCTCCTGGGCCGATGGCCCTGCTTCCGAAGACCGAACTAATTTAGCTGCCGGGCCGTATGCCGTAACCATAACCGACCAGGCCACCTGTGAAACCAGCCTTGCTTTTGAAGTTCGAAGCCCCGACCCTTTTGCCCTGGCGGCAGCCATCCAGATGCCAACGTGTAACGGAGGCCTCGACGGCGGAATCAATTTGTCGGTAAACGGGGCTACGGCACCCTATACCTACAGTTGGCAAAGAGGGCCTTTTGCCAACGATAATACTCGTCAAAACATAGGTGTAGGCAACTATGCCGTCCAGGTTCGCGATGCAAACAATTGCACCTTTGACACTACGATCGTGGTCAATGAATTAGAACTCATCCTGGATCCGGCGGTTGATGCAATTACCCCACCTAGCTGCAACGGATTTACCGATGGGACTATTGAAGTCCGGATCGGGAACGGCCGGGGCCCTTATCAGTTTGACTGGGGAGATGGGCGTGGTTTTCAGGGGGTAAATTCATTGACCCAGGTAGCTGCGGGCAGCTATCAGGTATCGGTACGGGATGCCAATCTGTGCCTGGGAAGTTTCACCTTTAATGTTGAAGATTTCCCTTCAATCGGGGCAGAGTTTGACGTGCGCAATGTCAGTTGTTTTGGCGGCCCTGACGGGAGTATTCTGGCCAGTGGGCGCGGCGGTACCGGAACCTATACCTATCAGTGGGAAAATGGCGCACAGGAAGCCTTGCGGATAGAACTTCCGGTGGGAAACTATACAGTGACGATAACAGACGGCAACGGGTGTCCGTTTGATACCCTACTGACCATTACCCAGCCCCCGGAGTTAATCATTGACGATGTAGCAGTACTCGACAATATCTGTTTTGGGTACGAAGAGGGCCGGATTGTCCTGCTGGGTGCGGGCGGAACACCACCTTACACCTATGCTATTGACGCCGGAACGTTCCAAACGGGCAACACGTTTGCCGATTTACCGGCAGGAGAATACGTGATTGCGGTAATGGATATTCAGGGCTGCACGGCCTCCCTTCAGGTGGAGGTTCAGGAGCCGCCCCAACTGCTCGTGGACGCCGGCCGTGACACCAGTATTAACCTGGGGTATCAATTGGACTTACGGGCTGTTCCGAGTGAAGTTCCGGTAACCTATCAGTGGACACCCAGCGACCGGCTTTCGTGTACCACCTGTGCGACACCTATTGCCAACCCCGCCGTTTCGACAACGTATACCATACAGGTGACCAACCCGGATGGCTGTATTGCAGAAGATGATATTCGGATCACCGTGGTCAAGAACCGGCCCATTTATATTCCCAATGCCTTCTCACCCAATGCTGACGGGGCCAACGACTTTTTCACCGCCTATGGCGGTCCCGCTGCACTGGTGATTAAGCGGGCTCTAATTTTTGACCGTTGGGGAGAACTCGTTTATTCCGCCAATAACGTAGCGCTGAACGACGAATCACTGGGCTGGGACGGCACCTACAAGGGGCGCCCACTCAATAGTGGGGTGTTTGCCTATTTCTTTGAAATTGAGTTCATCGATGGGCAAGTTTTCCTTTTCGAAGGGGATGTCACACTGGTTCGTTAGAGTCTGCAGTGTCTTTCGGGGAAAATTTCCCGGCAAAGCAGTGATTTGCTTACCTTTGCAAAAAAGAATCAACCATGCGTGGCCTGTTGGCGGCAATGATGATGTTATTACTGGTCGCCGCTTGTAAAAAAGAAGCTACTGTTCCGGCAGAAGAATTTTCTGCCCAGGATACCCAGCGGGAAAAGGTCAGCGATGTGACGCTCCTGTACAGCGACTCGGCAATCGTTCGGGTTCGCGTGACCGGGCCGATTATGCTTAACCACCTGGATCGCAGCGAACCCTTCCAGGAATTTCCGTCAGGCATTTTCGTTGAGTTTTTTAGTGCCACTGGTCAAAAAACAAGCACCCTTACGGCCAAATATGCCATTCGCTATGAGACGCGTAACCTCACCATTGTGCGGGATAGTGTAGTTTGGCGTAGTGCCGAATCGGAACAACTGGAAAGCACAGAACTGACCTGGGACGAGCAGGCGCAGTCGGTTTCTACCAATAAATTTGTGGTGATAACCACACCCGTGGATACCATTTACAGCCAGGGTTTTTCTGCGGATCAGAATTTTAAGAATGTGCGCTTACGGGCTATTGATGGCACTATGCAAGTCAAGGAATTAACCACCGATCCACCGCCTACGCAACAATAACCGGAGTAATTTATGATGCTGTTAGCCATTTTCATTTTTCTGGTTTTATCGGCGCTGTTCTCCGGGGCCGAGATAGCCTTTGTGTCGGCTAATAAGCTCAAAATTGAAATCCGCAAGAAAAAGCACGTTGGGCGGGGGGCCATCCTGGCAGAATTCTACGAAAAGCCGGCAGCATTTCTGAGTACCATGCTGGTGGGCAATAATATTGCTTTAGTCGTGTTCACAACGCTGATGGCCAAATTGATGGAGCCGCTCATTGTGCACTATATTCAAGGCGAAGGATGGATTTTGTTAACCAATACCTTGATCGTTACCCTGATCATCCTGGTTTTTGGCGAATTTCTGCCCAAAACCCTATTCCGGTTATTTGCTGATGATATTTTGTTCGGGTTAGCCTATCCGTTGAAGGGCCTGGTTACCCTCTTGCGCGCTCCGGCCTGGGTTATGACGCGCCTGTCGATGGGCTTGCTGCGGCTCTTTTGGTCCATTCCCAGTGAAGATTCGGAGCAGGTGCTGACGCGGCTCGATCTCGAAAACCTGATTAATGAATCGGGGGCCGAAAACCAGGAAGTTATCGATCGGGAGTTGCTTGGAAAAGCGCTCAACCTGAAAGATATCCGGGTGCGGGAATGTATGATCCCCCGGCCGGAGATAGAAACGGTGGAAATTGATGCAGCGATTGCCGATCTGGAGCAGCGTTTTCAGGATACCCGCCTTTCGCGTTTACTGGTGGTGGAAGGGGATATTGATAATCTGCACGGGTATGTTCACCACCAGCAACTGTTGCAAAACCCACCCAGTATTCGCGAGCTTATTCTCCCTATCACCTTCATTCCCGGAGTGTTGCGTATCACCGACCTGCTGAATAAATTCATCAAGGAACGCATTAATATCGCCTGCGTCGTGGATGAATTTGGCGGCGTTACCGGATTAATTACGCTCGAAGATATTCTGGAGGAACTCTTCGGCGAGATTGAAGACGAATACGACCAGGAAGATTATATCGAGCAGGTAATTGAACCCGGGGTGGAGTACCTGTTTTCAGGCCGCCTCGAAATTGATTACCTCAATGAAAAGTTTCCGGAAATTGAACTTCCCGATGGCGATTACCACACCTTGTCGGGATATATCGTCACGGCAGCACAAACGATTCCCGAGCAAGGGGTAGAACTGGTATACGATGGCTTTCGGTTTGTCCTCGAAAATGTCAGTGAAACCAAAATTGAATTGGTCCGGGTGTTTAAACTCCCCCCCGCAGCGGAAGAGGGAAGCTAGTTTGCCTCTCCCTTTTAAGGCCGCATGTAGTAGGTAAGGATGGAAATCAGAAATGGGAAATGGAAATCTGATTTCTCATTTCCCATTTCCCATTTCCCTTCTAATTCAGCCCCAGTAAAAAGCCGATGGTAAAGTTGGCATCCCAGTCAAAGACAAAGGTATCACAACCGGTGTTTTCCCTTAGCGCCTGATAAATATTGACGCCAGCTTTTACTTTTTCGCTATCCGCTTTATAATCACCTGGGGCCAAGAGGGGGGTATACCGTTCTTTCCCCTTACGGGTTTGTTTGGCCAGTTCGAACGGAGCACCACCGATGATGAAACAGACCTGGCGATTAGCTGCCGGCACCTGGGCAGCCACTGCGGCAACTTCATTAGCGACAGTTTTGTCACTCACATTATTCTGATAATACTTTGACCCATACGTTTCCAGGCTTTTGACCTGGCCGTTAGCCATCCAGGATACCTTGGTATTCCCCGAACCGATATCCACAACAAAACCAGTGTTTTGGTAATCCATCGTCATTGCCGCTTGGTAAGCAAGCTTGCCTTCCTGCTCTGCATTGACCGCATTGACGACATATCCCAGTGACTTCAGTCCTGCCCGGATTTTAACGACCTCCGGGGCTTTAATGGCACTGGAGGAAACCATGAAGTGAATATTCTTCGGACTCACCCCAAAATCCAGCATGGTAGCAATGTACCGTTTCAATCCATCGCGGACATCCTGTTCGGTGGCCATGTTTTCATAGACCAAACTGGCACCGTATTCGGCTTTTTTCAGTTCCCAGCGCTTTTGGTTATCGGCATTTACAATGAAGGAGTTGAACCCCGAAGCCCCGAGTTCGACAATACCCTTCAGCGTGCCATTCACAGGCGCGGGAGGTTGGTAGTTGAAAGCCGGCGCGGATACAGTGGTGGTAGCCGCGTTTTCAGTAGGTTTATCGACAGCAGAGGTTTGTTCTTCCGGAGAGGCAACCCCTTGCTGTTGGGTCAAATAACGAAATCCAAAATAAGCACCGGCAACTATAGCCAGTACAATCAATAGGCGGGAAAAAGGAGTCAATTTCATTGATTCAGCTTTTTGGTATATTTTCATCCAAAATAACGCCAAAAGCGGATACAAGGCACGTCCGCCCATCGGCGAATCCATAGGATACGTCTAAATTTACCACTTTTCAACTGGAATATACCCACAAAAATCCCGCTATGTTACTGGAAGACGCTTCGCTCAAGGCCCTGCTGAATACCTTACCTGAACTGGATCGCGGATTTGCGGATCTTCCTTCCTTTGAGGCCCCACTTGATGCAGACCGGTTACTGGCAGTGTTGCAGCAAGTGGCCGGGCGCATGCACGACAACTACCCTTACTTCCATCCGTTCTATGCGGGGCAAATGCTGAAGCCACCCCATCCCATTGCCCGGGCGGCCTATATGCTCGCCACCTGGATTAACCCGAACAATCATGCACTGGATGGAGGCCGCGCCAGCTCGGCTATGGAGAAGGAGGTGACCGCAGCACTAGCCACCCTCTTCGGGTGGAAGCAGCACCTCGGGCATCTTACCAGTGGGGGCACGGTTGCTAATCTCGAGGCCCTTTACATTGCCGGACAAATTCACCCTGACAAGAAAATCGTAGCCTCCGAGCAAGCTCATTATACCCACGAACGCATCAGCGGCGTACTCAAGCTCCCCTTTGGCAAAGTTGCAGCCAACAGCACGGGAAAAATGGACCTGGAGGACCTGGAGGCACAGCTTCGCGAAGGAAATATCGGTACGGTTGTGGTCACGCTGGGGACTACCGGCGTGGGATCCGTCGATCCTTTAGCAGACATCCTGCTGCTGCAAAAGCACTACGACTTCCGCATCCATGTCGATGCCGCTTATGGCGGGTATTTCACCCTGGCTGGTAATCTTACTCCCGAAATCCGCCGCCATTACGCCGCGCTTAACCAGGTCGATAGCCTGGTGATTGATCCGCACAAACATGGGTTGCAGCCCTATGGTTGTGGCTGTGTGCTGTTCCGCGATCCGTCCGTGGGGAAATATTACAATCATGACTCACCGTATACCTACTTCACCTCCCACGAACTGCACCTCGGCGAGATCAGTCTGGAATGTTCCCGCGCCGGCGCAGCCGCCGTTGCCCTCTGGGCAACCATGCAGTACTTCCCGCTGGAGTACGGCGGTGAATTTGCGCGCGATCTGGCCCGCTGTCGCCAGGCAGCCCTCGATTTTCACGCACGCCTGGCGGCCGATGCCCGTTTCCTAACGTTTTATCCGCCAGAACTTGACATTCTGGTCTATGCACCTAAGGCGCCCCGGGCCAGTGCTATTTCCCAGCGCTCGCAAGAGCTGTTTGACCGGGCCGCGGCCCGCAACCTGCATCTGGCTCTGTTTAAATATCCGACGCAGCACCTGACCACACTTTGGCCGGAAATGGAACCCGACGAACCTTATGTTACCTGTCTGCGCTCCGTTATGATGCGCCCCGAACAAGTCGATTGGGTGGAGGCTATTTATGGAATTCTGGTAGAAGAGGTGAGTGTTCAATAAACTGTACAAGCAATAGTGGATCTCCTTTGAGCCGATTTGGGGTTTTATTCGGCTCAAAATAAGTGTATATTTGAGCCGAATAAATGATTTTTTCGGCTCATGACTTACAATTGGGAACAAAAGGACTGGCCTAACTTCCGTTATGATCTCTCGAAAATAGAGGAATCACTACTGCTCTCTGCCAAAAACCAGGGCATGATTACAGGCCTCCAAAAGGGCTTATCGGTGGGTATGCAGGAACAGTCCTTACTGGAAATCATGGTTGCAGAAGCGGTAAAGAGTTTTGCTATTGAAGGGGAAATGCTTAGCAGAGAGGATGTTCTTTCTTCTATTCGAAATAATTTAGGTCTCAATCGGTTTCCCGAGCAAATAAAAGACAAAAGAGCAGAAGGAATCGCTCGTTTATTAGTAGCGGTAAGAGAATCCTATGCTGCACCATTGACTCAGGAAATGCTATTTGAATGGCATCGGTTAATGATGGAATCCTACCCCAGAATTCAGGCTGGGCAGTGGCGTTCAGGACAAGAGCCAATGCAAGTTATTTCTGGCCCATTAGGTAAAGAAGTTATACACTTTGAAGCTCCTTCTTCTCTCCGGGTGCAGCCCGAAATGGAAAGATTTATCTATTGGTTTAATCAAACTGCGCCGGGCAACTCTAACGCTATTCTTCACCCTCCGGTTCGGGCGGCTCTTGCCCATGTATATTTTGAAAGCATCCATCCTTTTGAAGATGGTAATGGCCGAATTGGCAGAGCCATTTCCGAAAAGGCGCTTTCGCAAGGATATAAAAGTCCCGTTATCCTAAGCTTGTCATCCGCAATTGAAAGAGACCGCAAAGCCTATTATGAAGCATTGAAATCAGCTCAGCGATCCAATGAAATCACGGCATGGATCCAGTATTTTATTAACACGGTGTTGGAAGCTCAACAGCTGGCGACTAACCAAATCGAGTTTACGTTAGCTAAGGTTCATTTTTTCGACAAATTCGCGACGACGCTTAATTCCCGGCAGGAAAAAGCCCTTAACCGCATGTTTGCTGCAGGCCCTGAGGGTTTCACTGGCGGCATGAGTGCGAAAAAGTATATGGCCATTACCCAGACATCCAAGGCGACAGCTACACGTGATTTACAACAACTGACAGCCATAGGTGCCCTGGTTGTCAAGGGGCAAGGAAAAAGCACTCGCTATAATTTACCCATTAACGACGAGAAAGCACCTAACCCGCCCATCCCTCGCGATCCAGGGACCTGAAGTGAATAGCTTCCGCCAGATGCTCGATTTTAATATTCTCGCTGCCCGATAAATCAGCGGCTGTGCGGGCTACTTTGAGGATCCGGTCGTAGGCCCGGGCGGAAAGCTGTAGCTTCTCCATTGCTTTTTTGACTAATAGCAGTCCCGCCTGGTCGACGGCACAGATCTCGCGTACCATGCTGCCGGGCATTTGGGCATTGCAGAACACATCCGGTAAATCGCGGTAGCGCTCTGCCTGAATTTCCCGGGCGCGAATAACCCGCGCGACAATGTCGGCGCTGGATTCCGCCGGGCGCTCCGTACTCGCCAGCTCATCATACGACACGGGGGTAACTTCCACGTGTAGATCAATGCGATCAAGCAGGGGCCCCGAGATCCGGGTCAGGTATCGCTTGACTACCCCCGGAGCGCAGACACACTCTTTTTCCGGGTGGTTGTAATAACCGCATGGGCAGGGGTTCATCGAAGCGATGAGCATAAAGCCGGCGGGATAATCAACCGAAACTTTGGCCCGGGAAATAGACACCCGGCGTTCTTCCATGGGTTGCCGCAACACTTCCAGCACACTACGCTTGAATTCCGGTAGTTCATCGAGGAACAAGACGCCATGGTGCGCCAGCGATATCTCGCCGGGCATGGGGTTTGATCCGCCGCCTACCATAGCTACATCGCTTATGGTATGATGAGGCGCGCGAAAAGGACGGGTGGTTACCAGTGCTGATTCCGGGGGCAAGACCCCGGCTACCGAGTGAATTTTGGTAGTTTCCAGTGCTTCCTGAAGGGACAAAGGCGGCAGGATCGTGGGCATGCGCCTTGCCAGCATTGTCTTCCCCGCTCCCGGTGGGCCAATCAAAATAGCGTTATGCCCGCCGGCTGCGGCTATTTCCAGGGACCGCTTAATGTTTTCCTGTCCTTTGACATCTGCAAAATCGACCTGGTAATTACTGCGATTTTGGAAAAACTCGTCGCGCGTCTCCACAAAGGTAGGCGAGATGCCATTCCCTGTATTCAAAAAATCAATAGCCTCCCGCAAATTCTCCACCCCATAAACGTCTATGTCGTTGACAATTGCCGCCTCGCGGGCATTGCCTTTGGGCAGGATCAGGCCTTTATATTTTTCACGACGTGCCTGGATAGCGATGGGAAGAGCCCCCTTAATGGGTCGTAGGGTGCCATCTAACGATAATTCGCCCATGAGCAGGTACTCTTCCAGGCGTGACTCTCCGCCAATTTGTTTACTGGCCGCCAGAATGCCTACGGCAATAGGCAGATCATAAGCAGAACCTTCCTTCCGAATATCGGCAGGAGCCAGGTTGACGATCGTTTTTGCCCGCGGCATTCGGTAGCCGGTATTGCTGATAGCGGCTTCAATTCGCTGAAATCCTTCCCGTACGGCACTGTCGGGCAGGCCGACCATGTAATAGAAATTCGTTCCGGCGACAGGTTGCCCCCCGGAGTTGACTTCCACCGTGATCGTACGGGCATCAACGCCATGAACAGCACTGGCAAAGGTTTTCACAAGCATGGACAATACCTTATTTTCTTAGCAATGCCCCAAAATACATAAAAGGCATGGTCCCTGCCACCTGCCCACAGATTTCCCCTTATCAGGAATAGCCATACACGAAATCTTTAGCTGTTGACTATCAAAGGATAATCCTTGAGGGTCAATAGAAAAACGACGGCTACTGGTAGGAACAAAAAGCGTGCAACTGGGGCTTCTATAACCTGCCTTCCGTAGCACCCAATAAAAAACCCTGCAGGAGTTTTCTCTCCTCCTGCAGGGTTAGGCATCCGCTCGGTGATGCTGGAAAAAGCCTAGCTCAGCAGTAAAAACCCACCCTTGCTAAGCAATCGACGACCGGGGTTATTCCCCTGTGGGCCCGGCGCTCCTTGTTGTGGCTTTCTGCGCATTTGTTCCTGACCTGGCTGGCCGGGAGGTGGCGGTGGGGTAGCGCTCATTTCGCGCAGGTTCGCCTTCCAGGTTTCGATCTGGGGCTGAATTTCAGCCAACAGGGCATCAATATCCGCACCGTATTTGGCGACAAGGGCCTTCATTGTTTCCTGGTGAGCGGCACGTGCTGCCGGATCAGGAGGTGTGCCTTGCCCTTTTTGGTGAGCTTCCTTAGCGGCCTTTCCCGATTCCCGCAGTGCTGCCAGGGTAGCTTTGTCTTCCGGGCTGATTTTGGCGTCTAACTTTGCTCGTTGTTGCCGTAGGGTAGGCAGCATTTCCTTTTCGACATAGGCTTTCATAGCCTTCCGGTCAGCGTTGGCATGGCGTTCCGGTCCCTGAGGGCCCTGTCCCTGGCGGCGCTGCTCCATCCGGTTTTGCTGCAGGGTTTCCCACTGAACAAACTGCTCTTCCGTCAGGATACGTTGAATTTCCGAGCGCTGGCGGTCCAAAATACCTTTGACGGTAGCCTGCCGTTCCTCTTTGCTCACGCCATTTTCCTGGCGCAGCTTTTGCATTTGCTCCTGGGTAGCTGCGCGAAGTTCCTTCAGGGCAACTTCCTGTTCAGGAGTCAGGTTCAGGGTGCTGCGCATTTTTTCAGCCTGCTCAGGACGGTTGTTGGCAGGTGGTTGCTGGGCTAGTAAAAAACCACCCCAAAGCAGGGCAATCACTAGCAGATACAGACGGTTCTTGTTCATTATTGTAGGATTTTGATCAAATAATTACCCCTTGGACTATGCCCCGCGGAAAAAGTTAAACCGAGGTTAGGTTAATTAAGGTTAATGCCGGAAGGGAGATCGAAACCGTGGGGTAAAGTGATGCGCAGGCCGTTAAAATTAGTGGTCTTTGAAAGGAATCATGGCCCGGAGTACAAGCCTGAAACAACATCGGTAGAGCTCAACCATGTGCTGGAGAGTGATACGACAATACCTCGTAATTTGGACCTGGATTACACGCTACCCGCCCAGAGATTACTTCATGATGGGTGTGAAAGCCTTCAGAGAGAAGTAAATAACAGGATCACTTAGCTACTGAGAATTGGAAAATGGTTGTAGTAGTATATTGCTCTCCAGGGCGAAGTATCACCGAGGGAAATGCAGGTTGGTTTGGAGAATCGGGGTAGTGCTGAGTTTCCAGGCAGAAACCGGTTCGATAACCATAAGTCCCGCCTCCGGGCATCGGTAACGTACCGTTCAGGAAATTGCCGCAGTAAAACTGGAGCCCGGGTTCATCGGTTATGATCTCCAGCTGCCGCCCCGTAGCAGGGTGAACAACACTTGCTACCGTGCGCAGGCCATCGGCCGGATTCAGCACCCAGCAATGATCATAGCCCTTGCCTTTCGTCAGTTGGTCATCGGCAATATCAATATCCCGACCGATCGCTTTGGCGGTGGTAAAATCAAAAGGCGTTCCTGCTACCGGAGTAATCGTGCCGGTAGGTATTAGGGTAGTATCCACGGGCAGATAATTATCGGCCGCCAGCATCAATTCGTGATCGAGGATGGTTTTCTTGAAATTCCCGGAAAGGTTGAAATAGCTATGTTGGGTAAGGTTGACGATCGTTTCCTTGTCCGTGGAGGCCTGGTAGGTCACCTTCAGTGCATCGGTAGCCGTCAGGGTATAGGTTACAGTACAGGATAAATTGCCAGGATAACCGCCTTCACCATCCTTGCTTAGGTAGGTCAGGACCAGCGATGCCGTCGTATCGGTCTGCTGAGGCGAGGCGGTCCACACTACCTTGTCGAAGCCTTTTACGCCACCATGCAGGTGATTGGGCCCATTGTTCGTTTCCAGTTGATAGGTTTTACCAGCCAGCGAAAATTGTCCCTTGGCAATTCGGTTGCCATAACGGCCAATGATGGCGCCGAAGTACGGGGTTTTGGCCACATACTGCCCCAGGTTATCGAACCCCAGCACAACGTTGTCATAATTCCCGTCCTTATCCGGAGCAGTCCAGCGGGTAATGATTCCACCGTACGTAATTACCGTTACTTCCATACCCGTTCCATTGACCAACGTGTATTGGTCAACGGACTGCCCATCGGGGGTTGTTCCATAAGTTGTTTTGCGAACCTCAAAAAAAGCCGCGCTGGAGGGGGGCTTCTTTTCACTTTTGCATTGGACCAACACAACTGCTATCGCTAATAACAAAAGGCCAGGTATCATCGTGGGTGTCAGGTTTTTCATAAGGCGCATGGATGGTTAATGAATTGCAATCCGTGTTGAAAGCGATGGCAATATGTTTCATTGGGATTAATGGTGTTTGCGAAATTACGCATGCGGGTATTTTCGCCAATGGCCAGTAATTCCACTTCAACAATATCCGAAAAGTCCGTCACAATAGGGGAATTCTCTTCTTGTTCTGGAGCCATCACCCTTAGCCAGTGCTTATGAGATAGCCTTTGCAGCCAATTTGCCGAACCTAATAGGGTTTACCCTGGACCCAAGCGAGACGGGATTGAGAGGAGTTTATACAGAGTAGCTTAGTCGGGGTTAATTTTCGTCCTGAATGATCCAGTCAATCATTTCCTGAAAGACCCATGCCGGGGCGGTGAATGTAGTATCGGGAAACGCACCAAGGAGTTTATCATGCTTCATAATGGGCGCGCGGGGCGGAGGGCCGGGGATAACTTCGATTTCCGGGTTAAACCCCATTCGGGCAGCAACCATATCTCCCGCCAATCTGATGAAGTCGTGGAGGGAGCCGGGAATGCCTGAGATGTTGTAGACCTGGTTCCACTGAACAGGCTTGTTCAGCAAAGCCCGAATGATCTTGGCTAGGTCGCGAACATAAAGATAATCATGCAGGCGGTCGGGTGTATACAAGGAAACCGGCGTGTGGCGAACCATCCTGCGCAAAGCCTGATCAATGTAGGTAACGCCCAGGCTGTTGACACTTTTTCCAAATACAGCCGTAGGCCGCAGAATCAAATAGGGATTTCCGCTCTCGACAACTGCTTTTTCCCCCAGTAATTTCGTTTGCCCATAGGCATCCTCAGGCCCTACGGGGGAATCCTCGGTTAAGGGGTCATCGCTTATTTGATATACCCCCCGGCTGGAGATATACACCACGGGAGTGGGTTTACATAAACCGGCCAGCAATTGCTGCGTACCCAGGGCATTAGCAGCATAAAACGCATCCGGGCGATGACGTAAGGCCCCGGCAACGTGCACAACCCCATCTACATCGATGGACTGCTGCTGAATTTCATGCAAGCGACCCGGTAAAGGCACGACTTCATAGTCGTTTGCCAGTGCTTCCCGGACGGCCTGCCCAATGAACCCTGAGCTGCCGGTAATTAATATTTTTTCCAATGCCCTTTTGCTTGTAGTTCGCCAATATCAGCATGGGACAGGTAGTAGTCGCTCAAAAAGCGAACTACATAGTCATCAGGATGTGTTTCTGTTGAATGGATCGGCACCTCTAAGGCGGGGTAAAAGGAAGCCAGCAGATTGCCTATTTCGTCATAGCCCAACAGTAACCGACTGGAAGTTCCCCCACTGAACCGAAGATTCAACTCGTGTACTTTCCATACCCCCTGGCGATCCTGCCGACACTGCAGATTAACCGGCCCCACCCATCCATCCTTATACAATTGCGTGCAATACTGTTCAGTAAGCGCCTCAATAGCAGCATCCTGATGATGGGCGAAATGCTCAAGCCTTCCCAATACCATTTTACTTATAGAAATAAAGGTAGGCGTGCGGGTCCCATCCGGGCGGATCAGGGTTTGCGCGGCATACTGGAAATCGTCATTCACTTGAAAAAACAAGGGAACTCCTTGCTTAAGCATTTGCTTGGGGATCGACAGATCGGGTACTGGCCCCAGGAATTCCTGAAAAATGGTTTCCGGGGATAAAGCAACCGTTGCCAGCGCTTCGTGGTCGTCGAGAATGAAAACACCTCGTGAACCAAATCCAAATTTGGGTTTGGCAATAATCGGAAAACCAACACGCTCGGCAAACGCCGTCAATATCTCCAGGGATGGCTCGCTGTCAAACCAGAGACTTTCAGCAAAGGGTAGTTGATGTGTTTTGGCCCAGCGATAGGTCAGCACTTTATCCCGAATGATTTTGGCAATTCCGGGTTGTCCACATGGTATGCGCGCCTCCAATTCCGGTGTGTTGGCCCGGAAGTTTGCCAGAAAAACAATATCGTCATCTCTGCCCGGCAGGATTATATCGGGTTGCTGACGGGCCACAAAATCCCGAAACCAGGGCTCGAAGCGTTCGTCGTTTATCGGAGGGGCAAGGTAAACTTCATCACACCGATAATTCATCGGGCTCTCCGCAAGGCTATTGATACCAATGACGTGAAACCGTTCGCGCCGTGAATCGATGCAGTCCAGGATGCACTTTCCAACCAGGCTTCCTACGCTAACGATCAGTAACTTTATTTTTTTCATCACACTAATTTTCCGGTGTATCCCGTAGAACTAATTCAATGAGGTACTGCCCTGCTGGCTGCAGGTTTTCCAAGCACGCGATCAACGCTTCCGCTGTTTCGATCCGGAAAGCTGTCATGCCAATACTTTCTCCAAATGTTTTCCAGTTAATTTCCGGCAGCTTTAACAAGCTTTTGGGATCGGCAGTGTGCCGATCTTTAACCGATTGCAGCGTTCCGTTATTTAACACGAATACGGTAACCGGAATATTATAGCGGACAGCAGTGGCTAATTCAAGCCCATGCATCCCCATCGATCCGTCACCGGTGAAAATAACTGCTCCGTAGGGTTGGTTCTGAATTGCCGCGCCCAGCCCGGCGCCTATTGCCCACCCCATGGAACCAACATCCGGAGACATGAAAAAGGTGCCCGGCTGTTTTACCGTCCAAAACTTCCCCATTGTTTCTTTCCAGGAACCGGCATCGACGAAAACTGGAATTCGTGCCGGCAACCACCGCCGGATGATATGCACAAACTTCCCCGGGAGCGGTACAGCAACCGAGATAGGCCCTTTTGGGGCTTGCCCGATGGGTTGCTTCGCTTGGGCCCTTGATTGATAGCTCCCTAATTGGTGGTAGACTTGCTGAAGGAACTCATCAGGATCGGCCTGGATAAACGTTAAATCATCCCAGGCGTTCCGAATAGCTTCTGGGAGGTGAGCCCCGATGTAGAATAGCCGCTTATTTGTATTAAATAAGGATGGGTCCCAATTATCGGTATTGCGGTCACTGAGTTTTACGCCCAGTATGATTACGCGTTCCATCTTTTGCAGCAGCTTCCTCGCCTGCTTATTTGGAGGGCTGCCATAGCCGAGAACGCCATAGTTTAAGGGATGGGTCTCGGGAATGATGCCTTTGGAATCCAGGGTAGTAATCACTGGTATTTGGCTGCTTTCACAAATAGCCAAAAGCGCTTCCTGGGTTGATGTTTGTAAACCTGTTGATCCCAGGAAAAAGCAGGTTCCCTTTTCCTGTGCTAAAACAGCAGCAATCGCCTGGGTTCCCTCGGGCGATATTGCAGGTGCAGAACAGGCTGCACGGGGCACCGGCATCGCATCAACTTCCTGGTCGAATACATCGTTGGGGACCTGCAGCAGCACAGGACCGTAAGGATAACTTAGCGCCTGCTCCAAGGCAAGAGTTAGTAGGGAGGGTAAAGCAGCAATATCGGTTACCCTGCAGGCATATTTCGTCAGTTGTCCAGCCCAGGCCAGGTCCTTGGACCCTATATCGGTAGCATTTTGAAAGGAGGGCCACGCTGCCAGTTTCTGTGGATTATCGCCACTAATAACGACCAGCGGGTATTGTTCCAGGTAGGCGGTCAGTAAAGCTGGCACCACGTTGGCTAGCCCCGGCCCGCCAATGGAAGCTAAAAAACCTGGTTTTTTGCTGAACCGGACAGCCCCATCCGCCATAAAGCCGGCACCGCCCTCGCTGGCACAAAGAATCGGCGTGACAGCGGAAGTGTCCTGAAGGTTTTTTACCAAAGCATCAATTTGCTGACCAGGAACAAAAAACAATTGTTTTGTTCCCTGATTAGCCATGCTTTGAAAAATAAATTCAGCCGCCTTCATGGAGTTGCTTGTCTCCCTTGTTCGGGGTTTCGTAATCCGCCCAAGATAATTGATTGCCGGAACATAAGGGTATGTTCCGGCAATCTTTGGGGTGATTACTGCTTTCCTGGCCGCTTCCAGCGGATAGGTGCCGGTGGCTCTGGCTTGCGCTGTAACGTTTGTGATGGCATCAACTTAATGGCTTCCTGCACGGCCCGCTCCAACTGTGGATCACGGCCCTTAGCCACTTGTGCCGGATCCTGCAACACCTCAATATCCGGGGCGATGCCTTCTCCTTCCACGGCCCACTTGCCATCGGTATCAAAAAAGCCGCCGCGAGGAGCCACCATCCGGCCACCGTCAATAAAGCGGGGGGTGTCCCAGGTGCCTACCAGGCCTCCCCAGGTGCGCGTACCTACCAGGGGGCCAATCTGAGCTTTATGGAACATATAGGGCAACAAGTCCCCGCCTGAGCCAGCACGCTCGTTGATGATCATTACTTTGGGGCCAAAGATCCCCGCCATCGGGGTTGTGGAAGGCCGATGCCCCTCTACCCGGTTATTGAAGTATCCCATCAATTTGCGGTTCATGACGTCGATCATGTAATCCGCGGCTGAGCCGCCGCCGTTATTGCGCTCATCAATGACCGCCCCTTGCTTGTCTTGCTGCGCGTAATAATAGCGGTTGAAGTACGTCCAGCCACCCTGCCCGGTATTTGGCACGTATACGTAGGCCAGTTTACCGTTCGACAGCGAATCCACCAGGCGCCGGTTTCCTTCCACCCAGTCGCGCATCCGTAGGCCTCCTTCATTGGCAATAGGAACCACGGTAACTAAGCGGGCCCCTTCTTCATCCGGACGGCTGTTGACCCGCAGTTTTACCTGCCGGTTGGCTGTCCCTTCAAAAAGGCTGTACGGGTTAGTTGGTGCGCGTAAGGCCACGCCGTTAACGGCTAACAGGTAATCACCCACCCGTACATCGACTCCTGGTACCGCCAGGGGAGCCTGTAGTTCCGGGTTCCAGCTCTCGCCGGTATAAATTTTCTTGATGCGATAATAGCCATTGACTTCCTCCAGGTCGGCACCCAGGAGTCCGATGGGGACGCGATCGACTTCCGGAAAATCCCCTCCGCTGGTGTAGGAGTGCCCAACGGCCACCTCGCCACCCAGAATATCGACAACGTAATTCAGGTCTGTCCGGTGGCGTACATGGTCGATCCAGGGGCGATACCACTTGTAGACATCATTCCAGGGGGCCCCGTGAACATTGTCAACGTACAGGAAGTCCCGCTGATAACGCCAGCCTTCACGGAATATCTGTGCCCATTCCTCCTGGGGAGTAACCTTCATTCGCATGTTGAGCGTTAACCGGCCATCGCCTACTTTTGCCGCACCCTCAGCCTTGACAATTCCCCAGGTGCTGTTCGCCTGGTAAAGCAGCTGCTTGCGGTCAGCAGAAGTAATCGCGCTTTGCATCCCCGTCAGGTAAACATCCGATTTCTGCTCTTTAAAGTTGTACCGGTGCAGGGTCAGCCCATTTTGATTCGGGACATCCTCCATGTAGAAGACATAGTCCTTGGGGCCCGGTACCATGCCGAGATAATTCCGCCGGGGAACATCGACTGCCAGAATGCGCTGGCTGATTCCCGCGAGGTCAATCTTTACTGTATTGTCCGACTCTTCCTTGCCGGCTTTCTTGTCACCCTCAGCTTTAGGCTCTTCCTCATCGCTGCGGGGCAATAGTGGCGAGGTACCTTCTTTTGCCAAAACGACAAGATACAGTCCACGGGTGACTGTCATGTCATAGGAACTCATATCCAGCCACCCCGTTGCGGTACCAAAATCTGTACTGGCCAGGAAATACAAATAGCGGCCAGCAGCATCCCAGACCGGATCGATGGCATCAGCCAGACCATCCGTGATCTGCGTGGTTTGGCCGCTTTCCAGGCTGTACAGGAAAATGGCTTTAAACTGGTTATCCAGCTGCCGGGAATAGGCGATCCATTTGCTATCGGGCGACCAGCTGGGGTTCAAGCTGCGGTTAGGGTTCGCATACCGGTCAACATCCGCTTTTTTGGCTATGCCGGAAGCAATATCTACATACCACAATTGGTAGTCTTTATCAGTATAGGCGATATACTTTCCATCCGGCGACCAGGCTGGCCGGAAATAGAACGAGGGGTTAGGCAAGGCAATTGCTCGCGGAGCTTCCAGCCCCAGTTGGTCGCGGATCATCAGCTGGTACTCGCCGCTGGCATCCGAAAACCAGGCAATTTGCTGCCCATCGGGCGACCAAATGGGTGAGCGATCAGCAACACCGCCCGTTTGGGTCAGGTTACGCCAATCGCCATTTTCTTTTGGTGCGGTAAAAATATCACCCCGGTATTCAAATAAAGCCCGCTGGCCGCTGGGCGACAGCGAGGCGCTGGTCAGCTGGTTGGGGCGTACATCTTCCCAGCGGGGGCGGGCCCAGTTAAAATCACCGCGTACGTGAATTTCCAACTGTTTGGACTTTCCCGTCTGGGGGTCCAGGGTATGCAGATACCCACCTTGCTCATAGACGAGCTGATTAGGGCCTGCATCGATACTTTTTACATCAAAATCCTTGTGGAAGGTCACCTGTTTCAACGCCTTCGTACGCGGATCGAAACGCCAGACATTGTTGGCATAATCGCGCTCTGACAAAAAGAAAACTTCATTTTTAAACCACACCGGATCGGTATGCCGTTCCCGGTCGGTTTGCGGGGTCTGGGTCAGGGCCATGGTTTTCAGGTCGACAATCCAGATAGGCTGTGCCTGGCCGCCCCGGTAATTGCGCCACTCGGGATCCCAGAATGTAATCGGCGTGTAAGCAGCGTATTTCCCATCCGGAGAAAGCTCGCCGAAAGAAGCTTGGGGAATAGGCAGTGACTTCGGGTAACCGCCTTGCAGACCGATCGTGTAGAAGTGGTTGATGCGCGTGGGAACGCCCATGCGGCCCGAGCGAAAAAGAACTTCTTTTCCATCGGGAGTCCAGCCCTGGGCAATGTCTTCCCCGGGATGCCAGGTAAGACGCTTAGGTTCTCCGCCCTCGACCGGAATGACGAACACATCGGTATTTCCATCGTACTCTCCGGAGAAAGCAATCATTTTACCATCCGGAGAAAAGTGGGGAAAGCTCTCTGTACCTTCATGACTGGTCAGTCGCCGGGCCTCGCCTCCCTCATGATCAACAATCCAGAGGTCATCAGCATAAACAAAAACAATGAACTTATCGCTGATCGTCGGCTGACGGAGGAGCTGCGTACCTTGCGCCAATCCCCAACAGGCGAGGACGAAACTGCAAACCGCAGTAAGTAGATATCGCTTGGTCATGTGGTTAGGTTATGAATCAATAAATTAGTTGCTAATGCTTAAATTTAGGAAAATGCCTGGATATGACTGCAGATTAGTTATTTTCAAGGCATCTACCTCTCAGAAAACAGGTATAGCATTTTTTCACCCAATCTTTGAACCCATGTTACGCAAAGGCTTGCTGTTGTGCTTCTTGATTTGCCAAATCGCCTGGCTCCCCGCGCAGGTTTCTCCCGAAACGTTGACCGAAGCCCGGGCAATTGTGGAAAAATTTATGACGGATAATCATATCCCCGGTGCCTCTGTAACGGTAACGGTACGCGGGGCAGTAGTTTGGTCCGAAGGGTTTGGCTATGCCGATCTGGAAAATCAGGTTCCGGTGGTTCCCAACCGCACCCTCTTCCGCATTGGTAGTGTTTCGAAACCTATTACCGCTGCTGCGCTGGGGCTGCTTTACGACCAGGGAAAAATCAACCTGGATGTACCCATCCAAACCTATGTACCCGATTTTCCGGTGAAAAAATATCCGATCACGCTGCGGCAACTGGCGGGCCATATTGCTGGAATCAGACATTACCGCGATAATGAAATGCTGAGCTCAGCTTATTATCCTACCGTCAAATCAGGTTTAGCCATTTTTGCCCAGGATACATTACTTTTCCAACCGGGCACGAAATATAGTTACTCCAGTTATGCCTGGAACCTGATTAGTGCGGCTATTGAGCAGGCCAGTGGCGAGGATTTCCTCAGCTATGTCCAGCACCATGTATTTGATTATCTCGGCATGACGAATACCTATGCCGACCAGAACCGGGAAATTATCCCCAACCGGGCCCGTTTTTACCAAACGGATGCCAAAGGGAAAGCCTACAACGCCCTCTACGTCGACAATAGCTACAAGTGGGCCGGAGGGGGCTTCATTTCCACCACGGAAGATCTGGCGCGCTTTGCCAATGCCCACCTGGGCAGCTGGCTGCTCAGTGATACCACCCGCCACATCTGGATGACTTCCCAGCACACTACCGATGGTAAAGCCACCAACTACGGCATTGGCTGGGTTACTAACGACGACAGCCACGGGCACCATTGGGTCGGGCATAGCGGCGGCTCGGTAGGGGGGATTACCCAGTTGGTTACCTTCCCTGAGCAAGGCGTTACCATCGCCATGCTGACCAACGTGGATCCGGTGCGTTATGGCGATACCCATCTGCGGATTGCACATCTGTTTTTTCCGAAACAGGAATAATGATATGATGGGGAGGAGGCTCTTGAGCACTTCAAAGCCTCCTCCCCGCTCTTGCCAACAAGCTCTTAGATAATTTGAGAGTCATAATAATGCTCTGCCAACCCGAATTTCCGTTCCGGAGCCCCTAGTTCCATTTGGTAAAACTGCGTTGGCTTCATGCCTGTAAAGTCAAGGTAATCCAGTACGAGGTGTTGGTAATCGTAGTAATCGCAGGCATAGGCAATTTGCGTCCAGTCGCGGTTGGGAGATAAATTCTTTTCGCGAAAGGTCTGATCAAAGCGCGCCAGGCGGCTGAAAAGCTTAGGGTTGATGCCGTTGCGTTCTTTGAACTTGCGATCAAACTGCTTGATGCTCAAAAACGCTCCCCGGGCCATGGTGTTCAGGGACATTTTGGGCTGGTACAAAAGCAAGTTGCCGATCGTATCCACCGGATGAAAATCCTTCTTCAGGTTTTTGGCCAGCGACAGTACAAAATCGTTGGCGATGTGGGCAATCTCCAGGTAATTATGCGCAAAATAAAAGCGCTCATTGACTTCATGTACTTTGGGGCCAAAGACCAGATCTGCCTCCAGATAAGAGTTATTGATATCCGGTGAAGGAATGCCGGTTAGCCGGAAAAAACCACCTGGCTTAAATAAAATTTGGATGGCCAGAAAGTTTCCCTGTACGTGCCGCTGCGTCAAATGGGTTGCCTGTCCCACTAAAGCAACCGGAATGTTCTTAATGTGCTGGCCATTTTGCGTGCAAAATACTTCCTCTCGCTCCTGGGGGTAAAATGCCAGACAGATTTCCGGACGTGGCGTATAGGGCTTCACCCCGGATAAAGCTTCATGCCTTAGGTCAAGGTGGATAATTCTATAGCATCTGACAAATTCCTGTAACCCAGGGTGAGGTAGAAAATCTTTCAGGAGCATAGGGCGATTTTGTCAATAGGGTATTCATCTCAATCCAAACCGGTCTATAAGCTGCTTACGTTGCTCATCTGCATCGGCTGGATAGTGCAGGCCATATTTCTTATTCAAAAGGTCGTGCTCCTGTTTCCAGGCAGCAGACCCCCGGGCATAACCATTCTCCGGGGTGAGTTCATGAAATATCCGTTCTAAAAATACTTCAAAATCCTGATTAAAGTACATATCAATAAACCGCAGTGGCTCATCGGAGGCATTCCAGAAAGTATGCGTCAATTGGCGGGGCCGGAAGTGCCAGCCGCCTGCCGGGATTTCCAGAATTTCATCGCCAACCATGACAGTAGCGGTGCCTTCCAGTACGTACATCAGCTCGTCCAGCGCCTTATGTGAATGCGGTGCTGGCCCCATTACCTTAGGCGCAACAGCACATTCCACACAGGAATAAACCCCTCCGGTAGCTGCCGACCGCACCCATACCCGGATATCCATCTGCCCCTTGTGCTCCAGGGGTGGGGCAGGAGGTAAAAAGAACGGGGACCTGCCCTCTTTGGGTGCCCAGTGTTCGGCAGCGTGAAGCGGGCTTGCGGAAAGCCAGGCCAGGGTGCTCATGGCACCTACTTGCTGAATGAAATTTCTTCGTTCCATTTTTAGGTGATTTTGGTTTAATAATCCCAAAATTACCCGCTCAGCAGCCATGTTCACTGGTAAAAAAAAGACATTCTAAGCGGTGGAGGAAATCTGGCTGCAAGCCTGCTGATTGCAGCGTGTAAGCTTCTTCGGGAACCTGAATTTTCGTTCCTGGTGAGAAGCGTTATTTCCCCCATGACGCTGCTGAAACCCAAAAGGACCTGGAATAGATAATATTGTCCCCTCACTTAAACCCTACTCATTTTCGCTATCTTTCCAGGGAAAAACCTGGTTTGTACCCCCAATGAATTCGAGGAGAATTGGGTGAAAAATCTGCGGGTGACTGCCTATGACAAGCAGCTATATTTGCCGTTGACAAAGGGCAGTGATTGTCCTGGACCACCGTTGCCACCGGAAAAGAGCCCCCTGCAGGAAGTACTATACCTTGGTTATTTATTCTGAATGAGGAGACATTAGTACTGCACAGCCATTGATTAACACCATTCATCATACCCTTGCGAATTGTGACACTTCGGCCAGGCATACCATCCGTTGCAAAGCGTTAGTGCATCTTCAGACAGTCACCAGCCGGAATTCATACACCCCATTCGTTGATATCAAAAGAGCAAAATGGAAGCGCTAAGGAAATTTTTAGAATTTGAGGTCCTCCGTGTCGGGGATTATAAGGTACAGGTTTACACACTTGTAACGGTTTTTCTCATTTTACTGATCACCAATTTAACCTTGTGGCTAATCAAGAAGGCCCTGTTCCGCCGGCGCAAACTCCATAAACTGAACAAAGGCAGTGCCTATGCCCTGTTCCAAATAATCAGCTACGTAATATGGGTAATTGCCATTGGGTTTATACTGGAAGCCATCGGCATAAAAGTAACCGTTTTGATCGCCGGTTCGGCCGCCTTGCTGGTTGGTGTAGGCCTGGGGCTACAGCAAACCTTCAACGATGTCATATCGGGGATCATTTTACTCTCCGAGCAATCCATCAAAATTGATGATGTCCTGGAAATTGATGGCAACATTGTTCGCATCCAGAGCATTGGACTGCGCACATCGAAAGGACTAAATACGGATGATATTTCCATTATTATCCCCAACTCATTAATCACCACGAATAAAGTAATCAACTGGAGTCACCAGACCAAAAAAACGCGCTTCCGCATTGACGTGGGGGTGGCTTATGGCAGCGATGTGGATTTGGTGATCAAGATTTTGGAAGAAAGTGCCTTCGAACACCCCGATAATTCTGACCGGGAACTAACCGAAGCCCGACTGGTTAATTTCGGCAATTCCTCCCTCGATTTTCAAGTCCTCTTTTTTAGTAAAAACATCTTCAGAATCAACAAAGTAAAAAGCGACATCCGCAGGATTATTAACCAAAAATTTATCCAGCACAACATCGTCATCCCCTTCCCGCAAATGGACTTACATTTGAAATCTAATTACACGGAATCATGCCGAAAGGATGCTCATTAGCGCGGAACTGCCCGAAGGCTGGAGTATAATGGTCTTCTAAGGTGCGCGATCCGAAGATCACGAGGTATTGGTTAAGGGCGAACTGATTAAGAGCAATAACACCCACCTCCTGTCGGGCAAAAAACGGTTCATCAGCCTTCTCTCACCAGGTCCGGTAAATCTTGGCATTGAGATAAGCATTAAACTCACGCATGCGTTGCGCATAGCTGGGTTGCGCAACCTGGTTATAACGGGCCGTTGTCTGCGCCGTATAGGTGAAGCCCTGCCATTTAGAGCCAATACTAAGTGGGGCTCTATTAGCTGAGGGCACCGGCCGGGAGCGCAGCCAGGCCTCGTGTTCGGCTTTTCGTTTCGCTGCCTGTTCCTCCTGCCGCCGGCGGGAAGCGACCTCATTGGCGGCTGCAATAGCCTCGTTGCGTTTGCCTATCGCACTGTCGTGCTGCAACAGTTGTGTCTCCGCATTGAAGATGGCCAAAGACTGGTCTTCATTAGGCTGCCCCATGGTGGAAGGGTAATAATAAGACAGATTTTCGTTGATCCAGTTGTAGCCATAACGTGCGGCTGCATGGCCCTGCCAGCGCCCATCAGGGAGTTTGGCCACAAACACAACGGGGTGAATGACAGCGTGTCGAATGTTCTCTTTTAAAATGTCGCTCTCGTAAATTAACCATTCGGTCCAGACCGGCTTTTCCGCAGACCCATAGGACAGCTTGCCGTCGGGACCGGCTACGGCAAAGCCCATCTGATCGCCTTCACCCGAATAGGCTACCACGAAGAAATGTACCAGGAGGTAAGTAGAATCCTTGGGGGCGTTAGCCACCTGTTCGGTAGTCAGGACGGGCGCCAGGCCCAGACTGCTTTCGGGATACGCTACCCGCCCATCGGGCTGCAGAATCCCATACAAACCAGCAATATCAGGGCTGGGCACCAGCACCATGCGTTGGAAAAGTTGATCAGGAGCGTACATGGTGCCCTGGCGGTAATATTTAATCAAGTCACGACCAGGCTTAAAATTCCAGTCGGGCATCCGCGCGTGGTTTTGGTACACCACCAGCGCAGGAAAATAGGTACGGGGATTTTTCAGCTTGCGATCAAAGACCAGCACCTCGCAAGTGGCACCATCGCGCTGAGTGGCGATTTGCATGTAAGGCCCGTCGTAACGCACATAGCGCTTCACTTCCTGGTAATCAAACCCCGAGGCCGTGCCCCGCGGCACACTCATGACGGCCAGGTTTGTCCACTTCTGGCTGAGTTGGCCTTTTTCGAAGAGATAGCCATGCGCATGGCTGGGGCTACCCGACTGCCCTTTCATCGGCCCCTTACGCACGTACAGGAAGGTCTCAGCCAGCACAAAGGATCGGGGAGCTACCACCACCACCTCATCGGTAAGCACCTCGCTGATCTGGCCTGTAGCCAGGTCGAGCCGCCAACGGATAAAGCCGTATTGTGTGTCGCCCTGCACCGAGTCCTTGGCGGTATGGGTGAGCGTGTAGCCTACCAAGCCCTCATTAGGTACGAGTACAATGGCATCGGCCCGCAGGCCGATGGGCTTGTCGGACACGTTCGACTTCTTCACCAGGCTACCCGAGTAGGTCAGCTTGCCGTAGAGCGGATCGTTGCGCTGTGGTAAGTTCATGTCGCCCTGTACCTCAGTGCCGCCCAGCCCGCCGGCTTTTCGGAGCTGGTAACTGCGCTTGCCCGTGAACAGATCCACAAAAAGGGGTTTTTGAGTGCCGTAGGCGTAGCGCACCGCTACCCGGGTGTCGCCAATCTGGTGGGTCTCGTTCGGGGGGCTTTGGGCAGTCGTGGTTAACCAAAACAGCGAAAAGATCGTAGAGACAAGCCAGTGTTTTTTCATAACCTGTTTTATTTCAATATTCAGCAAGCAACAGTCTATGAACAGATGGTTGTTTACTTCAACATACAAAAAGCGGCGTGGTAATGTCGTGGCCCTCAACGCCTGGCATCAAAACAAGCAAATACATACGCGACTTTTAAAAATATTACCTTTCTACAAAAAAACACAGTATTTACGCTGTATTTCGTGTCTGGAATTCCAGCAATTGTCTTCCAACAGCACTTTTTGTATTCAAGTCAACCTGGTGGGAGTGGTACGACTTCATTTCTCTTTAACAGTCCTCTAGGAGCGCTATTGCTGTGAGGATGTTAGCCCGGTACCTCCTGGCTTACGCGGTCATCATTAACGTGCAACCGTTGACCGAAAGTTCAATTTTCACATGACCAAACCGGGATATGCCGACATCGAAATGGCGGAGAAGATCCCAAATTAAAAATGCTGCTGCAGGGCGAGGTTAAGGATTAGTGAAACGTGAAACGACACCGCTATGTCTCGTTACATCGTTGCGTCGTTGCGAGAAATTTTGGGGAATAATCAGGCACAATGGAAAATCCGGGAGATATCTGACCCCTAAATTCATAGTTGACGAAGCATTAACATTAATGCGCCTCAAGTAAAACTTCGCTGGAGTATACGTTTTTTTTACTTCGCCCTCAACTTCAGCCTGCTGGATGAAAATCGGAAAACATGACCTTCGCCCACCATTTTGATTTTGCATCACATCTAACCTAATATCGTTTCCAAACTTCACCATCTCATCTAAAAACCGCCAAATATGGGCATCGTAATAACCACCACTGCGCTCTTCCTTGGCTTGCTGGGAATCCTGCTTGCTGTGTTGGGGGTCATCCTGCTCATTCGCATGCGGATGGCCAAAATAGCAACCGGAGCGTTGGCCCAAAGACATACCCGCAAGCCAGGTAGTGTGCTTGCGCGCACCAAATACCCGGAAGCCGATGCCTTCCGTTTGCGTGGAACTTTTTTCAACCTTGGCCTGGCGCTTGCCCTGGGTTTATCCATGCTGGCCTTGGGTTGGACGCAGTACGAGCCCAAAGTGCCTTTTTCCGAGAACTTCATCTTACTTGAAGATGTTCTCGAAATTGACCCGCCACGGACCACCGACCCGCCACGACCACTGCCCCCTCCGCCGCCGCCGGTTATCGAAGAAGTGCCGGATGAACAAGTTCTCGCGGAAGAGGAACCTGAATTCATCGACCGGAGTGTCGATACGGATGAAGCCGTGGAAACGCCCCCGGTACAAGTAAAAAAAGTACTCCCTCCGCCGCCACCACCGCCCCAACCTCTTCCCACTGATGGTGACGATATCTTTTTCGTAGTTGAAGATATGCCGCTCTTTCCAGGTTGTGAGAATGAGAAAACCAAGGAGGAAAAGAGGCAGTGTTCGGATCGGAAAGTGCTGGAATATGTATTCAAGCACCTGAAATGCCCCGTAATCGCCCGGGAAAACGGCATCGAAGGTACAGCCGTTGTACAGTTCGTCATTGATACGGATGGAACGGTCACGGACGTAAGTATACTGAAAGATATCGGCGGGGGATGCGGGGAAGAAGCTGCCCGTGTGATCAACGGGATGAACGAGGATAACATCAAGTGGACTCCCGGCCGGCAACGAGGCCGCCCCGTGAAGGTTCAGTTTCGCTTGCCGGTGCGCTTCAAACTTCAGTAGTTACGGATATCCCATTGCGAAGTGATTTGGGGAAATTAGAGGGTAGTTACTGGTGTCTCAAGTAAGAAATTCAAGGTAACCCCAGCCATAGACGACTATACCCCAGTTCACCGCTGTCCGCGGTCTTTTCCCCTTTATCGATGGTACGGTCGTTATGTTGCGTGGGCACAAAATATGTTACGTTGGGGTGTGCCCAATGTACAGCGTGTGCTGTATTTGCTGACAGTGGGACTGGGCATGATTACTTTTCCAGCCATTCTTTGAACGGGCTTACTTTTAACCGGCTTACAATGGACTTATCAGCTAGTTTGATCTTGAGCTGGAGGACGATCTTTCTATTAAAAAACGGCGCAAAAGAAACCACTGCAGAGCGATTGACCAGCATCTGCCGGTTGATGCGAAAAAACTGGTGTGGATCACAGACCGACTCGATGTATTCCAGTTTCTTGAACAGTGGAAATTTTTCCCCACTGAAGGTGTACATAAATACCGTTTCGTATTCCAGATAAAACATGGCAATTTCCTCCACCCGTTTAACGATCGATTTTTCCCGGTATTCAGCCAAAAAGCTCTGTTGGTAGGTTTTAGGCTGATCCGCCTGAAAATAAACCGGTATCCGCCTTTTTGCCTGCAAATTGGAAATTATTCGTTTGTATTTTTGCAGCGCAATGTGAATTTCTTCTTCTTTAAAAGGCTTCAGGACATAATCAATACCATTGTTCTTGATGGCCTGAAGGGTATAATCATCGTATGCCGTACAAAAGACAACAGGTACTACCACATCAATATGTTTAAATACCTCAAAACTGCGGCCATCGGCTAATTGGATATCAAAAAACAGCAGATCTAGGTTCTTCTGATACTTACCCAAATAATGAACCGTATCCACAATGGATTCCAGATTTTCCACCACGATGAAATCGGCATCCTGCTCGATGATTTCCCGCAGAAGAAAAGCGGTGTGGGGTTCATCTTCAACGATCAAGACATTCATCTCCTAGATCAATTTTAATTTCACACAAAATTGATGGGGCGTTTTTTCCAGCACAAGGCCTTTTTGTATACCCATCAATTCATATCGTTTTTTCAATAGGACCAATCCATATCCGGATGCGTCCATTTCCCCAATCTTTGGCTGGATGTTGTTGCTGATCTTGATGTAGTGGTCGTCAGTGCTGGAAATTTCAATCTGTAGCGGCAATTTTGGGGAAAGGCTATTGTGCTTGAAGCAATTTTCCACTGCAACCTGCAGGCTAAGCGTAGGAAGGTGAAATGATTGCAAAGCCGGATCAATTTGCCATGCTATCCTAACCGCTCCCTCATTCCGACTTTCCATCAAGAACAAATAGGAGCGCAATACGGCAAGTTCATCGGAAAGTGGAAGTGTTGTATCCTCAGTATGTTTTAACGTATGTCGGTAAAAATCTGCAAGGCAGATGATAAACTGCTCTGAATTAGTATGTTGGTGGCGCACCATGGATTGCAGCGTGTTCAGGGAATTAAACAAAAAATGCGGGTCGATTTTAGCCTGAAGGGCTTTTAATTGCGCTCGGTAGCTCTCCGTCAGGATCTTTTCCTTTTCCAACTGTAAACGGGCATTGTTCCGCTGCGTACGCAAGGCATATTGAATGGGCAGAAACACGATTACCGCCAGAATGATCCGAATAGAATTTTCAGGTCTGATATCCAAAAATGTAACCGCCCCTATCCATACTACTAACAAACCGGCGAAAGCCCCGGCAAAACGCCATTTAGTCTGACCAGTGCGTAAATCCCAACTAAATACCATTACACACCACAACAAATACAGGATTAGCGAGGAAAGAAGCCAGGCGCCAAACAGTCCGATGATCTCAGGATAATGCGGTTTCCGACTGGTGAGAAAACCCAGTCCCGGTAAGATCAACGCCAGTGCAATCGGTAATATGATATTTATTTTTGTCCTCAATCTTATATTTTAATGAATCTTGCAGTTATAGTCTTTCCATCCCTGTATTTTTTCAGCAGGAAATAAGTCCCGGGCTTGAGCTGATCGATACTGATTGTATTTTCATTTACCTGGAGCAATAATACGCCCATCGTGTTGTAAATTTCAAAACTGCCGTTGAAATCAGGCTCTACATCAACCTTAATTTCATCGGTAGCGGGATTGGGGACAACATACATCTTACTGTTTAAATATGTTTCAGATAGCCCGACTGTCAATGAATTAGCATTAACACGCATAGGATTATCCAAAGCGATAATAACGGGCTCCAGATCGGCTGGCCCAGGCGAAGAATAAGCAACGCCAGGAAACGGTGTGGAACCAGGGCCTCCGGGATTGTAAAATGCATCATAACCTCCTGCAATACTCGGTATTTCGAGGAATGTAATATTTCGAGCGGCATCCTCATCGCCTTCGAGGATAATGTCAATGTAATTATCGCGGTCTTCGTCATAACAATCATCATATTGAGTGTTTTTTCGACCCAGATCGGACAAACCGAGAATTTTTAAAGTTCCCCCTTTTACCGCATAAAGGGTGTCTGTCTTCTCGAGCAACAGGGTTGTATTGTCGGGGGCAATGGCATGAATGCGGAAGAAACGCTCAAATTCGGTGGGTTTTACCCCACGTACGCCATCCGGTGAAAACCCGCCCGTCGTCAGCATTCTCAAGCGAAAATCGCCACCATTGTATAAAGCAAATTCATCATTTGGAAAAGAACCCGTAAAATTGTTAAACAAGTTATTATTTGTTTGTTCGCCCGGATTAGGAGTCTCAACCCGGTTTAGCTTCGCACCAACCAGCCTGGGGCCGTTGCCAGGATCGTAGGGGCTGGTGGTCGTTTCCCAGGATAATCCCACCGCACTCACCACCTGATTATTCGGACCTACAAGCAATAAAGGAGTATTATCTGCTACGATTTCGCATTTTACCGGGAATCGGGCTAATGGATCCGTGCTCGGCCTTTTGTTGGCAAACTCGCCGAATACGACAACACAATTGCGTTCATTATTCTCATAATTGGGCCATAGCCCCGCAGCATACGGGATAATGGTATCACCTGTATTGAGGATGAAACGGAAGTCGGTAACATCCAGCGTATTACCAAGAACAGGCCAACTAAATACAATCGGAAGGCCGTCCATTCCTATGGCGCCGTCCTGAAATACCCAGGGTTCATTTTGGTAAATAAAAGCCGGTTGAATTCCCGATGCCAGCGAAGTTGATGTGAAATCTGCATTGTTACCGTTACAATTTAGGTCGGTCAGCCAGGCACCACCCGCTTGCATAACCGAGTTTTGATTGAGCTGCATTGCATTGATTCCAACAATATCGCAAAAACCGACACCAGCGGAGAGAATCCTGGGAACAGTGTCCCAATAATCGGCCTCTATCAGGTCACCGTTATATAAAACACCAAAAGGCCCCATGGGATAGGTATAGGTGTTCTGGCCGAATGTGGCAGAAATGGTGTAAAATACAATAGATAAGGACAGAAATAATTTCTCTTTCATAATTTATATGATTTTTTTTAATATCATTTATATCAATACTCCATCTGAAAGTTCGATGATCCGGTCGCAATTGGCCGCGAATTCATCGTCGTGGGTGACTGCAATAATGGTTTGTCCGCGTTCTTTGGCCAGCCGGCGAAAAATATCGAACACAATTTTGGTGTTCTTGGAGTCCAGGTTCCCGGTCGGTTCATCCCCCATAATAATAGCAGGCCCATTGATCAAAGCCCTCGCGATGGCCACCCGCTGCTGCTGCCCACCCGAAATGCGAGAGGCTCTCTTGTGTTCCTGTCCATTCAAACCTAACATAGAGAGCAGTTCCAGGGCCTCATGCTCAATTTCCTCCTTGCCTTTTTTCTTGAGTTTCAGGGCCGGTAACATCACATTATCAAGGACAGAAAATTCAGGCAGCAAAAAGTGAAACTGAAACACAAAGCCAATGTGTTCATTGCGGAATTTTGCCAACTGGTTTTGTTTTAAGCCAGTAACCTGCGTGCCGTTGATAGCAATAGAACCTCCATAATCCGTATCCATAGTAGACAAGAGGTACAGCAAAGTCGATTTTCCGGAGCCGGATTTTCCTATGATTGCCACAAATTCACCTTTTGTCACCTCAAAAGAAATGTCTTTCAGAACGTGAAAATTCACGGGTTCATGAAAGTACTTGTTGATTTGGTGCACGGATAAAGCCGTCATACTTTAATATTTTTTCCTGGTTTTGAATAATTTGTCCGGTTTACCCTCGTAAAATATCCACCGGGTCAATCTTCGACGCCTTTCGTGCAGGCAGGTACCCGGCCAGAAAAGTGATGATGATACCGAAACAAAAAGCCATAAGGTAATCGGAAGTCCTGTATTCTACGGGCAGTGTTGTAAGCGTAGCAATCTTGAAGGGGATGTTGTCAACAATAGAAACAATGATGCGTCCCAGAACCAAACCGGTTAGACCTCCCATCAGACCAATGACCACCGATTGGGTGAGGAATATCTCAATCACATCTTTACCATTGAACCCCATCGCTTTAAGAATGGCGATCTCTTTTATTTTTTCATTAACCGTCATGTTCATGATGTTGTAAATGCCAAACCCCGCTACGATCAAAATGGTTAGGGAAACCGCTATGGCGATGATGTCGCGTAAAACATTGGCGGAATCCAGCTGGCTGTTTCCTTCCTGCCATGGCTCCACTTTGTAGCGGGTCAAGCTGGAAAGTTGCCCGGCTATTTTCTGCGCCAGGGCATAGTCCTTGATGTTTACCAATATTTCCGTAGCATAACTCTTGTTTTTGGAAAAAAGCTGACGGGCCGTTTGTATAGACACGATGGCTTTGGTTTTATCCGCGGCGCTTGCGCCTGTCTCCAATAATCCCACTACTTTAAATGATTTGGAAATGCCGTCGGAGGTGATGACAGCCACATTATCACCCGTGTGTACCCCGATCCCTTTCGCCAAACTGATGCCCAGAATGATGCCGTCGGAACGCTTGTCCAAATCCTGCAAATCCCCCTCCACGAGGTATTCAGATGTTTTAAATACCTGGTCCTCGCTGATGGTCTCTACTCCGGAAAGCATAGCGCTGATTTTGGATACGCCATTGCGCAGGAATACATTTTGATTGAGCTGGGCGGTTATGCCGGTGATCTCGTCATGCGTGGATAATTGCTCCTTGATTCCATCCGCATTTTTGATGCCTTCCGTATACCGGATATTGCGCGCATTATTAACCATTATCACGGTATGAGTGTCTGCAGGAACAGGCATTATGGGTTTTACCTCGTCGGACAGGTCGTTGTAGATTTTTATGTGTGCCATGGAGGTAAAGGTGATCTCTGTTTGTTGATTGTTGACACCTGCCATGAAACTGTTCATGAAAACATACATCGAAATGCCGAAGGTTACGCTCAATACTGCCACCATCAACTGACGAAGCCGGGAAGTCAGCAATACGCTGGCGATTTTCTGATTGATATTCATGGTTCAATTTTTGGGCTTTACAATGACATCCTTGTCCGAGAGACCCGAAATCACTTCCGTCCACTGGCTGTTCAAACTGCCTGTTTTGATTTGTATGATCTCACTGTTTTGCAGCATTACGAATCCTCCTTTCATCACATATGCGGTAGGAATTACAAGCGCATCTTTTTTATCCCCGATTTTAATATTGGCTTGAAGTTGTGTGCCGGAAAACATCTTTTCCGGCATTTGATCAAATTGCGCCTCTACGATGTAGGATTGTTCTGCAGGATCAAAGCCTGGAAGGATTTTTGTCACCGTGGCCTGAAAAGTCAGGTCGGGATATGTATTAATGCTGATACCAACCGGCTGGCCTGCGTTTACCTTGGTTACATCTTCCTCGGATACAAAAAGTCGAATGATATAATCGCCACTTCCAATACGCGCAATAGCCTCCCCCCTGCGGACCAATTCACCTTGTTTTTTTAACACATTAATCACCTGACCGGATACGCCGGCTGACAAATCGTAGTCGTTCAGC